>JAZQZQ010000010.1:0-13859 GCA_045634125.1 Alistipes sp. | reverse complement strand
TCAGCTATTCCGAAGGCGCGATGCAAGCATAGTAACTGAGGAAAGATGAGAAAGATGCCAAAATAAATTCAAAAGCGACCGAAACAAAATCTGCCGACAAAGACTAACTTATCTCCTAATTTGTAGAACATCCCTACACATATCGCATCAGCGAAAGATGCTTGATTTCAGAGCCGTACTTTCAAAAGGATTATATGACATTGTTCTCGCAGTTAGTTGGCATAATGACGACCTCCATGTAGTCTTCTATGTAGGATTTCGCAATTTTCGTAAAAACTAACACTGAAAATCAATCAGTTAAAATAAAATAACGGTTGTCAAAACGAGATCGCACCTTTGTTATTGTAATTATTCGTTGAGTTACCGCTTTGTCGAAGCGCGGAGACCCTCGATAACGCTATGCGTAAAGCCTGCGGCTTCCATGGCGTTTAGTCCCTTGATTGTAAGACCGCCAGGGGTGGTTACGCGGTCAATCTCCACCTCGGGATGGGTGTTGTTGGCTTCAAGGATGTCTACAGCACCTCGCAAGGTCTGCATCACTATATGCTTGGCATCGTCGGCGCGGAAGCCGAGTTCCACACCGCCCTCCATTGCTGCGCGGATATATCGTAGTGCGTAGGCTATGCCACACGAGGCGAGCGACGTGGCTGCGGGCATAACACCCTCATCTATAAGCATAGCATCGCCCAACTCGTTAAATATCTCACACAAAAAGCTGTCCTGCTCCTTTGTCGAGCGCGCTGAGGAGATAAAGGTCATGCTACTCATTGTAGCAATGGCGGTATTTGGGATAATAACGTATGTCGCAGGTAGCGCACCATCGCCCTTATCGAGCCACTCCGAGAGTTGCGCAATGCTGAGTCCACCTACCATAGATGCTATTGCCTGACGAGAGTAGTTCAAGTGTGGTTTAATCTCCTCGACCACCTCCGTAACTTTCCACGGCTTTACTGCAAGCACGACAATATCTGCCACGGTTGCTACCGCGCAGTTATCTGTCGTGGTGTTAATCTCTGGGAACTCACTCTTAAGTGCTGAGAGCTTGGCGGTTGATGGATTTGAGACGTAGATATTTGATGTTGGGATAATGCTACCCTTGGCAAGACCGCGCGCAACAGCGCCACCCATATTGCCAGCTCCTATTATCGCGATTTTCATATTCTTGGCGGTTTATATCTATTGTTACCAGATGATTGGCTCCTTACCTATGCTTTTGAGGTAGTCGTTAGCCTTAGAGAAGTGTTTGCACCCGAAGAAGCCACGATAGGATGATAGTGGAGATGGGTGAACAGAGTGGAGAATAAGGTTGTTTTGTGGGTTGGCTATAGCACCCTTGCGCTGGGCGTAGCTACCCCAGAGCATATAGACAACGCCCTGCTTTCTTTCGGCAATAGCGCGAACTACGGCATCGGTAAATATCTCCCAACCATGACCTGCGTGTGAGGCGGCATTATGTGCCTTAACTGTTAGTACAGAGTTAAGTAGAAGCACACCCTGCTCCGCCCAGCGGTCGAGATCGCCAGAGTAGGGGATAGGAGCGCCCACATCGTCGTAAACTTCCTTAAAGATATTCTTTAACGATGGTGGAAATGGTACGCCTTCGTTCACCGAGAAGCACAAGCCATTAGCCTGACCGTCACCATGATATGGGTCTTGACCAATAATTACGACCTTAACCTTGTCGAAGGGGCATTTATCGAAGGCGCGGAATATATTGCGCCCCGCAGGAAAGACTTGCGATGTGGCGTACTCCTGCTTTACGAAGCGTATCAACTCTTCGAAATAGGGTTTTGAGAACTCCTCGCCTATAATTCTCTTCCAATCTTCGGCTATGCGTACTTCTGCCATATAGATAACTTTTTAATCGGTAACTATTGCGAAGATAGGATATTTGGCGTAATTTTGCAAAAATAAAGGCTTAAAACTATGAATCGCACTCTTTCAACAATCGTAGCATTTCTGCTTACAATCGGCGTTGCATCAGCGCAGGAGGTAAAAAATATCATATATCTTATTGGCGACGGCATGGGTCTTAGCTCTGTCTCTATGATGCAGGTAGAGAGAGGTTACAACCCAACTATTTTTGACTCGGCAGAGAACGTAGCTTTGCAGAAGACCTACTCGGTAGATAACCGAGTTACCGACTCAGCAGCCTCGGGAACAGCCCTTGCAACTGGATATAAAACCAACAATACCTTCGTTGGTTGCACACCTGATGGCGTAGCAGTGGAGTCGTTGATGGATGTGGCTAAGGTGCATGGTAAGGCTACGGGTGTGGTCGTTACAACATACCTACAACACGCCACGCCAGCAGCTTTTTATGCTCACACCGAGAGCCGACACAACTACCTACTTATTACCGAGCAGCTTCTTGAGAGCAGTCTTGATGTTGCTATTGGTGGCGGTATGGGGTACTTTAAGGAGCGATATAGCGATGAGGTAAAAGAGGTGTTTAAGAATCACGGTTTCGACCTTGTTGAGGAGTTCGAGGAACTTCATAATCAGAACGGTGATAGCCGTACGTTAGCTCTATTGTCTGATTGGGAGGTAGGTTCTAATTCAGGTTCATATCTTGCCGATGCCACACGCGAGGCTTTGCGACTATTGGAGAAGCGTGGCGAGGATAATGGCTTTGTGCTTATGGTCGAAGGCTCGCTAATTGATGGTATGGGACATGCAAATAATGCACAGGCACAGCAGATAGAGATGCTGGGCTTTATGGGTGCTATCGAGGTGGCAGTGGAGTATGCTAAGACGCATGAAGGAACTCTTGTGGTTGTTACTGCGGACCACGAAACTGGCGGTCTTAGCATCGTAAGTGCCGATGCTAACTTCAATCTTTCGGAGCAGGGGGTCGAATATCGCTGGACAACAAACGGACACTCGGGCGTGATGATACCTATCTATCTATATGGCACAGCGCATGAGTCGATAAATGGTATCGTGGAGAATACCGATATCGCTAAAACCCTAAAGTCGCTTATCTCAAAGTAGTAAATAATTTAGTCCTAAATATAATAAGAGCGAACTTTTATGGAGTTCGCTCTTGTTGTTTTGTTTGCTGATACTTAATTTATATAAGTCCTAAATGTTCGATTAATATATTAATACCTAAGCATATAAGTACCGCGCCGCCAACAAGTCCCGCTTTTGAACCAACCTTTGCGCCAAATTTGTTGCCAAGCGATACGCCCATAGCGGAGAGGGCGAAGGTGATGACGCCAATTACAGCAGCGGCAACCCAGATATCAACATTTAGGAATGCCATAGATACACCCACCGTAAGAGCATCGATGCTCGTTGCAATAGCCATTACCAACATCTTACGGAAACCAAAATCGGAGTCGTGTTTCTCGTCATCGCCCGAGAGGGTCTCACGAATCATATTTAGACCTATAAGCGCCAATAGACCAAAGGCTATCCAGTGGTCTACTCGCTCCACGACATGTGTCAAGCTACTGCCGAGAAAGTATCCAATAATCGGCATAAGGGCCTGAAAACCACCAAACCATAAGCCTGCGCTCAGGGCATGGCGTGGTAGTACCCTCTTTACCGAGAGACCTTTGCCCACAGATACTGCGAAGGCATCCATCGCCAAACTTACGCCAATAAGAAACAGCTCTATAAACTTCATCGAGACTACCTATTATATATTTGCAAACGCTCTCAACTGAGCAATCTCCTGCGCCCAGCGCTCCTCGTCAGGAGTCTCAAGGATGAGCGGAATATTGTCGAAACGAGGATCGCTTGCGATATACTTAAAGCACTCGATACCAATTTCGCCATCGCCCATAGGTGAGTGGCGGTCGATATGGCTGCCCAAAGGTCGCATAGCGTCGTTTAGATGCATACCACGTAGATATTTGAAGCCGATGATTCTGTCGAACTCGGCAAATGTAGCATCGCATGCTTCCTTGGTGCGTAGGTCGTAACCCGCAGCAAAGGAGTGGCAGGTGTCGAGACATACGCCCACGCGGCTTTTATCCTCCACGCGGTCAATAATATATGCCAAATGCTCGAACTTATAGCCGAGATTTGATCCCTGACCCGCAGTGTTCTCCAGCACAGCAGTAACGCCCTGGGTGCGCTCCAATGCCATATTTATAGACTCGGCAATGCGATCCAACGAACCCTCCTCGCTGATGCGCTTAAGATGGCTGCCTGGGTGGAAGTTAAGGCGATCAAGACCAAGTAGTTCGCAGCGCTGCATCTCCTCAAAAAACGATTCGCGCGACTTCTGCAGACCATCCTCGTCGGGGTGTCCGAGGTTGATAAGGTAGCTATCGTGTGGAAGAATCTGCGCAGCGCTAAATCCTGCCTCTGCCATAGCCTCCTTGAAGGTTGCTATCTGCTGAGGTGTGAGCGCTGGTGCTATCCACTGACGCTGATTCTTGGTAAATAGGGCAAATGCTGTAGCCCCAATATCTTTGGCATTCTTAACGGCATTTTCCACACCGCCAGATGCGCTTACATGTGCTCCAAAATATTTCATTTTTTTCTGTTCGTTCTATATTTAGACTTCACTCACAAAGATAGGCATTTTTTTTCGATTTTTTAAGGGTTGAGTATCAAAAATAATTTGTATTTTTGTGGAAGTTTTTGTTTATCGACCAATACATAGATAATATGAAGAGATTGATTTTTGCTTTTGTTGCGATGATGGCATATTGTGGCACGCTTTCAGCACAGGTGTCGATATATGATGTTGTGCCAGAGAGTGGTATGAAGGAGTTTGAGAACGATCTAAAATATCAGGCTGTAGATGCCACCTACTTCTCGGATGCGGTCTATCGTGCTGAGCGCCGAGCTTTACGTAAGGAGCGTAACACCATTGATTTCTCAGCGAACCTTCACGGCTCGTCAACAGCATTTAGCGACACATGGCAGGCTGCGGGAGATAATACCATCACTATCCTTGCCAATGCCAACTTCTTGCATACATATAAGCGTGGTCGCTTCTCGCTTACAAATACCGCTTCGGCAAAGTTTGGCTACAACCGTATGATGATGGAGTTGGATGGCGTGCAAAGCAATATCTGGTTTAAGAATGTTGATGAAATTGCTATCTCTACAGCGCCACAGTGGGCCTTGGTTAAAGATTGGACCTATGGTGCTAACGTTAAGTTCCGTACTCAGTTTGCGCCTGGATATGCTGCTCGTGGTGATCAGGAGCACAATAAACCACTTGTTTCGAACTTTATGACCCCAGGATATTTGGATGCCTCAGTCGGTTTTACTTATATCTTGCCATCTAAGAGCTTCCCACTAAAGGTTAATCTTGCGCCTGTGGCTATGAGTGCTACATATCGTCATGATACTATGACACAGAAACTCGATGGTGATGTATATGTAGATATGAACTATGGTGTTCCTACAGGCAAGCGCTCAAAGTATGAGGGCGGTCTCTCTGTACAGTTGGACTTCGACCGCACATGGGGCGAGAGTGGCTGGTTGCGCTACCGCACTACTGCATACTCCTTCTATGGTTGGGTTACAAGCCTCTATTCGGGCGATAAGATTGCCCCAACACTACGCTGGGAGAATACATTTGATATTAAGGCTAATAAGTACTTCTCAACACAAATATACTTCCAACTCTACTACAATAAGGCTGAGATCGATAAGTTGCAACTATCGTCGATGTTTAGTATAGGACTTACATACAGATTTAAGAATAAATAGCCATAATAATGGAAAAGAGCAGAAAGAGATATATCATACGGTTAGCCTTGGTTGCAGCGATCATATTGTGTACCATAGGTGGAAGCTATATGATAGGTCGCCTTGTTGAGCGTCATCGTGTTAAGCAGCTTGTCGAGTATATGTCGGCAAATGTCGGCGAATATGAAAAGAGTTTGGCGCAGGTGGCTAAGGAGATGGCTGAGATGGAGAAGATTGTGTCGGGAGGCGATAAGCTTATGCAGACCATTATGACGGTGCGTAACAATTATGTCGATCCTATAGAACTTGATACGATATATGAGAAGGCTATCCCAAAGCTCCTCTCGGAGCTCGATCCTCATTCGGAGTATATCCCTGCTAAGATGTTCGAGGCTGTGAACGAGTCGTTGGAGGGTGAGTTCGATGGTATTGGCATTGTCTTCAACGCTATGACAGATACGATTACGGTGCTTAATGTCATCCCACAAGGCCCTTCGGACAGGGCGGGTGTTCGTGCTGGTGATCGCGTTATTCGTATCGACGATAGGGATGTTGCGGGTCAGGGTATCAGTCAGGACTCTATGGTGCGCCTTATGCGTGGTCCTCGAGGCTCAAAGGTTAAACTTTCGGTTAAGCGTTCTGCTATTGATGAGTTGGTAGATATCAACATCACACGCGCAGCTATTGAGGTGCATAGCGTTACAGCGGCCTTTATGCTCGATAAGAGTGCCGGTATTGGCTACTTGCGTCTTGCGCAGTTCTCGCGCACCTCATATTCTGAGATTTGTGCTGCTATGGAGCGCCTTAAGAGCGAGGGTATGCGCTCTATTATTGTCGATCTTCGAGGCAATGGTGGTGGCTTCTTGGATCAGGTGGTTAGCATCCTCAACGAGTTCCTTGATAGGGGTAAATTGATTGTCTATACGGAGGATCGTCACGGTAGACGTGTCAACGAGTACTCCGACGGTATGGGTCGCTATACCGATGCTAATATCGCAGTACTTGTGGATGAGCTAAGTGCCTCGTCGAGCGAGATTTTGGCGGGCGCAATACAGGATAACGACCGTGGCTTGGTTATCGGTCGTCGCACCTTTGGTAAGGGTCTTGTGCAGGCGCAGTTGCCATTTAGTGATGGCTCTGCTATGCGCCTTACCGTTGCTCGCTACTATATCCCATCGGGCCGTTCGATACAGCGCCCATACACCAATGGCGACGAGATGGCATACCGTATGGACTTGGTAAACCGTATCAACCATCACGAACTCTTCTCGAAGGACTCCATCCGCTTGGATAAGAGTAAGGAGTATCACACGTCTGGGGGACGTGTGGTCTATGGTGGTGGCGGCGTTATGCCCGATATCTTTATTCCGGTGGATACTACCAAGGTCTCGGACTTCTATAGTAAGGTGTGGGATGCCAATATCCTCTACCGCTATACTCTCGATTTTACCGACCGTAACCGCGCGAAGCTCGATAATGTCGCTACTCTCGAAGACCTCGACGCTGTGCTTGCGAGTGCTGACCTTATTACGGAGTTCTTGGCATATGCCGAGCGCCATGGCGTTACAGCCACACCTGCCGATATCGAGGCATCGCGTGAGGTGTTGCTCACGCAGATACGTGCCTATATCGGCCGCAATGCCCTTGGCGATGAGTCGGGCTACTACTACAATATTTATCCAATAGATGATGTTATGCTGCGCGCTGTTAAGGAGTTAAAGGCGGGCGGATTAAAACTAAAATAGAATGAATAGACTTTTAGGAACACTCTTTGCGCTTGCTACGCTTGCTGCAATCGTATTCGCAATACTCAACTACGGCAACTATACATCGATGTGCTTTATACCCACCACGGAGGAGCCTGCTACACCTGCAGATGCACCTGCTGAGGGTGATGTGATACCTGCGGATGCTGAGGTCGAAATATATGTGGATGATACCCTCGACCCACTTGTAGACACTACGGTAGTTGATGCCGTTGCCACCCCCGACCGAAGCCCCGTAGAGCCAATATCGATGTAAATTTGTATCTTTGACATATCAAACACAGTAAAAGAGGCGCATTGGGCAATAATGGACTCGTTGTGATTTGCTTTTAAATTTGTATCTTTGACATATCAAACACAGTACAATCGCCACAAGGTGTTGTATTTTAGGTGTTTACAAAGATATTTAGAAAAGAAAAAATCGGTGTTTGATTTTGGGATTTGTCTTCAAATGGGACAAATCCTTTTTTGTATTAGAATAGTTCTAATTGTTGGGTAGGGGAGTCCTGCTTGATACGTTGGCATCCACGAAATAGTTCCATCTGTCCAAATTGTTTGTCTGTAATGGTTAAAATACCCACATATCCCTCTTTAGGTAAGCGATTTTTAACACGTTTTATATGGACATCGGCATTTTCGCGACTTGGACAGTGGCGAAGATATATAGAGAATTGGAACATAGTGAACCCATCTTGCAAGAGGTGTTTGCGAAACTCTGCATACTTCTTGCGGTCGCTCTTTGTCTCTGTAGGGAGATCGAAAAAGACAAATATCCACATTACTTGGTATTCACTAAAGCGTTCTATCATTCCATTGTGGGGTAGGATATTTTGCGAATCTCTCCGCTGAAACATTTGTACAGCGATGCTGTGGTCTGACCCACACCAACCATTAGCGGACTACGTCTGCCATTGATAACCACATCGAGTACGGGGATGGATAGGAGTTTGCTCTTGATATCGGTGGTTAGATTGGTGATATCTGCACCGCTATCCACTATCTCCGCAACCAATTTATCGACGTATGGGCGATATGGCTCCATAATATCATCGGCAAGACAGTAGGCATTATATCTATTATGGTGGTGTATGCCTAACGTTGGAATAAGCCCACTGCCAACTAATGAGCGGGCGACAACTGCACGCAGTATCGCATAGCCGTAATTAAGTAGATTGTTTGGCGGGATGCCCTCTCTATCGCGGTTAAACCCCTTGATGTTTCCAAATAGATTTTGCCAATAGAATGCTGCGGCACGAGCCTCAAGATTGTCGCTGTCACCACTCTTGACCTGTTTTGCCCAAGCCTCCATATTGCCACACTCCATCTCACGCTGTTGTAGTAGTACGGCAGACTGATTGAGAATTTTGGCTTGTATGGTCTGTTGCCATAACTGTTTTTTTAGAGGTAGTGATGCCTCTATTTGATGACGAAATCGCTCCGATTGGGTAGTGTTGCCCGCAAGTGGCAACATTAGCCCAACCGGCATACGATGGTCGTCACAAGTGATTATCGAAACATTGTTGTCGAGCAATGCCCCCAATGCTCCTTGTGTAATGGTTATCTGCTTGTTGTCAAGCACTACTACACCGATATCCTCAATGGGGATACTCTTTACTGCACTACTCTTAAAGGACTCGGGCAATGAGTGGTTTCTATCCACTTCGGGCAGACGAATCTCAAGTTGCGAGAGTTTTAACGATAAGTAGGCGGGATTGCCGAAATACAATGTTCGTTTTATCATATCTCTGTAATTTTACCAATTACACTAATATGTACCTTATGCGGGTTATTCTCTTTTAATGTTTTGAGACTTAATCGTTTGAGTTTACCCATTTCTCTTGCAGTTGCAGATTTGTCATCTACAGTCGTCTCTAAGTGATGTCTAAATACAAAGTCGCCAGTAGCAAGTTTCTGTACCCTATAAAGATGCTTGCCAAGCATAGCATAGTCGTTGTTGCGCATAGCCTCTTGGTACAACTCCTCATTCATACCGAGGATAAACATCTCGTTTTGTTGCATAGAGAACTTAAATTGCCAAGTGGCAGACTTTGGAAGTTGCTCTTGGAATGACTCTGGCATCTTGTCTGTTACATTGCTCCTAACCTCGGCGGGGGTGGTGATGATGGTAGGGATTCCATACTTCTTGCGTTCAACAGCGTGCCAGAAGGTAACGATATGCTCCTGCCACTTGCCCTTCTCATCCTCGTATATAGCAACGTGATGGTTGTTGCCGGGCTTAACGAATGCTTCAGCCTCGCCTTTATCATTATAACGCAAAGGCACAGTAGCACTTAAACCAGTGTAGCAACGTACACTCTTAATCTCGCGACCCTGATGGTCGAGTACTGGCTCGGCAAAAGCCTTTTCTGCCTTACCGCCAAACTGCTCTAAACGCTCGCGCAAAATCTCGCGGATACGCTTATCCACAACATAGTCGACATCCTTGAGGGTAATCGCTCCTACCCTATATTTAATAACATACTCCTGCTTGCCACTCTCGCTACTGCGAATACGACCATATATGCTCTCCTCGCTCAAGGCTCCGCGTGGAATGACAATGTCTCGCTGTACGCAAATACGTTTGCCACCCTTACGGATGTAGCGTTTACCTATACTCGCAGCGCGCTTGCCACCTTTGAATGATACAGCGATGCCCTCAACAGCGCGCTCCACCTCTGCGGTAGAGAAGTGTGGTTGCTGTTGGATATATCGCTCAAGGCGTGTGAGACGCTGTTTAGTCTCGACGCTCTGCTCCTCGTGGTCCAAAGATTTGAACGATACATCCTTCAACGAGTTGAGATTGTTGATACGCTGGATATATCCCTGCTTGGTGCAGGCAATAGTAAGGGCATCAACAGCGTGGTGGCGATGATCCATACGCTTCGACCAGTCCTTGATTCTCTCAACCTCGACTTTTGCCCCATTAACATCGCGCTCCACCATCTCGGTAAGACCCGCAGCGCGGTAACGGTCAAAATTAAGGGTGTGAAGCACCTCGTCCCAACCCCATATATGGCGTACAAAGTCGGTGATACTACCACTGGTAGCATATACATTGTGGCAGATAGTGAGCAGTATCTCCTTTGCCTTCTTTGCGATATACTGGCTCTCGCGCAACTGACGCTCGATAAAGTCGGTTGGGATATCCTGCGCCTTCATAAGCAGATTCTTGCGCTTGGTGTTAGATATCTTCTTATTCTCTGCAAGGTCGTTAACGCGGTCTATGTATGCGGTGAGTTCGCCCTCGCCTTTGCTCGACATATAGTCGTAGGCGGTGCGATTGTTCTTCTCCTTGTTACAAGCGCGACACGCGCACGCCTTATTTGAGAAACTATCGTCGAAGAGGACTGAACGTGGTATAATATGCTCAACCTCAACGCCAAAACCGAGCAAAAACTCCTTGACACTAACTGGCTTACCGCAATAGATGCAGGTTGAGGAGGTCTCCTCCCACATCTTATACTTTTGTATGCGCGAGCGCGTAGGTGTGAGTCCATACTCATCAAAAATACGTTTTGCAATAATCTCGTTAGCCTTTTGATTGCTGTTTATGCTCTTGGTAGTCTTCTCGCGCTCCTCGCGACTCTGCTTGAGTTCGCGCGCAAGTTCTACACGTATCTCGTCAAAGCGACCATACTCATCCATAAGAGCATTAACAAGGTTTACAAGTTGGTTGAGGACCTTCTCCACAACAGGCTGTCGTAACTCGCCCTTCTGAATAGGCAGTAGACGCTCTACAAGTTCTCTCGCCTCATTCTGCTCCTTGGTAAGGGTGGTGTCATCATAGCCTGCCGAGACCTTTGCATCGTAGTATTGCATACCCTCTTGAAGGTATGGCAAAATCTTGCGTATAGCACGCGATGACTTGTTGCTGTAACCCGCCTTGACAAAATCAATTTGACACAATGCCTCCACGACATCATCATCATCAATGCCGAACTTGCTACTTAATATTCTGCGTAGTTCCTCGATGTCCGATATAGAGTAGAGCGTATGCCACAACTGATATAGTGGCTCTCGTTCAAAGGATGCGTCAATAACCTTTGTAACCTCTCCAGTTTCTGTGTTTACCTTTGTGCCATCAACAGTTGTGAGGTTAAAGCGCAACCACTCTTCAGCCTTTGGATATTTGCCAAAGGCATTGCTGATAGCGCAATATGTAGTATCGCCTTGTAGTCCGTTGCCCACAGCCTTGCCGAAATACCACTCTTTAGACTTGATGCCAAGAATTTCTGCAAGTTTCTTTGAATTTAACTTCGCATTAACACGCATATAGGCATATATCGCCTGCTTCTGCTCGAGGGTGATATGCAACGTGTCGTTGGTCTTATTGTGTATGTTGAGGTTGTTGATGCTCTCCCATATCTTGCACGCCTGAAATAGTGGCGAACTGCGTGGTGCAACCTTTGGACCTTGGTTGCGTACACGACCGCTACTTTTGTCTACGACATCGCATCTCTCAAGTTCGCAACGTCCTACAAGATGCTTGCACGACTTGAGTGGTCGCTGATGGAAGATTATGTAGTCGCGAATATGTGCAACACACTCATCGGTAAGCACATCTGGGTAGAATCTCCTTTGTGATGCCATAATAGCATCGTACTCCTCGATATATGCGATGCGTGGATAGGTGCGCTCCTTACAGCGGAAGGCGTCGTCGGCACATAGGGCGTTATACATAAACTGACCTACAGTGATGCCCTGCTCCCTAATTTCGCGATATCTGTCCACAATCTGCTGAACGTGTGCGCCAAGTTTCTTGTCTCCTAAATCAGATTTCGCAGTTCGATAGCCTCGCTTTTGATTGATATGACATAACACACGACCAAGTTCTGCGAGTGAGATTTGCTCATTGACTGCCTTGGCGCGCAAACCCCATAACTCTAACTTGCTGAGGTTTAATGGCGTGCCGTCATAGATGCCTCTGCGCTTTAACTCCTCTAAAAGTAGCGTGCGACGCAACTGGTAGCGGTCAAAGCCTTTGCGTTGCGTGCGTTTCGCTGTTCTATCAGCATTCTTTGTGATCGCCTGACCTTTAGAAAACTGATTGCTCTCATCTACAGTAAGTGGTATAATGCGACTACCTATAGCGACAATCTTATCACGTTCGCTGATGTCGGTGTCGGAAAGAATCTCATGACTATTCTCTTCAATAATAGCCCAACCTATACTTGATGAGCCTAAATCAAGTCCAAGTACTCGTTTCATTATCTATACAAATTTAAAAGGATATCACAAATTTAAGGGAAAATTTGGAGGATAGCAATTTATTTCCTACTTTTGTGGTACAAATTTAAAAGCAAATCACAATAAGGATTATTCCGTTGTGAAAACATTCAAGGCGGGGCTTATAGCCTCGCCTTTTTTTGACTATCCTTTGCGTATTGGTTAAAATCAGTGCATAAAGCTGATATAATATATTGATGTTGTATAGTTTATGATGCTCTTATGTGGGGATTTGCACTATGAGGTATTATAGACGGTTCGAGTCCCTTTATCCGCACAAGGCACAAAAAAACGAGCAACTCGCGTTGCTCGTCTTAAAAACCTTGTGCGGACAAAGGGACTCGAACCCCCACGCCTCTCGGCATCAGATCCTAAGTCTGACGTGGCTACCAATTACACCATGTCCGCAGGATCACTAACTCAAAACTACTCCTTAGTTCTCATTAGCGGTGCAAAGATAAAAACTTTTTATAACATATGCAACTTTATTTACGATTTTCTTGAAAATTTTTCCTACTTTTGTGTTCTGAACGTGTCATATTGCGTGTTACGAGGTGCGCAATATCGGCAAAAATAGGAGTATTATGCCAAAGATTATAACCTTACAACTATCGCCCAAGCAGGCGGCAGACCAGAGTTTCTACATAGCGCGTGCGGCGCAGCAGTTGGGTATTCGTCAGAGTGAGATTGCCCTTGCGCGTGTTGTCAAGCGCTCGATAGATGCGCGTCAGCGTATGGCTAAGGTTAATCTTTCGTTGGAGATATACATCGACAAGGAGCCGCAGCCAGCACCTTTGCACTTCGACTACCCTATGGTGGAGAATGGTACTGAGGTGGTTGTGGTAGGCTCGGGCCCTGCGGGACTCTTTACCTCGTTGCGTCTTATAGAGTTGGGTTTCAAGCCTATACTTTTGGAGCGTGGTAAGTCGGTATTGTCGCGTAAGCACGATATCGCGCAGATTAATCGCGGTGGTAGTGTCAACCCCGACTCGAACTACGCCTTTGGCGCAGGTGGTGCGGGTACATTCTCCGACGGCAAGCTATTCACACGCAGCAAGAAGCGCGGCAACTACAACAAAGCCCTGCAGACGCTCGTGCATCACGGCGCCACACCCGAGATTCTCTATGAGGCACATCCCCACATCGGCACCGCCAAGCTGCCACGCATCATCAGCAACATCTGCGAGACCATCACCAGGGCGGATC
>JAZQZQ010000009.1:0-42362 GCA_045634125.1 Alistipes sp. | reverse complement strand
ATTATGCTGATGCTATTGAGGGCTACAACTTTTAATTTTCGATTTATATAGGGCATCTTCGTCCTATCCTATACAAAATATCGCGGGCTGTACACTTTGGTACTATCCCGCGATATTTTATTTATACGATAGAACAAATCTGCTCCTCTAAAATCAAAAATTCAGTTTTACTTTTGACTTTTCAGTTTTCAGTTCGTAAGTGGCGTGGGTATTATTTTTAATACCCGCGATATAAACCTATCGTCATTGCGAAGAATTGCACCGTTACCGTACTGATACCCTCTTAGTTTCTATGCAATTCTGTGGCAATCTACCTTTGTTAACAGCCGAGCTGATACCCACGACTACAACCCACAACGAAGTAAAACAGTGGTAGATCCTCACGTCGGGGCACAGGGCGTGGTTGCAACCAACACCGTCTCGGTTGCCCCTCCTCAGGATGACGTGTTTTATAAACCCCGTCATTGCGAAGAATTGCAACCGTTACCGTGTTGATACCCACTCCGTTTCTGTGCAATTCTGTGGCAATCTACCTTTGTTTAACACCTTTGCTGATACGTAATATTACAACCCATAAACGAGTTATACAGCGGTAGATCCTCACGTCGGGGCATAGAGTGCGGTTGCAACCCTCAAAAGTCTCGGTTGCCCCTCCTCAGGATGACGATGTTTATTAAACTGAAAAGTGAGAACTGAACTTTGCGATTAAGGCGAGAGCAGAGACAACAGAGACGGCAGGGAGATTTCTGTGATACCCGACCTCGTTGTCGTCTCTTCCGTCTCTCTCGTCTCTTTAGACCCTTCTCAAAAAAGGCAACGCCTTTTAACCATTACTAATTACTCACTACTAATTACTAATTATTATATATGTTTGCGCTAAGAGTCACTACTCGCTAAGCTCCAGCCAGCGCATCTCCTTCTCATCAATTAGGGCAATCAGCTCCTCGATGCGTTTTGAAACCTCCGAGAGGCGTTCGTAGGGTAGTGTGCCTGAGGAGATCTCATTTTCGAGAGTTGTGCGCTCCTCGCCAAGGGTTGCGAGGTCAGCCTCCAACTGCTCCAACTCGCGCTGCTCCTTAAAGGAGAGTTTGCGCTTTGAGGTGTCGTGCGTGCGCTGCTGCTGTGGCTTTTGTGGTGCGGTGTTGCGCTGTTCGCTACGCTCCTCCGCCTCCTTCTCCTTGATATATTCGCGGTACTCGCTATAGCGACCAACAAAGTCCTTGATGCGACCCTCGCCCTCGAAGACAAAGATATGGTCGACGCACTTATCCAAGAAGTAACGGTCGTGCGAGACAATAAGCAATGAACCCTTAAACTCAGTTAGATACTCCTCCAGAACATTGAGAGTCATAATATCGAGGTCGTTGGTAGGCTCATCCAGAATAAGCAGGTTTGGATTCTGCATCAGCACAATCAATAGATACAAACGACGCTTCTCTCCACCACTAAGGATGTCTACGCGCTTATTAAAGGTCTCGTGAGGGAATAGGAAGCGGTTTAGGTATGTCGTAGCCGAGATAGCGTGACCATCCGATGCCTTAACCACGTCCGCAACATCCTGCACGCACTCCAACACCGTCTGACCCGGCTTAAAGGTGATGCCCTTCTGTGTATAATAGCCAATGCGTAGGGTCTCGCCATGCTCTATAACGCCACTATCAGGTTGTAGTTTGCCCGCCATAAGGTTGATAAAGGTGGTCTTACCTACACCATTGCGACCCACGATACCGACACGCTCACCGCGGGTAAACTTATACGAAAAGTTATCGAGCATCTTGCGACCCTCGAACGAGAGATTTAGATCCATACAATCGATAACCTTGCGACCAAGGCGCGACTGCGCAACATCAATCTCGACACTATCCGTACGCAGGCTTACCGAAGCCTTATCTTTAAGGTCGTAGAAGGCATTAACCCTATATCGAGCCTTACCTGTACGTGCTTGTGGGGTGCTGCGTATCCACTCCAACTCTCGGCGTAGGAGGTTGCGCGACTTATCAATCTCCGCCTGCATATTTAGGTATCGCTCCTCGCGCTTTTCGAGATACTCGGTGTAGTTGCCACGATAGACGAACAACTCGCCACGGTCGATCTCCATAATCGTATTACACACTCTATCAAGAAAGTAGCGGTCGTGGGTTACCATCAATAATGTGCATCGCGAGCGCTGAAGATAGCCCTCCAAATACTCGATAATATCGATGTCGAGGTGGTTGGTAGGCTCATCCATAATGATAAACTCGGCATCCTGCAACATCATACACGCCAACGCCACACGCTTAGCCTCGCCACCCGACAGCTCGCCCATAGGCTGGTTCCAGCGCTCAATCTTCAACGAGGACAACACTTGACGAATCTTCTGCTCCACGCTCCAGCCATCCGTTCTATCCATCTCGGCGATAGCTCGCTCCAAGCGCTTGACATCGTCACTCTCCACAGCATGCTCATACTCCTTTAATGCAGGGGAGAGGTCGCCCATACGAGCATAGACCTCGTCGAATATGGTGCGTTTAGGGTCAAAGTTGCTATCCTGATCCAAGAAAGCAACCTTGATATCCTTCATAAACTTAACTTCGCCACCTCTATCCGAACTCTCCACGCCCGCCAAAATCTTCAACAACGAAGACTTACCTGTACCATTCGGAGCCACAAGGGCAATCTTATCGCCCTCGTTGATATTGAAGCTAATATTTGAAAATAGCGTACGATCACCATACGACTTTGATATATTCTCTACTTGTAGATAACTTGCCATACTACAACTTTTTACATCTATAAACTATCGCAAAGCTTTAGGTCATAAGCCAAGCGCTCGCCACTATCGTAATATATAACGCCTACATACTTAAAACCACGCTTTTCAAGCATCGACAACATTCGGATATTACCTCGGTGGGTATCGATGCGAAAACCAGCACAACCCATCTCTATTGCCATCTGCGAGGCGTAATCCATTAGCGCCATTGCAACACCTACCTTGGTATAACCATTTCTCACACATAGGCGATGCACCACAACATAATCATTAGAGGTATTCCACTCACTGTCGGGGATTTGAGAGTATATCTCCTCGCCTGAGAAAACAATTGCTGCGTAACCTACAACCTTATTCTCAATGCAGTAGACATATCCAACTTTTGACGCTATATCTTCTGCGATAACCTCCTTCGAAGGGTAGCCATCCTGCCACTGGTCGATACCTAACTCGTGTAACGATAGTTGAGCATCAGCAACAATGCTCATAACCTCAGCAATATCCTCTATTGTTGCCTTGCGAATCATCGTTTGCGAGATATTTCTCGGATTTTACGGTTGATAATAAAGAAGTTAAAGGCAATTATAAGCGCTGTGAACAAGCCACCAATACCAATAGCCACCATAGGCGACGCACTCAACTCACAACCTGCCATCTGAGAGATATAGCCAATATAGAGTCGCTGCGCAAAGACTACAACCACCGAGCTAATCGCCCAAATCGAGAGGTTAAGCGCGAGCGTAAGCAGATTGTAGGGTAGTGCCACACGCGCAGGGGTATAACCTATAAGAACTAAGTTCTCGAGTTTCGCAATGTTCTTCTGTAGGAGTAGATAGATGCTTAGTGTTAGAATTATTATCGACAACAGGCTAAATACTACACCAATACATACGATTATCACAACACACACTTTAAGTATATACATCGCCTTGCTACTCTCCGCAGGCTTATTCTCTATCTCGTAGCCATTAGCCTCGATATAGGCAGTTAGCTCTGGGTCAGCAGGATTATCCACCTCGATAATTAGGCGCGTAGCCTCCCCATTCTCGCCATCTCCATAGCGTGTATTTGCCCACACCATAAACTGCTCTGGTACAAGAATAGTGTTGATGCGATCTGAGAATCCAACCACACGACCAGTGAAACTCTCTATCATACCATTGCCTCGTAGGCTAACACCAAGCTCCACACGCTTGATAACATCCTCGGTAATCTGTGGCAACTGCTGAGTTGAACTAAAACCGAAGTTATACAAGTTTAAGTAGTTGCGTGGCAGTATGATAGGAATCATCGTATCGCCATCACGATACTTCCACTCCTTAGGCTGGATATCAAGGAAATCATCTGGTACAGACTCAAAAAACAGCATCGTCGAAAGCTTTCTACCGCCAAACACTATAGAGCCATAGACCTCATACTGAGATGATGTAAACGACCCGACATCTTCGATAAACTCCTGCGCTCGAAGCTCTGTGATATTATCCTGAGAGAATCGCTTACCGCCACTACCCACACGCTCAACAGGGCGAGTAACAACCAAATAGTCGCTACCTATAAGTCTACTTTCGCCCGACATCACGGGCTTAACATCGCTATATAGTTGCACACCGCCAATGATGACAGTCATACCTATAAGGTTGACTACAAAGAATATCATCAGCTCAAAGAGGCTGATATGCTTACGTAGCAGTTTCCAGATGAGTGCTATAGATTTAGGCATAGGTCGTAGTCAATATTCATATGTTTACCAATAGATGTCGCTATCACGCCCGCTCCCTGCCTGTCCGCCTCGCGTAGAATCACATCGCGCATAATGTCGCTATTCTTGTCGTCGAGGTGCGAGATAGGCTCGTCAAGAAGCAAGAAGCTAAATGGCTGACATAGAGCGCGAATAAGAGCTACACGTTGCTGCTGTCCGTAGGATAGATGTTCGGTACGAGAGTTTAGCTTATCCGCAATGCCAAGCTCCTCGAATAGACGGACAATCTCCTCGCGACTTTTAAAGTTTGTAATCGAATTTTTAATCCATACATTCTCCAACGCGGTCAACTCGCCAAAGAGTCTTAGCTCCTGAAAGAGGATACTTATCTCTCTTTGACGGAGATCGCTCCAGCGAGAGCTATTAAAACGAGATATATCCTCATTATCGAAGAGTATAGCACCGCGATAGTCACCACGCTGACCATAGATATAACTACATAGCGATGACTTGCCAGTACCCGATTCAGCACGTACAAGGTATCGCTTACCTCGCTCGAAGCCGACCTCTCGGAGCCATATATCCGAGGTTATATCTGTGCGTAAGGCAAATATCTCTGGGATAACGCCATTTAGTGTGATTCTATCCATACGCCTAATACAACGACTTTAGACCCTCTTTTAGCAACGTTGGAAGGACAAGTGCATTAATCTGCTCAAAAGCATTCACACCCTTATCATCAAATGCCACAACGACCTCAGCCGACTCAAGGCTATCTACAGAGGCGTATACATAGCTAACCAACTCAGTAGCATTGTGATACAACTCGCGATACTCCTCCATAATCTGAGTTGTGATATACTTATTTGTCGACTTCATAAATTTGCTTGCCATAAGCGCATCGACATTCACAACCACATAACCCATAGCACCCTCGACATCCTTTGCCCACTCCGCATCGAGAGCCGAAGGGGTAGCGACCTGAGGCTTCATATTGACTCCAAGATGGAAAAGATTGTCGTCTTGACCCATCGAGAAGTTGTAATTCATCAATCGTAGAGTATAGTGAGTAGAATCTACCTTTCTAAGGAAGCCACCAGCAAACTGCGCGATATTGCTGATGATATATGTATCGGTTACATCTGCCAAAAGCATAGCCTTAGCACTCTTAATCGCAGGATCGATGTAGTACTCGTCCCAGTAGTGGTTGTATCGAGGTTTAATCTCGCCATCTATCTCCTCAATTGCAAGCGTAACACCGCCATTGATAGTGCTTAGCGCATCGCAAGCGATTGAGACAAACATATTTATCTCGTTTGTTGGGGTAATGCCAACACTCTGCAATATATCGCCATTTAGCATAGAGCGAACGAACTGAGCCAAGATTGTTCCATCCACACCCGCACCCATTACTGCGTATGTGTCCTTGCTTAGATTGCTCAGATGCTCCATATTCGCCGACTTACCAATACCTGCATACTCGCCAAAGTTGATACCCTTTGAGCTATATGCGAGTGTCATACGACCCAAATCGAAGGTTGTGGAGAGCAAGATATTAGAGTTAGGCTCGAAGTATGTCGCATAGCTAAGAATTAACTCATCCCTCTCCGCCAATGCCTCTGCCTGAGCGCTATATCTCTCCATTCCTATCTCGCCCGCATTATACTTCTCGTTTAGCCCCGATATAGCATCATTAACCTGTGCGCTTGCCAACTGCACGCATCTATCTGTATTTACCAAAAGTGCAATATCACTCTCCCCGAACACCGACATATCCATCTGTGGGCGATGGATAGCCTCCTTTGCAACATTCATGGCAGTATCATCGTCACCATAGGCAACAGCAGCTCTCTGGCTATTATAGGCAACCGCCACACCGTCGCACTCAAACATACGCATATCGCCATCAGTCGAGATAGTGATAACATCCTCTCCTCTCTGCTCCAAGATGTAGGATAGCAGGGCTACTGATCTATCTATTTGAGCCACATCCGAGACCTTAGCAACAGCTACATAGTCATTCAAGTTATCTGCGAGGTAACCACATATAGGCGAGTGTGTATCAACACCTATCATATCCAAATTATTGATAATACCCTTTAAATGCTCTGCCTCCTCAGCACTATCGAGCTGTGATGATAACACCGTAGAGATAAAACTGCGATTTTCAGGTGTTATAAACTTGTCGAAAGCCCCCTTTGTGGCGAGTTGCTCTATATTCACATAGACAAACACAGGGTCTTCGATAGGCTTAAGTGCAACCTCTTGCTCATCAGTCGAGGCGACCATAAAAGCGAAAACAGATGCGCCAATAACCAATACAATGGCAACAATCCAGAGAATAATCTTCTTCATATTTTATTATCGTTATATTTCAAATTCCACTTACTCTTGTAAGTAATGTACAAAGATAGCAATATTTTTCCATTATCAAACACTTCTTTGATTATTGTAATATCGGTTATTTTAATTACATTTGCACGTTGTAAACAGAATAGGTAAATGGAAAACTTTAAGCCCACAAAATACACATTGCAGTGTATCGCTACAGGTCGCGAATTTGACGACGCAGGTTGGATATTGGATGATCCAGAGTGTAAGACACCATCGCTGGTGCGTGCGAACTATGCTAACAAGCAGCTAAATCTTAAGTCGGACGACTACGGATTCTATAAATTTTGCGACTGGCTACCAGTAAAGCGCATTCTTAAAGGCTCTTCTGCACCAGTAACATACAAGAGCGAGGCGTTGGCAAGACATCTTGGTCTATCAAACCTTTGGATTACGCTTAATGGTTACGCCCCTCGACATGGTGTCAAGATGACCACTTGCTCATTCAAGGAGACCGAGGCATACAGCGTGTGTGCGCGAATGGATGAGCGTGAGGAGCGAGTTTTGGTCGTTGCATCGGCAGGCAACACAGCACGTGCTTTTGCTCGAGTATGCTCAGACAACAACATAAAGCTACTTCTTGCTGTACCTGCGGATAATCTTGACGCTCTGTGGTTTACCGAACCTATTAACGACTGTGTAAAGGTTATCGCTTGCGAGAAAGGTGGCGACTATTTCGATGCCATCAACCTTAGCAATATGGCACTTAAGTCGCACAAGTTCTACGCTGAGGGTGGTGCTAAAAATATCGCTCGTCGCGACGGTATGGGTACAACAGTCCTCTCTGCAGTAACTACAATTGGTCGTATTCCAGACTACTACTTTCAGGCAGTAGGTAGTGGCACTGGCGCAATTGCAGCATGGGAGGCTAATATGCGCCTAATTGAGGATGGTCGTTACGGCACAAACCTTATGAAGTTGATAGTATCGCAGAATGCGCCATTCGTGCCTATCTTCGATGCATGGCGTGCAGATTCACGCGAGATGTTGGCTTACGATGTTAAGAAGGCGCGTCGTGATGCCGAGCTAATCGACGCTAAGGTATTGTCTAACCGCAGACCACCATATACATTTGCGGGAGGCTTGTACGATGCACTTAAGGCTACAAATGGCGACGTTGTGGTAGCTACAAATGCTCAGGCTCGACGTGCGGGTAAGCTATTTAAGGAGTTGGAGGGTGTCGACATCCACCCAGCACCTGCCGTAGCACTTGCATCGCTTATTAAGATGGTTGAGAGTGGCTCGGTTGATAGGGATGCTTGCATCATGCTAAATATCACTGGCGCTGGTGAGGAGGCTGCTAAGAAGAACCGCGAATTGTTCTACCTTAAGCCAGTTAAGACCTTCGCACTTAATGCCACAATCGACGATGTTGTAAATTATGTTGAAACTCTATTTTAGTTAAGGTAATATGCTCTATCCTATTAAGTTTAAGCCACGTGTAAAGGAGCGCATCTGGGGTGGTCAAGCAATATTGAAGAAGAAGGGCAAGGCAGCTGGTCGTCTTGCAAAGGATAAACTATATGGCGAAAGCTGGGATCTATCATCTGTTAAGGGCGATATATCGGTAGTTGCAAATGGCTTCCTTAAGGGCAACAACCTCGAGGAGATTATCGAGGTCTATATGGGTGAACTCGTTGGAGAAAAGATCTTCGAGCGCTATGGTCTTGAGTTCCCATTGCTTATTAAGTACCTCGATTGCAACGATAAGCTCTCTGTGCAGGTGCATCCAGACGACGCTCTTGCTGAGGAGCGCCATAATAGCTATGGCAAGACTGAGGCATGGTATGTGGTTGATTGCCAGCCTGATGCTGCAATATATCTTGGCTTTAAGGACTTGAATATCACTCGCGAGGAGTATATTGCTGCGGTATCTGAATCGCGCCTTGAGCCGTTGCTAAACAGAGTACCTGTTAAGCCAGGCGACGTATTCTTTATTCCTGCTGGTACGGTACACGCCCTCGGCGCAGGTCTTGAGGTCGTGGAGGTGCAGCAGACATCAGACGTTACCTATCGTATATATGACTGGGATAGGGTAGATGCCAACGGAAAGGGTAGAGAGCTTCACACGTCTCTCGCCGTTGACGCTATCGATTTCGAGGCAGATGCAGAGCTACTGCACCGCAAGTATGACTTAGCGAAGGGTGGCGAGGCTAAGGTTATCGAGTGCAACTACTTCACAATGACCCTCCATAATGTTGATGGTATGAAGGAGTTGGATAGATCTATGCTCGACTCGTTTGTTATCTACATTGCACTTAATGGTTCTGCCCGCATCATTGCCGATGGCGAGGTGGAGACACTTGAAGAGGGCGAGGTAATACTTATCCCTGCAGAGGTTAGCGAGATCACTATCGATGGAAGCGCAAAACTGATGGAGGTGTATATCGACAAATAATTGATAATGAGAACTTATCGCAAACTTATAGCAATCAGCAGTTTATTCGTTAAGAAGCTGCTGGTTGTTCTATTTTTCGCTACGCTTTCTATAACCAATTCTATGGCGCAGCAACACGATTTCGATACTCTAATGCGCGAGTACGGTATGGTCAATATCCAAGACCTTGACTCTGAGATTTTAGTAGATTTGAAGTATGCTACAGAGGATAACTTTGTTGGCAAGAATATGTACGGCGACTTAAGGTCTGCATACCTTGAAAAGGAGTTTGCAGATAGGGTAGTTCGCGCACAAAAGATACTCAAACAGCGCAACCCAAACTACACCCTATTAATATATGATGCGGCGCGACCAATTAGTACGCAACGCGCTATGCGCAAGATAGTTGAAGATACTGAGTTCGAGCGATTTGTTGCCGATGGCACACGTGGGGGACGACATAACTTTGGCGTTGCCGTAGACCTTACAATAGCAACTACTGATGGCACAGCCTTAGATATGGGCGCGGACTTCGATGAGTTCTCTAAAGCATCGTATGTTAAGGGAACTCCCGATACAAGCGACCCTAAGAGTCGCACAATAGAGGTTTATCGTAGCTATGCAGAGAGTCAAGTGGTTAACGGCACTCTTAGTCGTTCGGCTGCAGACAACAGAATCCTACTAATGGAGGTAATGTGTGAGGCGGGATTCCATCCATATCGACTCGAGTGGTGGCACTACGAGGATATTATGTCGATGGAGAGTGTTCGCAAGCAATACAGACTCCTTGATTTCTAATCCGTTATACCATTACACCTATAAATACCTTTATAATATGGGATATCATATATAGACCAGCAATCAGCTTTATTCCCGAGCCAACCAAGAAGGATAATAACGAGCCAAGACCTACGCTTAAAGCTCTGTCTATATCTGCCTTACCGCCGACCATCTCGCCAATAACAGCACCAAAGAATGGTCCTAAGATAATACCTGGGATGCCAAAGATAAATCCCACGAAAGTACCGATGGTAGCACCTGTAATACCTGACTTAGTGCCTCCAAAGACCTTTGTAAAGTATCCAGGCAAGAGATAGTCGAGCAATACCACAACCACAGAGACAATACCGCAGACGATAAGCTGTGTTGTAGTAATCGTACTGCCCGTAACGAAGTAGGCGCAGACTAAGCCGCCAAACGATAGCAGCGTTCCCGGAAGCACTGGCACAATAACGCCCAATAAGCCAATCACGCCAGCCACCAATGCAATTATAAGCAATCCAATCTCCATAATCCCCTACTATATTACCCTATTATAATTTGTCATATAATGTACATTATGTTAAATTATCTACAGATTCACTTAATAATAGAACTATTTTGATGAATCCTCGCTATCGGGCATAAATGTAACATATCGTGCCATAAGATAGCTGTAGCAGACAGAGACAACTGTTGTTAGCATCTTTGATGGCGTTGGCCATATCGCGCAGACCTCCACAAAGAGCTTCATACATACATAGTTAATAAGAATGGAGCCTACAACAGATAAGGCGTAGCGCCACAACTGTTTGCCGGAGCTTACCTTGGTTGCACGGAACGCTACATGGCGGTTCAGCCAGAAGCCCGTGAAGAATGTTATCGGAAAGACGATAAAGAGCGACAGAATATGTGGCGACATGACAACGAAGCCTAAGTCGACATAGCTTTCGCACACAACATAGTGGTATATAAGGAAATACCAAACTATATCGAGCGCCATATTCACTGCGCCACAAAGACCATAGCCAAAGAGGTTGCGCGACACCAAGCCATGTAAAGGCTTAATATACAACGCATCCACGACAGATATTAGTCTTTGAGCCAACCACATAGCCTATCTAAATCTCTTTGGAGTGTATACCCACGCCTGAGTAAAGTCCTTGATATAGGTATTCTTATACTGCTGACACTCTGCAATATCCGCACTTCCGAATATAGCCACAGCATACATACTACCCAACGTAAAGTAGTCGCACTGCATATCGGGCATACGCTTCATAATATCCGAGATTGCGCGCTCGGCATTCTCCGTTGTGGAGTAACTTCCGACAACGACCCAGTGACGAATATCGTCGCGTGTGCGCCAATCCATAACTATATCTTCAACGATTTCCGCCTCTTCAACAATCTCTTCTTCAATCTGTTCAATCTCTACAACTAAAGGTATTTCTTGCTCAAGAACGACCTCCTCGGCAACCACCTCTATAGGCGTAACCACAACCACGGGCTGATTGTTAAGATACCACCAACGACCACCGCAGATAGAGCATACGAGGATAAGCGAGAGTATGATATATAGCGGAGCCTTGGTTTTACGGCGAGTAACGCGCAGTGGCTCGGTAGAGATGTTTAGCGCCTTTATAAGCGCCTCGTCTGCCTCGAAGCTCTTATCCCGAAGCGTGCCTACCCTATCAATTGTTACCACACTACCCTCTCGCGCTCTTTCCAGCCATCGCGAATATATCTCCTCTGCACGCTTTACGTCGACACCAACCTCCACAGAGATTATATCTATCAACGACTTAGCGCAGTTATTTGAAGAGTATTCTACGCTAAAACGTGGTGGCAAAAGCTCATTTTTCGAGCTAAACGCCGCAGAGCGTCGCACCACACTTATCGTTCCTACAGAGGGCAGGTATAGCGCGTGATACTTCAATAAGGCGTTATATATCAGCTTATTTACCTCGTTTACCATCTCCTATTTCTTCTTACCCTTCTTCTTGTCCTCCTTGGCGTACTCACGGTTAGCATTGGCTACTACAGCATTCACATCTGCAACCTCTGGGCGCTTAAGTGCGCGCACGGTCATATAGATACCGTAGATAACGAATGGGATGCTTAGCAACTGACCCATATCCAACGACATACCCTCCTCGAAGTCCACCTGACGCTCCTTAAGGAACTCGATGAAGAAACGCGCTACAAATACACAAATCATACCTACGCCAGTAAGCAAACCTGGGCGACGACGACCCATATCCTTACCGCAATACAACCATAGCAACAAGAAGAAAATCAAGAAGTAACATATCGCCTCATAAAGCTGTGCTGGATGTCGCGCAGGTATCTGCTCGATAATCTCTGCTGGCACATTGCCCGAGGTCTCTATCCATGCACGGCGCGCATCGTGGTAGACGAACTTAAAGCCGAAATCCGACTCTGTAGGGAAGCCCACAATCTCGGAGTTAAAGAGGTTACCGAGACGGATAATAGCGCCACTGATAGGCGTTACGATGGCAATTCTATCGATACCCCAAACAAATGGCAGGTGGTTGCGCTTCGTAAACATCCAGATACTAAATATAATACCTATCGCCGCACCATGGCTTGCCATACCTCCCGAACGGATATCGGTAATAATACGCCAAGGCTCAGCCAAATAGGTCTCTGGCTCATAGAATAGGCAGTGTCCTACACGCGCACCGATAAATGTACCGAGTACGATCCAGATAAATGCCGACTCCAGTGTACGTGGAGGCAAGCCCTCGCGACTAAAAGTATAGTTACAAATACGCTCTGCAACGAGTATTGCCACAGCCCACATAAGACCGTACCAGCGAATATCCATATTGCCGAGCATTACAAGCGTCGGATCCCAATTCCAAACAACAGATAGAATATCCATTAAACTATTTATTTAAGTATTAATTACAACTCGCTAACTCTCAAGCACTGCCAAACGAGCAATCACACGCCACGCAGCCTTTACCTCGCTACGATTAATGAACTCATCCTTAAACTCATCTCTATTGCATGCCACCAAGCGCCACTCATCAGGATTTCTCGACACCCAGCGCACTCTACGCCATAGCACATTGTCGTTTGGACGATCCAAAATTAGCACATACTCATTACCCTGCACCACCTCATTTACCTCTGCGCGCTTAAGGAATAGATCCTGAGCAGCGCTCACAGTATCGCTCATAGGCTTCGAGAATGAGCGCACCACCAAATCGCAATTTGTCTTATATGGCATTGTAATATAGCCCGAAGGCTCCATATCGAGGATGTTTGGAAGGATAACCTCCGCCTCGTCGAGGTAGAAAGGCACCTGCTCAGGGTCGATGCACTCACTTTTAAGCATTGCACCCACGCCCGACAATAGCCATGTTCTGTCAATCTCAGGATCGCTGTTAACAATCTTATCCGCCAAGTCCGAAGAGATACCGAAGTTACCCTTGCGAATATGATATAGGTTCTCTGCGCGATGCAATCCGATGTGCATTGCAAAGCTGTTAATCGACTTGTCAAATCTTCTGATTACCTTAATTAATCTCGCCCAGTTGTTAAATCTGTTTGTCATATCTTTTAGTTTCTTGTTTTGGCTAAACTTCGCGAGTTGGAGATTTTTCAAAAAAATATCCTATCTTTGCGACGCGACTCCGTAGTTCAATGGATAGAATTTAAGATTCCGGTTCTTACGATGAAGGTTCGAATCCTTTCGGGGTCACACTGGGGATTATTCGACATATCGAGTAATCCCTTTCTATTTTCGCGCTACTCGCACCATTTCAAGTGCAAATATACCACATTTTTTTATTGTCTAAAACTTTTTACAATAAAAAATATAGGAATTATTTTATATACGCCCAATGTAGAACATCCAACCGCCATCTGTTAGTAATATACAAAATCAAAAAATTTTACTCTTACCTCTTGACAAAGGCGTTTTCATGTATTATATTTGCACACAAATTCAATTCTTTTATTTTTCCATTAATTATTTTAACACACTTAAATTTTATGAAAGAGTACACTATTGAGCAGTTGCGCGAGGATACCGCGCGACTTATGGAGGAGTTGCGCCGTGAGGAGGAGGAGCAGAAGCATATCTATCGCAAGTATTTGGTGAGTGGATACCAGATGCTTCTAAGCCCTTCGGAGAGTGTCGATTGTTTGGTTGAGCCATTGCTACCCCGTTCGGGTGTGGCGGCATTGGTAGGCTCGTCGGATTCGGGAAAGTCTACCCTACTTCGAGGCTTGGCTATGGCCATAGCATCGCAGGCGAAACACTACCTCGGCTTCGAGATTAAGGCACGTCATAATAGGGCTATATATGTGGCTACGGAGGATGATAAAAACGCCATATCTTCGTTGATGCACAAGCAGTTAGAGGAACTATATGTACCCAAGGAGGCATTCGAGGACTTAAACTTTATCTTCGACACCGAAAACCTCATAGAGAACCTCGACAAAATCCTTGAAGAGAGACCTGCCGACCTTGTTGTGGTGGATGCCTTTGCCGACCTCTATACTGGTCCTATGAATGAGAACAACCGTGTGCGTAGCTTCCTGAATCGCTTTTCGCAACTGGCTCATAAGCACAATGTTCTCTTTATCTTCTTGCACCATACGGGCAAGCGCACCGAGGTTCTAAACCCCTCGAAACATAACGCCATAGGCTCGCAAGGCTTTGAGGCTAAGATGCGTGTTATGATGGAGCTACGCCCCGACCCTGTGCGCCACGACATACGCCACCTCTGCATCGTTAAGGGCAACTACCTCTCCGAGGAGTACAAGCACGACTCATACGAGCTACGCTTCACCCCTGCGCTGAACTTCGAGGCTACGGGCAATAGAGTCCCCTTTGGCATGTTGCGCGAACGCGACCCCGAAAAGGAGAGTGCCGATACTGAGCGCCTCGAACTTATGCGCACACTTAGAGATGAGGGCAAGAGCTACCGAGAGATTGGAGAGATGATGGATATAACAAAGTCTACCGTACACAGATTACTAAACTCTTAACATTGTCCCTGTCCCACTGTCCCAAAACCCTATGGTTTGGGACGATGGGACAGAACAAAGAGAGTATCAGAGAGAATTAGTAGTGAGTAATGGTTAAAAGTCTATGACTTTTTTAGGGGAAGGGGCAGAAAGGGGCAGAAAAGGGAAAAAGGGGAAGAAAGAGAAAAAAAATAAAAACTCCCCTTTGGTCCCCTTTCGGACCCTTTAGTCCCCTTTACTCCCCTTTGGTCCCCTTTAAAATAACAATACCAATGAATACATATAGATTTATCCTTGAGAGATATAGAGGTATATCAACAAGATATACCTGTCCTCAGTGTGGTAGAAAACACACATTCACACGATATATAGATACTGAGAATAATAATCAATATCTCAGTGAGAGAGTAGGTAAGTGTAACCGTCTTGATAAGTGCGGTTACCACTACACTCCTAAACAATACTTTGCTGATAACCCTTGGTTAAGAGATAACAATATCCAGTGTCCCATCGTCCCAAATCATAGGGTTTTGGGACAGTGGGACAGGGACACAAAGCCCTCTCCTCGCCCAATATGCACCATCCCAGAGGGTATAACCTTGGCTACAGAGGGCGACGACTCGGCGCATATGCGGTGGATAGAGAGACTCTATGGCAGGGAGGCACGCAACCGTGTGCAGAGCCTCTACCGCACTGGCGGTGTCGAGGATGCGGTAATCTTCTGGCAACGCGACATCGAGGGTCGTGTGCGCACGGGTAAGATTATGACCTACGACGAATATACTGGTAAGCGCATAAAAGATGGCGATTCGATAGGCTGGGTACACGCCATTATGCGTCGCGAGGGCGAGCTACCCGAAGGTTGGGAGCTTACACAGTGCCTCTATGGCGAACATTTACTAAAGGATAACCCCGATAAGATTGTTGCTGTGGTCGAGGCATACAAGACAGCCCACGTAGGCTCTATTCTTATTCCCGATATGGTGTGGGTGGCAACAGACTCACTACACGGACTCACCGCCGAGCGTCTTGCTCCACTCAAAGGTCGAAAGGTACTTCTCTTTCCCGACGAGGGCAAGGGCTACGAAATATGGAGCGAGCGCATACCGCAAATTGCTAAAGAGGTTGGCTTTACCTATCGTATCAGCGCCTTTATGGAGGGAGGAGCCAAGGGGGCAGATATTGCAGATATTACACAAAAAGCGCACCCCTAAGGATGCGCTTTTCTATGCTCTAAACTCGATTAGCGACCAGACTCAGCAATCTTCTGCTTAATCAACTTGTTAAGCTCGTCTGACTGAAGCAACTCTTCAAGTGTAAAGTGCATTCTATAACGCCAGTAGTGGCGAGAGTTTGCAGGCACGTTGATTCGCTCGTCGTGTGGATTCTCGCGACGCAACTCACCACTCATAGCCACCCAGTCCTGCCATGGCAATACGGTAAGCATTGCTGGCGACTTAAGGTGCATAGCCACCACCTGCTCGCAAATCCAAGGCTCGCAGAAATATGGAGCCTCGCCCCAAGCACCAAGAACGTGGTTATAGAAGCGCTGTGTAACACCGCGATCCTCCTCCCACCATGCACGCAATGGGTTCATATCGTGAGTACCAGTAGTGCAGATTGATAAATATGGGTAGTCGTATGTTGAGCCGAACTCCACCTTAGGATCCTTAGGCATACGCTGAATCTCAAGCGATAGAATCTGCTCGCCACTCATAACCGATGGCACGCAGTCTGGAATCATACCGAGGTCCTCACCACAAACGAGCATCTTTGTAGCCTCGGTTAGTGGTGGCAACTTCTTCAACGCCTCCCACTTCCAGAACTCGTTATGACGGCGGAAGAAGAAGTCGTTGTACAAGCGGTTGTATGCCTCCTTCTGGTCATCCGACAACCAACGATAGCAATCTGTATTATATGCAGTGATACGAGGATGGAACTTGCCCTTCTGAATCTTATCCTCTACAAACAACACATTATCTGTCTCGGCAACATTACCCACGTGCCAGCCCTCGAAACGGAAGCCATACGAAGCAATCTCATCATAAGAGTATGGCAGTGCAGGGTTGAAGTTACCAAGCAATGCATTCACAGCATTTAGCGGAATCTCCCAGATACGGAAGAAGCCCAAGATATGGTCGATACGGTATGCATCGAAGTACTCTGCCATCTTCACGAAGCGAGCCTTCCACCAAGCATAGCCATCCTCAGCCATCTTAGCCCAGTTATATGTAGGGAAGCCCCAGTTCTGACCCATTACAGAGAAGTCATCTGGTGGAGCACCCGCAGAAGAGTCCATGTTGAACAACTCAGGATATACCCACGCATCAACACTTGTGCGAGAGATACCGATTGGAATATCACCCTTCAACACCACACCGTTAGCATGTGCATAGTCGCGCACCTCACGCAACTGCTTCGCAAGGTGGAACTGCACAAAGCAGTGGTATGCCACAGCCTCGGCATTCTCCTTCTCATATTTCGTAGCCTTAGCCTTAGTATACTTAGCCATAGCACCCCAAAGACTAAAGTCTGGAGTACCCTTCTCATCACGCAACGCACAGAAGATAGCGTATGGACGCAACCACTCCTCGTTAGCCGCCATAAACGCCTTAAACTCCTTCGATGCCAAGGTCTTCTTACCATCCTGAGCAAAAATAAGGTGCAGATACTCATTCTTCGCGTTGTTTACGCGCTCGTAGTCTACCTCCATCAAGCCGTTAAGCTCCTTACCCAACGCCTCGAAGCGCGCCATAGCCTCCTTATCCTTCAACGTACCAACAGCTGGCAAGTGCAAGAACTGTGGGTGCAATGCGAATGTAGAGTTAGCGTTATATGGGTACGAATCCTGCCATGTACCAGTCATAGTAGTATCGTTAATAGGCAAGATCTGGATAATAGACTGACCTGTCAACTTAGCCCAATCCACCATCAAGCGGATATCGTTGAACTCACCAACACCGAAGCTCGACTTAGAGCGGAGCGAGAATACTGGGATAGCAACACCCGCGCCACGCCATGGAGTCATCTGGAACTCTGGGTGTACTGGAGCCAACACCAAAGCCTCGTTCTCGCGAACGGCATCGCTAAAGTAGTAGTTATCGCCCGACTGCCAAGCAACAACATCACCCGACTCAGAGTCTACAATCACAAACTTATAGGCAAAGGCACTCTTAGGAGCCTTAATGCGTGCATTCCAGATAGGGAAGCCTGCGTCGGTCATCACAACGCCCTTCTTCACATCCCAGTTACCCAACGCCTTGCCCTCGCCAACCATCACAACGTGCTGCGATGTGCGCACAACAGCAATATCTGCATTTATAGATAGGTAACCCTCCGCAGCATCCTGCACCTTCTTAGGCTTCTCGCGGTGGAAGACACCATCGGTAAACATAGATGAATGGAACGAACGGTCGTTAGGCATATCATACCAACGATCCAATACGCGCACATTCGTAGCCTTCTTATCTACCTTCAAGACGTGCTTATCACCCCACTCCTTGCGTACAACCTGCTCTCCGTAGCGCACCTCATAACGATACACCACCTCGGCAACAGCTGGGAGCTTAAGCTCTACGCTCCATACACCCTCGCTAACGTAGTGCATAGGGTACGCCTTCTCCTTCTCAGTACCAACAACTACATACAAATCCTCTCCGTAGGCAGTCTGGTACTCCAATCTAAGGTTAAATGTCATACTATTTACTATTATAGGTTATAATTCTAAAAAACGTCTCTAAATTTATCGTAGCTCGACTTAGAGTCCCAAGCGTTTTAACGATGAAGGTTATAATTCTTTATAACAACATCTCTCTAAGTTCATTGCAACTCGACTCTGGATCGCGAGCGTTAAAATGGTAGCCACATATACCCTCGCTCTCTGCCGCCTCGACATTGCTCTTTCTATCATCAATAAAGAGCGTCTCCTCGGGCTTTAGGTCGTACCTATCCACCAAGATTCGGTAGATTTCAGTATCTGGCTTTACCACCTTTTCGTAGCACGACACCACCTCGCCATCGAAGTATTTGTAAACCTCCTTTGTTCTTAGAAACTCTATGAAATCCAGCGCCATATTCGACAACACATAAAGGTTATATTTAGCACCCTTAAGGTCTGCAATAAGGCTCTTTGTTGCGGGAATCTCCTCCTGCGTTACAATCGAGCGACGCAGGTTATGCTCGGCAATCTCTTTATCACAATTGTTATACTCCGCAAGGTCTTCAATCACCCTGCTATACGTCGAAACTCCCCTATCATACTCCTCCCAGAAATGTGGCATTTCAGGCAACATAATATAGGAGAAGAACTCGATAAACTCCCTCTCAAACTTTCTCGGGTCGCGCGCAAATACTACGCCCCCAAGGTCGAAAACTATATTTTTAACACCTTCCATAATTGTACAAATATACAAATTTCTCTCAAATACCACAACATTACGCCTCCTATTTGTCAGATTTTCTTACCGAATGGTAAAATATACAAGATGAATAAAATCATAGCGACGACAGCTCGAATTTTGAACATATTTTACATTGCAATAAGAGTATAAAATAATTCGCCAAACGCTTTGAATTTTGAGATATAATATGTATCTTTGTGCGTTTTATATAGAATATATAAATATTACATAAAATATGAGTACCGAACAGGAAAAAGTGATGAAACACGAGGAGGAGTATTCAGCGTCGAATATCCAAGTTCTTGAGGGTTTGGAGGCAGTACGCAAGCGCCCCGCGATGTACATTGGCGACATTGGAGAGAAGGGTCTCCACCACCTTGTTTATGAGGTTGTGGACAACTCAATCGATGAAGCATTGGCAGGACATTGTACAGATATCTACGTTACCATTAACGAGGATAACTCTATATCTGTAAAGGATAATGGTCGTGGTATCCCAACGGATTGGCACGAAAAGGAGCAGAAGTCGGCTTTGGAGGTTGTACTTACCGTACTCCACGCAGGTGGTAAGTTCGATAAGGGCAGCTACAAGCTATCTGGTGGTTTGCACGGTGTGGGTGTATCCTGCGTTAACGCGCTCTCTACACTCCTTATCGCAGAGATTCACCGTGGCGGCAAAATCTACAAACAGACATACTCTAAGGGTACACCTACCTCTCCAGTAGAGGTTGTTGGCGACTGCGAGGATCGTGGTACTACCATCACATTCAAGCCAGATAGCTCTATCTTCACACTCACAACTGAGTACAAGTACGAGATTTTGGCTAACCGTCTTCGCGAGTTGGCATTCCTTAACAAGGGCATCCACCTAACCCTTACCGATATGCGCGTTAAGGATGAGGAGGGCAACCCACTCTCTAACCACTACTACTCAGAGCATGGTCTCTCGGAGTTCGTGGAGTATCTCGATGCCACACGTGGTCAGAAGATTATCGAGAACATCATCTACCTCGACACCGAGGAGAGCGGTGTTCCTGTAGAGGTTGCTATGCAGTACAACGACTCATACTCGGAGAACGTACACTCATACGTAAACAATATCAACACTATCGAGGGTGGTACCCACCTTACAGGTTTCCGCTCAGCCCTCACACGTACCCTTAAAAAGTACGCTGAGGATAGCGGTATGTTGGCAAAGTTGAAGTTCGACATCAGCGGTGATGACTTCCGCGAGGGTCTTACAGCCGTTGTTTCGGTTAAGGTTGCAGAGCCTCAGTTCGAGGGTCAGACTAAGACTAAGCTCGGTAACGACGAGATTGCAGGTGCTGTAAACCGCGCTATGTCGGCAGCTTTGAGCAACTACCTCGAGGAGAATCCAAAGGATGCTAAGGCTATCGTGCAGAAGGTTATCCTTGCAGCTCAGGCACGCCATGCAGCGCGTAATGCTCGCGAGGCAGTGCAGCGCAAGACGGTGCTTTCGGGTGCTGGTCTTCCAGGTAAGCTTGCCGATTGTACAAGCCGTGATCGCTCTATTGCCGAGATCTTCTTCGTCGAGGGAGACTCTGCGGGTGGTACTGCAAAGCAGGGTCGAGACCGCAACTTCCAGGCTATTATGCCACTTCGTGGTAAGATTCTCAACGTGGAGAAGGCTCAGGAGCATCGTATGTGGGAGAATGAGGAGATCAAGAATATGTTTACCGCTCTTGGTGTCTCTATCGGTACTGCCGATGATAGCAAGGCGCTCAACCTCGAGAAGCTTCGCTACGACAAGATTATCATCATGACCGATGCCGATGTCGATGGCTCGCACATCGCAACCCTAATGTTGACATTCTTCTTCCGCAAGATGAAGGCTTTGATCGAGAATGGTCATATCTACATAGCCACCCCACCATTGTACCTTGTTAAGAGTGGTAAGCAGGAGCGTTACTGCTGGACAGACAAGGAGCGCGATGAGATCACTGCCGAGTTCGGCACTAAGGGTGTTCACATTCAGCGATACAAAGGTCTTGGTGAGATGAACGCACAGCAGTTGTGGGATACGACAATGAATCCAGAGACTCGTATCTTGCGCCAGGTAACTGTTGAGAATGCTGCTGAGGCAGACCACATCTTCTCAATGCTTATGGGCGACGAGGTACCGCCACGACGTGAGTTTATCGAGAAGAATGCACACTACGCAAATATCGATGCATAATATATAAATATAGGGTTGTGCTTGCTGGTGCAACCCTTAATTATAAGATAGAGATGAAAGTTACAATTATTGGTGTTGCAGGTGGCACAGGCTCGGGAAAATCGACACTTGTAAAGCGACTACAGGAGGCATTTAAGGATGACGATGTGGCTACACTATGCCACGACTTCTATTACAAGGCACACCCAGAACTAACCTACGAGGAGCGCACTAAGCTCAACTACGACCACCCTGCTGCCTTCGATACAGATATGCTTGTGGAGCATATCCGCGCGTTGAAGTCTAACGTGCCTATCGAGCATCCAGTATACTCCTTCGTGGAGCATAACCGCACCGACGAGCGAGTTCATGTAAAGCCATCGAAGGTTATCATCGTCGACGGCATCCTTATCTTCGAGCATAAGGAGCTTCGAGATTTGATGGATATAAAGGTGTTTGTGGATACAGATGCCGACCTTCGTCTTGCGCGTCGTATTTTGCGCGATGTATGTGAGCGTGGTCGTACTATGCAGTCGGTTATCGATCAGTACAGCACAACCGTTAAGCCTATGCACGAGGAGTTTGTCGAGCCATCGAAGCGTTATGCCGATGTTATCATCCCTGAAGGTGGTTTCAACTCGGTAGCTGTAGGTATGCTTATCGAGAATATACGCTCACTTATAAATAAGGAGTAACGATGAATATACGCAAGGTTATCTATGCTTTGATTTGCATAGCATTCGGTTTAGTGATGTACTTTGTTGCTACCAGCAGCGAGCGCACCGAGAGCGACTATCTTGTTATCGCATCAGAGTCGGTTATGCAGGATGCTGAGTGGGTAGAGGTCGCAGATGCCATTGCTTCGAAGCACAATGCAGAGATTGTTACCTTCGCCACAGCACCACGCGAGGCGTTGGACAAGATACGCGAGGCTTACCCTCGCTATGTAGCTATTGTCGACAAGCCCGAGAATATTGGTAGAGACTATGTTATAGATATCCACGTTATGTGTCGCGAGGTAGACGACGACATCTACGGAGACTTCCTTTGGGGTATCATCACTGGCTACGATGCCGATGCTGCAATGCGCATGGTTAACAACAGCACCGAGCCACTACTTATCAAGAATGCCGTAGCTACAATCATGGAGCTAAACTCTGCGAAGTGGTTCGACAACTACGCATGGGTTGATGACCACACTCGCGGTCTCTGGGGCTACAAAAATGGTCGCGACAGCGAGATTATAACCTCAATGGTTGAGAAGGAGGAGGTGCTTGGTAAGTTCTGCGAGTTGTACGAAGACTACGACCCAGACCTTATCGTGACGGCAGCACACGCAACACAGAAAAACCTTGAGATGCCATACTCGTTAGGTCATCTTAAGCCTCGAGATGGCAAGCTATATGCACACAACATCTTTACCGACGAGGAGTTCGACATCAACGAGTCGGGCAAGCGTCGCGTTTATACTGCTGTGGGCAACTGCCTAATTGGCGACATGAACAACACGCACAAAAGCATGGCTGCAGCCTGGATGAATGGTTCAAATGTAGCTACAATGATTGGCTACGTCGTAACCACATGGCATGGTCGCAGTGGCTGGGGTGCGCTTAAGTACTGGGTAACATCGCCCGACCGATATACCCTTGCCGAGGCAGTATATATGAATCAGCAGGACCTCCTACATCAGCATAGCGCGTGGACTCCAGAGCTTCTAAACAAGGAGTACAACTATTGCGAGGGCTGGCGTGAGGAGTTATCATTTGCCACTGAGGCTCTTTCGCAAGCACTCAATAGAGAGGTCGATTTAGACAACCCTACAGATTGGGATATGGTAGGTTTCTGGCACGACCGCGATGTATTGGCATACTATGGCGATCCTAAGTGGGATATTAGGTTACAGAGCGTAGAGAGCGAGTGTGATTACACTATCTCCACAACCACTACGGATAATAACTATATTATCACCATCACTACCGACGAAGACTTCTCGTTAGAGCGTATGCGTGGCGATAAGTTTAAGCAGGAGCATGTTCTTGACCTGCCATTCAACTTTTTCTTCCCAGAGCGCCTAAGCGACCCTCGCTTGGCTGAGGGCGAGGAGTGGGATGCTGTTGTTGACGAGAACTTCATCCTTATATATAATGCGGAGTTCGAGCCAAACTCGACATATAGAATCACTCTTGAGATAAATTAATTTTTATTAACCTAAAAATACAATGATTATGAAAAGACTATTTATGATTTTAACGTTGTTTGCATTTGTTGCTACAGCATGTTCTGAGTCGCCAGAGACTAACCAGAACAACAATCAGCCATCAACACCTACTACCACAATCACCCTTGGCAAGGACAACATCTCTGTAGGTAGTGGCAACGGTATTAGTTCTATCTCTTACAGCATCGAGAATCCTGTTGAGGGTCTTACTGTTGAGGCTACAGCAGACGTAGATTGGATTCACTCATTCACATACACCGACACCAAGATTGGCTTCTCTATCAACGCTACAGACCTTTACGAGGAGCGCACAGGCGTTATCACAGTTACTTACGGTGAGGTAAGCGATAGCGTAACCGTTACACAGGAGGCAAAGCAGATGCCGAAGGAGATCGAGGTAACAGCACCATTCTTGATTGGCGAGTACTATGGTGACTATGCAGGTTCTAACTACAACTATTACATTGCATTCTCTTCAAGCGATTATGATGCAAACAATCCTCTCTATGCACCAGGTTGGAAGTATTTCCTCGATATTTACGCAAGTGATCTTCCTGCTGACTATAACAACATTCGTATACCAAATGGCGTATATACACTTACTGCTGATGGTGGTGTAGCAAACTCTTTGTTTGGCAAGTTCTCAATCTATAAGGAGTATGACAACTCTGGTTTTGAGATTGATGAGCGAGTATTCGAGGAGGCTACACTCACTGTTACTGACGATATGGTAAAGTTGGAGGTTGTATTCGAAGATAGCAACGATAAGTACATCGTAACCTACAGCGGCGACTACACCATTCTTGATAAGCGCAGCATTGCAGGCGGTGTAAACTAAATCACTAACATATATCCAAACATTAAGGGGCTGTCCAACGAAAAGTTAGACAGCCCCTTCTTTATAGAAATTGTATAACAAGAGCTGATTTTAGGCTTGCGAAGCTCGAAAAAGCGGAGTTTACTTTTTTGTAAATGAGCATTTTGAGAGCAAGCGTAACGACAAAACAGCCTTGTTAGACAGTTCCTTTCTATAGACACATCTCGAATATACGCACCACATCCTCCTTTGTTAGAGTCTTGAAACCCTTGATATCGCCATAGCGACATGCCTTCTCCGCCATCATATCAAAGTCCTCACACTTAATGCCAACCTCCGTAAAGGTGCGCTGAAGACCGAGTTTCTCAAACATAAACTCCTCTGTTCGACGGATACTCTCGCGTGCAATAGCCATCTTATCCTGCGAGGCATCTATACCAAAGACATTTACACCATACTGTACATACTTATCTACGGTAGTATCGTCAAGACAGTACTCCATCCAACGAGGTGTCAATATTGCCAATCCTAAGCCGTGAGTGATATCGTATACGGCAGAAAGTTCGTGTTCCATAGGATGACAACTCCACGCCTTGCGCTTACCTCCATTTATAAAGCCATTGATCGCCCACGACGAGCACCACATAAGGTTTGCACGCGCCTCATAGTTCTCAGGCTCAGCAAGTGCAACAGGGGCAAACTTAACAATTGTTTTGAGCATACCCTCCATAAAACAGTCAAGCATAAAGAGATCCTCCTGAGTATTGAAATAGACCTCGATAATGTGCGACATAATATCTGCAGCACCCGCAGCAGTCTGGAACTTACACACAGAGTATGTCAACGTAGGGTCTAAGAATGAGACCTTAGGCAGTAGCGCAGGGGCAAGGCGACCGAGTTTATCTCCAGTCTCAAGGTTTGAGATAACACCCGCAGTATCCATCTCCGAGCCTGTAGCTGCAAGGGTCAATATCGTTACTATCGGTAGCGCACGCTCCAATGGTTTGGCATTAGCACCGAAAAACTCCCACGCATCGTGCTCTACGCAGGCACCCGCAGCCATAAACTTCGTTGCATCAATGGTCGAGCCACCACCCACAGCAAGCAAAACATCGATATTCTGCTCCTTGCATATCTTCACACCCTCACGCACCGACTCTATACGAGGATTAGGCTCTATGCCCGACAACTCGTAGACCTCCATTTCAGCTTTATGTAACTCCTCTATAACTCTATCATATAAGCCAATACGCTTAATTGAGCCACCACCATAGGTAAGCAGTACTCTCTTACCGAACTTACGCAACTCCTTGCCAAGATTTCCGAGTTGGTTTTCACCGAAATATACCTTTGTTGGGATATTATATACAAAGCTGTTCATAGTATTACATTTTAGGTTAACTATGGCAAAGATAAGAAATATTATATAAATGTAAAGTATCTGCGCAACATTCTGTTGTTATACTTCTTTTTTAACTATTTTTTACTACCTTTGTGGCGCACTTTTGCAATAACCGATTCAGTTCATAATTTTATGTTGAGTAGAAGATTGCTTCGAATTAAAGTCGCTAAGAGACTTTACGCACATCTTAAGTCAGGCTCCGATAACCTTCGCGCTTCGGAGAAGAACCTCGTTGAATCTATTGACAAAGCATACGACCTCTATTTCCAGATGCTATCCTTCGTTGTTGAGGTAGCCAACTATGCCGAGAGCCGTATCGAGCTTGCCAAGCAGAAGAAGTTGCCTACATACGAGGATTTGAACCCTAACCGTCGTTTTGTTGACAATGCAGTTATTAGCCTTATCGCTAATAGCGACTCTGTTAACGACTACATTGCAGCTCACAAGCTCACATGGTCACAGCATAACGACACCGTACGCGATGTTTACAACCGCCTTCTTGAGGCAGAGTTCTATAAGAAGTATATGTCTGCCCCAGTGGCTACATTTACCGATGATAGAAAGTTCGTTGAGGAGTTCTACCAGTGGCTTGAGGAGGATGAGGAGTTGTTGGATGTAGTAAATGAAATGTCGTTGCTTTGGACTGACGACTACGGTTTTGCACTATTTATGGTTTTGCGCACCGTGCAGAATCTTAAGCGTAGCCACACCGAGGTTAAGGTATTGCCAAAGTACAAGAGCGATGAGGATCTTGAGTTTGCAAAGCGCTTGTTCGTTAAGTCGTTGGTTGACTACGAGGAGAATCAGGAGATTGTGGATCGCTACTCTAAGAACTGGGATGTTGAGCGCGTTGTATTTATGGACTCACTTATCCTTAATATCGCCATTGTGGAGTTGACTCAGTTCGACTCAATCCCAGTCAAGGTTACCCTCGACGAGTGGATCGATATCGCTAAGTACTACTCTTCGCCTACAAGTAGCAACTTCGTAAACGGTGTCTTGGACAAGATTGTCGCAGACTTCGTTGCAGAGGGCAAGATCCAGAAGAGCGGTCGCGGACTACTATAATTAGTGGTAAGATGCTAAGGAAGTGGCTCGTTGTAGTAGTTGTTATTGTTGTCGCTATTGGCTCGGCACTCATCTTGCTCCAGCGCGATGATAATACCACAACAGAAGAGATAACCACTTTCAACGGTATCACAGCCGAGTACCGAGGCAAGGAGTATTGCGAAGTGATTGTAGACTTTGGCTATGTAATGCCATCTGCTACAGTGCAGGAGAGCATCCGCCTTACAAACCTAAGCGACTCCCCTATCGTGCTACTCGACTACTCTACACAATGCAGATGTATGTGGCTTGATTTTGAGCGCACACCTATCGCTCCAAACGAGAGTATCGATATAACCCTTACATTTGACTCACGTGGCGAGTGGGGTTCGGTTGGCAACTATATGGAAATTACCACATCTATCGACTCTGCCCCTATAGTTTTGTGGATTGGTGCAGAAATAGAGTAAAAGCAGATCAAACAAGATTAGAGCATTGCGAATATAATAAATATACGTATATTTGCGTTTTGGAATAACACAAAAAACTAATTATAACTATGAATTTACTATTTATTGATGGCGAGGTTGTAGAGACAGCCGTAGAGACTGTTGCAAACAACGAGGTTACACTTATCGAGGAGCAGGTTGTAGATGCTCCTATGGCAGATGCAGCTGCACAGCCAGCACCTGCAGGCAGCGGTTCATTCTGGATTATGATCCTTGCGATGATCGCAGTTATGTACTTCTTCATGTGGCGTCCAGAGTCTAAGCGTCGCAAGCAGATGGAGGAGTTCCGCAAGGGCTTGAAGAAGGGTGACAAGATTATCACTGCTGGTGGTATCTACGGTACTATCAAGGAGGTACACGACACTAACCTTCTTATCGAGGTTGACAGCAATGTAACTCTTCGCATTGACAAGAACATGGTTGCCGCAGCTCCTATGCAGAACGCATAAAGCATAACCAACTTCAAATAATAAGACCGACCAAATCACTTTGGTCGGTCTTTCTGTTAATTAGTTATGAGTAGTGAGTAATTAGTAATGGTTAAAAGGCGTTGGCTTTTTATATTTTACCCTTTAGTCCCCTTTTATGCCCTTTTATACCCTTTGGTATTAGGCGAAGTAATCAAACATCTGCGCGAAGCGCACCGCAGTTTTGAGGTAGAAAACAACGGTAGATTGCCACAGAATTGCACAGAAACTGAGTGGGTATCAGCACGGTATCTGATGCAATTCTTCGCAATGACGATATATATACGCGTCGCAGACACCCTTCATTACTAATTACTAATTACTAATTACTCTTTACTCACTACTAATTATATATAACAAAAAGAGTTCGGCATCAAACCGAACTCTTTACATAATAATCTATAGGCGCAGTATACTACTTCAACTCCACAGGCTTGATAACGAATTTATTATCTGATGAAGGCTTAAATTTAGCATCATCGCCAGGTTTCTGTTTTGGAGTGAAGATTTCCTTAGGAAGAGCTACGCCCTTAGACTTCTTCTCCTCCTCCATTGCAGCAAGTTCCTCGTCGGTAGGACCATAGCTTACGCTCTTAAGTGTGATATTCATCACTACAGCATCGTGACCATGTACTACGCGGTTGCCACGCTCACCAAAGGCGAGTGATGCAGGCATCCATACAGTAATATCACCCCCCTCTCCTATATTCTGCACACCATACTGCAAGCCCTTAAGCAGAGCCTTAGATACTGGAACGCGAAGATTCTCGATGCTATTTAACTGGTCGGTAAGCTGCTTAATGCGAGCCATCTTCTTACTATCTGGCATTGTATCAGCCTCCTCCTTCTCCAAAGCCTCACGAATCGTATTAGCACGCTTAGAGTGCGACTCCACAAGCTTTCCACTACGAGTATATAGGTCGTAGCTAAATGAAATTGTGTCGTTCAAGCCACGAGGCTTAACACCATTACCAGCCTTATTAACTCGGAAATAGAGTGTGTCAAACTCGTCAATAACCATCTTATTTACATTTGGCTGATTTGCGACATTCTCAAGCCACTTGCGTGATGTCTCCACGATATACTCTGGATGCACCTTTGTATGGTAGTTCTGCAAGCTACTACGCATCTGCATAACAGTAAGGCGCATAAGGCTATCGTGTACCTCATTACCCTCAGCATGTGCAGCATCATCGATAGCTGTGCGCAACCAATGCAGATTTAGAGGATAAGCAGCAATGCAGATATAGTTTGCCATATCGCGACCGAACATATCAGATACACCCTCCTCAGTAAACTCCTCATTAAAAAGCTGAGGTGTAGCATTAAGCACATTTGGCAAATTGTTCTTATTCTTGCTCAGATTTGCCATCGCATAAGGTCTTAGGCGCTCGTTAGAGAAGCGCTGAATAAGAGCCTTATTCTCCTCAATAAACTCATAGTCGAGCATCTCCTTGTTCAACTCCTCGCATAGAGCCGCCATCAACACATCATAGTTAAAGGTCATACCCGATGGCTGGTAACGTAGTCCCAAGCCCAAGTTCATACCTACAGCATACGATAGAGTATCCAACTCTGCTGTAGCATCATCATAAGTACGATTATCCGATGTATCGAAATACATCGAGTTATCAACCTTGCCACAAGCTACAACGCTCGCAGCAACAATGATAGCATAAAAAATCTTCTTCATCTTAAATCTATAGGTTTATATAATTTCGTTTATCTCTTCTCTACATCAATCAACCACATCTCGTAATAGAGCATCGTATTTGGCTTCACATTCAACGAGTCGCAGCCCGCAGAGCCAAAGGCGAGTGTTGATGGCACCCACGCCTCCATATGACCACCCTTACCAATAAGCTTTGAAGCCTCAATCACACCACGTGGCATAGCACCAACATTAATACGCAGTGTATCGAGTTTGTAGTATGTTGTATCCACAACTTCACCCGCAAGGTCATAAATGCGATAACACATAAGAATAGTATCGCGGTTGTTGCGGATAGTCTTCTTCATATCTCCCAAGGTGTGTACCTTGTATGTAAGTCCCGATGTTGTAGCCACGAACTTGCGATCCTGCTTACGCAAGTCTGCCAAGAACTGGCGTTCAAACTCCTTAGTACGCTCGTAGACATCGTAATTCATATACTTCAAATATGCAGTACGCGCCTGCTCATCGTTAAGTTTTGGCTGTGATAGGTAGGCATCACGCACACCCTCACATACAGCATCGATATTTAGCAACGAGTCCAAGCCCATAAGGTTTCGTCCGAGGTTTAGACCCATAACATAGGACATCGAGTCGGCACTTGTCTGCATCAATGGAGGGGCAACCTCACCCTTTTTCTGCTTACAACCCACCGATGCCAACACCAGCACCACTACAATAACCGATAAAATCTTTTTCATATACTTAATATAATATTACTCTCTATTCTCACGCTTCGCCTCAGACATAATCATCAACGAGCCAACAATCGCAGCAGCTGTAGATGCCATAAGGATAGCAATCTTACCCCTATTTATAAAATCTATCTGAGTTTCACTATCAAAAGCAAGACTATCCACAAAGATAGACATTGTAAAGCCGATACCACCCAAGCACGCCACAGCAATAAGCATCTTCCATGTAGAGCCTGCAGGGCGCTCAGCAACACCAAACTTAACAGCCAAGTAGCTAAACAACGATATACCAAGTGGTTTACCCAATACCAAGCCAAAGAAGATACCCATACCAATAGAGCCGAGCTCTGGCGAATACTCAAATATATTGAAATACTCAGCCGATGGGATATGTACACCTGCGTTTGCAAGGGCAAAGATAGGCATAATGATAAAGTTCACATATGGCATCAACAGATGCTCCATACGATGGCTCATACCCTGCGCGCCATTCGAAATCTGTGTCATACGACGCAAATAGTACATTCGCGACTCCTCCGCCTCATGTTCATCCTCGATATGGTCGGCATTGGCAATACCCTTCTCGATAATATCGGCCTTATGTAGATAGTAAGACTTGCTATAGCGAGGCTCTGTAGGGATAAGCATAGCCATAACAACACCCGACAATGTTGCGTGAACACCCGAGTAGTAGAATAATATCCACACCACACAAGCAGGAATGATATACGCCAACATACGGAACTCGCCCAAACGACGCATAAAGTAGATGCCCACCATAATAATTGCAGCCACACCGAGCAACAACAGATTAGGCGACTCACCATAGAAGATAGCAATTACAAGGATTGCACCGAGGTCATCCGCCACAGCCAAAGCTGTTAGAAAGACCTTCAATGAGATAGGCACGCGGTCACCCAAGAGCGACATAATACCTATGGCAAAGGCGATATCCGTAGCCGTAGGAATACCCCAACCATTCGCTACCTCTGTACCACCGTTAAATGAGATATAGATAAGTGCAGGTGCAAGCATACCACCCAACGCTGCTACAATAGGCAGAATAGCCTTCTTCGGAGTAGATAGCTCGCCATCCGACATCTCACGACGTATCTCAAGACCTACAGTGAAGAAGAATACCACCATAAGGCAGTCGTTCACAAACTTCTCAACAGTCATCGCCTCAGGGAATAGTTTACCTCCGAAAGAGATGCCCAACTCCGAGTGAAGCAGATGGTGGTATATCTCCGATGTTGCAGGAAGATTTGCCAACAGCATCGCTATCGCCACACATACAATCAAGACAATACCTCCAGCCCATGGAGCCTGTAGGAAGTTATTACCATACTGCGAGAGTATATGATTACGCTTTACTCGTCCGAACTTTGTAAAAATCGCCATAGTACAACACTTTTTATCTTACACCAACTTTATAAAACATCTGGAGCATCGTGATGCTTCAACGCCATACAACACATGTTATAGAGCAAACGAGCTGCGATAGCTGCATCTGTTTTATCTTCCAAATCAGGGACTACCTCAGTAAGGTCAAAGCCCACGATACGACGTCCCGAATCTACAATTCTACCCAAGAGATAGACAACCTCAGGGAAACGCATACCACCAGCAACCAAGGTTCCTGTATGTGGAGAACACTCAATTGTAAGGCCATCGATATCCAACGATACATATACACACTCTGGCAACTCTGCGATAATATCGTCGCACACAGCCGACCAATGCACACCCTCAAAGTGCTGAGACCACAATTGCTGACCTGTAAATAGCTTCACACGAGGCTCATTGTTTGCAAACTCCCACTCTGCAGGGCTGAAGGCGCGCACACCCACACCAACCATCTTCTCTACACCCTCAATGTCGCGCAACACATTGTGCATTATCGAGTCGCTCGAAAGCATGAAGCCATGATGCTCCGCTCGCAAATCAAGACCAGAGTCGATATGTAGAATACCTATATTCTTGTGCTGCTCAGCAACAGCCTTAATATGACCAAACGCAGTAGACTGATCGCCACCAACCAAGCCCACAATCTTGCCCTTGCCAAGCCACTCCTTAGACTGCTCGTAGATATTGTTTATCATCTGCTCGGTAGCATCATTCACACGACGCAAACGACGCTCATACACCAAATGGTCGAAGGCAAACGAGCCAATATCATCATGAACCTTTATAACACGCACAGCATCGGTACGCAGACGGTGAGACATATCCTGAAGTGTATAATCCACTGGCGCAGTAGCTATGCCCTTACGCCAACTATAGGGTGCCATAGGCTCGAAAAAGTCTACTCTACGCGATGCCTCGATAATAGCATCTGGGGCGTATGAGCTACCTGCACGCTGCGACACGGTTATATCCCAAGGTGCAGAGATAAGCACCAAGGCAGCATCATCTGGCGATAGCGGAATACCAAAGTAATTACCGTTATCAGGTATCGCTCCATTAGGATCAAAATTCTTACTCTCCATACTCTTAGCGAAATGTTTACTACATACCTAATTAACACGCAAAAATAGTAATATTTTTCGAAAATTATATATATATTTGCTAAAAATTAAACCACTTAAAGCACTATGCGAGTTGTTATAGATAACGCCATACCATACATTCAGGGGACACTTGAGCCATATTGTGATGTTATCTATCTACCAGCAAAGCAGATAACAGCCGACGTTGTACACAACGCCGACGCTCTAATCATTCGCACACGCACCAAATGTGATAGAGATTTATTGGATGGCTCTGCGGTAAAATTTATCGCTACAGCAACCATCGGCACAGATCATATAGACCGCGAATACTGCACAAAGCATAATATCGAGGTCTGTTCAGCCCCAGGCTGCAATGCTCGTGGCGTGTTGCAGTGGGTAGCAGCAGCACTACACCACATCGTTACCACAGATAAGCGTACACCCGCAAACTATACACTTGGCGTTGTCGGTGTGGGCAATGTTGGTTCTATTGTTTCGGAGTACGCACGTCATTGGGGTTTTAGGGTTATGGAGTGCGATCCACCACGCCAAGCTCGTGAAGGTGGAGAGTTCTACACAATCGAAGAGATTGCTAAGGAGTGCGATATTATCACATTGCATACTCCTTTAGATAACACTACCTATCATATTGTAAACAACACACTTATCAGTACTATGCGCCATAATGCTATAATTATCAATGCATCGCGTGGCGAAGTAGTGGATAATAGTGCTGTAGCACGTTGTGGTCATCGATATATTTTTGATGTTTGGGAAGGAGAGCCTAACCTTGACAAGAATATTTTGCAGGGCGCAACCCTCGCAACACCACATATCGCGGGCTACTCCGTGCAGGGCAAGGCTAATGCTACATCAATGGTTGTAAATGCCTTAGCACAACACTTCAATCTTCCTCTTAAAGATTGGCATCCGCAGGGAATAAAACGCACCACCCCACGACCTATTTCATGGGATGAGTTATGCACTACAATAACCAAGTACTGCGACATAAAAAAGGAGAGCCTCTCTCTCAAAAGCTCCCCCCAAGACTTTGAATATATGCGCAATAGCTACAACTATCGCGAAGAGTATTTCTAAGACTTTATGCCAACTCCATACCCTGACGCACAGATAGCAACGTCTCAGAATCTACAAGACGTGCAGCTATAGCCAACGCAAACTCTATCGAACGACCTGCACCAGCACCAGTGATAAGATTTCCGTCCTCCACAACGCCCTCATTCTCATAGAGGTAACCCTCCATACTATCCACAACCGAACGATGGCATGTTATTTTGCGCCCCTTTGCCACGTCAGCCACAGCCAACACCGTAGGAGCGCCACAAATAGCAGCCACCAAGCGACCACTCTCATAGTAGCTACGCACCACACGACGCACCGCTTCGGAATTACCCAAGTTAACGAAGCCAGGGTATCCACCAGGGAGAATCAAGGCATCGCCATCCTCCAACATATTATCTCCAAGCACCATATCGCACTGCAACGACATAATATCATGCGATGACACCACATTTAAAGAGTCGCCCACAGCTACCCTCTTCAATTCAATACCTGCACGATGCAAGACATCTATCGATGACAAGGTTTCGACGCACTCAAAACCCTCTGCTATTAAAATATATACTCTTTTCATATCTACAAAAACATCGATTCAAACTCCTTAAATGTAATCTGCTCCACTACGCAGCGACCTACTGCCTCTGGAAGCACTACATCAATCTTATCATCAAACTTCTTCTTATCATATCGCGCCTCGCGTAACATATCGAAGAGTTGCACGGGTAGTTCAAGGTTGAAACCAAACTTTTTTAACAAGGCATCGATACGTTTAGCCTCCGTGCGCTCCATCTTACCACGTCGAACACTCGCCCACGCCATCATCGACAAGCCAATAGCCACCGCCTCGCCATGATTCACCGAGTGGGTCAATTTCTCTATGGCATGCGCTACGGTATGACCAAGATTTAGCAATGTGCGCTTACCGCGCTCCACCTCGTTCTCTGCCAACACCACATTCTTTACCGATGCAGCTGCAAGCACCACATTATACAACACATCCAATCTACCATGTTGAATATCAGCATCACACAACTCAAGAAGTTCAAAAAGACTCGGATCACGTAGAATAGCACTCTTAATTACTTCTGCCATACCGGCGCGGAACTCTCTTTCGGGAAGCGTATGCAGCATAACCACATCGCATATCACGAACTCTGGCTGACGCATTGTGCCAACCATATTTTTATAGTCGTGAAAGTTAACGCCATTTTTACCGCCTATCGAGGCATCGACCTGCGCAAGGAGCGTTGTAGGCACAAAGCTAAACTCCATACCTCGCATATATGTCGCTGCCACAAAGCCCGTGATATCGGTTACAATACCGCCACCCACACCAAGCAGATAGCTATGCGTGTCAGCACCCATCTCCATCAGACGCTCATAGACCATCATCGCGGTCTGCAAATTCTTGTTATCTTCACCCGTACCGATAACAATCTGCTCGAAGTGTCGCAATAGCCCACGATAGCGACTCGCCACATTCTCGTCGGTAATAACAATTATCCTTCGATACTTAGGCAAGTGCTTGTATATTAAGTTCAGGGCATTACCGAAACATATCGTCGATGCGCCACACTTATTCTCAATCTCCAAATTTGTTATATCCATATCAAACAGCCCACAATTGCATAATATGGGCAATACAAATATAGGTATAATTCCATATACTTACAACTACCGAGTAAAGAAATGCGTGAATTAGTATAATTTTGTTTAGATTTTGCTTGCATATGGTAGAAATGTTTTCTAATTTTGCGTGGTTGTATTGTTATATTACAAGCAGCACAACTAATAAACGAAAATTAATTCTATTAAATAACTTAAAAAAGTAATTAGATTATGGCTTTTCTAACAAATGACAAACTCGTTATCGTTGGTGCAGCTGGTATGATTGGTTCAAACATGGTACAGTCTGCTCTTATGATGGGTCTTACTAACAACATCTGCCTTTACGATGTATTCTCTCCAGAGGGCGTTGCAGAGGAGATGCGCCAGAGCGGCTTCGACAATGTAAACATCACTGCAACTACTGATGTTGCTGAGGCTTTCAAGGATGCTAAGTATATCATCTCTTCTGGTGGTGCTCCACGTAAGGAGGGTATGACACGCGAGGATTTGTTGAAGGGTAACTGCGAGATCGCAGAGCAGCTTGGTAAGAACATCAAGACTTACTGTCCAGATGTTAAGCACGTTGTTATCATCTTCAACCCTGCCGACCTTACTGGTCTTGTAACATTGCTTTACTCTGGTCTTAAGCCAGGTCAGGTTACTACACTTGCAGGTCTTGACACTACACGTCTTAAGAGCGCTCTTGCTAAGAAGTTCGGCGTTATGCAGTCTGAGATCGAGGGTTGCGCTACATACGGTGGTCACGGCGAGCAGATGGCAGTATTCGGCAGCTCTGTAAAGATCGCTGGTCGCAAGCTTACTGACATCATCGGCACTGAGGAGTTCTCAGCAGAGGAGTGGGCACAGATGAAGAAGGATGTAACACAGGGTGGTGCTGCTATCATCAAGCTTCGTGGTCGTTCATCATTCCAGAGCCCATCTTACCTTTCAGTTGAGATGATTCGCTCAGTTATGGGTGGCGAGCCATTCCGTTTCCCTGCAGGCACATACGTATCTAACGAGAAGTACAACCACATCATGATGGCTATGGACACTGTTCTTGACGAGAACGGTTGCTCATACAAGATGCCTGTTGGTACTGAGGAGGAGATCGCTATGCTCGACGCTTCATACGCACACCTTTGCAAGATGCGTGACGAGTTGGTAACTTTGGGCATCGTTCCTGCTATCGAGGAGTGGTCAAAGATCAACCCTAACTTGTAATATCTACGTAAATTTCCGTTTAACGGACAAAGTGTTAGGGAGTTTAGAGAAGCATTACTCTAAACTCCCTAATTATTACCAATTGCTAATTACTCATTACTAATTTATTATGAAGATAGCAGTTCCCACACGCGACGGACATATCGACGACCACTTTGGCCACTGCGCCTACTACACCATCTTCGATGTCGAGAATGGTCAGATTGTAGCCACCTCTCGCTTGGAATCACCAGAAGGTTGCGGTTGCAAATCTGGCATCGCAGCAGACATGGAGAAGATGGGCATAGAGGTTATGCTTGCAGGCAATATGGGTGAGGGCGCAAAGAATAAGCTCGAGAGCCATAATATCAAGGTTATCCGCGGATGTCGTGGCGATATTGAGATGGTTGTCCGCGCATACCTTATCGGTCTCATCAAGGATTCTGGTGAGGGTTGCAGCCACCACGAATGCCACAGCCACTAAAAATTGCAAAAAAACTCTATAAAAATTTGCAGTTACAAAAATAAGTCGTATATTTGCACCGCAATTCAGAGAGATCTGATGCCCAGATGGCGGAATCGGTAGACGCGCTGGTCTCAAACACCAGTAGGTTCACCCCTGTGCCGGTTCGACCCCGGCTCTGGGTACTGAAAGAGAAGCTCAAAAGAGCTTCTCTTTTTTTTGTTTATATATGTATGACGCGAGCATACAGCTTTGCTGTATGGAACAGATGCAATGATCTGATTTATACGAATAAACTCGAAAAACCAATCATTGCATCTGTAGGCTACGCCCAACTCACGCCATAACACTATAGAAACCTAAGCCGCACTACTCACCTTAATATGCGGTTGCGCGAACAAGATAATATTTATTGCTCGACCAAAGGTCTGCGCTTAGAAGAGTCCGCGCGAATACTTCGTACTTCGACCCCGATTACACATCTCAATACACCACTATCTATAATACACGAGAAAGGAACTAAATACCATTATAGATTAGTTAATGCCAAATAGTGATATTGCTACATTATATAATATTACTGCAAATCACATATAGCGTTCACATCCTTTACTTTTTATGATAAACACCTTGAGATATTAATATCGCACGAATATTTGGTATTGACCTTTTAAATTGATTAGCGATAGCAGTTATTATTCGATGAGGTTTAACACCTGGAAATTGAGCGACTAATTCGAGATACATTTGTCGTATTTGACTATGACAAGCATCACGCTCTTTTTCCATTGGTGTTCGCAAATCTTCTTCTAAAAAATTTTCTAAGGTAAAATTGCTAGAATTAACGTCTGTATGATGCACATTATTGGGTTCATAGTCCTCAAACATATTCTCATCTACAACATTGTTCAAGACATCATTCTTTAATACAGAATCTGCATGTGAATGAGATTGATAATCATCTATACTATTGGGGGTATTCTTGATTATACACATATTGTCCTCTAAGAACATATTTCCCTCACCCAACAATAGCCATCGCGCATTTAAATTAGGATAGTTATTTAAGAGTGAAATAATTGGCGATAACCCAATACTACTTCCATTTAAAATATTATTTAGATATTGAGGTTTCCAGCCCATTTGTCTTGCGAACTCAGCCTTATTACTAACATTAAGACATTTCATTAACTCCAAAATACGATCTTTCATATGGCATTTATTATTTAATACAAATACAAAGGTAAAACGATTTATTTACACTATCAAGCTTCCACATCATTTTCCTTATAATAATTTCAATACAAATTTCATAATTAATAAATAATTTAATTTATCCGCAACAAGGTAACATAATCACAATTCACTATATTTAATTAATTATCAATACCATAGTTATAATTCTCGCAAGTAGCCATATAATATTGAAGATACCTAAAGAGTGCAGTCGTATTTAGCAATATTTATTAGATGAAATCATCCTTACACTTCGTATAAAATTCCACGACCCAGCGAGTATTAAAAATAATACCCGCGCTACATACCGTAGCGCGGGCAATACAAGGATATAGCTACCTATTAACTCCTACTCAAAATCGTAGCCAACAATTGCATCAGCATAGCTACTCCAACCCACTGCCGACTTATAAGCATCTACCGACTCCATTGGCACATAAATCTTACGACCATAGCCATTATTAGAGAAGATATATGAGTCTCCTGCAGGTGGTGTTGTCGCCTCACAATATACACTTGTTAAGTTATTGCAATTAGCAAATGCCCAAGCCCCAATTGTCGTTACATTCTCTGGAATAGTTACACTTGTTAGATTACGGCAATTAGCGAATGTAGATCCACCAATTGCTGTTACACAATCTGGGATGGCAATATTTATTAGCTCTTCACAACCATAGAATGCATAATTTCCAATCGTATTTACACCATTAGGAAGAGCATACTCTGTAAGTCCTGCTGGTGCGAATGAATTAAGTGTACCATCTATAATTAAGCATCTACCATCCTCCGATGCAAACTTGCCCTTAAACTCTGTTAGATTAGTACAATAAGAGAACACCAAATTACCAATTGCTGTTACATTCTCGCCGATTGTTACACTTGTTATACTAGTGCAATTATAGAATGCATATAATTTAATCTTTACAATATCACTTGGAATAACAAGTTCTGTCACTAATTCCTCGTTAAGATATAGATTCTTAGCATAGCATAGTGGATTTGCGCCATTGTAACCAAAGTCTATTCTACACCATGCCGACAAATCTTTGATATATACACATGTTAAGCCATGGCACTCAGCAAATGCATAATTTCGAATTGCTGTTACACTATCAGGAATAGCTACACTCATTAGATTACTACACTCATAAAATGCATGATTACCAATTGTAGTTACATCATCACCAATGATTACACTTGTTATATCTTTACAACCATAAAATGCATTATCTCCAACTACAGCGACATTGCCGTCAAACTTCATTATCCAACACTCCTTTTTAGCGTTGTATGAATTTGACACAATATTTGCGCTAAAGGCATTTGTATCATATGGCATCGTTGGCTCTGTTGTACTGCCATTGGTGTACCAAATCTGATTCGAAGGGCAATAGTTTTTAGGTAGTGCAGCACTTTGAACAAATGATATTCTATGTAACACACCATCTTCGCCTGCCACAAGTTCAACATCTGCCGAGCGATCCTCAAATAACTTATTCTCAGCAATTACAAAAGTCAATATCTCATTTCGAACTTCAATACGAGTATCGACAACGTTCACACTCAACCACGACTGCGCCGCCGTTGGAATTACAATATCATACTCCAAATTTGTGTTTACAGCGACACTAATCTCACAACCATCAGCATCTACAACATAGCTTGACTCTGCATCTGTTTCAAAGACTTTCGAGTAACAATTCTGGGCAAATGTGATTTTCTGCAAGGTCTCGCCATAGCCAACCAACTCAACCTCTACCGAGCGCTCTTCGAAGCTCTCATTTGCAGCAATAATAAAATTCAAAATCTCATCTCGAACCTCAATACGAGTTTCTGCAACGCTCACACTCAACCAAGACTGTGCCTCCTCTGGAATAACAACACTATACACCATATTTGTGGTTACAGCGACATTAACCTCACCACCCTTTACGTCTATAACATAATTAGGCTCTGCATCGGTTTCAAAGACCTTCTCATAACAGTTCTGGACAAATAATATCTTCCTTACAGTCTCGCCATAGGCAACAAACTTAACCTCTGCTGAGCGTTTCTCAAAGGATTCATTTGCATCAATAACAAAGGTCAAAATCTCATCTCTATTCTCAATACGGGTTTCTGCAACGCTCACACTCAACCATGACTGTGCCTCCTTTGGAATAACAACACTATACTCCATATTTGTGGTTACAGCAGCACTAATCTCGCAACCCTTTACATCTATAACGTAATCGAGCTCTGCATCTGTTTCAAAGACCTTCTCATAACAGTTCTGAACAAATGAAATTTTCTGTAACGTCTCGCCATCGCTAACCAACTCAACCACTGCCGAGCGCTTATTAAAGCTCTCATTCTCGGTAAAAATAAATGTCAAAGTCTCATCTCTATTCTCAATACGAGTCTCTGCAACGCTCACGCTCAACCACGACTGTGCCGCCTTTGGAACTACAACACTATACTCCATATTTGTGGTTACAGCAACGCTAATCTCTCCACCCATTACATCTACGACATAATCAGGCTCCACATCGCTTTCAAAGAGCTTCTCATAGCAGTTCTGCGTAAACACGAGTGTTTTTAACACATTGCCACGACTATCTACGAGCTCAATGTTTGTCGTACGAGGTTCAAAAACCTCATTTTCCATAATGACAAAGGCTTTTACGTCAATACGTCCCTCAGAGCGTGTCTCATCTAAGCTGATCCACGACTGCGCCTCCTCTGGAATAACAACAGTATAGTCTATATTGGTAGCAATGGTTACCACAACCCTACCACCCTCAGGTTCTATAACATAGGTACCTTCGCCATCGGTAAAAAAGACTGTGTCTGGTTCAGACTTTTGCTTATCGGGGAATAGAGTTTCACAACCTACCGCAAATACCCCCAAAAGAGTTAAAAGCAACAACAATTTTTTCATAGTGTATAAAGTTTTAAATTATTCATCATTTTACAGACAAAGTTAATAAATATTTCTTAAACAAACAACACCCTGTGCCAAAATGTAAAATTCTCCTAATTAATTTACACTACAACACCACAATTATAATTACGTTTCGGATATTATTTACTCCAAAGACTCCCAGTATTTAAAAAAAATATCCACACTACAAACATGTAGCGCGGATATAGCATAGATAAAGTCGAGAGTTAACTTCTAAAACTCGTAGCCAACAATCGCATCGGCATACCAGCTCCAACCAGTTGCAGATTTGTAAGCATCTACCGACTCTGTTGGCACATAAATCTTACGATCAGAGGCGTTACTGCCAAACATACTAGAACCACCAGCAGGCGGTGTTACAGCCTCGCAATAAACACTTGTTAGGCTACTGCAATCATAGAATGCATAACCCCCAATTGAAGTTACACTATCTCCAATTGTTACACTTGTTAGGCTATGACACGAATCGAATGCCCTACCTCCAATTGTAGTTACACTATCTGGAATTGTTAAACTTGTAAGGCTAATGCAACCAGAGAATGCGGCATATCGAATTGTAGTTACACTATCTCCAATAGTTACACTTGTTAGGCTACTGCAATCATAGAATGCACTATCTCCAATTGTAGTTACACTATCGCCAATAATTACACTTGTTAGGCTACTGCAATCACGGAATGCATAATCTCCAATTGTAGTTACACTATCTGGAATAGTTACACTTGTTAGGCTACTGCAATCACGGAATGCATAATCTCCAATTGTAGTTACACTATCTGGAATAGTTATACTTGTTAGGCTACTGCAATTATAGAATGCTCTATATCCAATTGAAGTTACACTATCACCAATAGTTACAGATGTAAATTTACTACCATAAAATGCACCATACTCATCATATGATGC
>JAZQZQ010000008.1:0-52753 GCA_045634125.1 Alistipes sp. | reverse complement strand
AAGCTCCAGTCAATGGTTGACTACGCTACTCACTACCCAGAGGAGGCTCGCAACCGCTCTATGTACAACACTCCTCCAGTATTCTCTATCTTCGTAATGTACCAGACATTGAAGTGGGTTAAGGAGCTTGGTGGTGTAGAGGTAATGTACAAGATGAACAAGGAGAAGGCTGAGCTTCTTTACAATGAGATCGACCGCAACTCTATGTTCGTAGGTACTGCTGCTAAGGAGGACCGCTCTTTGATGAACGTATGTTTCGTAATGGCTCCAGGTAAGGAGGAGTTCGAGGCTGAGTTCATGGCATTCGCCAAGGAGAAGGGTATGGTAGGTATCAAGGGTCACCGTTCAGTAGGTGGTTTCCGCGCTTCTATCTACAACGCTTGTCCAAAGGAGTCTGTAGAGGCTTTGGTTGCTTGCATGCAGGAGTTCGAGGCACTTCACAAGTAATATCTAACTAACAAATAAAATATGGTAGCTGTTGGGTTTGCCCCCGATAGCTACCTTAATCACTAAAAATTATAAATAAGAAAAACCTATTATGAAGGTACTTATTGCAACCGAGAAGCCTTTCGCAAAGACCGCAGTTGAGGGTATCGAGGCTATTTTGAAGGAGGCTAACTATGAGGTAGTACGCCTTGAGAAGTATACTGACAAGGCTGAGCTTTTGGCAGCTGTTGCTGATGTTGATGCTCTTATCATCCGTAGCGACAAGGTTACTGCTGAGGTTATTGAGGCTGCTAAGCAGCTTAAGATTGTTGTTCGTGCAGGTGCAGGTTTCGACAATGTAGACCTCGCTGCTGCTACTGCTCATAATGTAGTAGTTATGAACACTCCAGGTCAGAACTCTAACGCTGTTGCTGAGTTGGCTCTTGGTATGATGGTATATATGGCTCGTAACCAGTTCAACCCAGGTACTGGTACTGAGCTTCAGGGTAAGACTCTTGCTATCCACGCTTACGGTAACGTAGGTCGTTTGGTTGGTTTGAAGGGTAAGGCTCTTGGTATGAACGTAGTAGCTTACGACCCATTCATCACTGACGATGCTGTATTCGAGCGTGATGGCGTTAAGAAGATGAACTCTATCGCTGAGCTTTACGCTGCTGCTGACTACCTATCATTGCACATCCCTGCAACTGCTGAGACTAAGGGTTCTATCGGTTATGACCTTGCAATGTCTATGCCTAAGGGAGCTACCATCGTAAACACTGCTCGTAAGGAGGTTATCAACGAGGAGGGTCTTATGAAGGCTATGGAGGAGCGTGAGGATCTTAAGTATATCACTGATATCGCTCCAGATGCAAAGGACGTATACGCAGAGAAGTTTGGCAAGCGCTACTTCGGTACTCCTAAGAAGCAGGGTGCTGAGACTGCTGAGGCTAACGTAAACGCTGGTCTTGCTGCTGCTCGTCAGATCGTGGATTTCTTTGTGAACGGTAACGTTCGTTTCCAGGTAAATAAATAATAGCCTCTTGTTATCTCTTTTGGCGTCTGGCTTGTTCGCAAAATGCTCATTTACGTTTGTAAACTCCGCTTTTTCGAACTGCGACCAGCCTCAAAATAGATTAACAATAGACCATTATTACTAACTGGGAGATATTATAGATTAGGGTGTCAGCTGTGGTTGACACCCTTACAAAAACAAATAACCAAGCTAAAACTATTTTACAAATATGGTAAGAATTAAGCCATTTAAGGGTATTCGTCCTCCAAAGGAGTTGGCATCAGAGGTTGCATCACGTCCATACGACGTACTTAACTCAGTAGAGGCTAAGGCTGAGGCTGGTGAGCGCTCTTTGCTTCACATCATCAAGCCTGAGATCGATTTCGATCCTATCGCTGATGAGCACTCACAGGAGGCTTACGATAAGGCAATGGAGAACTTCCGCATCTGGAAGGAGAAGGGCTGGTTGGCTCAGGACGGCGAGGAGTACTACTACATCTACGCTCAGACTATGAACGGTCGTACTCAGTATGGTATCGCTATGTGCTGCCACTATGAGGACTACCTTTCTGGCGCTATCAAGAAGCACGAGCTTACTCGTGTTGACAAGGAGGAGGATCGTATGATTCACGTTCGCAACCAGAAGGCTAACATCGAGCCAGTATTCTTCGCATATCCAGACGAGGCTGAGATCGATGCTATCGTGTCTAACTGGGTTAAGGCTCATGAGGCTGACTACGACTTCGTAGCTGAGGATGGCTTCGGACACCACATGTGGGTTATCCGCGATAAGGCTATCAACGATCGTATCACTGAGATCTTCAAGGGTATCCCAGCATTGTATGTTGCTGATGGTCATCACCGTACAGCAGCGGCAGCTCGTGTAGGTCAGGAGTGCGCATCTAAGAATGCTAACCATACTGGCGACGAGGAGTACTGCTTCTTCCTTGCTGTTACCTTCCCAGCTTCACACCTTCGCATCATCGACTACAACCGCGTAGTTAAGGATCTTAATGGTCTATCGAAGGAGGAGTTCTTGGCTGCTGTAGAGGAGTCATTCGTAGTTGAGAAGAAGGGGGCCGATATCTACACTCCTAATGCTCTTCACAACTTTGCGATGTATATCGACGGCGAGTGGTATTCAATGACTGCTAAGGAGGGTACTTACGACGATAACGACCCAATCGGCGTTCTTGACGTATCAGTTCTCTCTAACCTCGTTCTTGACAAGGTTCTTGGTATCGCTGATCTTCGTACATCTAAGCGTATCGACTTCGTAGGCGGTATTCGTGGTTTGGGCGAGTTGCAGAAGCGTGTTGACAGCGGCGAGATGAAGGTTGCATTCGCATTGTACCCAGTATCAATGCAGCAGCTCTTCGACATCGCTGACACTGGTAACATCATGCCTCCTAAGACAACTTGGTTTGAGCCTAAGTTGCGTTCGGGTGTTGTTATTCACTCTTTCGAGGAGTAATAATTTCTTGTGATAAAGGGTCATTCACGACCTCTCAATCATTGCCCCAAATGGGAAATACGCCAAGTATGTCCCATCTGGGGCAATCTCTTTATCGAGGCCAAGCCTGACCCCTTCTGACAAGAAATTGGGTTGTGCTTCAAATAAAGCGTTGCATCAACCTCTTCTTACAAGAAACAATTTCTTGCAAAAGGTAGATATATTTACCGCTGCTGTCAAACAAAAATGGCGTACCCCGAGGATACGCCATTCTCTTTTATCGTTGTTGGATTACTTAATCTCCCAAGTCTGACCTGAGCGAAGAAGATCGTCAACACACTTAATCTTAGCAGTTGCCTTAACCTGCTCTACCTGCTCAGCAACCTTAACATCGTATACATTCTCGTCATCGACATCGCGGATAACTCCTACTGCAACTGGGTACTCAGGGTACTTCATTGCCGCAAGCATTGAGTGTAGGGTAGTGTCTGCAGTCTTAGCATCGTGTGTAAGAACATTGTCAAGAGTGTAGCCATCCTCGCCAACTGTTACCACCTTTAGCTTCATATTCTCGAATACTAAGCCCTTCTTGTTGTCCTTGCCGAATACCATCTTCTCGCCGTGCTTTAGGTGGATGGTGTTCTCCTCACGAGTAGCCTTATCACCTGCAAACAATGCGTGAGTCTTATCGTTGAAGATCATACAGTTAACCAAAGCCTCGGTAACAGCCATGCCCTTATGCTTAGCTGCTGCCAACAAGCACTCCTTTGTTAGCATTACCTCCTGGTCGATAGTACGAGCGAAGAATGTACCCTTAGCACCGATAACCAACTCACCTGGAGTAAATGGCTTCTCTACAGTACCGAATGGAGAGGTCTTAGTAATCTTACCCAACTTAGTAGTAGGAGAGTACTGACCCTTAGTCAAACCATAAATCTCGTTGTTGAACAAGATTACATTAAGGTCGATGTTACGGCGAATAGCGTGGATGAAGTGGTTACCACCGATAGCCAATGAGTCGCCATCGCCAGTACATACCCATACTGAAAGGTCTGGGTTTGCAGTCTTGATACCAGTAGCGATAGCGTTCGCACGACCATGGATGGTGTGGAAACCAAAGGTCTTCATATAATATATGAAGCGTGATGAGCAACCGATACCAGATACGAATGTGAACTTGTTGTGTGGCTTGCCCAAAGCATCAGCTACCTCAGGCATAGTACGCTGAACAGCGTTAAGGATAGCGTGGTCACCGCAACCTGGACACCACTTTACCTGTTGATCGCTCTTGAAATCAGCGGGAGTATACTTAAATTCTGCCATAGTTTTGTCGTTTTTAAGTTATTTAGTGGTGTTATATTACAACATTGAGTTAACCTTATCCTTGATCTCGATAACGGTAAATGGCTGACCCTCAGTCTTACCGTATGACTCGATAACAACATCGCGGAACTGCTGACGTAAGTAGCCTGCAAACTGACCCTCGTTCAACTCACACACTACGATGCGCTTGTAGCGCTTTAATACATCCTCCACGCCCTTCTGCAATGGGTCGATGTAGTTGAAGTGAAGGTGCGCTACAGACTTACCCTCCTCCTGCAACTGCTTAACAGCGCTGTGGAGATGACCGCGTGTGCCACCCCAGCCGACAACCAATACGTCAGCCTCGTTAGCACCAAATACCTCTACCTCAGGAAGCTCATCTGCAACAAGCTCAACCTTCTTGCGACGTGTTGTAACCATCTCCTGGTGGTTCTTAGGATCGTGTGAGATGCTACCCTTGATGCGATCCTTCTCCAAGCCACCGATACGATGCTCAAGACCCTCCTTACCTGGGAATGCCCAACCGCGAGCAAGTTTCTCGTTACGCTCGTATGGCATAAAGTCGCCCTCACCCTCAGCACGTGGTGCTACGATAGGTGGTACGATAGCAGGGTAGTCGCTCATTGAAGGAATCTTCCATGGCTCAGAGCCGTTAGCGATGAAACCATCGGTAAGCAACATAACTGGTGTCATATGCTCCATAGCGATCTTACCTGCCATGAATGCGTAGTGGAAACAGTCGCTTGGTGATGATGCAGCGATAACAACCATAGGACACTCACCATTTCGACCATATAGAGCCTGGTTCAAGTCGCTCTGCTCGGTCTTAGTAGGAAGACCAGTAGATGGACCACCGCGCTGTACGTCAACAACAACTAATGGCAACTCTGCCATTACTGCTAAGCCCATAGCCTCGCTCTTGAGTGAAATGCCAGGACCAGATGTTGTTGTTACTGCGAAATTACCAGCGTATGCTGCACCGATAGATGTACAGATACCTGCAATCTCATCTTCAGCTTGCACGGTCTTAACGCCTAAGTCCTTACGCTTTGCCAACTCCTCAAGAATTACGGTAGCTGGAGTGATAGGGTATGAACCACAGAATAGTGGAAGACCAGACTTCTCAGATGCTGCGCAGAAACCCCAAGCGGTAGCTGTGTTACCGTTGATAGAGCGGTAGATACCCTTCTCCAACTCTGCTGGAGCTACTGTATAGTTGTTTGCAAACTGGTGTGTATTAGCTGCATAATTATATCCAGCCTCAATAACCCTCTTGTTTGCCTCTGCAACCAATGGGTTCTTCTTTGCGAACTTTGAATCGAGGAAGCTCTTTGCGAAGTCATCTGGACGGTTGTACATCCAGAAGCAGATACCCAAGGCAAACATGTTCTTACACTTAACCATAGCCTTGTTATCCATACCTGTATCCTTCAATGCCTCCTTAGTCATTGTAGTAATGTCTGGGATAACGACATTATAGCCCTCGAGACCGAGCTCTGCGATAGGATCCATGGTCTTGAAGCCTGCCTTAGTGATGTTGTCCTCCGTCATAGTATCGCCATCGATAATAACGGTTGCTGAAGGCTTCAACCACTTGCGATTTGCGATAAGAGCCGCTGGGTTCATTGCTACGAGAACGTCGCAGTAGTCACCAGGGTTGTCAACGCGGCTTGAACCGATGTGTACCTGGAAACCAGATACACCTGCTACTGTACCCTGAGGTGCGCGAATCTCTGCGGGATAGTCTGGGAATGTAGAAATTCCGTTACCAAACAGTGCTGATGTGTCTGCAAATAGAGTTCCGGTAAGCTGCATACCGTCACCTGAGTCACCCGAAAAACGGATAACCACATCCTGCAACTGCTGTACATTTACATTGTCCATTGTAGTGTAGTTTGGAGTTTTATATAATTAGTTATTGTATATTTCTTTCCTTATTATAATGCCAATTATATGGCACACCATAATTTCATACAAATATAGTAAAAATAATTATAGGGTGTATCAAAAAATGGAAAATAATTTTAGAAATGTGATAGAGTTTAGTCTTGACCATACATATGTATATATAGATCTGTTGTAACTAAAGAAAAAGTGCTGTTCAAAATTTTTGAACAGCACTCTGTATTTTCTCTTTTGTTTGTCTTTTAGAAGTTGTAGTCGATACCACCAAGCACTACGAATGAATCCTTGTGTACTCCCTGAGGTTGACGACTTAGCATCTTAACCTGACCAGAGAAACGCCACCTGTAGCTAAGACTGAAGTAGAAGCCTGCACCAACGTTGAAACCTGTTGTCCAACCATCAAGCATTGTGATACCCGTCTGCGCAATCAGAGGATGCATCTCCTCTATTGGGCGTGGAGGGGTGTCGATGTCGTGAACACTGATACCTACTAGTGGATAGATGTACCAGAAATCTGTAATCTCAAGCAATACCTGAAAATCGCAGTATACATCAAGGAAACTGTATGATTTAAGAAGGTAGTTCACACCAACCTCCATATTGAGCCAGTCATCAAGACCGTAGACACCATATGCACCACCGGCTGGGGCGTTCGCTCCAAGATATGCACCAGCACGTACACCGAAACGAAAGTCATCATCGACCTGTGCCGATGCCTCGCTTAGTGACGGTATAATCACAAACAGTGCAAGTATGCTGAGTAATATTTTTTTCATAAATCAACGTAAAGCTTGACAAAATTATAAAAAAAAACTTAAACAACCAACAATTTTAGAGAGATGTTTTTATCTTTTTTTGAGATTTGTCATCTTCATTTTCCTAAATTAAAGATTAGAGCATGTTCTAATTCATTGTAGAACACGCTCTAAGATCTAATATTTAGCGTCTGCGACCACCGCGCTGCATATGCTTCATCTGCTTCTGTAGCGCTCCGCCAGCAACACTCTTCATCATTTTACGAGTCTGGTCGAACTGCTTGAGGAGTTTGTTTACCTCTGCAACACTTGTACCTGAGCCTCGTGCGATACGCTCCTTACGAGAGTTATTAATAATTTCTGGAGTCTCTCGCTCGGCAGGAGTCATAGAGTCGATGATAGCCTCTGTCTGCTTGAAGGCGTTGTCTGGAATTTCGACATCCTTGAGTGCCTTGCCCATGCCTGGAATCATAGATGCCAAGTCCTTCAAGTTACCCATCTTCTTGATCTGTGCAATCTGTTCGCGGAAATCGTTGAAGTTGAACTGATCCTTGATAAGCTTTTTCTTTAGCTTGCGAGCCTGCTCTTCGTCAAACTGCTCCTGTGCACGCTCAACCAATGATACTACATCACCCATTCCAAGGATGCGGTCTGCCATACGCTCTGGGTGGAATACCTGCAAGGCATCCATCTTCTCGCCCGAAGAGATAAACTTCAAAGGCTTATCTACCACCGAGCGGATAGAGATTGCAGCACCACCACGAGTATCACCATCAAGTTTTGTGAGGACAACGCCATCAAAGTCAAGACGGTCATTGAACTCCTTAGCGGTGTTTACAGCATCCTGACCAGTCATTGAGTCTACAACGAAAAGAGTCTCGGATGGCTTAACGGTAGCCTTAATCTCGGTAATCTCCACCATCATAGCCTCGTCGATAGCCAAACGACCCGCAGTATCCACGATAACGGTGTTATAAGACTTAGAACGTGCGTAGTTGATGGCATTCTTAGCAATCTCCACAGGGTTGTTATTGCCAGCCTCGGTATATACCTCTACACCTACAGTCTGACCAAGAATCTTTAGCTGGTCGATAGCGGCAGGACGGTAGACGTCGCAAGCAACTAATAACACCTTGCGACCGCGCTTCTCCTTAAGCAACGATGCGAGCTTGCCAGAGAATGTTGTCTTACCAGAACCTTGAAGACCCGCGATAAGGATAACGGCAGGGTTGCCCTCGAGGCTGATATCTGTAGCTGTGCCACCCATCAGCTGTGCCAACTCATCGCGCACAATCTTGGTAAGCATCTGACCCGGCTTTACTGAGCGGAGTACATCCTGTCCCATAGCCTTATCCTTAACGTCGTCGATGAACTTCTTAGCTACCTTATAGCTTACATCGGCATCGATAAGCGCACGACGTATCTCCTTTAGTGTCTCTGCGACATTGATATCGGTGATTTTGCCCTCACCCCTTAGAATTTGAAACGAGCGTTCAAGTTTCTCGGTTAGATTTTCAAACATAGTATATTATCTTTTAATTTTCTCTCTTAAGAAATAGCGCGCAAAGATATAGAATATATCTTAATTTTACAACTGCCAAACACTCTTATACCACTCTGTCTTCTGCCAATGGCTGTTTAATACCTCGCTTGGGGCAGAGGTGGTAACACCAGAGTAGACCTCTACGTTGATAGGTCTTGTGCCATATGAGCCATATGCTGTGTAGAAGGATTTGAGCGTAAACTTCGCGATTACTGTCTTGTTCAACTGAGTGTTGAAACTCTGCAAGGCTGCATCATCAGTGGCTACGACATTTGCCCACTCACCAAAGTCGTAGAAGTAGTGTGAGGGTTGACCCTCGTAGGTCTGTAGATTGTAGGTATCGTACACCTCTTTGGCACTCTTGACAATCTCTTTAGTAGCATCTCGAAGTGCTTCAATCTCGCTACAATCGTATACAGCAATAGAGCCACAGCGTGAGTTGGATGTGTACTCATCGCGGTAGTATAGGTAGTAACTTTCGGCTGCTGCAATGTAGTCTGTCATAGCTCCGTTCTCCTTGAAAAGGTGGGGCAGTGTTCGCTCGTAAGGGAAGCCGCGACCCATAATCTCACAAGGCGAGGCGATGATGTAGTTCGCCGAGTTGCGAAGCTCATAAATAGTCTCGATATTAGACATGAAGCAGGCATCAAAGAGAATATAATCAATATCTACGTCGCTACCGTTGATACCATCAGCTATCTCCGATGTGTTTACGCGAACGTTGCTCTCACCAAAGTGTCGTGTAACCTCTGCACCCTCTGCTTGAACAAAGAGTGGAGTCCACACACCGGCTTTGGAGATGCCAGGTGCTTCGCGCGGAATCCACGCTGTGCCATGACCGGCAAGAACTAAGCCATAACGCTCGGCTGGAGCGATGGATGATAGCTTGTTAATAGTGCGGCTGATATACTCTGGACTTATATGGCTGCCCTCGATGGCGATATGGTCTTCGATAATAGACTCGAAGCATTTGCCACTATCTGGATCATAGCATAGCTCAACGATATATGCCTCATCATCATTGCGCTGGCGGAAGAAGACAACACGGTTGTTATCCCCCAAAGCGCCACTCTCGATAGCGAGTTTGGTGTCGTCTATATTAGTGGTAAAGTAGCGGTTAAGGCTTGTGCCAAAGAAGTAGAACATCAACGTATGGTTGGCGGTTGATGTCTCTGCTCCATTTTGTGTTAGTGTGATTTCTGCCTTTTTATATCCAGGTGCTGTGAGTGTAATTGTAGCAATACGCTCTGCGCCAGTGTTCTCTGCTATATCTGCGGTAATACTCTTATTTGATACTATGGCGGTGTTATCTATCCACTCTGCATCGTCGCTAACAGATACCTCGACATCGGCACTCTCCATAGATAACTTAATCTCGAGGCTTTGTGTATGGTATGTACATCGAATGCTCTGCTCCACCTTAAACTGCTTTAGTGTCGGTGTTGTTGGTTTCTCCCTGCCACATGAGCATAGAAGGAGTATAGGTAGTGTAAAAGCAAATAAAATCTGTGTGAATCTCATATTTTGGCTATGTGTAAATATATTCGCACAAATATACAAAAAAGTCTTAAATAATCATCACTCGGAGCCGTTATAAATGTATATCTCCATTACGGAGAGAGTTGTATTATACATATTATAATAAAAAGGAGGCGCTCAGCGCTATTGCTGAACACCTCGCTATATAACTTCGAGAGACGACTATAGAAGAGCGTCAATCTTAGCTTTAAGCTGCTCCTTGTCTGCAGTACCTACGTGCTTGTCTACCTGCTGACCATCCTTGAAGAATAGGATAGTAGGAACGTTACGAACGCGATACTGTGCAGCGATCTCATCGCCATCCTCGCCAACGTCGCACTTGCAGATAAGAACCTTGCCATCGTACTCCTCAGAAAGCTCGTCGATGATAGGGCTTACCATACGGCAAGGACCACACCATGTTGCCCAGAAGTCGATAACTACAGGCATACCCTTGCCCATTACTTCGTCAAAATTCTCGTTGTTAAGTTTTAGTGCCATAGCATTAAAGTTTTGATAGTTAAATACTTATAAAATAGTTAAGTTCGTTACTCTCGATAAAGTTCATAAGCTCGGTGGTGGTAGCCACGCGGTACTTCTTGGAGTTGAGCTTTATCTTCACATCGTTGCTTCTATCCACGATGGTAAACTGCAGTGTGGTCTTGCCTGGATTCTCCTTAATGACCTTTAGAAGCATATCCGTAAGCGTTGAGCATACCTCGTGAATGTCGAGTTCGATGCGCAAGTTAGTAATATTTTCTGAAACTTCAGCAAGATGTTGCATAGAAAGTATCTTATACTCCAAAGCATTGCCCTCTTTGCCGAAGCGTGGTTGCACCTTTCCGCGTATAAATAGGAAGGTATTGACCTCGATAAGCATGCCGAATCGCTCGAAGTCCTTGCTCCATAGTGTGAACTCGTGGCTGGTGTTGTAATCCTCCAGCACAAAGCGCGCATAGCGACGACCATCCTGCGTGGTAAGTGGTGTTACAGATGTTATTACACCTGCAACAGATAGCTCCTTACCGTTAAGTAGTGTAAGGTTGTCCAACTCGCCAAGCTCCACCTGACACATCTTGTTAAGAATAAAGTCGAAGCGGTTGAGAGGGTGGGCTGAGAGGTAGAGACCTATGACCTCCTTTTCCTTGTTTAGTATAGCGATATTTGTCCAGTCGTCTGCTGCAGGAACTTTTGGCTGTGGAATATCGGAGCCACTCTCCGAGAACATGCCGAAGAGGCTCTGTTGAGCATTGTTCTTCTCCTGCTGTACGCGCTGACCATAGCGAACAAGCGTATCGAGGAACATCGAGCCTGAGGTGTCCTCTGCAAAGAAGCGCGAGCGGTTGAAATCTATGAGTGAGTCGAAACCACCAGCATAGGCGATATTTTCAAGACTCTTGCGGTTGACCACGGCAAAGTTAACTCGCTCCATAAAATCGTAGATAGATTTGTATGGACCATTCTCCTTGCGCTCCTTAACAATAGCCTCCGAAGCTGCGCCACCAACGCCCTTAATCGCTGCAAGACCGAAGCGTACATCGCCATTCTTGTTTGTCGAGAACTTAATCATCGACTCGTTGATATCTGGTCCGAGTACCGAGATGCCGATATTTTTGCACTCGTTCATATAGGCTGTAACCTCCTTTATATCGCTCAAGTTGCGACTAAGTACGGTTGCCATATACTCGGAAGGGTAGTGTGCCTTAATATATGCGGTCTGGTATGCTACCCACGAATAGCAGGTGGCGTGCGACTTGTTGAAGGCATAGGATGCGAACTTCTCCCAGTCTGCCCATATCTTCTCCAACACCTTCTCGTCGTGACCATTCGACTTACCACCAGCGATAAACTTAGGCTTTAGCTCGTCAAGTTTCGACTTAATCTTCTTACCCATCGCCTTACGCAATGAGTCCGACTCGCCTCGCGTGAAGTTACCAAGCAAGCGCGAGAGAAGCATCACCTGCTCCTGATATACGGTGATACCATAGGTATCCTTGAGGTATCGCTCCATAATTGGGATGTCGTACTCGATAGGCTTACGACCGTGCTTTCTATCGATAAAGTCGGGGATATAATCCATAGGACCTGGTCGGTAGAGGGCATTCATCGCAATCAAATCCTCGAAGGTCGAAGGCTGCAACTCGCGCAAATATTTCTGCATACCTGGCGACTCGAACTGGAATGTACCGATGGTGCGACCTGCACAGTATAGCTCGTATGTCTTCTTATCGTCGATAGGGATGTTGTCGATATCAATCTTCACACCATGGGTCTGCTCGATAACCTCCACCGCATCCTTTATGATAGACAGGGTCTTAAGACCGAGGAAGTCCATCTTGATAAGACCTGTATCCTCGATTACAGCACCCTCATACTGCGTTACAAGCATCGACTCGCCAGTCTCCTTATCGAGAGCTGTGCTTACTGGTACCCAGTCGGTAATATCATCACGACAGATGATAGTACCGCAGGCGTGAACACCTGTACCACGCACGTTGCCCTCAAGCATCTTTGCGTACTTGATGGTATCGCGCATAACGGGGTCGTTCGACTCCTCTGCCTCCTTAAGCTCGGGTACTGCATTTATGGCGTTGCGAAGGTTGACCTTCAAAAGCTTCTCCTTGTCGTTAGGATCTGGAATACGCTCAGGAATCCACTTGCATAGCTGGTTGGCGAGGGCAAGAGGTAGCTTCTGCACGCGGGCGACATCCTTCAATGCCATCTTTGTCGCCATAGTACCATAGGTGATGATGTGTGCAACCTTCTCCTTGCCATATTTTTGTGTTACCCAGTTGAGCACACGACCGCGACCATCATCATCAAAGTCGATATCAATATCGGGCAATGAGATACGGTCAGGGTTAAGGAAACGCTCGAACAGAAGGTCGTACTTGATAGGGTCTATCTGCGTGATACCCAAGCAGTAGGCTACGGCTGAGCCTGCTGCAGAGCCACGACCAGGACCGACTGATACATCTAACTCCTCGCGCGCTGCGCGGATGAAGTCCTGCACGATAAGGAAGTAGCCAGGGAAACCCATGGTCTTCATAATGTGAAGCTCAAACTTGATACGTGTAGCAGTCTCCTCGTCCAAGACCTCGCCATAACGCTTGTGTGCGCCCTCGATAGCTAACTTGGCGAGGTAGTCTGCCTCAAGCTTTATTCGATATAACTTGTCGTAACCGCCTAATTTAGCGATTTTATCGAGAGCCTTCTCCTCCGAAAGTACAACATTACCATTCTCGTCCTGCGTGAACTCGTCGAAGAGATCTTTTTCTGTGTATTTAGCTCGATACCCCTCCTCTGTGCCAAACTCCTCTGGGATGGCAAAGGTCGGCATAATAGGGGCGTGGTCGATGGAGTAACCCTCAATCTTGTTGCATATCTCTACGGTGTTGGTCAACGCTTCAGGGATGTAGTCGAATATCTCGTTCATCTCCTTGGTCGTCTTCATCCACTCCTGCTTGGTATAAAGCATACGCTTAGGGTCATCAAGGTCTTTGCCCGTGCCTAAGCATATAAGGCGGTCGTGAGCCTCGGCATGCTCCTCGTCTACGAAGTGTACATCGTTGGTGCAAACCAACTTAATGCCCATTTCACGCGATAGCTCTATGAGTTTTTCGTTGACCTCTGCCTGTATCTGTCCTGTCTCATGGTTGGCATTCTCCACCGTCGCTTTATGCAACTGCAACTCGAAATAGTAGTCATCGCCAAAGAGATTTTTATACCATTGTGCCGATGCCTTAGCCTCCTCGATTTTGCCCTCGCGGATAAGACGTGGCATCTCGCCACCAAGACACGCAGAGCAACATATCAAACCCTCGTGATACTTCTCCAACTCTACACGGTCGGTACGTGGACGACCATAGGAGCCTTCGGTGTAGGCTTTAGATACAATCTTGATGAGGTTTTTGTAACCCTTCATGTTCTTTGCCAAGAGGATAAGGTGGTAACCGCTATAGTCGCCCATAGCCTTCTCGCGGTTGAACATTCTGCGTCGTGCTACGTAGACCTCGCAACCGATGATACCCTTAAACTCTGTCTTTGGTAGGGCATCGAACGCCACACGTGCCTTAGCCAGAGCTTCGGCTGGGTCGCTACCCATCTCCTCTTCGGATGCTGTACCCTCTTCGAGGCGCTTAATAAGCTCCTGCGCAGCCTTAACCTTCTCTTTGCGCGACTTATTACACTTCGATACGTAGTTGAAGAACTCCTTGACACCGAACATGTTACCGTGGTCGGTAAGGGCAATGCCTGGCATACCGTCAGCAATAGCCTTATCGACAAGTTTTGGGATACTCGCCTGACCATCAAGCAGCGAGTATTGACTATGAACGTGTAGGTGTACAAATGGGTACATATATGATGTTTGTTTTATTGTTGGTTTCAAACTACAAATATAGCAATTAAAACTGAAAACTAAAAACTGAAAGGTGGAAAGTTGCATACGTAATAGAGGTAGAGATGAGGGCAAGACCCTACAACAGATAGCCGATGCTTTGGGATATAAAAGTGCATCAAGTGTATTTACGTTGCTTGGGAAAAAGTAATTTTTAATGATTTTTTTTTTTCAAAAACCCTATGTCTTGAAAAAAAAATAAGTGCTATCAGTATGAATAGTGAATATAGATATCAATTAGAGAAATATCGTGGTAGAGGTACACGATATAGTTGTCCTCAGTGTGGAAGAAAGTATTGTTTTACTCGTTACATTGATACTGAGACTAATCAGTATATCAATGAGAGAGTAGGTAAGTGTAATCGTCTTGATAAATGTGGGTATCACTACACACCAAGAGAGTATTATAGTGATAATCCGTGGTTGAGAGGAGATAATTTTTTTTCTTTTTCAAAACATAGGATTTTGAAAAAAAAGAAAATCGAAAATCCTCAGCCACCTAAACTTACGGGGCGACTGCCGAGGTGGTGGAGCGTAGTCTCGAGACGGGGGACGACTACGAGGTGTGGAATGGAAAACGGTGGGCAGGGATAGGCTCTGTTAATCCTATTTTCCGACCAATCGAACAAAATAGTGGCAATTTGTTGTATGTTTGGAAAAATATTACTACCTTTACTCAGAACTTTAAGAGTTAAGCCTATGGAAATGATTATGGATAACAACACAACAAAACTCGTTGTCCTTAAGGATTATGACAACGTAGTGCAGGCTGAAATAGCCAAGTCGATACTTGATAGTGCTGGTATATTCTGTACATTGCACGGGGAGTATATGTCGGCTATATATACTCCTGTGGCGTTCCCAACGCGATTGATGGTGCGCGAGGATGATGTTGCTGAGGCAGAGGCTGTACTTGGTAGCGAGAGCTATTAGCAGATAGCCCCCTCCCTAAACTCCTCGTATGCTCTTTGCCAGATATGCCACGAGGCAATAGCTTGTGTCTGAAGCATTAGAATGCCATTCATAGTTGCAGCTCCCTGCTCCTTAGCTCTACTTAGGAGCTGTGTCGTTGCGGGGTTATAGATTAGGTCGAACACCTTATGCTCTGCACCTATGGCGTCGTATGGCAATGCGGGAGCATCCTCCTTATTGGGCGACATACCAACTGGGGTAGTATTTATAATAAGTCTATGGTGGGCGATTACATCACTATCCAACATATCGTAGGTGTAGTCGCCACGCTCAGCATCGCGCGATACTGTGCTAAAGGCGATGTTATACTTTTTGCAGACATACTGCACAGCCTTCGCTGCACCACCAGTACCAAGTATTAGGGCGCGGACATTCATCTCTACATCCATCCACTCAAGCGATGCCTCAATGCCTGTAATATCGGTGTTGTAGCCAATAAGTCTACCACTGCGCACCACCACGCAGTTCACAGCACCCACTGCCTTTGCCTCATCGCTAAGTTCGTCGAGGTAGGGAATGATGCTCTCCTTGTAAGGTATAGTTACATTAAAACCAGATAGCTCACGCTCTGCAACTACCTCACGAATAGTTGCTATATCCTCTATTTCGATAAGTGTGTAATCGGCATCTATACGCTCGTTTTCGAACTTTACGCGAAAGAAATTTGCCGAAAAAGAGTGTGAAAGATATTTGCCTATAAGTCCGTAGTGTCGCATATCTCTGGTTGCTCGATTATAACCTCTGTAGTTGTTGTAGACTCTGTGCCACTCTCGTCGCTACCGTCGAAGATCGATACAGCCAAGGCGAAGAAGCCGATTAGTAGTACTGTAAATAGCGTTGCTAAGAGGTTGAAATATTTATCAATGAATACTTTAATTGGCTGTCCAAATCTCCATATAAGCCAGCCTATTAGGAAGAAACGCATACCACGCGATATAGTCGATGCGATTAGGAACATCGCAAAGTTGATATCGAACATACCACCTGCAATGGTAAAGAGTTTATATGGCAGTGGTGTGAAGCCTGCGGTAAAGACAATCCAGAAGTTGTACTTGTCGTACATAGCACCCACGTTGTCGAAGCTCTCAACGCTAAAGACATTCTCATAGAAGAAGTTGGCAATGGCTGTAGCCTCTCCTGAAGGTGTAGTCCATAGGAAGTAACCTATGGCATAGCCAAGCATAGCGCCAATTATAGAGCCAAGTAGGGTAATGCCGGCAAAACGAAATGACTTCTTTGTAGCACCAAGACATAGCGCGATAAGTAGAATATCGGGCGGGATAGGAAACCAGCTCGACTCACAGAGAGCGATGATAAAGAGTGCCAACCATCCCCAGCGGCTACCACTCCACGAAAGTACCCAATCGTATAGCTTCTTAATCATAATTTCGAGGTCTATTCTTAATCTGGACAAAAGTAATATATTTACTCGAAACTTTCAACTATTCCACCGCCAATGACTAAATTATTTCGGTATAGGACAAGTGGCTGACCCTTTGCCGGTGCAAATGCCTTATCAGGCGTGGTTATAAGATAGCCTTCGCCATGGCGCACCACAGATACTGGAAGCTCAGGGTTAATGCCGATGCCTCTAATCTTGATTGTAACGTCTGGTGCGGTTAGCAACTCACTTTCATCCACTATATTACAGCTCGTTATATATAGTTTATGTTTATATAGTTCCTGCTTCTCGCCAACGATAATATTGTTCGACTCGGCACATATCTCTACCACACGCTTTCCTTCGGGAATCCCCTCGCCACGACGCTGACCTATAGTGTAGTGGATAATGCCATTATGGCGACCACACGCCTCGCCACAGCTATTTAGGATGTCGCCCTCTGTAGGGTTTATACCTCTATGTTTTAGGAACTCGGCGTATGGCTGACCCTCCAAGAAGCATATACCCATACTCTCGCTCTTATCTCTAAAGCTCTCCTTTATTTCGCTCTTTATGATTGACCCCATCGGGGTTATTGCGCGTGATAGTATCTCTTGCGATAGCCCCCAAAGGTAGTAGCTCTGGTCTTTAGCGTTGTCCGCTCCCTTTGCCACGTAGTAGTTGCCTTTGTGTTGCTCTATACGGAAATAGTGTCCTGTAGCAATATGGCTTATGCCAAGACGATTAGCCTCCTCAAGAAGTATTTTCCACTTAATATGGGTGTTGCAGCGGGTACAGGGCGCAGGTGTACGCCCCATGGTGTATTCCATGCAGAAATAGTCGATAATCTCGCGCTCAAACAGAGTTTTGGCATCGTAGGCGTACCACTCAATACCCAACACCAAAGCCATACGCTCCGCCTTTTCAAGCATGGCGCTGTCGCCTGTAGTGTCGATAGTGAGAGCCACAACACGATACCCCGCCTCTAAGAGTAGGCGTGCCGACATAGTGCTATCTATGCCACCGCTAAATCCTAATAGTACACTCCTTTCCATATATAAAATAGTAAGTGCGCCCAAACCACTTGGACGCACCCTCTTATTAGTAGCTTGTAGTAAGCTCCTTACTCCTCGTGATTCTGCTTTTCAAAATACTCTGGCTTGTGCTCCTTGACGAAGTCTACCATCTCGGTAATACCATCCATTACCTTAGCAAAATCCTCCTTGTAGAGGTAAATCTGGTGGCGCGAGAAGTTTGCTGTACCGTCAGCATTTACCCTCTTGCGCGACTCGGTAATAGTTAGATAGTAGTCGTCAGCACGTGTCGCCTTAACATCTATAAAGTAGGTGCGCTTGCCTGCGCGTACAACCTTTGAGCAAATCTGTTCGCCATTATCCTCGTTATCGTGGCGTGGAGTATAGTCTAAAGCCATTTGGTAGTAGTTTTATGGTGGGTTTATAGGTTACTTAAATTTTGTTTACACGAAGATAGGTAAAATTTCCCAATCTTCCAACTATTTTGTGTGATTTCGCCTATAATTTTATCTATTCTTCCAAAATAGATAATCCGCAATCACTGCCTGCTGCTATAGATATTGCGCGCTTGGTTGTATAATCAAACTCATTTAGGGTCATTACGCTGTCGGCTGCAATGTAGATGTCTGGCGTTATGCCACCGCCAGCATAGACCTCGCGACCCAGTTTTAGAGTCTTAAAGATTAGGCTCGTATCACGGATGATAGAGTCGGGATGCATAAAGCGTGTTGAATCGCTACGATAGGCTTCGTACTCGCCCTTAGTGTATGGTCGCTGGATAGGTCGACCCGATGGGGTCTTGTGGTAGGCTGTGGCAATAACCACTCCTGAGCCATCCTTATTTTGTATATACTTCAGAATTAAGCCCTTACCATAGCTTGTGCGACCCACAATAATACCTCTATCATGATCCTGTATTGCTCCTGCAAATATTTCACTTGCGGATGCGGTATTCTCGTTGATAATCACAACAAGAGGGAGATCCTTAATTACACCATCATGCTTGGCATCGTATGTAATGGTTCTACGTTTACTCACCCGAGTCATTATCACATCACACTTCGATAGGAACAACGAACTAAGGTCGATAGCCGCAGTAACATAGCCTCCACCATTGTCTCTTAGATCAATAACAAGTCCCTTAATATCACCCAACCCTGTGTAGGCGGTATAGAACTCTGATGCTATCGGCTTTGTAAATGCACTGATTTTGACATAGCCCACACTATCCACGCGAAAAGCCTCGATAGGGCGACGCTCTGTATCTTCGCCTTTAAGGTGGCGGTTAAGTATCTCCATCTCCTCCTTTGAATAGTAGCGAGAGTGGGGATCAAGGGAGCGCAATGTGGTGCGGATAGCCTCTTCAACCAGAGGCTCAAGAGGCACATCCTCCACATAATATTGGTCTAATAGTTCATAGACCGATGTTAACTTCTTCATCAACTGTCGCTTGTTCTGCTGTGCCGATAACGAAGCGCAACATAGAGCTAAAGTAAGCAGTGATATAAGAAATCGTTTCATCCTATAAATTAGGTTATTGCAATGTGCTTACAAGCTCTGTAAATGCTACCTCCGACTGCTCGCCAGTGCGCATATTCTTAACGGTAGCGATGCCCTGTGCAAGCTCGTTAGAGCCGATGATAACAACGTATGGAATACCTCTGCGGTTGGCGTACTCCATCTGCTTCTTCATCTTCGAGGTCTCTGGGTATATCTCAGCAGGGATGTTGTTGTCGCGTAACTGCGATAGTAGGCGCATAGATGCCTCCTCCTCAGCCTCGCCAAGATTTACAAACAAGACCTTTGTAGAGCAAGCCAACTCCTCTGGGAAGAGGTTTAGACCGAGCATAACATCGTAGATGCGGTCTGCACCAAACGAGATACCTACGCCCGACATTCCAGACATGCCGAAGATGCCAGTGAGGTCGTCGTAGCGACCACCACCAGAGATAGAGCCGATTTGGTAGTCGTTAGCCTTAACCTCGAAGATAGCGCCAGTATAGTAGTTCAAGCCACGAGCTAATGATAGGTCAAGCTCTGGAGTAAGACCAATGCCCAACTTCTCTACATTGCCAAAGATTGTGCGCATCTCCTCGATACCCACCATGCCAGTCTCCGAAGAGCCAATGACCTCGCTAAGTTTAACGAGCTTCTCCTCGTTAGTACCACTAAGCTCAAGGATGGGCTGAAGCTTTGCGATAGCCTCGTCATCGATGCCGCGCTCACGCAACTCATTTTTGACGTTGTCCAAGCCAATCTTATCGAGCTTATCGATAGCCACTGTGATATCAATCATCTTGTCTGCATGGCCTATAGACTCAGCAATACCGAACAAGATTTTGCGGTTGTTCATCTTAAGGGTTACCGAGATGCCGAGCTTCGAGAATACTCGTGCTACGATATCTACTAACTCAACCTCCGAGAGCAACGACTTAGAGCCGATGACATCTACATCACACTGATAGAACTCGCGATAGCGACCCTTCTGAGGACGGTCAGCACGCCATACTGGCTGAATCTGATAGCGCTTGAAAGGGAATACAATCTCGTTCTGGTGCTGTACGACATAGCGCGCAAATGGCACTGTAAGGTCGTAGCGTAGACCCTTCTCGCAAATCTTTGATGCCTGACGTAGCTCCTCATCCGAGAGCTTTGCACCGTAGTCGCCAGAGTTTAGAATTTTGAAGAGGAGTTTATCTCCCTCCTCGCCATACTTGCCAAGTAGGGTAGATAGATTCTCCATCGAAGGGGTCTCCAATGGCGCATAGCCAAAGAGACGGAAAACACTCTTAATGGTGTCGAAGATATATGTACGGCGCATCATCTCCTCTGGAGAGAAGTCGCGCGTACCCTTTGGAATAGATGGTTTCTGTGCCATATACTACTGCTCTGCCAAAAGTTTCTTGTACTTAACACGCTTAGGGGTTGTATCCTCGCCCTGAGCCTTCTTCCAAGCCTCGTACTCAGAGTATGTACCCTCGTAGAATACAACCTTAGAGTCGCCCTCAAACGATAGAATGTGGGTTGCGATACGATCCAAGAACCAACGGTCGTGTGAGATAACCACAGCACAGCCAGCGAAGTTCTCCAAACCCTCCTCCAAAGCACGGAGTGTATTAACGTCGATATCGTTGGTAGGCTCATCGAGAAGCAATACGTTGCCCTGCTCCTTAAGTGCAAGTGCGAGGTGTAGACGGTTACGCTCACCACCCGACAACACACCGCACTTCTTCTCCTGGTCTGCACCGTTGAAGTTGAAGCGACCTACGTATGCGCGAGCATTCACCTGACGGTTACCGAGCTGGATAAGGTCAGAGTTCTGCGAGATAACCTCGTATACGGTCTTCTCTGGGTCGATAGACTTATGTTGCTGGTCTACATATGCGAGCTTTACGGTAGGACCTACGCGGAAGCTACCAGATGTAGGCTCCTCCAAGCCCATAATCATACGGAATAGGGTGGTCTTACCTGTACCGTTAGCACCGATAACACCTACGATACCTGCTGGTGGCAACGAGAAATCAAGACCCTCGTAAAGTACACGGTCGCCAAAGGCTTTAGTTACGCCCTGTGCCTCGATAACAAGGTCTCCCAAACGTGGACCGTTAGGAATGTAGATCTCGAGCTTCTCCTCGCGCTCCTTAGTATCTGCGTTCATCATCTTGTCGTAAGCCGAAAGACGTGCCTTAGACTTAGCATGACGACCCGATGGCGACATACGTACCCACTCCAACTCTCGCTCGAGAGTTTTGCGGCGCTTGCTCTCCTGCTTCTCCTCCATAGCCATACGCTGTGTCTTCTGCTCCAACCAGCCAGAGTAGTTGCCCTTCCATGGAATACCCTCACCACGGTCAAGCTCCAAGATCCAACCTGCTACATTATCCAAGAAGTAACGGTCGTGGGTAACAGCGATAACTGTACCCTTATACTGCTGAAGGTGTTGCTCCAACCAATCGATACTCTCGGCATCAAGGTGGTTGGTAGGCTCATCAAGAAGGAGGACATCTGGCTGCTGCAACAACAAACGGCACAACGCTACACGACGGCGCTCACCACCCGATAGTACAGCTACGCTCTGGTCTGGATCTGGACAGCGCAATGCATCCATCGCACGCTCCAAGACGCTATCAAGCTCCCAGCCGTTAACCTGGTCAATCTTCTCGTATAGCTCGCCCTGGCGCTCTACAAGACGCGCCATCTCGTCGTCATCCATAGGCTCGCAGAGCTTCATATTGATATCCTCGTACTCCTTAAGAAGGGCTACTGTAGATGCTGCACCCTCCTCTACGATCTCCTTTACGGTCTTTGTAGGGTCAAGCTGTGGCTCCTGCTCGAGGTAACCAACGCTGTAGCCAGGAGAGAATACTACTTCGCCCTGGAAACTCTTGTCGATACCTGCGATAATCTTCATAAGCGTAGACTTACCCGAGCCGTTAAGACCGATGATACCAATCTTCGCACCGTAGAAGAACGACAGGTAGATGTTGTTCAAGATTTTCTTGTTGTTGTTAAGCACCTTGCTCACACCAACCATTGAAAATATAATTTTCTCGTCTGCCATAATATAGTGTTTTAATATAAATCGTATAATCGTGCAAATATACGAACAATTATCGATAATACCAATATTTAATATAGACTCTATCCAGAATGCTATAAAAAACATGGTATTTGCTTACTGCTTTGCAATTTATTAGTGGTAACGCGAGAAAAAAAATGACAATTTGAACTAATTGCAAAATATTACAGATTATCGTCGTTCAGATATTAGAAAGGCTGGTACTTTGCACAGATAATATTCGTAGCAGGTAAGTTGCAGGGCGTTCCGAAAGGGATGCCCTTTTTTATTTATTGTTTGGTCTCTCTTTTGCACATCATCTTGATATGGTTTAACTTATTAAAACTCGATTAGGATGAAAAATACTTTGAAAGGTACGCTTACCGAGGAGAACTTGTTGAAGGCGTTTGCGGGCGAGAGTCAGGCACGAAATCGTTATACCTACTTTGCATCGCAGGCTAAGAAGGATGGCTACGAGCAGATAGCTGCAGTGTTCGATATCACAGCCGATCAGGAGAAGGAGCATGCCAAGCGCTTCTTCAAATACCTTGAGGGTGGCATGGCAACTATTCATAATGCCTCATTCCCTGCGGGTATTATAGGCACAACGGAGCATAATCTTGTCGAAGCTGCTAATGGCGAACACGAAGAGTGGGAGGTATTGTATGCAGCCTTTGCCGAGACAGCACATGCCGAAGGCTTCCAGAAGATAGCTCTAACATTTAAGTATGTTGCTGAGGTCGAGAAGGAGCATGAGCGTCGCTACCTTAAGCTCTTGAGTCGTCTTACCGACGGCGACTTCTTTAGACGTGATGGCGAGATAGTATGGCAGTGTCGCAACTGTGGGTATATCATCAAGGTAAGCAGCGCCCCTAAGCTCTGCCCATCGTGTGAGCATCCACAGGCATTCTTTGAGCCATTTGCAGATAATTATTAGTCTGTTGTCGTAAGACAGATCTTCGCTTCCTATAACAAAAAAAACAGTGCGAATGGGCAATAGCTCATTCGCACTGTTTTGCTATTCTATATATTTATCAGTGACGTAGCATCGCTAAGTTCTATATTGTGTCCCGTTAGGCGTATTACAACGCCTTCGTCCTCGCTTATGGCAACGATAAAGATATCGTCAATACTCTCGCGCTTGCCTGTGCTATTGGATTTGTATTGTTGCTCTACGCGATATATCTCCACATTTGTACCATCGCTATTTACCGACATTAGGAGGTTGTAACCACCAATGAACTTCTCCAAGTCGTTTCGTAGTATATTGAGCAACGCTGGATCCTCCACCGATATAGCCTGCATAGACTCGATGCCAGAGTTTTCATACATCTGTTTTAGCATCTCCTTAGAGAGTACTACTGTGGAGCAATTCTTAAACTGCGAGTACTTCTTAATAAGTGGTGCTATATGATCTGTCTGTGCCGATGCCATAAATGGCAAACACAACATTATTAGTAGTATAAGGCGTTTCATATTAAGTAACGTTTTAGGTTATAGATAGAAGCCAATACCTGCTGAAAATCTACGGCAAGTAGGACCAGTGTTGTAGGTAAACACATCCGTTAATCCATAGTTTATAAAGCCATACACCTTATCAGTACCGAAGTGTAACACTCCACTAAATTGTATAGGCTCGACGGTTACTGGCTCAACACGATCGATAACCATTGGCTTTTGATACATTAGCGAGTGCCATAATAGAATATCTAGAGACAAACCGCAAGAGACAAAGAATTTATGGTTGTAGCTCCATGTAATCATCGTAGGGAGGCTTATATATTCCAACAATAGTTTTGACCTGGTAACACTATCCTCAAGTTTTACAGGTCGCATCATTCCCCCTTCATATTTCATCGAATATGGGCCATTAAACCTATAGTTCTCCATTGTGAACTGAGCGCCGTAATCCATTGTAAAAGAACCACTTTGGTTTAGCCTTATACTGCGTGAATATAAGTTTACGCTCATATATATCGATTTTGCATTGCCCAGACGCATCATCGCTGCCTCTTCAGGGGTATATAGCGCATATTTAGCATTCGCCATAAGGTTGACGCCTACCTCTGCAAAGCCAAAAGGAGATATGCTCTTGAATTGCGGTTGTTGTAACTGTTGTTGTGGTTGTGGGCTTTTATCATTACCGCTAAATCGCAATATCATTCCTGCTAACTTGAAGTTGATACCATCGGCGTTATATGTTACACTGTGTTGCCCGTTATTGCCAAAGGTAATAGTGCTATCTTCGGCAATCTCTTGCGCGTGTAGCGGTGTAAATACTACTACAAGGAGTATTAGGGTTGTGATAAAACTCTTCATATCTATCAGGTTTTAAGTTAGAAATTAAGACCAAGACCCGCAGATAGTCGCTGTCCTCCAGGACCTGTGTTGGTCTTAAACATATCCATAAATGAGTAGTTGATAAAGCCGTAAAACCAGTCGTTACCGATGCGTAGTGTTCCACCAACTTGAATAGGGTTGAGTGTTACGATCTCCTTTTTATATACGATCTTTGGTTCTTTATGCTTAAGTCGTGTGCCGATAGATACATCAAGGTTTACACCTGCTGCGATAAAGAACTTGTTTTTGTGTGTATAGTTCAACAATACAGGCATATGTAGATATCGAGCCATTAGCTTCGATTTCTTAACTCCACTATCCAATGCAATAGGGCGCATCATACCATTTATATATCTCATCGAATAGTCGCCAGCAAATACATAGTTTTCCCAAGCGATACCTACGCCCATATCAACGCTCAAAGAGCCTGTTTTATTTAGACGGAAGTTGTCGGTAAAGATGTTAAGAGCAACATAGGTAGACTTTTTGTTACCAAACTGCATCATTGTAGCCCCTTGAGGGTCATACATAGAGTAATCTGTATTAGTAAGCATATTTATACCCAACTCTATGATACCAAGTGAAGATATGCTACCGTGATTTTTATTTTCAACCTGCTCTTTCTTAGGATCGCCACTCATCTGGAACTCCTTTCCGGCAATTTTGAAGTTTATGGTATCCTCGTTGACGATACTAATTCTATTCTGCCCCTCCTTGCCAAAGGTAATGGTGTTGTCGTTGTTAGACTCTTGTGCATGTAGTGTAGTTAGGGATACTATGATAAGTGTTAGGGTAGTGATAAATTTCTTCATACTTATTTAGTTTTTAATGAATTAATCTTGTCTATCCTTGCCATAGCAAGGTTTACGTTTTGATTCATATTGCCGAGTATTCTGCGTGCCTCCTCTTCGGCTGTTTGTTGGTCAGTGACTCGTGTACCATTTACATAGCAGATAATCATTGGTTCAGCGTGTAGAGTGGTGTTTGTCATCGTACGCATAGTTATATATACTCCAACAAATATACACGCTACGGCTACGGCAACCCTTCTAAATTGTGATGGGGTGATGTTACGTTTGCGTGGTTTGAGTTGCGGAGCTTTTATCTCCTTAAGTAGTCCCATTGCCTCGAACATAGCCTTAACTGCGCGATGTCCCTCTGGAAGATGGTCTGCGGTAGCGAGATATAAGGCAATCGCCCTCTCCTCTGCGAGCGATGTCTCACCCTCGAAATACTTGTCGATAAGTCTGTTAATCTCGTTTAACTCCATAATTCAAAGCTTTTGTTACACTCTCTCTGACACTGCTGCGTGCCCTTGAGAGATTCATTCTTACACTCGTGTTATCGCATTCTAATACTTCAGCAATCTCCTCGATCTCGTACCCCTCCACATCTCTTAGATGTATGGCGACTCGCTGTTTCTCGGGTAGCGAGGCTATAGCTCGCTGTGTTATGTTCGTTATATCCGATAGCTCTGCCGATATGCTGATATCATTTGTTGTTATCTCCTCGTTTATTGCGAATGTCTGCCGCCTTAACCGCGTTCGCTCCCTATCTATTGCCAAGTTATGCGCTATGCGGCATATATAGGCTTTAGGATGGGAGCTGCTTAGAACTTTATCTCTTGCCCTCCAGACTCGCTCGAAGACATCCTGCACGATATCCTCCGCCTCGATACTATCGCCACATATATTAAATGTAAGGCGATAGAGCGTGTCTCGGTGCTCAGAGAAGAACTCTATATATTGTGCTTCGGTCTTCAAATTTTGCGTTTTATTGGTTAGTTTCTACATATATAACGATGAAGCCATATCAAATGTAACATCGCATTGTGTAAAATTACAAAAAAAAATGGCAACCCGCCTATGGATTGCCAAATAATTGTTAAAACTAACCTCTTAGAAGTTGTACTGTGCCATCACGCTGATACGGTTTGCGCGGTTGTGGGCGTTGCTAACATCCTCACGTGAGCCATGGAGATACTCTAATGCAAGGGTAAAGTTAGGCGTTACGTTGTAGAAGAGGTTGCCGAAGATGTACTCGCCACGCTTGTACTGGTTGTCCGATAGCGCGCTATTGTCGACTTCGAGACGTACGGTTGAGTAACCACCGCTAAACCAGAATGTAGATGGAATGATGTTGATCTGTGCTGCTGCCTGCCAACCCCACATTGGAAGGGTGTGAATCTCGTTAGGCTTCTCTGGCTTGTAAACAAAGTCGTATGGCGCGCCTGACAAATCCTGAATGTAAGGGGTAATGCCGCGACCATAAACACCATTCATATATAGGTCTACCCAACTGCCAACCTCGATATGACCGCTAAACTGCGCACCCCAGCCAACCTGTGTGGTGTTCTCACCAGTGGTTTTGTCGTGGAGATACATATCACGGATAACACCAGATAGACGCACGTGGCTCGATTTGTTCTCGCCCCAAGCATACTGAACGTATGCAATACCATCTGGCACACGCTGGTAGATAGGCTCGAAGTTCTCGCCATAGGTCGCATTCACCGATGGCATCTCGGCAGCTACACCAACTTTAAGGTGGTTGCGAACAAAGCCACGCTCGTAGCGAATCATCTCGTTGAAGGCGAAGTTGTAGGCGTTAGGACCCTGAAAGTCGATAGTGGTAGGTGCTGCTGCAAGGTCGCAGAAGGTGGTTACATCGCGTCCTACGGTAAAGCCGAGAAGGTTAACATAAGCCGATCTTAGACGTGGAATGTAGGTAAACTCCTCGCCACCACGGAAGTCCATGTCGGTATAGACGTAGACGCGACCCAAAGTGTTGCTATTCACGATAGCCTTCATAAAGAGTCGTGAGGTCGAGGCATCCATCATCACACGCTGCTGGTTAGCGTAGCCCTTGTGCATAGGGATGTCGTATGGTACGAAGTCTATATTGCCCACTGCGCCCTTGAGGTCGTAGCTGGTGCGTAGATTTACCATACCTCCAATACCCAATGAGAAGCGGTTGTTGCGTGTCGAGAAGATGAACTGTGGGTTGTGAGCCTGCTGGAAGCCATGACGCTTAGTCTCCACAAAGTCCTCGATAATAGCAACACGTACAACCTCAGGGTCATACTCTTGCAACTCGTTACCTACAGCAATCATATAGATTGTTGGCGTATATTCGTCCACCTCATAGACCCTGGTCTGAGCCATTGCCGATGGCATCACGAACGCTACTGTAAGCAGTGATAGAGCGAAATGTTTAATTCGTTTCATAACTGAAAATTTTTGGTTAACATTAAAGTTTTCGTCTGCTTCGTTCACAAGTTATGTGCCAAAGCATTGCGAAATTGTCGCACGGTAATTGCAGTGATGGGCAGAAACTTTATCTATGAGATTTTGGATATCGCTGTTGGCGCTTATGTTTTCGTTGAGTGCTACAGCCCAGCTGAGAGTGAGCTTTAGCGATGCACTCGATATGATGGTGGAGCGCAATATGGCTATAAGCAGTGCTAAGTATGGCGTGGATGCCGCCTATAGAGAGTATCGCGCCGCGCAGGGACTGCGTATGCCTAAGATTGATCTTGTGGGTTGCTATACGCTGATGCAACATAGTATTGATATAGACCTTGGTGGTGCTAAGGGTGTTGTAACAGAGTCGTTGGATGGACTTATAAGTAACGGCGTGTTACAGGGTTTTATAACCCCTACAATTGCATCACTCCTAACAGATGCAATAAACCCTCTTATGGGGGCAGATTGGCGCTACACGCTCCAAAATCGCAACTTTGGCTTTGTGGGGACAACCCTTACGATGCCTATATATATGGGTGGGCGTATCGATATTGCCAACCGTGTTGCGAAGCTAAGGATTGATGGTGCGCAGATTGGTCTAAATGGGGTAACAAGTGCACTTATTACCGAGCTTGTCGAGCGATACTATGGTGTGATACTTGCCCATGAAGTGGCGGCTGTAAAGGAGTTCGTTGTACAGGGAGTGGTGCAACATCTGCGCGATGCCGAGGCTATGGAGCAGGAGGGTGTCGTGGCGCATAGTGTGGTGCTGTACCTGCAATATAAACTCTCGGAGGTGGAGCGCGAATGTAGTGATGCGCAGAGTAAACTACGTATGGCGGAACGTGCCTTGCAGACGACCATGCAGAGCGATACAGTGGTGTTGCCATCAGATAAGATGTTTTTATCATACGATATATACAACATAGATTACTATCGCAATAATGCGCTCAGCTTAAATAACTCTATATGTGAGGTTGAGAATGCTGAGCATCTTAGTGCAGAGGGTGTAAACCTCGCGCGTTCAGCCTTTATGCCTGAGATTGTGGCGATGGGTGGCGCATCGCTCTACTCCTATAATCTAACCGATATGTTGCCACGCTGGGCAGTGGGTGTGGGTGTCTCGATGCCAATCTTTGGAGGTCTTACAAAGCAGGAGCAGTATCGTGCTTCAAAGAGTGTAGAACGCAGTATTCAAGATTTAGCAGAGAAGGTAAAGGAGAGTATCTTGCTTTTGGTCGATAAGGAGTATTATGCATTGCAAAATGCGATGCTTGATGTTGACTCTTCGAAGCGCTCCATAGCACTCGCCGAGAGTTACTACACAACCGCCTTAGAGGGCTTTAAGGAGGGCGTAACGCCATCCTCGGAGCTGATGGATGCTCGCATCGCTCTTGCTGCATCCGAAGTGGAATATCTCGATGCTGTATACAACTACGTGTTGTCGTTGGCGAGGTTATTGGAGGTGTCGGGATTGAGTGGTGATTTTGTGAACTATGTTGCTAATGGAGTAGAGGTTGATATAAATCGAGTAAAAGATTAACCATTAATATGAAACGAACTTTATATATTATCGTTATGCTTGCCTTGTTATTGGTGGGTATAATTACCCTGATACGTTACTTTGGTCGTGTTAACCGCCCAGTTATTCAGGGCGTTGTGGAGTGTCGTAGCTATCGTGCCTCGTCTAAGTTAGCGGGGCGTATTGACTCAATGTATGTTGCAGAGGGAGATTTGGTCTATATGGGAGAGTTATTGTACACTATCTCTACGCCCGAACTCGATGCTAAGCTTAAGCAAGTTGCAGCCCTGGAAGCCGAAGCAGAGGCTATAAATAGCGAGGTAGATATGGGTGCGCGTAAGGAGCAAGTGGTGGCTGTAAAGAGCCTATGGCAGAGGGCACAGGCGGGGTTGGAACTTGCCGAGTCGAGCTATGAGCGAGTTAAAAAGCTCTACGATAAGGGTGTTGTGCCACGTCAGCAGTACGACGAGGCGCTGGCAAACTATAGGGCTATGCAGGCGGCGGCAGATGCTGCAAAGGCAGAGTATGAGCTTGTGGTTGAGGGTGCTACACGCCAACAACGCGAGGCTGTGGAGGCTAAGGTGCGTGAGGCGCAGGGCGGTGTCGACGAGGTGCGCTCCTATTTGAAGGATGCCGAGGTCTATGCTCCGGTGTCGGGTCGTGTGTCGAGCGTTATGGCGGAGGCGGGTGAATTGGTGGGTTCAGGGATGCCAGTTGTTACAATTCTTGATATTGCTAACTGCTGGATTACCTTTAATATTAAGGAGAATATGATGGCGAATGTCCATCTCGGCTATCGCTTCGATGGTTATATTCCTGCGCTCGATAGGAGAACAGAGTTTGAGGTCTACTATATCTCCTCTGAGGCGGACTTTGCTACATGGAGTGCTACACGCGCGCGTGGAGGCTTTGATATCCGCTCCTTCGAGGTGCGCGCACGCTCGGTGGAGCATGTCGAGATACTTCCTGGTATGAGCATAATAGTCTATGGCGAGAGGTTATAGCTATGCTGATTAGTAGTATCATATCATCGCTTAGGCGAGAACTGCGCGAGATAGCATCCGATAGGCTCTATCTCTCGATATTAGTACTCTTTCCTGCGATGATGATTCTCTTCTTCGGAGTTATCTTCTATCGTGGTGCTATTGATAATGTGCCTATTGCGGTGGTGGATAGGGATTACACACCCTTATCGCGCCAGATGCTTATGATGGTTGATGCAACATCTGGTGTTAGAATTGCCTTTCAGGAGTTGGATATATCGAGTGCAGAGGAGCGAATGTTGAATGGCGATGTCGAGGGTATTCTCTGTGTTGATAAGGGCTTTGAGGATGCAATATATCGTGGCGAGAGCGCTACCGTAGGGTGCTATCTTAGTGGTACAAATATCTCTGCGTGCGGAATCTTGAGTCGCGATATTCAGCTTGCTGTGCAGAGCTTTGCGGCAGGAGTGGCACTCCAAACATTGGAGAGTATGGGTCTTAGCTATGATGAAGCTATGGTTAAGATAATGCCTATTAATGTGCAGAGTAACATTATATCCAATCCATACCTAAACTATGGTTGCTATCTTGCTCCTATCTTTATGATTTTGGGCGTTGTGGTCTTTACTATGCTCTCTACTATCTACGCCATAGGTCGCGAACTGTGCTACCGTACAGCTTTGCAATGGCTTTCGGTGGCTAATGGGTCGCTTGTTGGAGGAGTTGTAGGAAAACTTTTACCAGTAACTCTCGCTATGGTGCTGGCCTCGCAGTTTATCTATTTTGTGTTGTTTGTGGTTATGGGGATGGAGTGCGAGGGAAACTATCTTGTATTGTCGCTTGTTACGCTACTCTTTATTGTTGTGTATGAGTGTGTTGCTCTTGCAGTTATTGCTTTAACAGCGAATCTGCGTTTGGCGCTGTCGTTAGGTGGTGGATATAGTGTTATGGCATTTACCTTTTCGGGGATAACTTTTCCTACGATAGCTATGTATGGTGTGGCGCGAATCTTCTCTAAGCTCTTTCCGTTGACCTACTTTAGTGAACTCTTTGTAAGTCAGGTTATGCGCGATGCGCCGTTTAGATATGATGTTGATAATCTTGTATATATGGCACTCTTTATAGTCGTTGTGCCGTTGGTGTGGCGACGGTTAGGCAGAGTAGTGCGTGAAGATAAATATTGGGGTAGGGAGTGATATGTTTCGATTGGTTATAAGGGAGTTTCGCCTAATATTGGGAGATAGTGGGGCTATGTTGTTGCTCCTCTTTGCAATGCTTATATACGCCACTATCTACTCGATAGCCTATGGCGCTGAGGTGGTGGATAGTGTACCTATCGCTATTGTAGACGAGGATAATACGGCGTCGAGTAGGGATGTTGTTGCTGATTTTCGCGAGGGAGATAATACGGTTATTGCCTACGAGGTGCAGTCTGTGGTGGAGGGCAGAGAGCTATTCTACAACCGCGATGTCTACGGTATTGTTGTCGTCCCCGATGGCTTTGAGCGCGGGTTGTTGTCGATGCAGGGTGCTACTATAAGTCTAATCTTGGATGGTAGCCATCTGTTGTTGTATCGCGCGGTGTTAGAGCAGGCTATGGCTGATCTCCTGGATAGAGGTGGCGGAGGTGTGGAGCTGTCGAGCGAAATATTGTATGATAGGTCGCTTGGCTATGGCTCATTTGTGATGCCCTCGATTGTGGTGTTGCTTATTCAGCAAACTCTGCTTATTGGTGTTGGTATGGTGGCAATACGGCGACGCAGGCATAGTCTGCTTATAAGGCATAGAACGTGGCTGTATAGCACATGTCAAGTGTTATCTATTGCGCTGACTCATATTGTGATATATGGCGTTAGCTTAATATTGATATTAGCTACATTATGGCAGATATTTGGCTTCCCGTTTAATGGTCGTATAGGAGATATTGCTGTGCTAATCGCTCTATATATAGTGGCATCCTCCTCCTTGGCTCAGTCGCTGTCGCATCTCTTTACTCGTCGCGAAGCCCCTATATTGACTCTGCTTTGGACATCAGTGCCGATACTCCTCTTGGCGGGTGTCTCCTATCCTAAGGAGGCTTTCCCTGAGTGGCTCTATGCAGTGGGTAGGCTCTTTCCGAGTAGTAGTGCTGTAGATGGCTTTATAAGTCTAAATACAATGGGTGCATCGCTGCAAAATATTAGGTTGGAGGTGGCGAATATTGTAATACTTGCATTTTTATACACTTTTATTGCGATAATTTTAGAAAAGCGTGTGTCGAATAATAAAAATATTGTAACTTAGATGTCGGAAATGGTGGATAGGCGCACCATATAACCTAAATAAACCTAAAACATTAAAATTTTATAGTTATGATTATTGGCGTACCTAAGGAGATTAAGAACAACGAGAACCGCGTTGCGTTGACACCTGCTGGTGCTATGGAGTTAGTTCGTCGTGGACACGAGGTTTATGTACAGTCTACTGCTGGTGAGAATAGTGGCTTTAAGGATGAGGACTACATCAAGCAGGGAGCAAAGATTCTTCCTACGATAGAGGATGTATATGCTATAGCTGAGATGATTGTTAAGGTTAAGGAGCCTATCGCACCTGAGTATAAGCTCGTGCGTAAGGGTCAGTTGGTGTTTACCTATTTCCACTTTGCAAGTAGCGAGCCACTAACCAAGGCTATGGTTGAGAGTGGTGCTATCTGCTGTGCATACGAGACCGTGGAGCGTAAGGATCGCTCGTTGCCACTTCTTATCCCTATGTCGGAGGTTGCGGGTCGTATGTCTACACAGGAGGGTCGCTACTTTTTGGAGAAGCCACGCGGCGGTAAGGGTAAGTTGCTCGGTGGTGTGCCTGGTGTTAAGCCAGCTAAGGTATTTGTTATTGGTGCAGGTGTTGTGGGTACTGCTGCTGCACGCACCGCTGCGGGTACTGGTGCCGATGTAACGATATGCGATATCTCGCTTCAGCGTCTTACATACCTTGCCGATGTGATGCCTAAGAATGTTAAGACATTGATGTCTTCGGAGTACAATATCCGCGAGGAGTTGAAGACTGCCGACCTTGTTATCGGTTCGGTGCTTATCCCTGGTGCTAAGGCTCCAAAGCTCGTAACACGCGATATGTTGAAGGATATGGAGCCAGGTACCGTGATGGTGGATGTGGCTATCGACCAGGGTGGTTGCTTCGAGACCTCACACCCTACAACCCATGAGGATCCAGTATACTATGTTGACGGCATCTTGCACTACTGCGTAGCTAATATTCCTGGAGCTGTGCCTTATACATCGACATTGGCACTTACAAACGCTACTATGCCATACGTTATTCAGCTTGCAGGTAAGGGTTGGAAGCAGGCGTGCCGCGATAATGAGGAGTTGCGCAAGGGTCTTAATATCGTCGAGGGCAAGGTTGTCTACAAGCCAGTTGCTGAGGCATGGGGCCTTCCTTACGAGGAGCTTAATCTAAACTAATTCGTTAGTCATACAAAGTCAAAGGCATTTCCTTCGGGAGATGCCTTTTTTGATTGTTGGTTATTCGTGATCGCCAAATAAGTTTGCTTTTTTTGTGGGCGCCATCCATTTTTATCAGTTTAAGAGATGCTTATACCCGTATAAAAATAAAAAATAGCAATCTATTGAATTTATGAATAGTTTTTGCTAATTTTGCACGCTATTATATAAAAAGATGGAAAAGAGTACAAAAGATATAATTCAAGAACTTGAGTCTAAGGATTATGAGTATGGTTTTGTAACAGATATCGAGACCGATACCATAGCACGCGGACTCTCAGAGGAGGTGGTAAGGCTTATCTCCCAGAAGAAGGGTGAGCCTGAGTGGATGTTGGAGCGACGATTGAAGGCGTATCGTCATTGGTTGACCCTTGAGCATCCTAAATGGGCACACCTCGACATCCCAGAGATTGACTTTCAGGATGTGATTTACTACGCTGCTCCTAAGCAGAAGAAGCAGCTAAACTCTATGGACGAGGTAGATCCAGAGCTAAAACGTACATTCGATAAGCTCGGTATTCCGCTCGAAGAGCAGATGGCGTTGGCAGGTGTTGCTGTGGATGCCGTGATGGATTCGGTATCTGTTAAGACCACCTTTCGCGATACGTTGGCAGAGAAGGGGATTATCTTCTGCTCAATCTCGGAGGCGATAAAGGAGCATCCAGAGCTTATTAAGAAGTATCTCGGCTCGGTGGTGCCATATACCGATAACTTCTACGCGGCGCTTAATGCTGCGGTATTCTCAGATGGCTCATTCTGTTACATTCCTAAGGGTGTGCGCTGTCCTATGGAGCTATCTACATACTTCCGTATCAATGCCGAGGGTACAGGGCAGTTTGAGCGTACCCTTATCGTTGCCGACGAAGGCTCATATGTGAGCTACCTCGAGGGCTGTACTGCGCCACGACGTGATGAGAATCAGCTTCACGCTGCAGTAGTGGAGATTGTGGTGGAGAAGGATGCCGATGTTAAGTATTCTACAGTGCAGAATTGGTACCCAGGCGATAAGGAGGGTAAGGGTGGTATTTACAACTTCGTTACCAAGCGTGGTATCTGCCGCGAGGGTGCGCACCTATCGTGGACACAGGTTGAGACTGGCTCGGCAATCACGTGGAACTACCCAAGTTGCCTGCTTGCAGGTGATAACTCGGCGGGCGAGTTCTACTCTGTCGCGATGACCAACAACTATCAGCAGGCAGATACAGGTACAAAGATGATCCACCTCGGCAAGAATACCCGTTCACGCATCGTGTCGAAGGGTATCTCGGCAGGTCGCTCACAGAATGCCTACCGTGGTTTAGTGCGTGTGGCTAAGGGCGCGGATAATGCCCGCAACTACTCGCAGTGCGACTCTTTGCTTATTGGCGATAAGTGTGGTGCTCACACCTTCCCAGTTATCGACTCCTACAACCCTACGGCGGTCTTGGAGCATGAGGCTACAACATCGAAGATATCGGAGGAGCAGCTCTTCTACTGCAATCAGCGCGGTATCGCTACAGAGGATGCTGTGGGTCTTATCGTAAATGGTTATGCCCGAGAGGTGTTGGCAAAGTTGCCAATGGAGTTTGCTGTAGAGGCGCAGAAACTTCTCTCGCTGTCGCTTGAGGGTAGTGTGGGATAAAAAAGTTAGTGAGTAATAAATTAAGAACAAGATATATGTTAAAAGTTGAAAATCTACACGCCTCAGTTGGCGATAAGGAGATTTTGAAGGGTATAAACCTCACCGTTAAGGCGGGCGAGGTACACGCGATAATGGGTCCTAATGGCTCAGGTAAGTCGACACTTGCATCAGTGTTGGCAGGTAACGAGAAGTTTACAGTAACGGAGGGTAAGGTGGAGTTTGAGGGTGAAAACCTCCTCGACCTAAACATTGAGGAGCGCTCACGCAAGGGTTTGTTCCTCGGTTTCCAGTACCCAGTGGAGATACCTGGTGTTACGATGGCTAACTTTATGAAATTGGCAGTTAACGAGCAGCGCAAGTCGCGCGGTTTGGAGCCTTTGACTGCGGGTGAGTACCTCAAACTAATGAAGGAGAAGAGTGCTATCGTGGAGCTTGACTCTAAGCTTACATCGCGTGCTGTGAACGAGGGCTTCTCGGGTGGCGAGAAGAAGAAGAACGAGATCTTCCAGATGGCTATGCTCAACCCTAAGTTGGCTATCCTTGATGAGACCGACTCTGGTCTTGATATCGATGCTTTGCGTATCGTGGCTACGGGTGTTACACGCCTTAAGACGCAAGAAAACGCTACGGTAGTTATCACACACTACCAGCGTTTGTTGGACTACATCGTGCCAGACTATGTTCATGTCTTGTATAAGGGGCGTATCATCTACACTGGCGATAAGACCCTTGCCCTAAAGCTCGAAAAGGAGGGCTACGACTGGCTTATCAACGACTATAAGGAGGAGTAGGCTATGGTTCTTCAGCGAATAAAGGAGTTAATCTCGGCTAAGGCTATACCTGCCAATGGTCGCATCACATCGGGTGGCTGGACCTTCGAGGATGGTAGTAGCTACGATGTCGTGGTGGAGGCTGGCTCGGAGGCGGTATTACTTATCTCGGATAGCGCCAATATCGAGGATTTGAATATAGATGTTGCGAAGGGTGCAACGCTACGTATTCTGAATATTGTTCGGAATCACTCGGCAATGAATATCGCTATTGGCGTAGCATCGGATGCGCAGTGCCTTATGACTCAAGTCGTGGTTTCGGCATCGGATAGTCGCATTGTGACGAGCCTTATGGAGTGCGGTGCGAGGTTTGAACTTGGCGGTGTCTTTGTGCTTACCGACGATGACCAGGCGAGCGTTACGGTAGATGTAAACCATATTGCACCAGATTGTCAGTCGCACACCTCGGTTAAGGGTGTTGCTGCGGGTAAGTCGCACGGTAGCTTCTCGGGCTTGGTATATGTCGCTCCCGATGCTCAGCGTACTGACTCGGTGCAGTCGAGTCGCAATGTAACTATGGGTGAGGCTCATATCGAGACTCTACCTCAGTTGGAGATCTATGCCGATGATGTTAAGTGTAGCCACGGTGCTACGGTGGGGCAGATGGATAGTGATGCTATTCTCTATATGCGTCAACGTGGTTTGAGTCTTGCGGATGCTAAGCGCCTACAAATCGAAGGCTTTGTGGATGATGTTGTGCTACACTCGGTTATCTCGGGTAGCGAGGAGGCTCTTGCCGAGATGTTGGCAGAGAAACTAAATAGATTGTAAGTATGTCATACGATATAGCGAGCATACGTAAGGATTTCCCAATCCTCGACCAGCAGGTCAATGGGCGTAAGTTGGTCTACTTTGATAGTGGAGCTACCGCGCAGAAACCTCTGTCTGTTATCGAGCGTACGGATAGCCTTATGCGCAAGTACAACGCCAATATACATCGTGGTGTACACCACCTTTCGGGTGTTATGACCGAGATGTATGAGCAGGCACGCGAGAGGGTGCGTGAGTTTATCGGTGCAGAGCATCGCGAAGAGGTTGTCTTTACCTCGGGTGCTACAGCATCTATAAACTTGGTTGCCTATGCTTGGAGCGATAAGTATCTATCTAAAGGAGATAATGTTGTGGTGTCCGAGATGGAGCATCACTCGAATATCGTTCCATGGCAGTTGGCGTGTGAGCGTAAGGGAGCAGAATTACGAGTGTTACCCTTTGACGAGAGCGGTGCTTTGCGTATAGATATGCTCGATGAGTTGATAGATAGTCGTACTAAGTTGGTGGCTGTAACCGAGACATCAAATACCCTCGGCACATGCCCCGATTTGAAGCCAATTATCGACAAGGCACACTCTGTGGGTGCGGTAGTTATGGTTGATGGCTGTCAGGGCATTGTCCACGGTGGCGGCAGGGTTGCTGAGCGTGGCTACGACTTTTACGCCTTCTCGGGTCATAAGTTGTATGGTCCTACGGGTATAGGTGTGCTGTGTGGTCGCAAGGAGTTGTTGGAGGCAATGCCACCATTTATGGGTGGTGGCGATATGGTCGATAAGGTTACATTTGCAAAGACTACCTATGCCCCATTACCACTAAAATATGAGGCTGGCACCTCGAACTTTATCGGTGCTGTTGGTCTTATGGAGGCTATCGATTACGTAAATAACATTGGCGTAGAGGTTATCGAACGCCACGAGAGAGAGATATTGCGCTATATGACCGAGCGCCTATCGAAGATTGATGGTCTTAGAATATACGGTACTACGGAGAATAAGTGCCCAATAGTATCCTTTACCATTGAGGGTACACACCCATACGATGTGGGAATGATCCTCGATAAACTTGGTGTGGCTATACGCACTGGGCACCACTGCGCTGAGCCAGTGATGACACACTATGGCGTTACAGGTATGTGTCGTGCCTCGATAGGTATGTACAACACCTTAGAGGAGGTAGATATATTGGTTGCGGGCATTGAGCGTGCCGTAAGAATGCTAAAATAATCCAACGTTAGTATGTTTATAGTACTTGAGGGACTTGACGGAGCGGGCAAGTCTACACAGATTACCAAACTTAGAGAGATGTTTCGCGCTAAGGGCGTGGAGTCGGAGTATCTCCACTTCCCACGTTTCGATGCACCGATATATGGCGAACTTATCGCTCGCTTCTTGCGTGGCGACTTGGGTAGCGTAGAGAGCGTAAACCCATATCTTGTGGCGTTGCTGTATGCTGGTGACAGAGCCGATGCCGCTACTACTATTCGACAGTGGCTTGATGATGGTAAGGTGGTAATTGTGGATAGATATGTCTACTCAAATATCGGCTATCAGTGCGCTAAGATTGCTGATAGTAAGGAACGCAACACTCTTCGTGAGTGGATTTTGCATACCGAGTTCGAGGAGTTTGGCATCCCAAAGCCCGATTTGTCGCTCTTCTTAGATGTGCCATTTGCCTTTACTGAACGCAAACTTACTGAGGTGCGTGAGGGCGAAGATAGAGAGTATCTTCAGGGCGGTAAGGATATCCACGAGGCATCACTCGACTTGCAGCGTAGTGTGCGTGAGGTATATCTCGAATCGGCAGCATTGAACGAGGATTTGAAGGTGGTGAACTGCTCTACAGAGGAGGGTAGTATGGCATCGCCAGAGATAATTTTTGAGCGTATCATGGAGCGTGTAGCTCCGCTACTATAATAGTTATGTCTCGCTTCCAGGATATGGTAACAACGCTACTGCGTTGGGTACTCGGCGCGGTATTTATCTTCTCGGGAGTCGTTAAGTGTGTCGACCCTGTTGGCACAGCAATATATGTTGAAAAGTATTTGGCGACCTACTCGCTATCAGAGTTGGCGGTAGCCTCAGAGCATATCGCTATAGTGCTGATGGTGGTAGAGTTCGCTGTGGGTCTGCTCCTAATCTTGGGGGTATGTCGTAGGGGTGTTGCCTTTCTATCGAGTGCAATGCTCCTTATCTTTACTATTATCACCCTACTTAGTGCTACGGTGCTACCTATTGGCGAGTGCGGTTGCTTTGGCGACGCTGTGAAGCTCACGCCATGGGAGACATTCTTCAAAAATATGGCACTTCTACCTATATCTATATATATATGGCACACCAGCAATAGAGGTCATCGCTTTACTATCGTCGACTTTGTAAGTGTTGCTATCGCATTGGTTTTACCTCTTAGTGTCTCGCTATATACACTCTCTACTATGCCATTGGTTGACTTTCTGCCATATAAGGTGGGGGTAAACCTGCGTGAGCGTGTGGATAACGAGCGCAGAGTGATTGAGAAGTCTACTCGCACGGTGTTGCGCTTTAGAGATCTTGATACCGGAGCTATCGAGGAGTTTGATGCAACGGCTACTGAGTGCTGGGCTAAGGAGTCGTTGGAGTTTATAGAGAGTGCTAATATCGTGGATAGCACTGTAGAGTTGGAGTACAGCGACTTTGTGTTATACAACAGCGATGGCGAGGATGTAACTAAGGAGATTCTAAATCGTGATGGTCGCATTGCGCTACTCTGTATAAATGATGCCACATCTATAGATGCCTCTGCAAGGCGCGCTATAGAGTATCTATACTCACTCTATCCATCTTCGGCAGTATATGTTGTTAGCACTACAGAGGTAGATACAAAACTTCCATCTACGCATCTTCTTGTCGATGCTATGACCCTGCGCTCGATTATCCGTGCCGATGTCGGTATTGTGGTACTTTGTGACGGTGTTGTGGAGTACAAAGATAATATCTAATATAATGGCAAGATAATTGCCTTGCTACGCATAAAGAGTATCTTATGCGTAGTTTTTTTATTCTATTATGTCTGATATCGGTGGCGTGTGGTGGTGAGTCTACACCAGAGCGCAAACCAAAACCCGTTAAGAGTGTTCTTGCTAAGCGTGTGGAGTACCTAACAAGGGAGTATGCAGCACTATCTACTGCTGATGATGCTGTAACCCTTGCCTTTAAGGTTGCAGGACGTGTTGTCGATGCGCCAGTGGCTAAGGGTATGAGCGTAAAGCAAGGGGCGGTACTTGCACAACTCGATAAACGCGATGTGGAGCTTCAGGTCGAAGCTAAGCTATCGGCATACCGTGAGGCGCAATCACGTTTAGAGCGTGCCGAGCGACTCTTAGAGTATAATGCCATATCTACTCAGGAGGTTGAGAGTCTACGCAATGCCCTTACACAGAGCCTCTCGGCATATCGTAATGCCTTAGATATGGTGGCGGAGACACGCATCATTGCCCCCTTTGATGGTGTTGTGGAGCGTGTCTATGTTGATACCTACGAACGAGTGTCGTCGGGACAGCCTATTGTGCGTATTGTAAGACCGCGTAGTACTACTGTAGGGTTTACCGCCCCTGAATACCTATTAGGCTACCTTGCGCAACCTGCAACGCGCTATCGTGTAACATTTGATGCATACAAAGATACTCCATTCACAGCAGCTATAAAGAGCTATGCCCGCACATCATCCGATGCTCTTGGCTTTCCTGTGTCGCTACGCCTTATAGATGTTGATACAACGCGATATAATATCTCGCCAGGTATGACCTGTGTTGCTACGGTGATCTTTGTGGAGAGCGATAGCGAGGCTGTATCCGTACCACTTACAGCTATATATGCACCTGTAGGTGGTGATGACTATGTGTGGGTCGTGGGTAGCGATAACATTGTAGAGAAACGTCGTGTAGTGCTTGGTGAGCCTACTGGTGAGGATAGTGTTATAGTACTTCAGGGCCTAAAGTCTGGCGAAAGGGTAGTGAGCGCAGGAGTATATCATCTTACTAATGGAGAAAGGGTTAGATTGCTATGAACATCTCAAGATACTCTATACTTAGACCCTCGGTTATTATCTTCTTCCTTGCTGTAGCACTTTTAGGCGGCATCTATGCCTTTGAAAAGCTTGGCAAACGCGAGGACTCAACATTTGTAATTAAAAGTGCCATAGTTATATGTCCCTATTCGGGTGCAACACCTGAGGAGGTGGAGAGCTTAGTGAGCAAACCTTTAGAACGAGGTTTGCGTACTCTAACTACGGTGTATAAGATAACTTCTGAGTCGCATTATGGATATGCGCGTTTGGTTGTTGAACTACACCCCTCCACAGCCCCAGAGCGCATTCCCCAGCTATGGGATGAGCTACGCCGTAAGGTTGATGATTTACGTCCAGAGTTGCCCGATGGCATAGGTGATATAACTATTATTGATGACTTTGGCGATGTCTTCGGTTTATATTACGCTCTATGCTCCGATGGTGGCTACACAATCGAGGAGTTAAGAGATTACACCAACCATATCACAACGCAACTATATGCCATTAGAGGCGTTGAAAAGGTGCAAATATCGGGGTTACAGAGCGAAGAGGTCAATATTTGGCTTAGTCCTGCGACTCTTGCAGCATTTGAGCTGCGTCCGGAGAACATTGCACGTACCATACGCCAGCAGAACGATATCGTAGGGCTTGGCGTAAGAGAGGCAGGGGTGATAGATATCACTCTTACCGAGGGTAGCGCTTATAGTTCGATTACGGATATAGAGAATCAGTTGCTAATAGCAGAAGATGGTAAACAGTATCGTTTGGGAGATGTGGCGCGCGTGGAGCGAGAGACTAAGACTCCTCGCTCGATGATTATCTCAGTAGATGGTAAGGAGGCAGTGGCTATTGCTGTTGCTACCGACCCAGAGATGGATATTGTAAAGGTGGGCGATAGGGTAGATTTCCAACTCGAGCGTCTATCTAATGAACTGCCAGCCGGCTTGGAGATAGTATCGCTATATCCAGAGAATAAAATTGCCGAGCAAGCAAACAACGATTTTGTAGTTAACCTCTTAGAATCACTACTTATAGTCGTTGTGTTGGTGATGCTTGTAATGGGTTGGCGCGAGGGTGTTGTTGTTGGCTCATCGCTACTCTTTGCCATAGGAGCCACATTGGTTGTTATGTACCTTGTTGGCGAGGGTCTTAATCGCACCTCGTTGGCAGGTTTTATTATCGCTATGGGTATGCTTGTAGATAACGCTATCGTGGTGGTAGACAACAGTACAAAATATATGCGTGCTGGGATGATACCACCTACAGCGGTGGTGCAGGGCGCGACATTCCCACGTATGCCACTGCTCGCTGCTACGCTAATAGCTATAATCTCATTCCTACCACTACAACTCGCACCTTCGTCGGTGGCCGAGATTATAGCACCGCTTTTTAGGGTTATAGCCCTCTCTCTACTTATAAGTTGGGTGCTGTCGCTAACACAGGTGCCGATGATGTCGCTATGGCTTTTGCCACACTCTAAGCGCAGAGATGGTGCAAAACGATATGGCGCTGTGAGTAGTATGGTTAGGTGGGTATTGCATCATAGATGGCTTACCATAGCGTGCGGTGTTGTGGTGCTTGTAATGTCGTTATGGCTAATGGGTCGTATGCCACAAAATTTCTTTCCTCAGCTTGCAAAACCATACTTTAGAGCCGATGTAATTCTTCCCGATGGCTACGATATAGAGACAAGCGCAGAGCGATTAGATAGTATGACTAAGTGGCTTAAAGCGCAACCTGAGGTAAAGTGTGTATCTACCACAGCCGGTGGCACTCCGCCACGATACTACTTAGCAAGTGGTAGCTACTCCTCGAAGCCAAACTATGGCAATATTTTAGTCGAGATGTGGGATACCAAGCAGACAGCAACCGTCGAGGAACGATTTGATATATGGGTTAGCGAGACCTTTGCCGATGTATGGCTTCGCTCCTCTCTATTCCGTCTCTCGCCAGTGCCCGAGGCGACTATTGAGATTGGCTTTATAGGGGATAATATCGATACCCTTAGCCGTCTAACGAGTGCCGCGATGACTCTTATGGAACAACGCGAGGATACCCGTAATGTGCGCAATAGCTGGGGCAACCGCGTGGCTGTATGGCAACCTGACTACTCGCAACTCAAGGCGCAGAGGTTGGGTGTAGAGCGCAGCTCTATGATAACATCTTTGGAGATTGCTACTTCGGGTCTTGGTGTGGCTACATACCGAGAGAGAGATGCCCAGATGCCGATACTCCTACGCACCGAGCAGGTAGCGGATAGCTCTGTTTTAGGACTTAGTATTATGCCTATATTCTCTACTGGTGGCCGTAGCTACTCTTTGGAGCAGTCGGTATCGGGATTTGACTTTGGTTTTCGCCCTTCTGTTATACGTCGTATCGACTCGGAGCGTGTTATGAAGGCGCAGTGCGACCCTGAGCGTGGCGTTAACGCTATAGCCCTACTTGGCGATATTGAGGAGCAAATCAACTCCAATATCGACATTCCAGATGGCTACCGCATGGAAGTGTTTGGCGAACAAGAGAGTCGAGAGGAGTCTAATAATGCTCTACGAAGTAAACTCCCCGTTACAATGATACTTATCTTTGTGATACTTCTTTTTCTCTTTGGCAATCTTCGTGATCCGTTGGTAATATTGCTTACACTCCCTCTTATCTTTACTGGTGTGGTGGTGGGGCTTGCTATATCGGGCAAGATGTTCGACTTCTTCTCGCTGCTCGGACTACTTGGTCTTGTTGGTATGAATATAAAGAATGCTGTTATTCTTTTATCGCGCATTAGCGAACTTCGAGACTCGGGACTTGAGGCTGTGGATGCTGTGGTTAGAGCGGTAGAGGATAGGTCTATACCTGTTATTACAGCCTCAGCAACAACTCTACTCGGCATGACACCGCTACTCTTTGATTCAATGTTTGGCTCGATGGCTGTAACTATTATGGGTGGACTTATTGTCGCAACATTTATGGTGCTACTAATACTCCCCGTTGTATATTCACTCTTTTATCGCATAAAGCTATGATACGTCGACTACTTATATCTATACTATTTGCACTATCCGCAACTTCAGCGATGGCGCAACTATCGGTAAATGAGTATATTGAATATGTTGTGGAGTATAGTCATGCTATACTAAGTGCAGAGGCTAAGGTGGATGGTGCCGATGCTGAGTATGAGATTGCAAGGCGCAGTATGTTGCCCGCGTTATCGCTATCGTCGGATGCTACCTTTGGGGATGATGCTCCTCTATGGACTATGCGTGCCGATATGGTGCAACCTATATATAATGGTGGTCGCAGCACAGCCATAATGCAACAGCGCAAGTGGGGTATGGCGGGTGCAGAGAGTAGCCTTGAACGCACTATGCTCAATGTGAGATACGAGGCCGAGGTCGCCTACTGGTCGCTATCACGTGCTGAGATGTATAGGCAGGCTATGCAGGACTATATCGCTATTGTGCAGTCTCTAAAGAGTGTAGCACAGCACCGCTTTGAGGAGGGTTATACCTCTAAAAGCGACCTTCTGCAAGTGGAGTCGCGCCTTAGCAATGCCGAGTATCAACTCTCGGAGGCGGAGCAGAACTGGCGCATAGCGCTCTCGCGCTTTAACACTCTTCGTGGCGAGGATGTATCTACAGATGTGGTGCTTAGCGATGGCATCTTCGATAGCTTTGTGATGCCTAGGCGCGAGGATGTTGCAAATATTATAGTCAATCACCCCGACTACCTTATCGTAGAGGCTAATATGAAGTCGGCACAATGTGGTATTGCGCTACGTAGGGCGGAGTACTTACCAAGTCTTAATGCAGGTCTCTTTGGACTCTGGCATCCGACAACTGCGGGGAGTGTTAATGGTGGGGTGCTGCTCTCGCTTAATGTGCCGATATTTCACTTTATGGAGCGCCGTGATGCTGTGCGCTCGGCAGAGAGTAGTTATGATGATTGGGTGGCTCAACTTGCTGATGTGGTGGATAATATCACTCTTAACGAGAGTTGTGGTTGGACAAACTTAGAGTATAGTCATAGACGCATGGAGGCGGTACAGCGTAATCTTGATATAGCACGCGAAAACCTTGAAATAAGTACCTACTCCTATCGTGAGGGCGTGGCTACAATTCTTGATGTGTTGCAAGCGCAGATAAGTTGGTTACAGATATACGAAAATGCTATCGCCGCAGAGTATGACTACGCTGTAGCAATAGCATCGTACCGTTATATTGTCGCTCAGTAGTGGCTACAACTGCTTTAGGGCAGTGCGAATAGCCTCCTCCACTGAGATCGAAGGGTTCTCCTTAAAGATAGATTTAAGGGTCTTGTCTGATGCGCTCTTCTGGAAGCCGAGCATCTGTAATGCCGCCATCGCCTCGTCGAAGATAGCGTTGTCAGGTGTCGCCACACTCTTCTGGAACATCATGTCGCTTGCTCCGAGTTCGATCATCTTGCCCGATAGCTCAACGATAATCTTCTGTGCGGTCTTTAGACCTAAGCCCTTAACATTCTTTAGCAATACTGCATTCTCCGTAGCTATGATATTCTGTAATTCGTGAGCTGTGTAGGTCGAGAGAATCATACGCGCAGTGTTGCCACCCACACCCGAAACGCTGATAAGCTGGCGAAATAGCTCGCGCTCAATCTTTGTGGAGAACCCAAAAAACTGCTGCTGATCCTCGCGCACGATGAAGTGAACAAAGAGTTTTGCCTCCTTCGAATGCTCAATATCAGCATAAGTCTTTAGTGAGATATTGATAAAGTAGCCTACGCCACCAGCCTCGATAACTGCGTATGTCGGTGTTGCCTCAGCAACCACACCATAGATATATTCGTACATCCTTAAAATTCTTAATAATTTACTACAAATGTAAATATTTTTTTTTATCTTTGTGCTTTAAATGCGAAAATTAACTAAAACAGATTATAACTACAATGAAAAAGAGTCTTTTATCAATTTTGGCAATGTCACTTATGATGGTATCATGTGGCGCTAAGAGCGAGAATAAGGTAGAGGTTGAGAACACCGATACTACTGAGGTTAAGGGTGTTGAGTGTGTTGCAAGTGGCGATGTAGTCTTTATCGACTTGGACTATATCATGGCTGCCAGCAAGTTCTATGCTGTCGAGGGCGTAGCATTGGAGACTAAGGCTCAGAATTTCCAGCAGAAGAGTATTACTATGCAGGAGAATTGGGCGAAGAAGGAGCAAAACTTGGCTACTGAGTACAATAAGCTTCAGGCAGAGGCTGCAAAGCTTGAGGAGGATTATGCAAAGGGTTTGATTACTACGCTTAACGCACAGAAGAAGCAGGAGGAGATTCAGAGTAAGGCCAACTCTATCCAGACCAAGATGAATAACTTCCAGACAACCGTTCAGACCGAGGGTCAGGAGCTTCAGAAGGAGGAGCAGGCTTTGAATGAGGAGCAGATGGTATTGATGAATCGCTTTAAGAGTTTGACTACTAAGGCTATCGACGATATCAACGCTGACCGTCGCTATAAGATGATTATCAACGCTGTATCTGTTGTAGATGCTGACCCAGCACTCAATATCTCAGATTTGGTACTTGAGCGAGTAAATGCTCTATACGAGGCTGGTGAGTTGAAGTAGTAGCTTAAATGTTAGAGACATAGCACGGCAATGGGATTTATACCACTAAAATTTATTGATGTCATAGATATTCTCTTGGTGGCATCGCTCTTCTATGGTGCTTATCGTGGCTTGAAGGGTACGAGTGCGCCATATATTATGGTGGGTATCTTTGTTATCTACTTGGTGTGGATTCTTGTAAATACCTTTAATCTTGTGCTATTCTCTGCGATACTCGGACAGATTATCTCTGTAGGTGTTATCGCCATACTTATCATCTTCCAACCCGAGATACGCCACTTTCTGCAGGCTATAGGTCGCCAGCGAGGACGTTTCGAGTGGCTTTCACGTATCTTCAACTTCCGCAACCGTCGTACAGAACAGGAGATAGAGCTTGAGCCATTGGTTGTAGCATGTCAGGAGATGGGTGCTGAGAAGGTGGGTGCGCTTATCATTATTAAGCAAGCCGATGATTTGAATGTAGTTGTCGAGAGTGGTATTCGCTTAGATGCAAAGCTCTCTACATCTCTCTTAGAGAATATCTTCTTTAAGAATGCTCCGCTACACGATGGCGGTGTGATTATTAGTGGAGATAGAATTGTGGCAGCTAAGTGCGTTCTGCCCTCTACACAGCAGGAGGTCCCTAAGTCCTACGGTATGCGCCATCGCGCAGCACTTGGTATGAGCGAGGTGTCGGATGCTATCGTTATTGCTGTATCGGAGGAGACTGGTCGTATCTCTTTGGCGCACGACTCTGTTATTAAGCGCAACATCGAGCCGCAAAATCTTGCGCAAGCAATCCGCAAGCTAATGCGCAAGAATGATCGTCGCAGAGAGAATAGCGTGGAGTAATACGATAAAGGGCATTTCCAAGAGGAGATGCTCTTCTCGTTTTAATTACTAATTCTTATGATTAAGATATTCTCCCACAATGCGGGCAGCGCAACCTACATACTCCGAGCAAGGACGTTTTTTATAGTATTCGGTAGTACGCTCCGAAGGCATAGGGGTCTCATTTTGCTCTGCGATAGGCTCTAAACCGAGAAGTCTGCGACATATAATATCACCATTCTCTCGTCGGAACTGCTCGGCAAAATGCTGTACAAGTGCGTAGTTATTCTTGCGCTCCTCCAAGTTTTTAGGATCTGTGGATGGTTGTATGGCACCTGCAAGCATAGTCATACCGCACACTGTACCACACACTTCGCGCATACGACCCATACCGCCACCAAATGGTGCTGTGAGTTTTGCTATCTCCTCAGTGGTCATTCCCATAACATCATTATATGCCATAACTACAGCCTGGGCGCAGTTGTATCCCTCCTTAAAGTATCTACAAGCGCGCTCGACACGCTCATTTACATTTATCATCTTTGTCGTTTCCATAATTTTTATACCTTTGTAGCGCAAAGATACGAAAAACTGTTCACTATGCAACTACCGAAACTCAACTTTCCCGCTATACACCTCCGCGCTCGACGCTCAGCGAGTGGTCGCACCGAGGTATTCGATGGTGTGCGTGGTCGCTGGCTTGTGCTTACGCCCGAGGAGTGGGTGCGTCGTCATGTGGTTGGGTATATGCTCTCAGAGTGCGGTTTTCTTGCACAGCAGATAGTCGAAGAGTATCCCGTAAATATCAATGGTATGCCCCAGCGAGCAGATATAGTGGCGATGAATAGCGAGGCGCAACCAATGGTTGTAGTAGAGTGTAAAGAACCAAATGTGCGTGTAGACCAGATGGTGTTAGATCAGGTGGTGCGTTACAACTCGGTGCTATGTTGTAGATATATTGTCATTACTAACGGTATAGAATGTTTCAGTTATGCTATGGCTGAGGATGGTAGTTATACTCCGTTAGACCATTTTCCACACTGTGCTGAGCTATAAAATATATATAAATAGAGGTATTACCCCTATTTTTTCAATCTCATTGCTTGCTATCTTCATTTAAGTTTGTAACTTTGCCCCCACATTCTAATAGGATATGATAGTAGTTAATACAGTCGCTGCGTTGAATGCAGCATTAAGCGGTTGCCCTAAGGAGGGTGTCGGCTTTGTTCCTACAATGGGAGCCTTGCACAATGGTCATCGCTCGTTGGTTGAGCGCGCTCGTAAGGAAAATGCAACCGTTGTAGTAAGCGTCTTTGTAAACCCAACGCAGTTTAACGATAAGAACGATCTTAAGAACTATCCACGTACTCCAGAGGCAGATTGCGCAGTCTTGGAGAGCGCTGGCGCAGATATTGTCTTTATGCCATCGGTGGAGGATATCTACCCAGAGCCAGATACTCGCGTCTTCGACTTCGGTCTTGTGGATAAGGTTATGGAGGGTGCTACACGCCCAGGTCATTTCAACGGTGTGGCACAGGTTGTGAGCCGTTTGTTTGCTCTTGTAAATCCCGCTCGTGCCTACTTTGGTGAGAAGGACTTCCAGCAGATTGCTGTTATCAAGGCTATGGTCGAGCAGCTAAATATTGATATTGATATTGTTGAGTGTGCTATCGTACGTGGCGAGGATGGTCTTGCACTATCATCACGCAACGAGCTTCTTACCCCAGAGCATCGCGCCGCAGCACCTCATATCTACGCTACGATCAAGCAATGTGCTGAGAAGATGGAGACTATGACCCCTGCAGAGCTTACTGAGTGGGTGGTTGCTACTATCGACTCTAATCAACTCTTGAAGACCATCTACTTCGAGGCTGTGGATGCTCGTACTATGCAGCGTGTGGAGCGATGGAGCGACTCGGAGCGCATTCATGGCTGCTGTGCTGTGCAGGCTGGCGCAATACGCCTTATCGACAATATCAAAATTAAGTAACGAAACCTTACCCAGACTATGTTTATAGAGAGAATGAAATCTAAAATCCACCGCGTGCGTGTTACAGAGTCTAATTTGAACTATGTAGGTAGCATCACTATCGACGAGGATTTGATGGATGCAGCTGGATTGATTGAGGGCGAGAAGGTACAGATTGTGAATAACAACAACGGCGAGCGCATCGAGACCTATGTTATTAAGGGCGAGCGCGGTAGTGGTTGCATCTGCCTTAATGGTGCTGCTGCACGTAAGACTGCTGTAGGCGATATCGTAATCATCATGGGCTACGGCTTTATGGATTTCGAGGAGGCCAAGACCTTCCAGCCAAAGGTTGTATTCCCTGACGAGCGTACAAATCTCCTCATAAAATAGGTAAGAAGACTATTTCTTGTTACTACAGATTTAGAGGGTGTTCAGTATATTTGCTGAACGCCCTCGTTTCTTTTCAGTTTTCAGTTTTCACTTTGTTTGTCCTGAGGAGGGGCAACCGAGACTATGAGGGTTGCACCACACTCTATGCCCCGACGTGAGGATCTACCGCTGTATAACTCGTTTATGGGTTGTAATATTACGTATCAGCTCGGCTGTTAACAAAGGCAGATTGCCACAGAATTGCACATAAAGTCTGTTGGTATCAGCACGGTATATGATGCAATTCTTCGCAATGACGGTGTTTATATTGCGGGTATTAAAAATAATACCCGCGCTACGGTTGACCATAGCGCGGGTAGTGAGCTTATTACAAATTTATATGTTGTGGCTATTTTGAAGCTGCTCGCAGTTTGGAAAAGCGGAGTTTACTAAATGTAAATGAGCATTTAACAAACAAGGCAGATGCCGAAAGAGCCGAACAGATAACTTTGTACACAAGGAAATTAAAAATTATAGCCGACAATATCATATGCATATTCACACCAACCATACGCACCCGTATAATCCACCACCGACTCCATAGGCACATAAATCTTACGACCTGAGGCGTTGTTGGAGAACATAGAAGAATCTCCTACTGGCGGTGTTGTAGCCTTGCAATATACACTTGTTAGGCTACTGCAATCCCAGAATGCACAACTTCCAATCGAAGTTACGCTATCAGGGATAGTTACACTTGTAAGGCTGCTGCAATAACTGAATGCCATATTTCCAATCGTCGTTACGCTATCACCAATAGTTACACTTGTAAGGCTAGTGCACTTATAGAATGCCCAACCTCCAATCGTAGTTACGCTATCTGGAATAGTTACACTTGTTAGGCTACTGCAACCAGAGAATGCAGTATTTCCAATTGAAGTTACGCTATCTTGAATAGTTACACTTGTTAGGCTATCGCAATCTTCGAATGCACAATCTTCAATCGTAGTTACACTATCTGGAATAGTTACACTTGTAAGGCTGTAGCAATTATAGAAGGCATAATCTCTAATCGTAGTTACGCTATCAGGAATAGTTAAATCTGTAACCAACTCATTATTTAGATATAGATTATGTGCATAGTATAATGGATTAGAGGACCAGCCACTAAATGAGATATTACACCAAGCAGAAATGTTACTTATGTATACACTTGTTAGGCTACTGCAACGATAGAATGCATAACCTCCAATCGTAGTTACACTATCAGGAATAGTTATACTTGTAAGGCTGATGCAATCTGAGAATGCCATATCTCCAATTGTAGTTACACTATCTGGAATAGTTATATTTGTTAGGCTGCTGCAACCTTCGAATGCATTATCTCCAATCGTAGTTACGCTATCAGGAATAGTTACATTTGTAAGGCTGTCGCAATTATAGAATGCAGAATTTGGAATTTGTTTACCACTATAAACCAATGTACCAACACCATTCTCATAGATATTGCTAATAATAGGTAATTTTGATGAGGTTATGGTATTACCATCATTTGTTGTGTACTGGATGGTTGTAGTCTCTGGGCAGTTTTTACCATTGGTGTAGATACTATCCTTATACCTCCTCCATGCCGATTTATACAGCTCAACACACTCCTCATAGACATATATACGTCGTCCAGTTGCATTGCCATAAAAGACATAACCACAACTAGAATCTTCTAATGTATTATCTTCTAATAATATAGGAGGTACAGTAGCATTACAATACACCTTTTTAAGGCTACTGCACTCATAGAATGCAAGCTCTCCAATCGTCGTTACGCTATCAGGAATAGTTACACTTGTTAGGTTACTGCACTCATAGAACGCACCCTCTCCAATTGTAGTTACACTATTAGGGATGGTATATTCAGTGATACCTACAGGAGCAAACTCTTTTAATGCACCATCAACGACCAATATTCTGCCATTATCCTCTACAAACTTACCAGTAAACTCTGTCAGGCTGGTGCAACGACGGAATGCGCCATCTCCAATTTCCATTACACTATCAGGGATATTCACACTTGTCAGGCTGCTACAATTATAGAATGCACTCTCTCCAATCTCCGTTACGCTATCAGGAATAGTTATACTTGTTAGGCTCTCGCACCAACCGAATGCATAATCTCCAATATAAGTTACGCTATCACCAATAGTTACACTTGTTAGGCTTCTGCAAAATTCGAATGCAGCATCTCCAATTGTAGTTACACTATCTGGAATAGTTACACTTGTTAGGCTCTCGCACCAACCGAATGCATAATCTCCAATATAAGTTACGCTATCACCAATAGTTACACTTGTTAGGCTTCTGCAATCTTCAAATGCATAATTTCCAATTGAAGTTACACTATCTGGAATAGTTACACTTGTAAGGCTGCTGCAAGAATAGAATGCCGAATTTCCAATCGTAGTTACGCTATCAGGGATAATAAATTCTGTTAATCCGTCACAGTCGTAGAATGCTTTTTTGCCTATTGAGGTTACACTTTCAGGGAGAGTGATACCAGTAAATTTATCGCAGTTATTAAATGCATCATCACCAATCATAGTAACATCGCCATCAAATGTGATAATACCTCGCTTGGTTTCGCTATCCCAAACATTAGATACTACATCGGAACCAAAGGTCAAGAAATCATCGAATGTAGGTTCAACTTTTGCTGTAGCAGTGTACCAAATCTCGTTGTTTGCAGGGGTGGGTTGGGTGGGACGGTTGGGGTTGACAAACTCAAGAGCCGCCATAGGGCTAATAGTGTTACGCTCAACAACAAAGGTCTTTGCTGTTGACTGCTCCATAGCATAGCCATCGGTGTCCTCAATCTCTA
>JAZQZQ010000007.1:0-179222 GCA_045634125.1 Alistipes sp. | reverse complement strand
GTGAGACTGGTGAGAACAAGACTCTCTTCACTGACTACTTCTTTGCACAGGAGGGTGATATCGTTAACTTCAATATGAACGTTTACGACCAGAACGACGTGATTATCGACGGTACTAAGAGCTTCAACACTCCTATCCCAGTAAAGCGTAACTATGTTACTACTATCAAGGGTAATATCCTTACTTACGCTGATGACTTCAATGTAACTATCGAGGATGGTTTCGAGAATGCTGGCAACCTTGAGGATATTCCATACTATTATGCAGCTGTTACAAATGGTGCTGACCTTATCAAGGCCCTAAAGGCTGGCAATGAGGCTATCGCTCTTAACGATATTACAGTTACTGCTGCTGATGCTGATTTCGTAGAGGCTACACGTGCAGGTGAGCCTATCAACGCAGTAATCAACCTTAACGGTTTTATTATCACTATTGAGAACGAGAATGCAGATGCTCTTGTAAACCTTAACGGTGGTGCTTTGACTGTTGATGGCGAGGGTGCTATCGTGTCTACTGCTGGTGCTCTTGTAAAGGGTGATACATATGTAACTGGCGAGGCTACAGTTGATGCTAAGGTTGCTGTAGATGAGGCTGGTAATAGCACTGTTAAGTCAGGTCGTGAGGCACTTGTTCATGTTCTTAAGAATGGTGGTGAGTTCACATTTACTGAGGATCTTGAGGCTACAGAGGCTATCTTGATTGAGACAACAAAGCCTGTTGTTATTAATGGTAACAATAAGACCATTACATCATCTGCTTCACGAGTATTCCGTATCACCGCTAAGGCAAATGTTACTATCAACAACTTGAACATTGTTTCTACTACAGTTCTTGGTAACTATGATAGCGTACGAGGTATTAGTATGGACGGTGCTATTGATGGTATCGTACTAACACTCAACAACTGTTCAGTTGACTTTACTGCTGATACTGCTCACGATAATTCATATGCTATCAATAAGGTAGGTGAGACATCAAAGAATGTTCAGATTACTATTAACGGTGGTACTTATGAGGGTGCAAATGTAGTTAACATTTGGGGTGATGAGAATATCATCACAATCAATGGTGCAACTCTCAATAGCTTGTACAAAGCTAATGAACTTTACTATGGTTGCTGTGTCCGTCTTGAGGGTAGCGGTAACATTGTAAATATTGACAATGCTACATTTACTGGTGCTCACGCGGTTGTGGTTGACGAGAAGACTCCAGGTGCAAACACAGTTAACTATGGCGAGAACAACAATACTGAGAATTTGAAGCATTATTGCTTCAAAGCAGGTTCTGAGTTGTACTACACTTTGAAGGATGCTGTAGCAGCAACTACTGAGGGCGAGATCAAGGTTCTTGATAGCGTAGAGATGACTGAGAAGGTAACAATTGCTGCCGGTAAGAAGATCACTCTTGACCTTAACGGTTGCACTATTTCTGGTAAGACATCAGGTACAACTAATCCACAGGATTTGTTCTTGGTTAATGGTAACCTTACTGTAAAGAATGGTACTATTACTACAGAGCACGTAGGTAACAACTTAGGTTGGAGCGCTATGACTACAATCTTTGACATCACAGCAGGTGGTGTAGTTAACCTTAATGGTGTTACTGCAAAGAACTTGGGTGGCTCAGATATGGGCTTTGTTGCTCACCTTAACAACTGGGGCAAGGTTACTTTGAATGTTGAGAACTCTACTTTGGAGTCTAACTACGTTGCTGTTCGTGTATTCAACAGCGGTCACGATATGAACAATGTAACTATTAAGAACTCTACATTGAAGGGTGGTAGCTACGCATTTTGGGTACACAATTACACTGCTGCAGACTTTGGCTCTGAGGCTACGGCTGAGGCTCAGAAGGCACTTCTCAACTTCGATATCTTCAATGGCACTAACACATTTATTGGTAAGAACGAGACTCCTATCCGCTACGGTATGACTAATGCTATTTATACTGTAGCAGGCAATGTTGTTTCAACAACAGAGGAGTTGAAAGCTGCTCTTCAGAATAATGCCTCTGTCGTTAATCTTCTAGCTGGTAACTATAAGATGACAGAGATTGGTAATTTGCAGGGTAAGACTCTCAAAATCGTTGGTACTAAGGATGTAGTTATCGACGCAATAGATGTTGACGCAAGAAACCAGTTCGTTACAGGTGCTACACTTGCATTTGAGGGTGTAACTATTAACTTCGGTAAGGATTTATACATGGGTTTTGCAAACACAGCAAGCCTCAAGTATAAGAATTGCCACATCAATGGTTTGCAGTTCTTGTTCGGTGAGAACGTAGAGTTCGAGAATTGCACATTTAATTCTAACGGTGCTGAGCATAGTGTTTGGACATATGGCGTAAAGAATGTTAGTTTCACTGATTGTGACTTTACATACGGCGACCGTTGTGTAAACTGCTATAGCGACAATGATGTAGTTGGTGGCAAGCAGACTGTAAACTTCACTAACTGTACATTCACTACTGAGAATACTGCTTCAGAGGGCGCTGTAGAGATTAACAGTTGCTTCTTCTCTGTAGGTATCGAGGTTAATTTGAAGGGCTGTACAGCTCCTGCTTATGGCGAAATGGCATGGGTATCTCGTTGGGATAGCACAAATGGTGCAAAGACTACAATCAACATTAAGTAATTGTAGCATAATTTATAACGATAAGCAGCATTCCATTGGGGTGCTGCTTTCTTTTGCGCTCGGTCATATGACCGAGCGCATTTTTTATGGTTAGATATATCTGAGCATCCTAATCGCTAACAGCTACGATATCCGCCACCTCAGCGCCTACAAACTCTATCAAATCGTTTGGGGCAATGGCTATCTGCAGACCACGCACACCCGCACTTATATATATAGTATCGTAGAGGGTGCAGGTGGAGTGTATAAACGTAGGAAAGGGTTTCTTCATACCTATAGGGCTACAGCCACCACGGATATAGCCCGTAGTAGGTAACAGCTCCTTCATAGGGATAAGGTCGGCTTTCTTATTGCCCGAGATACGCGCGGTAGCCTTCAAGTCAACCTCCTTATCGCCCGGGATCACGCACACAAAATGCCCTGTTCTATCGCCACGCAGTATCAGAGTCTTAAATACAGTTGCTATATCCTCGCCAAGCTCCTCCGCCACGTGCGTAGCAGCGAGGTTATCCTCATCAACGGTATAGGGTACAAGTTCATATTTTATCTTTGCCCTATCAAGCAAGCGGGCAGCATTGGTCTTCTCTATCTTCTTTGCCATGATTGTAGTACTTTCGAAGTGTAAAGATATAAAAAAATCAAATACTTTTTCATATCTTTGCAGGTAGAGTATGAAACTACGCAGTGTTATACGAAGAATTAGAGTAGGCGAGAATATGGCATATGTTCTTGTCTGGGTAACCATATTTCTAATTCCATTTATCTATACCAAGCTGATAGCTGATAGACAGATTGAGTTTAGCGATGTCTTGACAATATGGGGCAAGATACTACCCTATTACATTATATTTTTGCTAAACAACTACCTTCTCGCGCCATTTTTGCTGCTACGACAGCGATATATGTGGTATATCGGAGCATTATTACTCCTTGTGGTGGCAGTATTTGGCAATGCCGAGCTACTATCCCCACACGACAATATCGGTCATCTATCCTTTACAAAGCTACAACTATATTGGAAGATGCTACTCGGTGTGCTGATTGCGGGTGCTAACTCTATGATTAAGCTATACTACAGCGCGCTGCTAACATCACAACGTATGGCTATGCTCGAAAAGGAGGCTATCGAGTCGCAGATGGAGTATCTGAAGCATCAGATAAATCCACACTTCCTGATGAACACGCTCAACAACATCCACGCGATGATAGACTTCGACAGCGAGATGGCTAAAAAGTCGGTAGTGGAGCTATCTCACCTACTACGCCACGTGTTGTACGATTCAAGCGAGAAGCATACAACACTTGATAAGGAGGTTGATTTTATCGACAGCTATATAAAGCTTATGCGCATACGCTTTATCGACGAAGTAAACATCGAGTTCAACAAGCCCGACATAGTGCTATGTCGCAAGATTAAGCTACCGCCATTGTTGCTTATCGTATTGGTGGAGAATGCCTTTAAGCACGGTATTAGCTACGATGCCAACTCATATGTAAAGATTGATATTATAGCATTCGATGATGAGCTAACCTGCATAGTAACAAACAGCCGACACGGAACATCGACGAGCAACACCGAGCATAGTGGCATCGGTCTTAGCAACGTAACACGTCGTCTTGAGATGCTCTTTGGCAACCGCTATACGCTTACGATAGATGACAGCGACGAAAAGATATATACAGTAGAGTTAGTAATACCTATAACAGATAGATAAGATGATAGTAAAGTGTATCGCAATAGATGACGAGCCTTTGGCTCTACGACAGATTAAGAGCTATATTGACAAGTCGGAGCAGTTGGAGCTTGTGGCAGCGTGCCGCAGTGCCAAAGAGGCACAGAAGGTTATTGCCGAGACAAAGGTAGACCTTATATTTGTCGATATCAATATGCCAGATATGAATGGCTTAGAGTTCGTACGCTCACTCGACACAGCGCACTACATCGTATTTACCACCGCGCATCCTGAATTCGCCATTGATGGCTTCAAACTAAATGCTATCGACTACCTCTTGAAGCCCTTTACCTTTGATGAGTTTATGAAGGCATCACAGAAGGTGATATCTCTTGTTGACCTTGTAGAGCGCTGTAAGATAGCGGAGAGCAATAAGACGCAGAGCGAGGCGGAGAATACCGATAAGGAGTTTATCTCTGTTAAGGCGGACTACAAGACTCAGCTTGTACGTATGGCTGATATTGTCTATTTGGAGAGCGCAGGCGAGTATGTACAGCTACATATCGAGGGCAACTCTACTATCACTACCCTATTTCGTCTAAAGAATATGGAGTCGGCACTACCACAAGATAGTTTCTTGCGTGTACACCGCTCCTATATCGTCAACCTAAAGCGCATATCGAGCTACACGAAGGGGCGCATCTTCTTGGATAATGGCGAGTATATCCCATTGGGCGAAAACTACAAGGAGCGATTTTTTGAGTACTTTACAAACTGAAAACTGAAAGGTGAACTTTGCGATTAAGGCGAGAGCAGAGCAAGTTTACTTGTTTTGCCGAGCCGTAGCAAAGTCGAGGCATTACGTAGTTTTGCCTCAAAAGTGAGATACGCTTCACGCGAGTTTTATAAAAGGGCAAAAGCGGCAAAAGCGGCAAAAGGGGATTTTCTGTTTCTCCCCTTTGGTCCCTTCAACGTAGTTGTCGCTTGGAACAAGCGAAATATCAGCCTACAGGGTAGCACGACCTAATTTCTTGTCAGAAGGGGTCAGATTTGGCTCTGACACGAAAAATGGCGGATGGGACATACTAAGCGTATTTCCCATTCGCCATTTTGACTGAAGAGTCAAAGATGACCCCTTATCCCGAGAAATTTCTTGTCAGAAGGGCGCCGAGTGCTACACTCGGCGAAAAAGGCGACGATGGGTAGTACTTGAACGTACGTCCCATTGTCGCCTTTTTAGTTAGGGGACGCAATCGACCCCTTATCACAACGTATTTGAGATTAGAAGGGTTGTATATGTGTTCTCGATTAAGAAATTCGGCTGGATGGGACATACTTAGCGTATTTCCCATTCAGCCGAATGATTGAGAGAGCGCAGATGCGCCCTTATAATCTCAAATAAATTATGCGATAGCGCCAGAGATAAGGAAGGTAGCAGCCACACCAAGGATAGCGTAAAGCTCTGGGAACGCTGCAAGGATAAGAGTCTTACCCATTACGTCGTTACCGTTACCGATAGCTGCGATACCGTTAGCACAAACCTTACCCTGGAAAAGTGCAGATGAAAGGGTTACGATAGCCATCAAAAGACCAGCACCGAAGATACCTACTGCTGTAAGCATAGCCATATTAGCAGAGATAAGACCAGAGACCATAAAGTAACCTACGAAACCGTAAAGACCCTGTGAACCAGGAAGCGCTGAAAGAATCATGTAGCTACCGAAAGCACCACTGTTCTTCTTCAAAGCACCTACTGCTGCCATACCGCAACGTGCTGTTGCTACTGCTGATGCCAAACCTGAAACACCGACCATTAGGACAACGCCCAAATAAGCCAAAATTAAAGCTGAATTCATAATTGTTAAAGTTTTTTAATTGTTAATTATTTATTAGTCTATTTATTCATATTTCTTACAGGATCGAAGGTACGCTGTCCCATCTCGAAGCCCGCATTTTTATAAAACTCAACAAAGGTCAATCGCATTGGGTGTACGAATGATGAGATTGCTGACATAAAGAGATTGATACCGTGGCCAATAAGTAGGATGGCTGACGCTGCGATAACAGGCACGATATAACCGTACCAAGGTGTACCCGCAGCGATATCACCCATACCCGAAAGACCCATGGCAAGGGAGTTGAACACCTGTGCCAACACGCCACCAGACAAACCGATAGCAAACAATCGGATATAACTCAACACATCACTCAAAAGGCCTGTAATGTTGTTATAGGCATCCCAGAGACCTGAGCCAATATTGATAAGCGGATTACGCTTAACATTGTTCAAGAGCAACATCAACACTGCACCTACACCAATACATCCATAGAAGATTGGGGATGAAGCATCGAAGCCAGGGATACCAAGACCAAACATTGGTAGACCAATCGCCAAAGCACCGGACAAGAGGATTATAAACCAACCCAACAAGCCGAATGATGATGTAAAGCCAAAGAGCTTAGTCTTAAGGTAGATATTGATACCCATACCGACCAAGATCTGGAATACACCAATAGCTAAAGAGATTGAGAAGAAGTCCTCCTGGAAGTTTAGGAATGGTGTAGGCTCACCAGGACCGTAACCAATCATCTCCGAGATCGAAAGACCGAAGAATGAGTTAGCATAGGCACCGAAGATAACGGTTGCAGTGGCACAAACCACAGACAACCATGCCGCCTGACGTAGCGACTCGCCACCCTTCCACAAAAGACCCAAGCCACCAAGCAATAGCACCAAACCATAACCCGCATCGCACAAACAGATGGCGAAGAAGAGCATATAGAATGGACCGAAGATAGCAGTCAAGTCCAAAGTACCGTACTTAGGCAATGCGTACATCGAGCCAATAAGCTCAAAGAGACGAGCGAACTTATTATTCTTAAGCTTCACTGGTGCCTCATCGTCGATTGTCGCATCGCGGCGATCGTAGATAAGGTTTGGATACTCCTTCAATAGAGCATCTACCCTCTCAGCAGTCTCAGCCTCTGCCCAACCCTCAAGGATGATAAGGCGACCATCAGCCTCACGCTGCGCCATAGCATCGACCTTCAAGCCCTGCAACTGCTCCTTAAGAGCGCCACAGCGACCCTCGATAAGTGTACGCGAGTTAGCAGCACGCGAGAAGGTATCGTTAAGCAAGGCATCCTCAGCCTGCAAACGCTTGATATCCTCACGCATAGCTGCGCTATCCATCTGTGGAAGGCGCACCTCCTGACCGTCGATTATAACAGCACTATCATCAGTTGTTACAACAGCGAAATATACAGCAGACTGCGTACGACCAATCTCTGCGATGGTGTAACCGTTCTCCTCAGCACATAGCTTTTCGAAAGCGGCTGGCTGCGCCATAAAGAAACGCAACGCAACACCACGCTCAGCAAGGCGAGCAACATCCGACGCAGAGAACTTACCCCAAGGCTCAACCTCGTCAGCAAGCTTCTCCAAACAAGCAATCTCCTGCTGGAGCTGTGTACGCTTCTCGCGTGCCTCCTCGTAGCACTCATAAGCCTCGTCGCCCGAAGCATAGACCATAGCATTGGCATTATATGCCTCGCTACCAGCGAATGTCTTAAGAGCCTCGATAGCCTTATTGTGAGCCTCGATATCCATCAACAACGAGCGATCACCCTCTGATGGTTCCCAGCCAGTGGTAGTGATATCCACCAAGCCCAACTCACGCAACTCATTAACAAAGCGCTCTTGCTCTCCAGCATAAAGCACGATGTCGTAGCGAATCATCTTACTAATCATTGTTAGGCTCCTCCATAGCCGCGGCTTGCGCCTGACGAGTTTTCACAATCTTCTGAGCTGACTTACTTAGGTTCTCCTCGTCCTCCATAAATCGCTTAATCTTACGTATGGCATCCTCATAACCAGGTATTTGCACCTTTTCGTAGAGGTTTACCTTCTGAGTAGTTTTGCGACGCGCATAGTCAAGAAGTGTCATCTTGCGGTTATACACCTCGAACTCAATGCCAAGGCGCGACATCTTCTTTAGGACTCTAATACCCTCAGCATACCAAACTGGGGCTGAGAAGAGGTCGTATGCCTTCTCCTCATATACTATATCATTTAATATAGGTATGCGCACGCCCGCAATCTTCTGCGACGTTAGTTCAACATCGATGATGCGGATAAGATCACAATCAAACTCTCCCCATAGCTGCACCATATAGTCGTACTGAGCGATAAGCTCATCCAACTCCTTACGGAAAGCTAATGCAGAGTCCTTCGCACGTTTAACCTCCGAACGCAACGCACTCTCCTTACTCTTGATAGTAGGAAGGGCATTCTTTCGGATTTTGAGCTGCTTGTTCAGCTCACCGAGCGAGGTCTTGTTATATTGAAATTTGATTGCCATAGCCTTTTATTATGCTTTCCAATATTTCTCAGCAAGCTCCTGCTTGATGCTTACCTCACCCTTAGAGAAGTACTTAGCAAACAACGACCATGCGGTATCAAGCATCTGCTCGATCTCGATGTTTACGTCGATAGAGAGCAACTTCTCTGAGTAGTCATGAGCAAACTTCAAAGCACGCTCATCGTAGTCTGAAAGGTCAAAACCGTTCTCAAGCTTAGTCTTAGCGTTGGCAGCATCAGCATACAAACGTACGCAGGCATTCATTACCTGTGGGTGATCCTCACGGGTCTTCTTACCAATTACAAGCTGCTTTAGACGAGACAACGAACGGAATGGGTCCACGATAACCTTACCGGTATCGGTATCGTTACGCAAGAAGAGCTGACCCTCGGTGATATAACCAGTGTTATCTGGAATAGCGTGTGTAATATCGCCACCAGAAAGAGTTGTAACCGCGATAATAGTGATAGAACCGCCGTTAGGCAACTGCACCGCCTTCTCGTAGATCTTAGCAAGGTCAGAGTACAAAGAACCTGGCATAGAGTCCTTCGAAGGAATCTGATCCATACGGTTAGATACGATAGCAAGAGCATCGGCGTAAAGGGTCATATCGGTCAACAATACCAACACCTTCTCACCCTTATCAACTGCGAAGTACTCAGCTGCTGTAAGTGCCATATCTGGAACAAGAAGACGCTCCACAGGAGGGTTATCAGTAGTGTTCACGAATGATACGATACGGTCCAAAGCACCGGCGTTCTCGAAGACCTGCTTAAAGTAGAGGAAGTCATCGTTAGTAAGACCCATACCACCAAGGATAATCTTATCTGCCTTAGCACGAAGTGCCACATTCGCCATAACGGCGTTGTAAGGCTGATCAGGATCGGCGAAGAATGGAATCTTCTGACCAGATACGATGGTGTTGTTAAGGTCGATACCCGCAATACCTGTAGCGATAAGCTCTGATGGCTGGATACGACGGAATGGGTTTACAGTAGGACCACCAATCTCGCGAGCCTCACCCTCGATCTGCTCACCGCCCTCAAGTGGCTCACCGTAAGCGTTGAAGAAGCGACCTGCCAAGGCATCTGACACGCGCAATACAGGTGGTTCACCGTGGAACACAACCTCTGAGTTGGTTGCAAGACCCTCGGTACCTGCAAACACCTGAAGGGTAACCTTGTCACCCATAATCTTTACCACCTGCGCCAAACGACCACCTACAGTAGCAAGCTCGTCGTTACCTACACCTGTAGCACGAAGTGTAATGGTAGCCTTGGTGATATTATCAATCTTAGTATATACTTTCTGAAATGCTTTTGTTGTCATAATATGCGCTCCTTATTTTGCAAGTTTACTATTTACCAAAGCCTCAATCTGAGAGCGGAAATTATCAAACTGCTCAGACTTCCACTCTGAGTAGTTCATCTGACGGAACAAGTAGATAAGCTCCTTGAAGAACTTAGAACACTCATCGAAAATAGCGAAGTCGAACTTCTTACGGCAGATATCCAACACCATATTGTACATCATCTTCTGACGCTCAATAGGACAGTTAGCATCGATGTTATCGAAGGCATCCTGCTGCAAAATTACAGAGTCCAACAACTCACTCTTCCAGAAACGCTCGTGGTACTCTACAGGTACACCATCATCACCCAAGATGTTGATCTGGTCGTTAGCCTCCTTACCACGCTGCATAATAGTCTTACCAGCATATACGCTCTCTACCCAATTTTTCTCGATATGCTCATCGAGGTACTCCACAACCTCAGGGTACTCCAAATACTTAGAGTATGAGTCAAGTGGATCGATTGCTGGGTAACGCTTCGAATCGGCACGACCCTGTGAAAGGGCGTAAAAGCAACGAGCAGCCTTCTTTGTAGACTCTGTTACAGGCTCCTTAAGGTTACCACCGGCAGGAGATACAGTACCAAGGAATGTTACAGAACCAGTCTGGCCATTGTTAAGTCTTACAAGACCTGCACGAGAGTAGAAGTTAGAGATAACTGCAGAGAGGTCCATAGGGAAGGCATCCTGACCTGGAAGCTCCTCCAAACGGTTAGACATCTCACGCAATGCCTGAGCCCAACGAGATGTAGAGTCGGCCATTACCAATACCTTCAATCCCATTGAACGGTAGTACTCACCGATTGTCATACCTGTATATACAGATGCCTCACGCGCTGCAACAGGCATATTAGATGTGTTACAGATGATGATTGTACGCTCCATAAGCTTGTGACCAGTACGTGGGTCTACCAACTCAGGAAACTCAGCAAAGATCTCCACAACCTCATTTGCACGCTCACCACAAGCTACGATGATGATAACATCTGCATCTGCCTGCTTAGAGATAGCGTGCTGAAGCACAGTCTTACCAGCACCGAATGGACCAGGGATAAAACCAGTACCACCCTCAGCAAGTGGGTTGAATGTATCGATAGCACGAACACCTGTCTCCATTACGCGTGATGGACGTGGCTTGTCGGTAAAGCAACGGATAGCCTGCTTTACTGGCCACTTCTGCACCATTGTAATATTATACTCGTTGTTATCAGAGTCTACTACAACTGCGATAGTATCTGTTACCTTATATGTACCAGCAGCAACAACACTCTTTACGATGTAGTTACCCTGCATTACGAAAGGCACCATAATCTTATGCATCACCCACTGCTCCTTAACCTCACCGAGCCAGTCACCAGCAGATACCTTATCGCCAGCCTTTGCAAGTGGCTTGAAATCCCACTTAGCATCGAAATCGATTGGGTCAGTAATAGAACCACGATTGATGAACAAACCATCCATCTTCTCCAAGTCGTTCTGAAGACCATCATAGTTACGAGAAAGAAGACCTGGAGCAAGTGTAGCCTCAAGCATATGACCCTCGAACTCCACCTTGTCGCCAATCTTCAAACCGCGCGTACTGTCGTAAACCTGAACATAGGCTTCATCGCCTATGACCTTGATGACCTCAGCCATCATACGGACATCGCCGCAATATACGTGGCATATCTCATTCTGACCAACGGGACCGTCAACCTTGGCGATCACGATGTTCGAGATAATACCATTTACACGTCCTAATGTTTTCATGCGTTTATATAGTTTTATTGTTTATTCACAAGTTCCTTGGCATCAAGCTCCTTAATCAAACGATTAAGCATCTGGCGACCAACCTCTGGTGAGAGGAGTGTCCAACGCGCCACGATATTAACCTTGACAAGATACGATAGGATATAATCTACATTGAAGAAGTCGAATACGGCAATCTCCTCAGCCTCCGACCAGCGGATAGCATCAATCTTACGCTCCTTCTCAACTATATTCTTCTCGTCGCTTACAGCCGCAATAACTGCATCGATATATGGCAACTCACCACGCAAACCAAAATCGGCTGCCGATGAGCGCGATAGCTGCTCAACAATCTCACCGCTACCTACCACAACATCCTTAACCGCACGACCAGCCTCGCGCGCAGCAACAGCAGCTGCAATATTGCGAAGATTACGATCAAACTCTGCCCATCCCTTTAGGAAGTGCGACTTTGACGCTGCAAGGTCGTTATAATAAGCCTCGAACAACGCATGCTCAAAGCTATCTGTAAGAACGATATCGGTATCGCGATCCTCATCCTCTGCCTCAACGTATAGCTTAGCCACACGCGCCATCTCGGCTGGAAGAAGCGAGTAACGACGACTCTCAAAGACCTCAGCAACCTGCTCTGCAGAGAGATTACCAAGTGTAGAGAATCGCTCGCGACCGTTGCGATAAGCGATAAGATTTTCACAATCGTAGTAGGCATAGAGCAACTCCACAGCCTTACGATCGCGCTTTGATAGTTCTGCAAGAATCTCAGACTTTATCTCGCCAACATCAAAACCTTTGGTATCAGAGTCCAACGCCCACTCGCGCAGACCCGCAACCAAATAGAAATACTCCGTAGAGAACATGGCTTACTTAAAAAGCATATTAGACACCTTCTCGCGGAGATACTCCTTAAGCAATGCATCGAAGCTCTCGTCAGTGAATGAGATGTAGTAACCGCCATTCTTCTCACCAAGCTTAAATCCACTCTTTACATCCTTAGAGTAACCCACCTCGATACCAGCCTTAGCAAGCTCCTGAGCACTCTTCTGCATCACAGCATCCAACTCAGCGCGCTTATCCTCTGAAAGCAACGCTACGAGCGATACATCAACAGTCTGAGCATTCCAGTTGTTTGCCACAGCAAGCAACATATCCTTTACGAATGCAACATCCATAATTGCACCCTTAACAGCAGCACCTGTAGACTTCATAATCACAGCCTCTGCAAGCTCACTCTTAATCTTTGAAAGCGCCTGACGACCAGCAAGGGTAATCTCTGTCATAGCATTCTTAGCTACATCCTCAGCACGATCCTGTGCAGCCTTAGCAATAGCCTTAGCCTCAGCCTCAGCGTCTGCGATAATCTTAGCAGCAGTCTCCTTAGCCTCAGCAACCAAACGCTCAGCCTCAGAACGACCCTTCTCCAAGCCATCGTTGTAGAGCTTTTGGGTAAGCTCCTGAAGTTTGTTGTTCTCCATAATAATTCGTAATTTTAAGTTTTATATATTATTTTTTGTTGTTTTTCTATTTGCATTTTTCTGTCGTTGCCATCAATTTCAGACAACACTCTGCTAAAATCTCACAAATATACATTTATTTTTTGTAACCTACAATTATTAAACATAGTTTTTATTAGTTATTTATGCACATTTTTCAATATTTAACCAAATATTGCAAGTTTTGAAAAAAGTTTATATCTTTGTGTGATTATGAAACAGAACATAGCAATAGAGCCTATCGTCGTCACGCTTGACGCTGGAGGCACAAATTTTGTATTTGGAGCAATGCAGGGCGGTAAGCCTTGCACAGAGAGCATAACACTACCTTCTGAGGCACACGACCTTGACCTCTGTCTTAGCAATTTGGTTAAGGGTTTCGAGCAGATTATAGCTACCCTTCCACATAAGCCTGTGGCTATAAGTTTTGCCTTTCCAGGCCCTGCAGACTATCGCAATGGTGTGATTGGAGGCTTCTTGCCCAACTTCCCATCCTTCCGCGATGGCGTAGCACTTGGTCCTATGCTTGAGGAGCACTTCAAAATTCCGGTATTCATAAACAACGATGCCGACCTCTTCGCATATGGAGAGGCTGCAGGTGGCGCACTGCCACGCATCAACAGGATGCTAAAGGAGACTGGCTCAGCAAAGCGCTATCGCAACCTCTTAGGCTTTACCTTTGGTACTGGTTTTGGCTTTGGCTTTGTGATGGACGGCAAGCTAAACTTAGGCGACAACTCGTGTGTTGAAGTTTTCTGTCTCAAGCACCGCGATAAGCCACAATATATTGTCGAGGATGGCATCGCTATTCGTGCCGTAAAGCGCGTATATAGAGAGTTGTCGGGCGACGAACGCGAGCTTGAGCCACGCGATATCTTCAACATTGCCGAGGGCAAGATGGAGGGCAACGTGGAGGCTGCAAAGGAGAGCTTTGCAACACAGGGTCGCGTTGCTGGCGATGCTATGGCTACAGCAGCGACACTTATGGATGGTGTGATTGTTATTGGCGGAGGTTTGGCAGGTGCATCGAAGTACTTTATGCCAGCCCTTTTGGAGGAGATGCGTTCAAAAATCTCTACGATGTCGGGCGACAGCCTCAACCGCGTGCAGATGAGCGTTTACAATCTTGATGACAAGGAAGAGTTCGAGAAGTTTGCTCGTGGCAACTCGAAGAAGATTAAGGTCTACGGCAGCAACAAAGAGGTTGTCTACGACCCAGAGAAGCGTATCGGCGTAACCATCTCGGATATAGGCGCAAGCAATGCGGTATCACTTGGTGCATACCTCTACGCATTGGATAATATTTAGGATAATGCTGCAAAAAGCAATACTTATAGATTTAAATAATTAGCCGAATAACTGTTTATTACAGCGATATTTTCAAGATTAGTAGAAAGCGTTTTCTACTAATCTTTATTTTTATGACACAAAATCGCCTTTCAAGTATTTCGATCTATTGTTTCACAAATATATGAAGGCTCGTGAAATATACAAAGAAATTTTATATAATCTTTGCTGTAAGTGCTTTGTATGGATATTGTTGCATCACCACTATAAAGCTTTAAGTGTTTATGCAACACTATATATATATCACCCCATCCGGCGGATTCACCAGTTGCAGTTTGAGCCCCAATCCAACAAAATATTTTTCATAATACGTCTAAAAAACTACATCTTATTGAGATAATCTCACACTTTTTTATTAACTTTGTAATGGCGTTCAAACATCTATCACATTAAAATTATGAATAGAGTAAATAAACTACAAGATTATAATCCACCTAAGGTAGAGATTATCACCGTACAGGTTGAACAGGGATTTAGCACGAGTGGAGACCCGACTATTACAAACCCAGATATGGGTTGGGATGATTAGTTGAATTTTATATTAAAGATTATAGTTATGAAAAAGTCTATCCTTAAAACAATAGCACTGCTTACTTCGTTTGCAATTATTGCATGTTCGCAAGATATAGTCATTGAGAATACACAAAACCGAAATGATGGTGATGCAATAAATAAAATCTGCATTACTGGTAAAAATTTTCAGATTGATGACGATACTCGTTCCTCTGTAACAATTGGAGAGAGTGGTGCATCATTTGCGTGGGATGAAGATGATGTTATCGGTATCTTCCCAGACAAGGGAGACCAGGTGTCGTTTGCTATGGAGCAAGGTGCAGGCACACAGACAGCTACATTCTCAGGTGGAGGTTGGGCTCTAAAGTCATCTGCAAAATATGCAGCATACTATCCCCACGTATATGAAAATAGAGATATGACAGCAATTCCTGTCAGCTATCTTGGTCAGACGCAAAATGGCAATGGAAATACTGATCATATAGGCGCATATGATTTCATGGCAGCAGGCGTTTCTACGCCAGAAAATGGTGCTGTAGCATTTGATATGCAACATTTAGGATGTTTAGTGCAAATACAAATAATAGTACCAGAAGCTGGTACAATGCTGAATTATATTACTCTATACACAGAATATGTTGCGTCGTTTACAGAAGCCGGTTATATAGATTTATCACAAGACTCTCCTTCTATTACATCAGAACGAAGAACGTCGGCTATTGCTTTGAAGCTAGACAAAATAACAACAAGTAAGGATTCTGAAACTGTTATTGCATATATGATGATTGCTCCAACGGATTTGACCGAGTCTGAATTTACAATTTCTATTAATTATGATACTTCAAACTCATCAAATAGGCTTTACTCTTGCTCAGTACCTAACAAGAACATGAAAGCTGGTAAAGCATACTCTTTTACTATAGAAATGCCTAGTCCATACTATAGAACGGTTACAATGACTGAGGCTGGAACATTGAGTTCTATCCTTTTAGATGACACAGAAACTATTCAAACACTAAAAATTTCAGGTCCTATCAATGGTGATGATATACGTCTTTTAAGACATATGGCAGGTGTTAATCTCCTAAATGAAAATTTTGCTAGCCAATTAACCACATTAGATTTACGTGATGCAAGAATAGTAGAAGGTGGAGATTATTACGCAACTATGGAAAAATGGGCAGGAAGTAATGAATTAGGTGATGATTATTATTTCTACACTAAAAACGATGTCTTTGGACCTTTTATGTTTTGTTATAGCAATTTAGCTGAAATAAAATTGCCTTCAACTATTACTGAAATGGGGAATTTAGCCTTATTTGATTGTAATTCATTAACTAAATTGACTATTCCTGAAACAGTTGAAACAATGGGAGTTGCAGTATTGATGCATTGTGACAATATAACTGAAGTAATATTACCTCAAAATCTGCAAATTATGAAGGAAAGCATGTTCCGCGCTTGTTTCTCATTAAAAGAAATCCCTGTTTGGCCATCAAATATTACAGAAATCCCATTTGCAACATTTGCTGCTTGTAATTCGTTTATGGAAATTTCTATACCTAATAATATTAAGAAGATTGGAGACAACGCCTTTTGGGATTGTGTAGGGATGAAAAGAATAGACATTCCAGCTTCTGTTACATCAATTGGCAATGGTGTCTTTAGAGGCTGCAAATCTTTGGAAAAATTAGTTTGCTATCCAATAACACCTCCCACTTTGGGTAGTGATGCTTTTTATTCTACTCCAAGTCTATATGTCCCATACGATTGTCGTGATTTATATAAATATGCTAATGGTTGGTACAACTACTACAAAAATTCATATATAAATGCAATAGAATGGGGAATATAAAATTTTTCATTCTATCTCATATCAAATAAACCAAAAGCCAATCTACCGTTGTGGTAAGTTGGCTTTTTAGTAAACTTTTACCACCTTTGTAGAAACCTTTATGCCACAGGCTGAGTTTGAGGAGCAACTAAAGAAGTACAACAGAGAGTAAATATATTGTTTAATCCCGCTTGGTTTTTCTCAAATAAAATATCCCCAAAAGTTGAAAAAGCTTTTGGGGATATTTGATATTAGATAGGACAATAGCAGTCGCTATTATCGAATGGTATCTACATTAATACTTCTTGATATGATCCATATAGCGTGACCAGTCGGTATCGCTTGTGTACTTTGCATAGCTTGATGATGGGACATATAGAGCATAATCCGATGGAAGATTCTCGAATGGGTCGATGCCGCCCGCGACACGCTTGATTGTTGGAGGTGTAGTAGGCTCAAGGTAGATTGCCGAGAGGCTTGAGCTGTTATAGAAAACGCCACTACCCAACGACACCACAGATGATGGGATAGTTACCCTAGTCAATCTATCGCATTTAGCAAAGCTACGATCTGCAAGAGCAGTAACATCTGTAGGGATGCTATACTCCTGCAAACTTGCTGGTGCAAAGGCATATACACGATTATTCACAACAAGGCATCGTCCGTCTGCAGATGCATTCTCGCCACTAAAGCTCTCAAGATTGTAGCAACCTACAAAGCCTGCGAAATCTTCGCTAATAGCTGCATTGCGAGGTAGCGTTACCGACTTAAGATTGATGCAATCGACACACACCTCACGACCAAGTTCCTCAAGGCGCTCAGGAAGTACCAACTCCTGCAACTTCTTACAGCCATAGAAGGCCTCATCGCTAATCTTTGCAACGCTATTAGGGATAGCAACCTCCTTTACAGATGTGCCATAGAATGCGCTCTCACCCACACTCTTAACACCATATGGAATCTCATACTTCTCGCCACGATAGTTGCGTGCAAGAGCAATAAGCTCACTATCACACACAAGGGCGTAGCCATCCGATGTGGCATATGTGCTGATAAAGCGTGCCAAGTTTGCACAATGCTTGAATGGGTTGCCATTAAAGGTCTTAACAGTCGTAGGAATCGTAATAGAAGTAATATCTACATTACCCAAGAGACCAATGCTTCTAAGTGATGATGCAAAGCGCACAACACCCTTACCATTCTCATATGTATTCGAGATTATAGGGGCATCAAACGAGTTGTCGTTAAACTCCACAATATTGCCACTGCGCGAGATATAGTGAAGCTCGCGAGTGCTGATATCTGGATAGTATTCGCCAAGCTCCTCGTTGCTACAAGCCGATATGAGGAGCGTGGCAAAAATTACATATAGTATTCTCTTCATTTTCTAAGGTTATCGTGTAAAACGAATAGACTCAAGTCTACGCTGCGCCTCCTTGTGCACCTCCGTATCGCTTGCAATCACAAGGCTATTTAGGCCAAGCTTATCCTCGCGAGACGAAGCTGAGTAGGTCGACGCATAGGTCGTGATAGTACCCATATAGTAATCCACAAACTCCTGAGCATCATCAGCACCCTCACGAGTACAGATAAAGCGCTCGCGGTATACTGGACTTGGGTTACCCTCCTTATCGAAGGCAACAGCAGCAATCATCATCTCAACATCCCACTGACCACGGAAGTATGCTGGAGACCAGTTAGCGCCCACACTATAGAGGTTGTCAATTAGCAAATCATCGCTAAAGAGCTCTGGATCCTCCAAGCCCTCCTGATATGTAAAGATTGTGTAGAGGTAGCCACTTGACTCGCCCTGGATATCTACTGACATAGGCAAGATTACATAACCCTTATAGCCTCCCAAGTAGTTAGGCTCGAGAGCCGCCACCGCATCACCATCGTAGTAGGCATCAAAGCCCGCTGTGATAGTGATATCAGCAACAACAGCATCTGTTGTAGTAAACTTACCACCCTCACGCATAGAGCCAGTATAAGCGAACTTATCAGGGTCCATTGGGAAAATAACAATCTTATACTCGGTAGATGGCTTTAGCTGCGATAGGCGACTACTAACCGCACCTCGAGTAATCTCATAATAGCTAAACTCCCAGTAATCACCATAGTATGACTTGTTATATAAGTTTTGGATATAAGCCTTAACCTCCTCCTCGGTAGTATCTGCCTCAAAGACATTCCAATAATACCAAATACTATAGTCGGTTGGAGTAATGGTAACGTAAGCCTCGCGATCCTCAATATTAGAGATTACGATATCATATTTACAAGCATCGATAGCACCTGCCTTTAGTGTTTTGATATTCTCACGAGTAATCTTAGTAGTTAGCACACCAGCCTCGTAACCAAAGAGCAACACAGCATACTCGGTGCCTGCCTCCATACCACTAAACTCACCCTCGATGTCGCCATTAAAGATATAGTTGTAGAGGAACGATGTACCGTACTCCTTAAGGACAAAGTCAAAGATTTCGCTATCCTCCTGCATATTAGCAATCTGCACTGAAGGAATTGCAATTATAGCATATGGATCGTCGTTTGTAGTCTTGATATCTACGTAGAATGTAGACTGCGTAACATCCGAGATAGTCATCGAGAGTTCGTTGTCTGATGGAGGGATTGTACCTACGGTAAACCACTCGTACGATACCTCGCTAAGACGCTCACACTTCTCATTCCACTTAAAGGCAAAAGCGACATACTCAGTATTTGCCATCGCCTCGAACTGGTAGTTTGTAGCGACATAGTCGGTATTATACTCAAAGGTCTCAGCAAGAGTGTAATCCCACGCTGCGTAGTCGTCGATAATTTTTGCGATAATAGCATCGGCAGCCTTGTTGATATCGCCACCATACGACTCAAAGTCCTCGCGTGTGATAAGGTTATTAAAGTATGCAACACCCTCGTGCGAAGGAGTGATTGTGATATCTGCAATGGCACGCTCAACCTTAATATCAAAGTCGTAAGTTACATCGTTACCCGCGTATGGTGCTGTTGTAGTAAAGGCCTCAGAGTAGATTGAAGTAGTCTTCTCGCCGTTGATATTCATACCATAGACATAAACAACATACTCCGACTCAATATCAAGGCCATTCATACGAATATTCGAGTGTGAACCCTTGCTAAGTATTGTTGTTAGATACTCCTCAAGCGTCTTGCCCTCATCGTTAGCCATATTGCGATAGTAGCTTAGGTCCTCAAGGAAAATATCCTCCTCGCTGTAAGCGTCAAACCACTCCTTGCCTACAACCTGACCAATCCAAGTAGTATCCTCGCTATTTGCAGTAACCGAGAACACCACAGCTGTAGCCTCCACATTCAAGATTTTAATAGAGAGAGGCTCGTGCCAAGCATCTTGCTCGAGTGTTAGATTTACACTCTCCTTGCCATACTTACACATTAGCACGGCACTACGCACTGCTCCAGAGTCATTCTTAGCAACAGTAACATCCACGAATGATGCATATACGGCAATATCTGTCACCCACTCTGAATCGCACTTAACCTCAAGGGTTACTCCCTCTGAAGGGGTCTGGATTGAGTAGGCAAAACGTGCAGTCTCGCCCTCAGCCGCAACCTCAAGCTTTTCTACATATAGTTTGATGTTGCTTGGCTTAACATCCTCGCCCACCTGCTCACAAGCCACAAAACTAAGAGCAAGAAGCATCAAAACACCAAAAATCTTTTTCATAATAACTTAATTTTTCATAATAACTTAATATGTTGTTTTTCTTTTTGAATCACCTACTCGAAAAAGCTACCCGAGAAATCCGACACAGTGATATAACCACTATAGTTGATCTTGTGTACTCCGCCCATAATATGGAGCTCTGCAGTGATGCCATTCTCTGTTCACAAAATATTACAAGATACTACTTCTATAGTCCTCGGCAAAGATGTTACCAACATACGTTATTGTATGCTTAGCACCGTTGATGACAAGCTCTGCTGTAAGACCATTCTCATCAATCGTAACACTACCTCCTGTAATGTAAGATACGGTCATACTTGTACCCGAAGCGTTAACTACCATATATCGAGTCTCATTCGAAACATCAATAGTGAATGGAGCAAAGCTATGGGTAGAATCAAGAGTATATGTACCATATGGTATCTCAGGGCCATTTGTAGCATCTACAAAATCGCTAAATAGATCCAAACGATAATAGGTCGCATTTGGGAGGTCGTTATAACCATAATCAATATCACTAATACCGATTAGGAAGTTATCCGATCTGTTATAGCTATAAGCACCACCATAATAGTATGCCCATGCAAAATTAGCCTTGAACTCCACATCCTGAGGTCTTCGATCAGAAATGGTTGCTTGACCATTGAATGTTACCGTATGCTTAGCGCCACCTATAGTTGCTACAAGTGTTGTAGTTGTAGATGTTACAACAAGCTCCGCAGCATCAAGTGGCATCGAAGCCTCCACCTTATCAGTGAGTTTGAAATATCCAGACTCATTGTGAGATATCGTACCAAGAGTCTTCGAGTTGGTTAGATCCAAGGTATATGTACCCTCTGGGAGCTTCACATCACCCTCGCCACCATACAACTCTGCATATACATCAAGGCAGTAGTATGTAGAGTATAGCTGCAACTCTGTACCATTCAAGCCATTGTCCGATAGTATTATAGTATAAAGACCTGCACCTGTAGAGTGAATATCACCATAATATCCACCAACAAAGTCAAACGCCTCGAATATCACATCCTCCACTACAGGATTATCCTCTCCTGGCTGATCCCCTGGCTGGTCTCCTGGTTTCTCAGTTTGGTCATTATTTGGCTTCTGTGGCTCTGTGTCACCCTTATCTGTACACGCTGAAAATAACAATGGTAATACAAGCATTAAACTTGCTAATCTACGTAGTTTCATAACTTTAAAATATATTTATATTTACACTATTTGCTCTTTTTAGCAATTACCGAGTCGATATAAGCCTTAATCTTTGGCGCAGGGTCCTCCCAAGTATCGGGTTTGATAACCTTGCCATCCTTTGGGTTGTAGTGAGGCTTGCCATCGGGCCATAGTTTTGCCATATTTGCCTGCTGTACAATCTCGAATAGCTCGTCGACCTCCAAGCCCATCTCCACCATTGTGCCGAGAGCGAAGTACATCAAATCGATCATAGCATCGGCCTGCTCGTAGATATTGTCAGCGATAAGGAACTCCGCCACCTCCTCATTCATCCACTTTGCACGCGACAACGCACGCTTCTTATCTATCATCTTTGGCTCCTGGGCAACTGGATGTCCGAATTTCTCATGAAACTCGCGCACATCATTCCACTCTTTCTTCATATCGTTATCAATTTATTACCTAACATTTAATAGACAAAGATAGGTATTTTTTTCATTTTTTTGTACTTTTGCACAAAATATTATTTACTAATTTGTTGAACACACCCGCAGAGTATGGCAGTGAAGATAAAAGCGAAGTTTAAGTGCAGTTCGGAGAAGATATCGCAAGTACCAAAGGATAACCTCAAGGATATAGCCTTTATCGGGCGCAGTAATGTGGGTAAGTCATCGTTGGTAAATATGATTACCGGTATAAGCTCACTTGCAAAGGTCTCAGGCACACCAGGTAAAACCAAGCTTATCAACCACTTCCTTATCAACGATAGCTGGTACTTAGTCGACCTCCCAGGCTATGGTTATGCTCGTGTATCGAAGTCTACACGTGGTGAGTTCTCGAAACTTATCACCGACTACGTGCTTAAGTGCGAGAAGATGCATTACCTCTTCGTATTGGTGGATTCGCGCCTTGAGCCACAGAAGATAGACCTACGCTTTATCGAACTTCTCGCCGAGAATGGCATACCCTTTGGTATCATCTTCACCAAGGCAGACAAACTCTCTCAGGCACAGCTAAATCGCAACGTAAAGAACTATAAACAGACACTTTCAGAGCAGTGGGAGGAGCTACCTCCAATGTTTATATCATCGAGCGAGAAGGGAACGGGCAGAGAGGAGATTATTGGCTTTATAGAGGAGTGCTTGGCAAATAATTCTGAAAATTAACAGAAAAAAGTTGCTTATTCAGCTTATTTGATATAACTTTGTAGAAAGTTACAAAACCTTACTTAAATTATATTATGGCGATCCACAAAATTAAGTTCTTCGCAGGTCGTGGTTCTCGTTACCTCGCTGAGAAGATTGCTGCCGAGTATGGCATTAAGCTCGGCGACTCGGATGTCCTACAATTTAGTGACGGCGAGTTCCAGCCTTGCTTCCACGAGTCTATTCGTGGTTGTACCGTGTTTATCATTCAGTCTACATTCCCACCATCAGACAACCTAATGGAGCTTTTGATGATGGCAGATGCTGCACGTCGTGCTTCAGCACATCAGGTTATCGCCGTTATCCCATACTTCGGTTGGGCGCGTCAGGATCGTAAGGATCGTCCACGTGTGCCTATCACAGCTCGCCTTGTTGCAAATATGCTTATCGCAGCAGGTGTTCAGCGTGTGATGACTATGGATCTCCATGCAGACCAGATTCAGGGCTTCTTCGATCTTCCAATGGATGCCCTCTATGCATCTGGTATCTTCGTGCCATACATCCAGAAGTTGCAAATTCCAGATTTGTCTATCGCTTCACCAGATATGGGCGGTGCTAAGCGTGCTTCATCATATGCTAAGCACTTCCAGGCACCTATCATCATCTCTCACAAGGAGCGCGCTAAGGCTAACGTTGTTGGCTCCATGACTGCTATCGGTGAGGTTGAGGGTCGTAACGTTATCATCGTGGATGATATGATCGACACCGCAGGTACTATCTGTATGGCTGCTAATATGCTTATGGATAAGGGCGCTAAGAGTGTTCGCGCGGCTGTTACCCACCCAGTACTTTCAGGTAAGGCATACGACCGTATTAACGAGAGTGCAATTCAGGAGGTTATCACAACCGATACTATTCCATTGAAGGAGGGCGAGGACTTGTCTAAGTTTACTGTATTGAGCGTTGCTCCAATCTTTGCAGATGTTATCGAGCGCGTACACAACTACAAGTCAATCTCTTCAATCTTCTACCGCTAATCGCGAAGATAGAGACAAGATAAACAAGGGCTGTTAGCATTTACTAACAGCCCTATTTATTTGTGTTATCTACCTATTTAATAATCGTTCTAATTCTTCGATATCATTATCGGTAGTTGCCCAACTTGTAACAAAACGCACAATGCTACTCTCCGCTCCACGAGGTCCCCAATAGTCAAAGGATACAGACTGACGGAGCGAGTCGATAATACTATTTGGCAAGCGGAAGAACTGCTGGTTGGTTGGCGACTCAATAACCACCTCATAGCCCGCTCTACGCATAATCTCGCGCAGGCGCAAAGCCAAGCCTACAGCATTGCCACAGATACGCTCATAAAGGTTATCACGAAACAATGCCCCAAACTGCAAGCCAAGCAATCGTCCCTTAGCAAGGAGTGCCCCATGCTGCTTTACAAGCGGAAATAGATTTTTTAGAAGTGCGCGATTAGTAACCACAAGCGCCTCGCCAAAGAGTGCGCCACACTTCGTACCACCGATATAGAACACATCGGCAAGACGTGCAATGTCCATCAACGTAAAGTCTGCCCCCTCAGCCATAAGACCATAGCCCATACGCGCGCCATCGATATATAGTGGGATATTGTGCTTATGGCATACCTCACTAAGTCTCTCCAACTCCGCGAGCGAGTATATCGTGCCGTACTCTGTAGGTTGCGAGATATAGAGCATACCTGGCGCAACCATATGCTGATATGTCTCATCGCGATAGAACTCTGTGATATAGCGATCTACATCCTCAGCCCTAACCTTACCGCAATACTCTGGCAGGGTCAAGACCTTATGACCCGAAGCCTCGATAGCTCCCGACTCGTGGACTGCAATATGACCACTATCGGCAGCAAGCACCCCTTCATGGCACGCAAGGATGCCATCTATGGCAGTGGCATTGGTCTGCGTACCACCAACAAGAAAGATAACCTCTGCATCCTCGCAACCTATGGCTTTGCGGATTAAGTCCTTAGCCTCTGCTGTATACGCATCGAGACCATAGCCTACGGTATGTTCAAAGTTGGTACGCGTAAGGGCATATAAGACTTCTTTATGCGCCCCAGCGGTATAATCGGAATTGAAGTATATCATACCCAAGATCTTATAGTCTGCAATCTACACTTACCTCCATACCACGCTCCAAATTAAAGGCTGGCAACGACACAGTTTGTATACCATCATCGAACTCTAAATCAATAGATAGGTCGCCATTAGCAAAGGCGTATGGTAGCATAGCAACATAGAACGATGTCGGTGTTGTGGTAATCCGAGCATCTAAATCGTACATGGTGATAGTATTGCTGCCACCACCCATAACGTGCATATCGAAATCAGTGGCATGGTCAATCTCTACCCTACCAACTATAGTCTGCGCGGCAGAGTGGAGAGTTATCGACTTTAGATGGTGTTCCTCTTCACTGGATATATTTAGCGCAAGCATACATATCTCCTCATCACCTACCCAAGAACGACAACGGCGTGAGGTATCGATGGTTATCACTGCCTTGACATTATCTGTTATATTAAAGATTAAATGGAGATAGCTATCAGTAGGATAACATGAGACAAGGAGCAACATTGTCGACATGAGATAAATGGCACTTTTTTTCATATAATAGAAGCTAAAGATTATTATGGTTATAAACAACCCTAAGCAAAGGTAGCGATTATTTTGTAAAAAATAGAAATATCTACTAAAATAAAGAAGTGTAGTCAGCATTATTAGGAGCAAGACCCCAATTTTCTTGTCAGAATGGGTCGTTAACTTTTATTAGGACCACAACCCTATTTCTTGTCAGAAGGGGGCAGATTTGGCTCTGACACGAAAAATGGCGGATGGGACATACTTAGCGTATTTCCCATTCGCCATTTTAACTGAAGAGTCGAAGATGACCCCTTATCACAAGAAATTAAAGTTCTACGACGCTCTGTCCTGCAGCATAGTAACTGTGGATATTTAGCTTACCATCAGTATCAAGGATAACCATAACGATGATATCGCCACCATATGTAGCATTATACTCAAGGAGTGCATCATATTTAGGATTCCAATCGCTACCACCATCCTCATACTTAATGCCAATACCCTGCTTAGCAATCTTATATGAACCGATAATTGTCTCCTCCTCAAGATACTCCGCAAAGGCCTCCTTAACCTGAGTCTCGACATCAGAGATTAAGCCGTTGTAGCGTATAAACCATACAGTATCTACATTTTCGCTATAGTTACTTGCTGTAAGTATTGCACTAACACGCTCATCCACAACTTCGATTACCTCTACAGAGAGTGTTGCAGAGCCAGTACCGGTATAATCCATACCACCCTCGTCAACAATCTCCTCAATAGTAGTATAATACTCTGTATCAAGACCTGCCAACTGCGACACACAAGCGATTGCGCCAGCACGACCGTTAGTATCTACTGCAGAAGCGTAGAGGTAATAGTTCGTACCTGGATGGTAGATGCTAACAACTGCAGTTGCAACACCATCAACAACCTCGTACTCCTCGCGATAGTTCTGATAGTTGTCCGAGTCCATAATATATACCATGTTGTCAGCATAAGCAGCGTGGTCAGATGCAGGAGCTGCATATAGACGCACCTTAGTAGCAGCATCATCCACAGTAAGTTTTACGGTAAGAGTCTCGTGTGTGGTCTGAGGCTCAATCTCTGCAGCTACGATATTAGCCACACCTGAAAGCGATGGACGAAGAGTCTTAAATGTAGTGAACGCTACATTACCAACCTTGCCATCCTTAATAGCAAGGGCATAAGCCACATACTCTGTATCGTTTGCAAAGCGATCGCTAAGCAGATATGTGAAAGGCTCTGTATAGATTGTTGGTACGCCCTTAACAACACTTGCAATGTAACCCTTAATCTCCTCATCACTCTTACCCTCGAAGTCAAATGGCTTCTCTGTATCGGCCTTGGCTACTGCAGGGTCGATATAGCCTGTAAGCACCTTGCTACCAGCCTCTGCAGTTACGGTAGCACTTGCTGCTGTAAGCTCAACACCAGTAATCTCAACAGAGATTGGTGATGTACCATTAATCTCCACCTCTGAGATTACAACCTCCTTAGTGGTGACAGTGTAGTTACCCTTAGCATCCTCACCATATACTGCGATGGTGTAAGAGGTATTAGGAAGTAGGATGATACCAGCATTCTCATTGCTTGTAAGTAGCGAGTTGCGTACCAAATCCTGCTCAGAGAAGGTACGGCTCTCAGTTGCTGAGTTAAATATTGCAAATGGGTATGATGGATCTGGATTAAGCGATGTCTGTGCCTGCTCGATAAAGATGTTGCGATCATAAGCCGACGTATGAACAGCACCAACAACATACTTCACACAATGCTCCTTCTTTGTAATCACAGCATCAAGAGTGTAGGCTGTAAGATTCTCAATAGCAATATCTGCCACAGGCATAATAACTGCGAACTCCACCTCCTTTTGCTCACCATTAAGCTGCTCGTTCTCAGCACGGAATAGGAAGGTATAGTTTACATCATACTCAACAGTGCAACTTACACTCTTAGCCTCATCGCCCTCATAGCGTGTGTACTCCGAGCCCTTGACACCCCAATACCAGTGGTGCGCGCCCTCAGATGGAGTTACATTGAAGCTAAGTGTCATTGTTGCCTCATCAAAGATAGGCTTAGAGACCGAAATCGCAGGGATGCTCTTAAGGCAGAACTCCTTGATTACAAGGTCGCCCTCAAGACCCTGACCCTCAGCATATGCCGATACGGTGTACTCAACATCGAACTCGATATCGGCAACAACCTCCTTTGGCTGATCGCCAGCAACGAATGTAAAGTTAGTCATCGCACCCTCGCTCTCAACCTTGTAGTGCCATGCAGTTGTACCAGCCGATGGAGTAAACACAAGTGTCATAGTCATCGCCTCAGTGTCGAATACAGGCTCTCCAATAGTGATTGTTGGAGCTTTAACAGGCTCCTTCTCATTGAACACATCACAACTCCAGCTTAGGAGTGCGATTATAGCAGTTGCAAGGACTGCCAAACTCTTAAAAGTTCTCATAGTGTAGTCTATATTAAGTTAATATTAAAATTCAGGTAATGCATCGACCTCTACAAAGGTCATCTTTTCATCACTCGACACTGCACGCCATGTCATCTTATCGCCATCGGCATTAAGCTCTACAATATAGTCGTCGCCCCAGTCGCCTACGCTATAGTCGTACCAACCAGAGATTATATCGCGCTGCATATCATCCACCGAGAGCATAAAGCTTCCACTACGCATCGTAGGGTACATAGAGTTTAGGTTATCCCACATCTCAAAGCGATGCTCCTTACGGTCAAGATCAATATATAGGAGTGTTCCCTTAGCTAATGGTGCATCGTTCCACTCCACCAGGCTCCATACACCATCGATGGTATAGTATGTTACAGCCATATTCTGCACCTTCGTATCGTTCGATTCGTTCTCCTTATCGCAACCTGAAATAAGTAGCGCAGATGCCATAATGGCAAGCGACAATATCTCTCTTAAAAATTTCATAGTATCTCTATCTCTTTATTGTTACCTTTATAACTCTCTCTGTGGGCGATGTCTCCACACCCTCTAAAATTAATATTGTAGTAAGGTCTGAGGGTATATTACCCGTATACTCTACGTATATATTACCCTCCTTGTTAGGCATTAACACCTCTGGCTCACATCGTAGACTAAGTCCACCGATTGTAGACTTTGCAGTAAGTGTTATCGTCTTATTACCACTATTAGCCACTGCGATACGCTCCTCGCCACGCGAATTGATGGTTACCTCCTTACGACTCAAACGCAATGCCCCAGCACGCTCTGGCAGATGCAACCACTCATCATCACATACCACCCTGCCCGTAACCATTACGCGCTCAGTAGGGAACTCACAATCAAGGTCGGTATAGATATTCACTCTATAATGAAACTCCGTACTACGTCCCGCAGGATCGAAGTTCGCACCCACCCTAAGCACTGCATTGGGTTCAATTGTTTGCGGCTTCGTCTGCACCATGACACAACCACACGAAGAGCGAAACTCCGTGATTGTGATAGGCTTTTGGGTAGTGTTTCTAAGTTCAAAATTAAAGTAAACCTCCTCACTATCATCAATATCGCCAAGTTCGATGGTGTTGTGCGACAACTCCAATGCACCCATAGCCTTTGCCGAATTCTCGGGTTTGACCAACGAGTCCAACTGCTCACGCGAGAGAAAGCCCCTACTCTGCGCAGATAGCGTTAGTGGCACAAATGCCAATAGCGCCAAGACAAGATATGCAACTCTCGCTCTCATTGCTACCCTACAACCAACCATTATCCGATGCACCCGCACGCACCGTAACAATAATAGTATGTACCTTGTCGGCTACAACCGTAACTTTTGTCTGTCCAACGCTCTTAGCTGTAACCGTCATATTACCCGCTTCAAGCACAACATCCGCAATAGCACTATTCTCTATATCTGCCTTGACTGCACCAATAACGCCATACTTTGCAAGAGGAAATGTTACACTCTGCTCTGGAGCAAGATAGATATTTGGCAGACACATATCGCGACCACTGCCATCAATAGCTCTAAGAAGGCTACCTGCATCCACTAAGCGTCCCATCTTACCACGATACTCCGTAAGATTCATCTTTATAGGTGTTGCACCTGCTGATGTATGGCGCATATAGTACAACTTCTCGCCAGTGAAATACCCATCGATATTTTCAGCTGTTGTATACATCAAATCACGGAACTTATCCCATGTAAAATGTCTACCTTGCTGCTTAGCATAGGCAAGACCAAGTGCAGCAACACCCGACACGTGAGGACACGCCATAGATGTACCCTCATAATAACCATATCCCGCCTCGCCATTAAGTACAAGCGTTGAGTAGATAGCACCCTGCTCCTTTAATATACCATTCTCGTCATACTGGTCGTCCGCCTTACCTGGAGTACCATAGTATTCAAGATCGCCACCAGGAGCGCAAAGCAAGACCTCAGAGCCATAGTTTGAGTATGATGCAGGGGTGTAGTCCGCAGCAATCGCCGACACTGAGATACACTTTGAGTATGCCGCAGGGAACGAAGACTGTGCAGCATACTCATTACCCGACGCGAAGATTGCCAAGCCACCATTGATCACACCATTTGGAGAGCCAGCTCTATGGATAAAGTAGTCGAGCGCCTCTTTCTCCAAAGGGTATGTAGCAGCCCACTCCTCCTCAGTCGCAGGGCCAGGAGTGTAACCCATAATCATATTCGCCTTAGCAGAGTTATAACCCCACGAACACTGCAAAATCACAGCACCATTATCCGCAGCATACTTCATTGCTCGAGCCTCCAAAGCGAGTGTTGACGCGTTCATGCCATCAAATAGCTGCAACGACATAATCTTTACACCCTTGTTACCATTACCACCACCGGCAATACCCGAACAACCGATACCATTATCATTTACAGCAGCTATAGTACCTGCCACGTGAGTACCATGACCTGTGCTACCATTCGATGTCCACGATAACACACCTGTATCTCGCACGAAGTTGTAGCCATACTTGTCATCCTTATATCCATTGCCATCATCATCGCTACCACTCTCTCCATCCTTCTCCTGCTCGTTAGTCCAGATATTCGCCTGAAGATCTGGATGACTCCACATAACAGCTTCGTCCATAACAGCTACGATAATCTCCTCATCGCCAGTACATAGCTCCCACGCCTCCAAGCAACCTGCATCAGCACCCGCAACGATACCTGCTCGCTCGCTCACAAAATCGCGTGTCGCACCGTCATTAAAATAGCACCACTGACGATATATATCTGGATCGTTGAAAGGCATATTTGAAGAGCGTGTAACAACACGACTCTCTGCATCAGCACAACTAACAAACATAGGCTCGCCAGTATATGCACGCTTTAGCTCTCTATTACACTGAATCTTATCCACCTCGCCCAATTTTGAAAGACGCTCGAATGCAACTCTTAGATTCTCATTCTCATCGAAACGAACGATGTACCATAGGTGTAACCCATTCTCGCGAGTACGCATCTCATGGCGGGCATCCACTGGGAATACGCGCTCAAAGGAGTATGCTCCAAGGATATCCAACACCTCATCCGTTGATGGAATACCTGAGCGTGTAGCCTCGCCACCCGAACGTGTCATACACTCATCAAGGATGGTCTCCATCTCGGGCTTAAACTTGATGATTACCTCGCCAGGATTAGCACCATCGGGGATGATAATCTCTTCGTTATGCTCCTCGATAGCCCCCTGCGATGCAATATCATCGTTTACGCACGCTGTTGCCATAAGCGCAACAGCCATAACATAATATAGATACTTCTTCATTGTTACTCCTCTGTTTCCTCATTAAACTCATACCTTCCGCGATACAACGGATACTTCTCAAAGTAGTACTCGAAGTTTGCTGGCGCATTATCGAAACCAACACTCTTACCCTCGCTATTGACCGCCTTCTCCTGCTGTGGGAAGATCAAGACCTCTGGGCCCCACTCCAATAGACGTGGATGGTAGAGCAACCAATCAGGTACCTCGCCACTCATAAAGTTAAGGTTTATCTTCAAGCTGCGCATATTTGGCAAGATGCGTGGCAGTCTATTTTCAACAGCCCAATTCACCGTATCGCCAAACTCCTTGACATCCTCTGCGGTGTAGGTAGGCATCTGCTCAAAATCTGGCAATGCACCCTCGATATAGTTGTATGATAGCTGAAGCTCCTCCAACTCCTCCCATAGGAATAGGTTTTTCACCACATCACTCTTATCCATATCTGTGTAGATACCTATGCCATCCTCATTTGCTGTTGCACGCTTACGAAGATCGGTAATCGATGCACGACGGTTGCTGGCGAGATTCAAGCGCTTCAACTTAGGGAAGTTCTCCTTTGTGATAACCGCAGGTATCTCGTTGAAATTATTAGAGTTAAGATCAAGAGACTCAAGGTTTACAAGGTTTGTGAAGTTATCTGGCAACGACACAAGACCAAAGGCTGCAATGCGCAAATCTTTCAAATACTGAAGTGTTGCAACCTCCTCGCATAGGTCAATATTCTTGAGCATAGTATTCACATTACCAAAGAGCGACAAGGTCTCCAAATATTTAAGATGCTTGATCTCCACAGGCACACCATCCTCCGTATTGAAGTAGCTTAAATCAAGATCACGCACACGACCCACTGCCTCAGGAGTTGGGAGACTCTTATCCGTAGACTTCCACAAGCGCACGCAGTCCCAACGATTCATACTCTCGGTAGAAGAGATACCATTATCGCCCCAGCACTCCAACTTCTCGAAGATAGTAATTACAGCCAACGAGTCGCCTGCACGGTTGTCCTCGATAAGTGGACCTGCCGCCTGACGAATATTGAGTGTTGCAAGTTCCAATGTATCAGCATCATCACTAATAAAACGCAAGGTCTCGATACGCTCCTTAGGATCGCTATTCATCTTCCAATCAAGACGTATGCGTGTAGTTCGTGGTCGCATACCGCGATCGAGATTAAGCTCATAATCATCATCCACCTCGATCCAGTTTACACCACTCTTAATCTTGAACTTTACGTTAGTAGTAACATCAAACTCTACCCATCTATCGGCTTTAATTGCCGAAGCTGCGATATCAATACTACTCTTCTCAGGAGTAATTGCCTTCTCAAAACCCTTCTGAGTAATGGCAATGCTCTTAGGCTCCTCAAAGCCCGAGCTAATATTAATAGTCGTATTTCGCGCATCATCCATCAGCGCAGAATCAATCTTAATTGAGCATCGTGTCTCACCACGACCATTTGCTGGAGAGACCATAACCCAAGGCTCATTAACCACAGCCACCCAATCCTCCGCAGAGCGGATAGTAACAAAATACTCACCACCTACAGCCTCCGCCTCAATAGTAGAGACATCGGCCTCGAAGCCCTTAATCGTAGGGACATCATCTGTGCAGGCGTATAGTAGCGCGCCCACCAAAAGAGGAATATAATAGTATAACTTCTTCATAAACATTTCTTTTAGTCAAGATTTAGAGCACTACAACCACGAATATCCTGTGTTGAGTCATAGATAAGCTCGTAGTATCCCATCTCGATATATGGACATACATTACTTAGGTCTATCGAGATATTTGGGTTGTCCTTAATCTCGAATAGTAGGATATATGGCGAGATAGTGTCGTTAATCTTACCCAAGTCGTTAGAGCCGATATATAGTGCCATTAGTCCCTTGTGGTTACCAATACCCTCAGGCCATATTTCAAGGGTACGATTACCCTCATCATCACGCTGCTGACGGATGCTAATAACGGTAAGTCTATCAATTGTTAGCAGTGAATATGGAACCTCCTCAAAGGCATTGCTCGAGAGGTCAATACCATAGAGGAATGGAATGTTAGAGATGCTGAAATCGTTATATGGGAGCTCCTTTAAGCGGTTAAAGCTAAGGTCGATAGTGGTTAGATACTCGCTACCTGCACCCACAAGCGCACCCTCAGCAATCGTACGCATACCATTAGAACTTAGCATCAAGGTCTCAATCTGTGAGCCAGAACCTATCAAACGCTTTGGCAACTCCTCAAAACGGTTATCCGCAAGATTTAGTGTTTGAGTGTTAACACCTCGCCAAGCATCGCCATTCTCCAACTCGCAAATATCGTTTGACGAGAAGTCCACAGTAAGCACCGTATATACCGACTTAGCATTAAAGAGGTCTGGCAACTTAGTTAGCCTATTATTCGAACATGTTAGATCCTCCAACTGGCTAAGACCGCAGAAATATCCATCCTCAGCAACAGTGATATTCTCAATCTTGTTGTAGTCGTAGATAAGTGTTGTTGGACACACCTCCTTACCAAATGGGTGCACGGTATGGAGTTTATTGCTATTGCAATCCAAAAGACCTATCTTTGACATACGCCTCAAATAGTCGTATGAAGGGGTCTCTTCAAGGTTGTTATAACCAAGATATAGGATTTGTACCTTACCGCCCGACTTACCATCAATCAACGCCTCCCAGTCAGCCTTTAGCTGCTCACCCGAAATACCATAGTTCATCGCAACATTCAACGACTGAATCTCTGGCAACTCGGTAATAAGTTCGCGTGGCAGAGCCGTAAGATTTGGGCAGTTGTAAATCTCTACATCCATAAGATTTTCGAAGTTCGCCCAGCTCAACGTCTCATCCTTTTCGCCAACAAAGAAGCCATCGGTAGTGATTGGCGCATTGGCAATAAAGAACTGCTCAAGCTTTGTTAGGCGCATCATCTCGCGTGAGATACCCGTAATACCATTTGTAAGGTTTCCAAACGCCACATCCTTGCGATTTACTCTACTCGATAGTATTGGGCGCTGAGTATCATCGCTATTGACAGCACTCTTCAACTCAGGACTTAGACCCTCACGCGCATCGCGTTTTAGGACGTTATTATAGTAACTAAATTTGTCGATAGGCTCTGACGCATCGTAGCCACCGATAAGCTCGTTATGGTTACCCAAATAGAGAAGTTTTAGGGCTGTGAGCTGACCAATAGCATCAGGCACCACACCCTTAGCTCCAAAACCCGAAAGGTTAAGATTCTCAACACGACCCTCAGCGTTAAGCGTAACACCTGGCTGGTCGCCCCACATATCTATCTCCTTATCAAAATTCCAATTGCTACCCGCAGGGTACTCCTCGCCATAGAACGACCAATGCTCGCCATCCAACGCCTCCCATATCTCCTTCAAAGCGATATAGTCCTTAATATGTTCTGCAGTCTTCGATAGCTTAATCGGCACATCCGTAACAACATGTAACTGATTAAGCTCTACCTCAAAACCAACACCAAGATCAGCAATAGAGGCAGTCTCAAGCATATTGTTTGCCTTAGCATCCGAGTATGTTGTGTAGCTCTGAATAGTATACTCTCCAGCCTCCAACCAGAAGCTCTCTTCGCACTCGATATATGCAGTAAGCACTCGCTTAGATTGCGTATCAGCATTATCACTCTCCATAAACTCCTCCGAGAGCGATAACTTACGCGCCTCCAAGGTTGTTGTACCAAATAGTTTATGCTTTACTGTGATATCTACCGCCTTAATACTCTCAAATAGGTAATCGCCATCTACTCTTGTATCCTCAAAGAGTTTTACCAATCTAAAACCTATTTTTCCGCGCTTTGTGGCATTCTCCACAAGAATCTCACAAACCTCGAGTCCACCCTTAACAACGGTAAACTCAACACCTTCGCACTGAGCGTCCATAAGCTCATTATCAAGGTTATCATAGAGCTTATAACCCAATACCTTATAGTCGCCCACGAGCATACGCAACTTATCACTCGTAACACCCCACTCGGCTAACTCCTTATCATAATAGGTGATAGGTAGCGTCTGCTTCAATGTTGTAAGGTCTTCAAGGGACTGCATAGTAACGGTAACCTTATGCGCATCAGAGAGCCAATTTAACTTAGCGCGTGTTGCCGACGCGGTGGCTACCGTAGGCTGTTTAGTAAGTCTAAACGCCACATAGCCATAATCTACAGACTTCTCTCCCACACTATCCTGCTGACACGCGGTCATAATGAGGAGTAGGGAGCTGAATATTAGTGTACAAAGTTGTATGAACTTGTTTCTCATACTTATAATGGTAGTTGTTGTTTCTCTTATTTCGTTGGAGGTGTTACCACAAGGAGCTTTTTAGCTTCGCCATCAACCTTAAATACCACGTAGATATTCTCGCCACCAATCTCGAAGCCACTCTTAGGACCATATAGTTGCAATGATAGCAACTCATCGACATTCTCGCCAATATAGTACTCATTCTTCTGCATCTCTAACAATGCACCCTTATACCATACATCGACGCCCACATTACCAGACTCCAAGTTATCGGTTGTCCAGCCCTCAACACGTGGATTGATAACTATACAAGGTACTCGATCTACGATAGAGTTAATAAATGGTGCAATGTATGCCTCTGTAACGCCATACTGCTCCATTATCGTACTATCTGTATATCGCATAGCTGGAATATCGTATGACGTAATAGAGTGGTATATATGCATCTGAGTTGCTGGATCAGCCTCAACAGTGCCTCGCTGAGTAAGTGAGGCTACAACATACTGCAAATATCTATTCTTTAGAACTGGAAGTTCAATACCCGAGCTATTATCAACCTCAAATAACAATCCATCCTTTAACTCATCAACATGATTCTCGTATATAGCATGTGGAAGTGCCAAGACATAGCCATAACGAAGAGTCTCTGTAGGATCAATCGTAAGCGTCATACGCATCTTATCAAAGTGCATCCAGCAGTCATCATCATCAGTATAGACTACAAATGATGGAATACCACGCTCTATGATATTTTCGATATATACCATATCAAAAATATCGTTGTGTGCAATAATATTATACTGCAACTCATTCTCAAATGTTACGGTTGTATCGTCTGCAGTAACCTGGCTAAAGCTCTTACCATCTGGTGTTACCTCCCAGCCAAACTCATCGGCTGTAGGTCCATTAATGGCGATAACCTCATCGCCCATACCATTATATACTATAGTAAACCTAAAGGTCTTTTCTGGGCTACCATCAATGTCCGAGAAGACAATCTCATGTCCCTCCTCCTTAGTGATTGGATAACGCTCTCTATTACCATCAGGCACAATACGCAAATATACCTCGGTCTGCTCATTTGCAACACCTACAATAGCATCGCCCAAAATCTCAACCCACTCTGGATACTCAATAGCCACAAAGTCGAAGTTCGCCCAGATAAGTATAGGAGTATAATCTCTATAGCTAATCGGCACGGTACCATTAGTAGGGATACCTGTGATATCGTATACCTTGAGATCAAACTTATCAGGATCGCGCTCTACACGTGCTATAACGGCCTTTTTACCACCAATAATAATAGTGATATTGGCATACGTAATACGATCTTTAATCTGCTCATTGCTAATCTCAAGTTTAATTTGATGTGTACCAGCACGACCAGATATATCCTGAAGATTACCACCAGATGTCTGGAACTTACACCACACCGCATCGGAACTTAGACGCCAGTTGCTGTTGACGGTAAAGACCAAATCCTTGCGATCTCCTGCACTACACTTAATAACCTGCATATTAGGAAGTTGTGGTGTACCCTGCTCCTCTTTATTGCCACAAGATATTGCACCGAGAGTCATAGATACCATAAGTATCATTGACCATAGCTTGCTTAGACATAGACTCTTCATATTCTCTTATTTTATTATTATCAAACTTAGAAGCCCTCACGCATAATACGCTCTGCTTCATCCTCGCTTATCCACTCAAAAATATTGACGTATGTTCCTACTGTACCAACATTTTCTACATACATCATTGTATACAAGACCATAAAGTTCTCGCAAGTACCAAAGTATGAGGTATAACCAGTAGGCTCACTCATAAGGAGTTTACCATCGCCATATATAGTACCAAACGCCTCACCAGTAGAGCCAACAACCTGTGCATCAGCCATCATCACACGTGGCTCCAATGGGTCGCTATCATCAAATTCCACCTCTATATCATAGCCATCGTAGAACATATTCTTAATAATGATGCTATTCTCCTTCTCACCACGCTCTGTACACACCAAACGAGCATCGCTATTCATGTACTGCATAGTCCAAGTAGAGGTAATCTTAGCATAGCCAACAAAATTGTTAATATCAAACTTACAGCAACGCTGCAACTTAACCTCGCTTCGTGTACTATAAAGCTCCGATACATTCTCCTGATCAAGCACCAAGTTCAAACAGATGGTAAGTTCCTCGCCTACAGCAATATTCTCAGCAATACCTCGAATGCGCAGTGCTGTAGTAAGCTTACCCGCAGGAATGGTCAACGTATTAGACTCCACAACATAGTGCAGACCCTCAATAGCGCTACTCTCAGCCCAAATAACCTCAACACCGATATTGCGGTCATAATCTACGATTTTTGTGGCTGATATTGGAATCTCATGCCACTCCTCGCTATCCATAACACCCAAGGTGTAGTCCTCCGAGGAGAACATCACAAAATCGGGTTTTACATCTATCGTATAGTCTGCTCTACAAGCTCCGAGAGCGAGTGCGATGCAGATTGTTACTATATGCTTTAAATTCATAACTCCTATATTTCTATATGTTACTATCGTTTGGTGTTATCAAAGAGCCTGGTGCCTCAAGTTCGTGCTTAGGGATAGGCCAGACAAAGCGACTATCGCCAGCCTCAATCTTTAGCGACGAGCCATTCTCCAACGACTGCTCCTGAGGTTTACGCTCAAAGCCCTTACCCCAACGCTTAAGATCCATAAGGCGGAAACCCTCCATATACAACTCCTTAACGCGCTCCTGCTCGATAATCTCCATTGCCGTATTCTTGGTCATCGAAACACTACTACCGTATGACTCGTATCGTGCAGCACGCAATGTAGCGATATCGTTACCCGCAAGCGAGTAATCCTCTCGCATAGCATAGGCCTCAGCACGAATAAGATACTGCTCAGCAAGACGCAGTGGCTTAGGCATCGTGGTATGTAGGATATTACTATTGTAGAAGTTCATATTACCGAAGTACTTAACAAGCAGTGGCCACTGCAAACCGTGGTCGTAACCTGTCTGATAGGTATAGAAGTAGTTACCATATCTTAGGTCGCTCTGGTCGTAGAGTGCAAGCACCCACTCGGCTGGCACATAGTCTGGCTTCATACTACGGTAGTCGTAGTTGAAGAATGGCTGACCCAAAGCTCCACCATATGAGTTAATCGTGTACCCCACCTTCCAGATAATCTCCGTAGCCTCGTCGTACTGCCACATATAGGTAAAGTAGCTCATACCTGAGGTATACTCCTGATTGGCTGGTGAAAGAGCATAGTAGCCACTATCGATAACCTTATTAGCATACTCAATAGCCGTGTCGTAGTCCTTCATATATAACGCGACGCGCGCGCGAAGGGCATATGCTGTATACTCATTAAAATAGGATGAACTATACAACGCTCCTGCAAAGCTATTCTCGTCGATATCCATCAACTCAGCTGCCATATCAAGATCCTTGATAACTCTCTCATATGACTCTTCGAGCGATGCACGCACCATAGGTTCATTAGTATTATACTTTGTTACAATCACGACACCTGGATCGGTAAGCGCTGTATCCTTGTTGTAGTCCTTGCAGTATAGCTTTATAAGCTCCGAGTATGCCAAGGCGCGAGCAAAGTATGCCTCACCACATATCTGACTAAACTGCTCAAACTCCTCGTCCGTTGTGAGCGTCTGCTCCACACGTGGTGCATACTGCAACATAAAGTTTGCGTTGGCAATAACAGCATACAATGATGCATATACCGCGGTAATCTCAGAATTTGTAGCCAAAATATCCCAGCGCCATATATTACCATAGATATTGGTGTAGCCATTTACAGCATACGCCAAGTCGCACTGCAAATCTGGAAGTAGGGTCAAGTAACCACTATACAAAGCACCGCTAAGGAAGCTTGCGTAGAGACCTATAGCCGCCTGATCAAACTCCTCAAGGGTATTGATAGCCTTATCGGCAGGTATTGCATAGTTAGGATACTTATCCAAGCATGATGTGGCGCTTATGCCAACAACCACAAGCATCGCCACAGAGATAAATGCGTGATATATCTTATTCTTAATCATAGACATCCGAGGTTTAGAAGTTCAAATCAATACCCATAGAGTACTGGCGCGACATTGGGTACTGCGCCTTATATACGTTGCTCGACGACTCTGGATCAAGACCCGTAAACGGTGTCAACGTAAAGAGGTTCTGAGCTTGAATATAGAGTCTTACTCCACTAAACACCTTAACCTTACGGAGCGCACTACGTGGCACCGAGTAGCTAAGCATCAAGTTCTTAAGACGCAAGAAAGAAGCATTCTCCAAGAAACGAGAGTCCATCTGTGGCGTTACACCATAGCGAGGAATATCCTTCACATCGCCAGGCTTCATCCAACGGTCAGTAAGTAGCCTGCGCGACTGGTTATACGCCGAGTAAAGACCATTACTCTCCTCAAAGAAGCGGTCATTGTTAAACATCCAGCGATCTGCCACCCAGCTAAACTGCGATGATAGCGTAAAGCCCTTCCATGTAAGCGATGTGCCGAAACCACCCTGCCATGGGGCAATATAGCTCTTGCCAATCATCACCTTATCACTCTCGCGATATTCAGTAGTGATATTACCCTTAGCATCCAACCACCAAGCATCGCCATTTGCAGGGTTTACACCTGCGTAGCGGTTTACGAAGAACTCACCCACAGAGTGTCCCTTAACCAACTTTGTACTTGTAGACGACATCTCATACTCATCAAGGTCGCCATACAACTCTGTTATTACATTCTTGTTATACGACACATTTGCCGAAACATTCCATACGAAGTTATAGCTACGCACGATGTCAGCATTGAGCTGAAGCTCTATACCACCGTTAACCATAGCGCCGATATTATCCCAACGGAAGCCCTCGCCCTTATCGGCATATGATACTGGCACAGACATAAGCATATCAGTAGTAAGCTTGTTGTATACCTCCAAATCTACATTCAGACGATTCCAGAATCCGAGGTGGAAGGCGATATTTGTTGTCCACAACTTCTCCCAACCAAGATCCTCGTTACCACTCTGCATTGGGTAGATACCCATCTGGTCGTTGTAGTTAGCACCACCACCAACCAACGCCAAATGGTCGTAATTAGGAATTGAAGAGTTACCCGAAGTACCGGTACTAAATGCCACCTGAGCATTCGATAGCCAGTCTACGCCATCCAAGAATGCCTCCTTGCGTGCATTCCACATAAGACCCACAGACCAGAATGTTGCCCAGCGACCGCTCTTACCAAAGCGCGACGAAGCATCGGTACGCAACGACATATCTACATAATAGCGATTATCGAAGCTATACTCTCCACGACCAAAGAACGACAAATAGCTATACGAATCTGTAACATCGCTCCAAACCGAGGCGCGTGAGCCAGATGATAGCGTATTTAGGAAGTCGTTATTCTGTCCCTGCGTGATGAGTTGGAAACCCTCATAGTAATAGTTGACACCCTCCTGACCAACCATAAAGTTAAGCGAGTGGCGGTTATCAATATTCTTCTGATATGTTGCTGTATTAGTTATTGTAAGGCTTACGGTGTTATATGACGCACGACCCGCAGCACCCACGCCATTATTTGCAACGTAGCTTGGCGTAGACTGCATAAAGGCTGTAGAGTTGGTGTAGTCCGCACCCATCTGCGAACGGAAGGTAAAGCCCTTAAATGGTGTCAACTCCATAAAGAGTGTCGACAGAGCCTTATACTTCTTATTCAACTGCTGGTTGTTCTCCATCCACTCCAAAGGATTCTGACCAGTACCCTTCCATGAGCCATCAGCCTCCGAAGCGATAGAGCCATCCTCGCGGTATGGATTCCAATAAGGCAACATAAAACGACTCGCTGAAATTGGAGAGTATAGTGCATACTCGCCATCCTCAGCCTGACGTACCTCCTCATATACAACCATTGTGTTTGTACCCAAGCGCAACCACTCCGAAGCCTTTACGTCGGCATTAGCACGTAGGTTATAACGACGGAACATCGAACTATGCGCAATACCATCCTGATCGTAGTATGAACCAGAGACGTAGTAGTTCATCTTATCCGTAGCACGGCTAATTGAGAGGTCGTAGCTCTGCAACACTGCACGGTCGTTAAAGACCATATCAAGCCAGTTGACATCGGTCTGCGAGAGAACATCATAATTCTTGCCAGCATCAATACCAATCTCCTTCTCAAATCTAATACGCTCCTCTGTATTCATCAAATTCCAATTTCCGTGCGCAAGTTGCGAGATACCGAACTGGCTACGGAAAGAGACCTTTGCATCATCCGACGTAGTACCACGCTTGGTAGTGATAACCACAACACCATTTGCAGCACGAGCACCATAGATGGATGATGACGAGGCATCCTTCAACACAGATACAGACTCGATATCAGATGGAGAGATAGTATTAAAATCTGAACTTGAGATAGGCACACCATCGAGAATAAAGAGTGGCGCAGTACCAGAATTAATAGAGTTTGTACCACGAATCTGGAATGTAGCCGCCTTTGATGGCTCACCGGAGTTCGACAAGACCATAAGACCTGGACTCTGTCCCTGCAACGCCTGATCGAAACCTGCCGCTGGCACACTCTCCAACTTCTCACTCTTCACAGTAGATACCGAACCTGCGATAGTACCCTTCTTTCGTGTACCATAGGCTACAACCACAACCTCTTCAAGTTGGTCGACAACATCAAACTCCAACGCCACATCATGCGTCAATGTACGCTGACCCGTAGGCACAACCCACTCAACGGTCTTATAACCCAAGTACTGGTAGACGAGCTTTGTACCCTCAGCCACCGTAACGGTATATCCACCATCAACACCTGTGGTAACACCCGTACCAGGTCCTGTAACGATACTCACACCTATCAATGGCGTTGAATCCGAAGCATCGGTAACAACACCACTAACCGAAACTCTCTGTTGTGCAGATGCCGTTACAACCGAGCATAACAGCATCGCAAGCGATAGTAGTCTGTATAATTGTTTCATTGAAATATTAATTTCTTCAATCTGTGTGTCCTATTAGCGCACAAATATAAGTATAATATTCCAATTTTTCACACTTATTTATAAAAAAAAGCCATTGATAATCAACTTTTAAGAAAACCCACAACAAAGCATAAGAGGAATATATTTATTTATAGTTTGCTATTTGGTTTAATTTTCACCTCACTACCTCGATTTAGGTATTTATACTACCGACCAAAGGGGTAATTATAGATAACTTTGCCCCAGTTAATAGTGCCGATATATGGGAAAATATTTCGATATGCTCACGGAGGATGTACGTCTTAAGGAGGGTCTTAAGGCGTGTATGAATTGCGGTGTCTGCACCGCAGTATGCCCCGCTGCCGAGTTCTACAACTACGACCCTCGACAGATTGTTGCCATAGTGCAGACTCGCGACGACAACGAGATAGAGCGACTCTTAAAGGAGGACACCATCTGGTACTGCGGAGAGTGCATGTCGTGTAGACCACGTTGTCCTCGAGGAAACACCCCCGGATATGTAATTCAAGCGCTTAGAACTCTATCTCAACGATTGGGATTTTTTGTGGAGAGCGAGAAGGGGCGCCAGCAGTTAGCCTTAAAGCGCTTTATCGGAGATAACATCCTTAAAACTGGATACTGCCTAACACCTCGCAATATCCACCCAGACCTACACCCCGAGCAGGGACATATATGGGAGTGGATATACGATAACGACAACGACATATTTAGCAAATTCTCAGATTGTTACGGCACAGAGGGCGCTGGAGCATTACGTCGCGTAGATACAGGCTCTATGGCGGAAATTAACCGCATATTCGAGGTTAGCGGAGGCAAAGCGTTCTACGATAATATTGAGTTCCACTCCGAGCGTAAGGCTCACGAGATGGGCTACGATGGAGCAAACGAGGAGTACCTAATGGATGTATATACTATAAACTCAGAAAATCACTATTAAAGTAATGAGTCGAAGAGCATCATGGCAGGAGTATCAGAAGGATATTGCCGACGATAAATATTACTATGCCCGCAGTTGCATACGCCAAAACTTCTTTCCAGGAAGCGAGAAGGCGTTTCTTAATATTCTATCGAAGGATTTGGGCAAGGATATATTCGATGATCCACTACACACCTCTTGTACTGGTATCGGCTACCACTCCGACGTAGTCCCATTAGAGACTATAATGACCGTCGTGGCGCGCCAATTCGCCCTTATGGCAGAGGCTGGATATGAGAACTTTATATCGTCGTGCATAACATCCTTCGGCATCTACAACGAGGTACTATCCACGTGGGAGGAGTTCCCTGAAACAGAGGAGCGCACACGCCGATATTTGAAGGAGGCAACGGGGCGAGAGCTTGTAAAACCACGCTCCATAGCTCACACATCCGACATCATATTCACACACCGCCATGCCATCGCCCACAAGGCAAAGCGTCGTCTAATAAATATCCATACTGGCGCACCTTTGAGAGTGGTTGAACATATCGGCTGCCACTATGCTAAAATATTCCCCAAATCGGGTATAGGTGGTTCAGAATTTCCATACGTATTAGCAGGCATGATTGAGGCATGGGGAGGCGAGGTCATCGACTATCCAGAGCGTCGTCACTGCTGTGGCTTTGGCTTTAGAAACTACCTCATTCAAGCAAATCGTGGATCATCATTAGCCAACTCGCACAAGAAACTCGACAGCATGGCACCATACAAACCCGACTTTATCGTAGCGAACTGCCCTGGCTGTGCTATGTTCCTCGACAAATGGCAATACACTATTGCAGAGATGGATGGCACAATATATGGCGAGAATGGCAAGGGCATACCTGTACTTACATACGAGGAGATGGCGGGATTAGTATTAGGCTACGACCCGTGGGAACTTGGCATGCAATTCCATCAGGTAGACGTAGAGCCTCTGCTTGACAAGTTGGGCGTTAAGTACGACCCTGAAAGCAAGTATTTAGGCAAGGATGGCAAGTATATCGGCAAGCCTAAGCCTGCAGCGGTAAACTGCGAGTCGGAGCGATATATATATGAAATGAAGAAGAATTTAGAGAGATGGTAAAGCGTGTTGTTATAGTGGGCGGTGGCGCTGCGGGTATGCAGACAGCCCTGGAACTAAAATCACGAGGCATAGAAGCTATCATCGTGGAGCGTGATATCGAGCTTGGTGGCAAGGCGCGTGGTTGGCACAAGCTATTTCCAACCTTTACTCCTGCCAAGGAGGTGCTTAGCGAAATTATAGAGCGCATAAAGCAAGCTCGCATACGTTGTTTCCTTGGTCAGGAAGTAAAAGAGATATCTTCGGATGGCGTAACCCTACGCTCCGATGAGCGTATCCTTGCCGATGCGGTAGTTGTTGCCACTGGCTTTACCCTCTTTGATGCACACCGCAAGCAGGAGTATGGCTACGGTCTCTACGATAATGTCATTACCTCGGTGGATCTTGAGCGCATGATGAATGGTGGCAAAGTAACACTCTCAGATGGCACCGAGCCACGACGTATAGCGATACTACACTGCGTAGGCTCGCGCGACGAGAAGGTTGGACAGCGACACTGCTCAAAGGTATGTTGCATCACGGGTGTTAAACAAGCCATCGAACTAAAGCAAATATTCCCCGATGCCGAAGTCTTCAACTTCTATATGGATATCCGTATGTTCGGACCGGGCTATGAGGAGCTATACCGCGAGGCACAAGAGCGCTACAATGTACACTTTGTGCGTGGTCGCATCTCGGAGGCTGCCGAGACCATAAACAAACGTATTCAAATTAAGGCGGAAGATACCCTCACTGGTCGACCTCTGCGCATGACAGTAGATATGCTTGTGCTTTTAGTTGGCATGAGCGCCAATTACGAGAATGGCGAACTTGCCGCATCGGCAGGTCTTTCGTTAGCACCAAATGGCTACTTCCGCGCCCGAAACCCATTTCTCGGTGCGGTGCATAGCGAGCGCGAAGGTATCTTCTTTGCAGGTGCAGCCACAGCCCCAAAGAGCCTTGCCGACACCCTTGCCGAGGCTTCACTAACAGCCTCAGCCATAGATGAATACTTACGAAATAAACTACCAGAATGGGAGTAACGAACTTTGGATATAATATTAGCCGTCCGCGTATTATCGATCTCGATAACAACGACCTACGCAAGAGTTTTGATATCCTCGCCGAGATGCCAGAACTTCAAACCTGCATAGGATGTGGCTCATGTACTGCATCATGCACGGCTGGTAACCTTACAAACTTCAACTTCCGCAAGCTCCACACCGCCGTACGTCGTGGCGAATATAAGGGTGCTTACGAGGAGATAAGCAAGTGTATGCTCTGCGGAAAGTGCCGTTTGGTATGCCCTCGTGGTATCAATACACGCGGCTTAGTGATGCTTATAAAGCGTAAACTTGGAGACTTCTAAACACTGCCACTATGACCTTTTACGCACCATTCGCCATACCATTTATTATAGGCTCAACCCTAATGTTTGCCATAATAGCCACGAAGTGGTTATTATGGTTTATCCATCTACCAAAGGTAGACCGAAGACTTGTGCGCCACAACTTCTTTACGCGCAAAACCCTACTTGCCACCGCAGAAGTAGTGCGCGAGAGCCTGCTACACGCACGAATATTCAAGGTCAATCCCCTACTTGGATATATGCATATGTCGTTGGCATTCGGTTGGTTTTTGCTTATTGTAGTGGGTTGGATAGAGACGATCTTCTATCTCGGCTTTGAGCCGATACCGCTGCAAGGACACGTTTTCTTCAAATACTTTATCCCACTAAACGCCATCACGGAGCATCATCCGCTCTTCGAGCATCTTATGGATGCACTCCTTCTCTTTGTCCTTTCTGGAGTGGCGTTGGCGTGGTATAAACGCCTGCGCTCCAAAGCGATGGGTATGCGTAAAACAACAAAGCACGTCGCTTTCGACCGCATAGCACTCTCTGCACTATGGTTCGTCTTCCCAGCACGCCTTGTAGCCGAGAGCATCACAGCCTCAATATACGGAGGTAATGGCTTTCTAACGGGTAGCATCGGCAAGCTGCTATCGAACACCGTTCCGCAGGAGTATTTAACCCTTATATATGAGCCTGCATGGTGGTTTTACTCCTTAGCTCTCGGCATCTTCTTTGTTGCTCTACCCTTTTCACGATATATGCACATCTTCACCGAGATACCGCTTATATACCTACGTCGCTGGCAGTTACACCCCACCGCAGAGCGTAAGTCATACGACAATTTCGAGGTCGAAGCATGCTCACGTTGTGGCATCTGCATCGATCCCTGCCAGCTACAGAGCGACCTCGGTATCAACGACACCCAATCGGTATACTATCTACGTGATAGACGATACAATATGCTATCATTGAAGGTGGCTAACAACTGCCTTATGTGTGGTCGTTGCGAGACGGTATGCCCCGTAGGCATCAACCTCGCCACCCTGCGCCTTAACTCACGCGCCAAACGTCGCAATATCCCCAACGAGGGTAGATATAAATATATAAAGGGTATTGATCGTTCCGAGGGTAAGGGCCGTATAGGGTATTTTGCAGGCTGTATGACACCGTTAACACCTGGCGTACAACGCTCTATGGAACAGATATTTAATGCCGTGAATGAGGATGTGTGGTATGCCGATAAGGATGGTGGCGTATGCTGTGGTCGCCCACTTATGCTCTCGGGAGAGACGGATGCTGCACGCAAGATGGTAGCCTACAACACCGACCTGATTCGCAAGCACGAGATTACTACCCTTGTAACCTCATGCCCTATATGCCTACGAGTCTTTAAGGAGAGCTACCACCTCGACGGTATCAAGGTACTCCACCACTCCGAGTATATCGAACGACTTATCGCGGATGGCAGACTACACCTAACACACACACCCGAAAACTACACCTACCACGACCCCTGCGAGTTGGGTCGCGGACTTGGCATCTACGAGGCTCCGCGCAACGTGATATCTGCGGTGGGCAACCTTCGCGAGACAGAACATAATAGAGAGCGCTCGCTATGCTGTGGCTCGTCGTTGGCAAATACGGTCATCAACGACACACAGCAGCAGACCATCGCAAAGCGTATGACCGAGGAGCTTGAAGCCAGAGGATGCGATAGCATCGTCACCTCATGTCCGCTGTGCAATAAGGCTATCGCCCGCGCTACAACAACAAAAGTAGAGGATATTGCAGAGATAATAGCAAAAAACCTCAAAACCGTTAACTAACTAATTATAGGCAACTTAACAAACAAGATAAAATTATTTTATAAATTTTTTACAAAAATATTTGCTCGTACGATAATTTTGCACTATCTTTGCACTCGCAATTAAGAAAAATCGGTCACACGACCATTTGACGATACATCGCGGGGTAGAGCAGTTGGCAGCTCGTCGGGCTCATAACCCGGAGGTCGGAGGTTCGAGTCCTCCCCCCGCTACTAAAGAGGACAAGTCGTAAGATTTGTCCTTTTCTTTTTCTCGTCTATTCTTGCAACCATCTGAAACACAGCGTATTATTTCAAAGAACGAATTGTAGTTTGTGGTTCGATAGCTGCGTGATTCTTTATCCCATTTTACACCCTCTGGAAAGACTAATTTTTGTATTCCCTGGCACATCTCAAAATCCATCTTTTGCCAATAACTACTTAAATTACAAGCAAATGCGATTGTGTCATCAATGTATGTTGCAAGGTTCGAGAGGTTGACAGATGCTCGTTCAAGCTCTCCCTCTGCTTTATGCAAATCTCGCTCTAAATCTGCTATTACATCTTTATAGACATCTTCGTCGATTTTGCCTATTGCATAGTTCCTTTTTGTCTTCTTTATCTGTGTCTGGAGTGTGGCTATGTTCTTCTTTATATTGCTTTGCTCCGTTGCTTGCATTCCCTCCTTGTCTGCGAACTTGGCCTTAATTACCTCAACAAGGATAGGTATTAGCTCCTTAGGAACCTTAAACTGGTTGAGGAGTTCGATGTATTTTGCGTGAAGCTCCTTTGCCGATACATTAACACTACCGTCCTTACCGCTATACTTGTAATAGTCTATATTCTTCTTCTTGACCGTGTAGCCAGTGAGTAGGTGGTTGTTGTAGTAGATGTGTCCCTTGAGTGGAAATTGTGGTGTCTCTGCTGCCACCTCGTATCCCGTATTGTTATTGCCATCAAGGATTGCTTGCACCTTATCGAATAGGGCTTCCGATATTAGCTGCTCTTGCTTGCCTCTAATCACTTTACCTTCCAGGTATTTGTGTTCCAGTCTGCCACAGTAAAAACAATTCCTAAGACACGCAGATAGGTGTTGCTTGGTGATTGTAAGTCCTCTTGCCTTTAGTCGCTCTATGATTCTCGATTGGGTTATGCTGGGCTCATTAGCAATCCATTCCCAGGCATTTTTGAGAATGCGGCCATCCTCATTGATGGTTAGTCGGTGTTCTCGGTTTACCTTCTTTGATGTGTAGCCCAATGGAGGCTTGCTGTACCACTCGCCACGATTGATACAAGCAATCATTCCCTCCTGGCATTTATGTCGGCGCATAGCGTTGTCAATGTCGGCTACAATCAGTAGAATAGCCTCAATGTGCTTGGCTAATAGGTTGTTTTGGTCAATGGGCTGGTTAACTGATGTGAGGCACACGCCGCTCTTGTTGAGCTGGCTTTTATACGTCAATCCCTCTTCCAGATTGCGGCTAAATCGGTCAATGTCAAATACTACGATAGTGTCAATATCTGGGTCATTGAGTACGCAGCCAACCATATCAAGGAACTTCTCTCCAGCCTTCTTGGCGCTCTCAAATGTACCTCCGAACTCGCATTTAACCTCCTTGTTGTGTTGTTCGCAATATTGGTAACAAGCAGATAACTGGGTGTCTATCGAACTGTTGGATTTGAACTGCTCTTCTGATGATACTCGTGTCCAAATAGCGGCCTTACCCTTGCCGCTTGCGGTTAGTGATTTTCTCTTGCTGATAATCTCGTCAAAGTTTGTATTCTTACTCTTCTTAATCATAACTCTTAATATTTTTTAATTGGTTATTAATATACCACTTATAACCGATTTCAGCAATCTGATTGAATCCGTTAATAATGGTAGTTATCTCTTCTTCGTTGGTGATGCCCAACTCTGTAAATTGTTTAATGAATGTTTCATTGATATGCTCTTTTTTGAACATTTTAGTAAATTATATCGTGCTCTCGCACCCCTTTCGGGTTATTCGCTTTTCACCTCTTGTATATACATAATGTATGGATATAAAGACTTCTGGGCGGTAGGGGTATGCTTAGAACCCTTGCGCTATTGTGCGCTGGTGATATTAACTAACTCATTGCTATGGCTTTTAATTTGCGTAACGTATTTACCGATGTTGAGGTTATGGCCTGGATGTTACGGAGGCTTAGACCCTTGCGCAGTAACTGAATCTCCTTGCTATACTGCTGGCGCATATCATCGTCCGACTTCTTGTAACCAACCTTGCGACCTACCTGTCCACCTTGCTGGCGATAGTGCTTATAACCCGACTCCATACGGCTACGGATTAATGAACGCTCCATAGAGTTAAATTGGCCAATGATACCCAGTACCAGGCTTGCAATAGGGTTTACTGAACCATCCTCCATCAGAGTCTCAAGACCGTTTTGCAGAATGTACACCGACACCTTCAACGATGATAGATGCTCAATCACAGTTAGGAAGTCAATAGCTCGACGTGATAGACGACTGCACTCATAAATAAGCACTTTATCCACCTTGTTAGCCTCAACGTAACGGAGGAGACTCATTAGGGCTTCTCGCTCCTCAACCTTCTTCGCTCCGCTTACTTTCTCGCTAAACTCCTCAACTACCTCGTAGTTCATTCGTGCGGCATAGTCTCTAAGCTCTGCCAACTGACGCTCGTACTCCTGACCTTGCGTACTTACTCTCGTATAGATTACTACCTTCTTCATATTATTAAATTTTAATTAATTTTTATTAGCTTATCTTGTTTGTTAATTTTTCGCAAATATACAATTAAAATCAATAACGGACAAATTGTTTTATGAAAAAATTGACACATTTTGATATTTTTATTAAAATTTATTGCATTTTCTTGATAACTTATGAGATTTTACACTATCTTTGTTCGTGTTAACATTAAAAATCAATTAATATTATGGCAGACAAGGTGGTTATCGAGGGCGAACTTCGAGTCAAAGAGATACTAAAGGAGCGTGGAATTAAGATGTATCAGCTGGCGGATATGATTGGTATTACTCCTGAATCGCTGACCCGTGCGTTGATGCGCAATCCACAGTTCAGTACGCTTAAGGCAATCGCCGATGCTCTTGGTGTACCAGTAAGAGAGTTGTTCAGCACTCAAAGGGCCGAGCCTAATATTGTCCGTGGTACTGTTGTCATCGGTACTTTCGTGTATGACATTAATGGTATCGGTAGCCTCAACGCAGCGCTGGAAGCTGCCAAGAAGGAGTACGAGAGATTGGGTATTCCATACGTCGAGGAGGAGCGATAGCATCCTTATCAATAAACCTTGTAAGGTACAAAATCACCTATTATATAATATGGTAGTGTGTTAGTTTAATTTTTTTTACTATCTTTGATACACAAAACATAAAACAAAAAAAAGAAACAGACATAAGTATTTAATAAACATATATTTATATAATTGAGCTTTTAGCTCTTATTCCCAAATCCAAAATACGGCCAATTTTTTGAATGCACGGGAATGAGTGGCGAAGGTTCACGCCTACCTGGGCGTGGACCGTTCGTGCTTATCTGTGCATTGGGTTGCTTGGCCGTGACCTTGGATTTAGATAGGCGGTAAGAACGGGACCACGCCCTTTTTATACTCCTAACATAAGGCAAAGGCTCGCAATCCGAAGCCTATGCCTACCAAACCCCAAACATCTCAAATAGTCTCACGTAAGCGTGTTGCCGACCACGGAGAGGTATTTACCGCCGAAAGGGAGGTTAAGGCTATGTGTGACCTTGTTAAGAGTGAGACAGAGCGTATAGAGTCACGCTTCTTAGAACCAGCCTGTGGCCAGGGTGCATTTCTCGTCGAGATACTACGTCGTAAACTCGCCATCACAACTTCCCGATACCGTAAGTCACAGAATGAATGGGAGCGTTATGCTACGCTTGCTGTGAGCAGTCTATATGGCATAGATATTCTCGCCGATAATGTGGCTCTGTGCCGCCAAAATCTCTATGATATATTCCACACCGAGTACACTGCACTATTTCCCAAGACTATAAAGGAGGAGTGCTGTGGTGCAGTGCGTTATATCCTATCCCTCAACATCCTTTGGGGTGATGCCTTAACCCTGGAACTTCCCGATGACAGCAAACGTCCCATCGTCTTTGCTGAGTGGTCTGATACTGGTAACGGGATGTTCAAGCGTCGTGACTACACTATGGCACACCTTCTCCAATGTACACCTATGGATGGACTAAACCTATTCTCAGACTTGGGAGACCAGGCATTTATTCCAACTCCTGTTGCTGATTATCCACGAACTCACTTTCTAAAACTTGGAGCTGATGAGAACCGATAACTATAACCCCGATGTGCTTACGTGCCTTGCCAATCTAAGTAACGACGAGGTCTTTACGCCACCCGCAGTGGTCAATCGTATGCTCGATATGTTACCCTCGGAGCTGTGGAGCAATCCCGATGCTCGTTTCCTTGACCCAGTGAGCAAGACTGGTGTATTCTTGCGTGAGATAGCCAAACGACTGATGGAGGGCCTGGCGGAGCAAATCCCCGATGTTCAGCAGCGTGCCAACCATATCTTCGGCAAGCAACTTTATGGTATGGCTATTACAGAGCTAACAGCCCTTATGTCCCGTCGTTCGGTCTATTGCTCTAAGTATGCCAATAGTCGTTATTCTGTATGCTCAGCATTTGACGATGAGCAAGGTAACATTCGTTACGAGCCAACGGCACACACCTGGCAGAATAACAAATGTATATATTGCGGTGTAACCAAGATGACAACCTATGACCGCTCCGAGGAAATGGAGCGACACGCATACCAATTTATCCATACGGACAATCCTCAGAAACTGTATCCCAATATGAAATTCGATGTTATTATAGGCAATCCGCCGTACCAGTTAAATGTCGGCATAGAGAAGGAAAATTATGCCATACCAATATACCATAAGTTTATAGAGCAAGCAAAAAAGCTAAAACCAAGTTATCTGACAATGATTATACCCGCTCGATGGTATGCAGGAGGTCGTGGGTTAGATGAATTTAGAGATGAGATGCTACAAGATAATAGAATTGCCGTTATACACGACTATCCAGAATCCGCAGATTGTTTCCCTAATGTTGAAATTCAAGGAGGAGTGTGTTACTTCCTTTGGGATAGTAAACATAAAGGTGATTGCTTAATTACAACCCACGCCAATAATATATCTGAAATAACAATGCAGAGACCATTATTGGAGGACGGTAGCAAAACATTTGTGAGATACAACCAATCTGTATCAATAGTTCGCAAGGTTGTTAGAAATCGGAATTATAAATCATTCCAAAATCTCGTAAGCACACAAACACCATTTGGACTTATCACAAGTTACAAAGGAAATCCAGAACGAAAATCTCCTTCTGATTTGATGATGTATATCAGTGGTAATGAAAAGGCCTATAAAGGAGGATGTGCTTATACGCCCATAGAATCTATAACAAAAGGACACGAAATGGTATCTTGGCATAAAGTCTATATCAGTAAGGCTTACGGAGGTGTTATGGCTTTTCCCCATACTGTACTCGGAAAACCATTTTATGGCTGCCCACAATCTGTATGCAATCAAAGTTACTTGGTAATTGGAGCGTTTAGTAGTAGGGATGAATGTGAGAATGTAATTAGTTATATAAAGACTAAGTTTTTTAGATTTATGGTCTTACAAAAGAAAAACTCACAAGATGCAATGCGTGGTGTTTATGAATTTGTCCCGATACAAGATTTTAGCCAAGAGTGGACAGACGAGAAACTATATGCCAAGTATGGATTAACCGACGATGAGATAGCATTTATAGAATCAATGATACGACCTATGGAATAAAAATGTGCCCTACGGGTAATTGTAGCGCATCTTTCTGAAAAGTGTGTATAAAGTGTCGAAAAATCAGTGAGTTAAAAATTGCAAACCACCATACATTAATACTATTTTTGCATAAACACTATTAAAAATTGCGATTATGCGTGAGTTTAACAATTTTGAGAAGGCGGTTATTACCGCACTTGTTGAGGCACGACACTCAAATGACATTGTAAATTTGTGTGCTGCAAACTATATAATGGATGCAACAGGGTGTTATGCGATAGAGTGGAATACCAAAGTGAGTTATGAAAAAGCAGTATTCTTTTGTAAGGATACAGATGCGCCAATATCGGTTATTTTTGGGGGGTTAGATGTATTATCATTGTTCAAATACCTGGAAGATAACGGGTATCTATTAGTAATGCAACAATCAAATATGTCATCAGACCCATACCGATTGTATAATAAGAAAAAATATACTTATGAAAACGGAGTGTATTGGCAAAAGATGGAGGGCAATAGCAAGGCTGTAATACTTGGCAGTGAACAGATTTTGAATACTGATGTAGCATTGTTATTGGATAAATATGCTCATTCTATTGTTTATCCAACAACGGAATTGGAATTGTATGTTAAAAGAGGGTTTAAGACGCAAGAAGATGTTAAATTCCGAAAAGAGCAAATTATATCTTGGATAGGTATTATTATAGCATTGGTTTCAAGCATATATTCGATATATCAATCTACGATGCCAACCACGATTAACAAAGACCAATTTGAAAAAATAGAAACAGTTGTTAAAGACGCAAAAACAGAAATACCAAGTGTAGTAGATGTACAAATAGTAAACGACACTTTGGATGTGAACATAAAAGAGAGTATAAGGATAAACACACGAAGTCATATAACCAATATACCAAAACCATAACTGCCTATGCCAACCACCTTCTTTCCACGCCGACCTGAGGCGAACCCAATGATTTATGCCTACGAGGATACCGCTCCGCAGTATCGTGGGTTACTAAAAGTGGGCTACACAGCAATAGATGTGCAGAAGCGTGTAGCACAGCAATACCCTACACTGCGACCTGGGGCATTGCCCTATCGCATCGTGTTAGAAGAGCCAGCAATGCGTGGTGACGGAACATCGTTCACTGACCACGAGGTACATCGTGTGCTTCGCCAGATGGGTATTCGTAACCCCGAAGGTGAGTGGTTTGAGTGCGGAATAAAGGAGGTGAAGGCGGCGATACGTGCAGTACGTACACCATCGGAGATTGACTTTGCACGCACCGAAAGCTTCGGTATGCGTCCAGAGCAGCAGCGTGCAGTAGCAAAGACCAGTCAATACTTCATCGCCTATCGTGAGGAGAACAAGGGGCGTACACCGCACTTCCTTTGGAACTGCAAGATGCGTTTCGGTAAGACATTCGCAGCATATCAGTTAGCAAGAGAGATGGGATGGAGGCGTGTATTGGTATTGACCTTCAAGCCCGCTGTGCAGAGTGCCTGGGAGGAGGATTTGCGCACCCATATAGACTTTGAGGGTTGGCAATTCATATCCCGCACAACAGAGCTTACATACGAAACTGCTGACAAGAGGCGTCCCATAGTATGCTTCGGCTCGTTCCAGGACTATCTCGGCAAGAGCAAGGCGGGAGGCATCAAGGCTCATCACGAGTGGGTACACGCAATCAACTGGGACTGTGTAATCCTTGATGAGTACCACTACGGAGCGTGGAGAGATAACGCCAAAGACCTATTCGAGAACGAGGATAAGCGTGAGCAAGCATACGCCCAGGGTGAGGGTATGGACTACTTCGATGAGGGTGATATGCCTATTACAACGGGTGCATACCTCTATCTCTCTGGCACACCTTTCCGAGCAATCAATTCGGGAGAGTTTATCGAGGAGCAGATATTCAACTGGACATACTCCGACGAGCAACGAGCAAAAGCAGAGTGGAACGATGCCAATGGTGATAATCCCTACGCTGCGTTGCCTCGTATGGTGATGATGACATATCAGTTGCCTGATGAGCTACAAATGGTAGCATCGCAAGGTGAGTTCAATGAGTTCGACCTCAACATATTCTTCTCGGCAGAGGGTGATGGCGACAAGGCTCGTTTCGTATATGAAGATGAGGTGCAGAAGTGGCTTGACCTAATTCGTGGTGCATACACCGAGAACATCGTATCTGATTTGAAGTTGGGTAAGCAACGCCCTCCAATGCCATTCTCCCACGCACCGCTACTTGCATCGCTGACACACACATTCTGGTTCTTACCATCGGTGGCATCGTGCTACGCAATGCGCAATCTGCTCGCAGAGCGTCAAAACAAGTTCTATCACGACTACAATGTAGTGCTGGCAGCGGGAACAAAGGCTGGTATCGGTATAGATGCTTTGCCACCTGTTCACAAGGCTATGGGCAACCCTATGGAGACAAAGAGCATAACCCTTTCGTGCGGCAAGCTCACAACGGGTGTATCGGTGAAGCCCTGGTCGGGTATCTTTATGCTCCGTAACTCGTCAAGCCCTGAGACATACTTCCAGGCAGCATTCCGTGTGCAGACGCCGTGGACAGTACGTAACGTAGATGGTCTATCGCCCAACAAGGTGGACATCTTGAAGGAGGAGTGCTATGTGTTTGACTTCGCACCTAACAGAGCGTTGAGGCAGATTGCTGATTACAGTTGCCGATTGAATGTTGAGGAGAGCAACCCAGAGAAGAAGGTTGAGGAGTTTATCAACTTCTTACCTGTGCTGGCGTATGATGGTAGCTCGATGAAGCAGATAGATGCAGCGGGCATACTTGATATAGCAATGAGCGGTACATCAGCAACACTCTTGGCCCGTCGCTGGGAGAGTGCCTTGCTTGTGAATGTAGATAACGAGACTCTACGCCGATTGATGGGTAATGCAGACGCTATGGCAGCGTTGATGAGCATAGAGGGCTTCCGTAACCTCAACCAGGACATCGAGACCATCATAAACAAGTCGGAGAAGGTCAAGAAGGCAAAGAAGGAGACAGCCGATGAGGATATGACCAAGGAGAAGAAGAAGGAACTAACCGACGAAGAGAAGGAGTACAAGAGCCTACGCAAGCAGATACAAGAGAAGCTAATCAAGTTTGCGACCCGTGTGCCAGTCTTTATGTATCTGACCGACTACCGAGAGCGTAGCCTGAAAGATGTAATCACTCAGTTAGAACCTGGTCTATTCAAGAAGGTGACTGGACTATCAGTGAAGGACTTTGAGTTGCTTGTGTCACTTGATGTGTTCAATTCGGCACTGATGAACGATGCAATCTATAAGTTCAAACGTTACGAGGACTCGTCACTGGAGTATGTTGGCATCAATCGCCACGCTGGCGAGGCTGTTGGTCTATACGATACGGTGCTATCCCCATCCGACTATCAGCAGACCTTTGTTAACCAGGCTAACTAAAAATGAAATCGGCAGTCACCGAAAAAGTGGCTGCCGTTTATTGTGATTAGTACGAGATATTGATACTCTCATCGGGATTACCTAATGTAATCGGTCTCTCCTGAACCCTTGACTTGCTTAGTATCTCCTGGTACATCAGACCAGGATATGGGGTTGGAGTAATTGAGAACTCCTTACCATCAATATTGCAGATAAGAGAGTCAACTATATCCATATCTGCGTGGTCGGGATGGGAAGTAAGGTGATAATTAACGAATGCGTATATATCGCATCTATCATCTCCATAGTAGGTCGTATCATCTCCGTAGGCTTTACATCGAGCCTGGGCGTGAGGTGATACATAGGAATATCCTTCCTTAAACTTAACCTCTATGCTTAGGCTTTTGTCCTCCGCATTGACAAACTCTCGTTCTTTCTCATAGAATAAGTGTATCGCACCATTTTCCTCGATGTGATAAATGTTCATCTGTTCACGAATCATCCAGTGATTCGACTGACTCAATAGGTCATACAACTCTTTAATATCAGCTGCTGTCTTTTTCATATTTTCTTTATTTTATCTGATAATTATTTTACTGAGCTTAATGCTCTTTACTAAAACATAAGTTTTCGATTTTATTTTTCAAGAGTTATTTCACAAAAAAGTGATTTTTTTAACTTTTTAATCTTTTAGGTTAAACCGATACAAAATCATAAGGTATAAGTGCCTATATCAAAGATTAAAAAGTCACATAATTAAAATGATACAATGCCAATAAGGATAACTATCTCGGTGAGTAGTTTACGGAGTGTATCTTTGACTGATGATGAAGGCTGCTCGGCTGCTTTGGAAAGTAGCTCGCGGTAGGGTTTCATCACCTGGCTGATGTGGGTATTGGGAGAGCAGAGTTCTCGCACAACGGCCTCAACCTTTGCCAAATCATTATTACAATACTGAAGTAACAGTATGTTCTTAAACTCGGTTAGTGACCTACTCCTTGATGAAATTTCGCCATCATCTAAGGCCTCGGAGAGAAAGTCCCATATAGGGTCGGCTTCACTATTGAGTACAGCATTGATAGATGTATCTGTTACTTTAAGGCATTGGCGTATCTGCTCTTTGGAGTTGAGGTTCATCTCAAACCGCACCTTGCCGTTGAAGTGGTTTAATAAGGATTGTCCGTCGGTGAGTGACTCTATGAATCGGCGGTTTTCGGCTTTCGTTAGTTCCTTGGCCTTGTCGTATATGATAAGCCGCCGCTTGAGTCCCTTTGTCGTTACGTTCTTATCTATAGAAAGGTTTGTACCAACCATCTTGGCTGTGTATGCTCGGTAGTTACTTATGCTGGTGCGTATCGACTTGCATAGGCTCTTACAGTCACTGTAGTCAATATCCTGGCAAACATCTACCTTAACTACACTGCCATCTTCTATGATGCTATCAATATCCAAGTTGCATATCCCTAAAACATTAATATTGTGCAGACACTCTCGAATATTTAATCTATTGATGGAGTGCAAATATTTGTTGTGGAGGATTTTGCTGGAGAACTCAATGACCAACTCTTGCTCTCTTAAATCTGCTTCAATGTATAATAGGTAGGGCGAGAGTGATGTAAATTTCTGCTCTGTGATGCAGCCATCCTTGATGATTGTGGTAAACTTATCCTCATTGATATTGCTTATATTTTGTATGTTACTAACGATTTTAATCTTGTCTATTTTTAACACTATTTTTCATATTTGTCTTCTTAAGTTATTTTTACATTAGGTCCTCAAAAAACTAAAAACTTAACCTTGCTAAGTGGTTAATCGTCGATGCCTAATAGGTCGTTCATCGTGGTTTGTTGAGGCTTGTGGGGGATGCTTGACCAGTAGCGTTTCATTGACTGACTGATGTGCTCCTTGTGGCTTGCCGATTTACTTTTTCCAATGGTCGCTTTGCGGATATTTTGTTTAGTTATATCGCTAAGCTCACGATATTGTCTTTTTCTATTTTCCATATCTATAAGTGTTTATTAATAAATATAGAAAGCATAGAAAAAATAACAAGAGTAGTAGAAAAATATTTCACTATTCTGTAAGTTGCAACCAATATAAGACACAACGCAAGCCTATTTAACCTACTCCACCCCTCCATAATTACAGGAGGAGGTTTACCGCTGCAAAGTGGTGTATGACAGGGTGGTATTAGGTGGTAGTGGCTGGCTATCTGTGAAAATAGGCACCAGGTTTGGAGGGGGACTTTCACAGTCCCCTGTTTTTTAGTCACTTAATGAATAGATTGATACGTTCTAAGTCGTGTATAAAACGGTTAGAAATTTCGATGTGGTGTCCTACTACAACGGACAACTTCGGTTGTCCGTTTTTTTGTTTGCTCCTATTTGTACTCGTTGCCTACTACGTAGGACTCGGGCCACAGAGGCATGTAAAAAAAAAATCCCCAATATCTCGATTGAGGACTCTCGTCATTTTACATTGTCGGGATGACAAGATTCGAACTTGCGACAACACGCCCCCCAGACGTGTACTCTAACCGGGCTGAGCTACATCCCGCGACATTTTTACGAGCGCAAAGATAATAACAATTTTTGGTTTACTTGCTATTTTGTGGCAAAAAAAGCATACCTTTGCCCTATGCTTTCACTATTAAGAATCGTCATAGGCTTTATAGCCATAAGTATAGCTGTGGGATGCAATCAGCGTACCGCCGAGCATGGTCATGTCTTTGGCGAGGTAACCTACGCACCAAAGTATGCCTCGGGTTTTGTAATAGATTGTGATACAGAGTATAACACTATTATCCGCGTTACACGACCTTGGCAGGGTAAAGCCCAAGCAGAGCAGTCGCTTGCCATCTTCCGTAGCGAGAAGGAGGCGCACGACTACCGTGGTCAGCACATCATCGGCAATGCCGAACGTGTGGTGTGTATGTCGTCGAGTTATATCGCGATGCTCGATGCTGTAGGCAAGGCAGAGTGTGTAGTAGGCGTATCGGGCAAACAGTATATATTCAACACAGCGATAAGTTCCAACCCTGCGGTTAAGGATATTGGCTACGATAGCAATATAGATTATGAGGCGTTAGTGGCATTGCGACCAGATGTTGTGCTGATGTATGGCATCACTGCCGAAGATAGCACCGTAACAGCAAAGCTACGCGAGCTAAACATTCCATATCTCTATCTTGGCGACTACACCGAGCAATCTCCTTTGGGCAAGGCCGAGTGGGTTGTTGCCATAGGCGAGATTGTGGGTTGCAGAGCCTACGCCGAGCAGATATTTGCCGATATCGTAGCACGCTACAACGCCATAAAGGCTAGTGTTAATATTACAGACAAGCCAAAGGTTATGTTCAACCTACCATATCAGGATGTATGGTATATGCCATCGGATGATAGCTATATTGTTCGTCTTGTGGAGGATGCTGGTGGCGAGTATATATATAAAGGTGCAAACCCTACTGGTGGCTCGCGCGGTATAAGCCTCGAGGAGGCGTTGATACTTGTAAACCGTGCCGATATATGGCTAAACCCAAGCCAAGTGCTAACACTTGAGGAGTTACGCGCTGTAGCGCCACACTTTGCCAACAGCGAAGTTGTACAAAGTGGCAGAGTATACAACAACAACCGCATACGCACGCAATATGGCGGCAGCGACTTCTGGGAGTCGGCTATCGTGCGACCAGATGTGGTACTTAGCGACTTAGCCACAATACTACGTGGCGAGAGTAGCGACCTATACTATCATCATAAACTCGAATAAGAATGACTACTTCGCATAGGATACTACGTCCTACCCTCTTTGTGCTACTCGGCATTGCCCTGGTAGCATTGGCGGTGTGCGACCTGCTGATAGGTACAACAGCACTCCCCTCGAGCGAGGTGTGGGCTGCCATTATGGGCAACGCCACAGATGCAAGCCACGCCACTATCATCCTCAAGATGCGATTACCAAAGGTTATCGTAGCCATCGCATCGGGCATGGCGCTCTCGGCAAGTGGTCTACAGATGCAGACACTCTTCCGCAACCCTCTCGCGGGTCCATACGTTCTCGGTATAAACTCTGGCGCAAGCCTTGGCGTAGCACTCTTTACCCTTGCTGCCCCACTACTTGGTATTGCAGCATCATCTTGGCTCAGGATGTTTGGTATTACAGGTATGGCATGGATAGGCTCTGCGGCAATACTCCTTCTTGTGATGTCGCTATCACGTAAAATACGAAATATCAACGTGATACTTATTATAGGTATGATGCTTTCATCGGCTATATCGGCAATTGTGGGCATCCTGCAATATATGGGTACCGACGAGTCGCTAAAGGCCTTTGTGGTATGGACAATGGGATCTGTGGCTACGGTAACGGTAGAGCAACTCTACATTCTTGTACCAGTGGTGGTTGTAGGTTTAATGCTTGCAGTAGTAGCGATTAAGTCCCTCAACATCCTACTCTTGGGCGAGGCATATGCCGAGACTATGGGTCTAAACCTAACGCGCTCACGCATTATCATTTTCCTGTCAACGACCCTCTTAGCAGGCTCTGTAACAGCCTTTTGTGGTCCTATCGGCTTTATCGGTCTCGCCATACCACACCTTGCGCGTATGACCTTCCGCACTGCCGACAACAGGACTCTTATGCCGGCTACGATGCTCTGGGGTGGCGTGTCGATGCTTATATGCACCGTGGTATGCGATATCGTAGCACGCAATGGTATGATGTTGCCTATAAACACCATCACCTCGCTACTCGGTATTCCTATCATCATATATGTCGTACTTCATAACAACAACCGCCAATGATAGAGATACGCAATATAACCCTCGCCTTTGGCAGCAATAGGCTTATTGCCGATGCTTCTGCACACTTCTCGCGTGGCAATATGGTGGCACTGCTCGGCAGAAATGGTACGGGCAAGTCGACCCTACTACGCGCCATGGCAGGTCTTGGCAAGGTATCGTCTGGAGAGATTATCGTTGACGGTGGCAACCTTGCTACACTAAGCGCTACACAGCGCGCAGAACGCATAGCCTTCGTAAACACCGAGCGCATAGATGTCGATGCCCTCACGGTACGCGAACTTGTGGGTATTGGTCGCTCGCCATACACCAACTGGATAGGTAGTCTTAGTAAGGAGGACCACGAAATTGTGGAGCGTGCGATAGAGATAACGGGCATTATGAAATTTGCGGACCGCAAGGTAAATACTCTATCGGATGGCGAGGCTCAACGCGCTATGATAGCCCGAGCCTTAGCACAAGATACGCCGATCATCTTGCTCGACGAGCCAACATCGTTCCTCGATCTACCAAATCGCTACGAATTGTGTCGCCTACTTAGCGATCTTGCACATAAGGAGAATAAGTGCGTTATCTTCTCTACTCATGAACTCGATATAGCACTCTCTTTGGCTGATAGCATCGCCTTAGTCGATACACCACGCTTGGTACACCTACCTACAACCGAGATGATAAACTCGGGCAATATAGAGCGCCTTTTCGATAGCAAATATATATCGTTCGATGCCACTACTGGAGCAATACAATTGCGTCGATAAGTGGGAAAGAACACGTTAACTTAGTGATAATCATAAATATCGCTCTACAACACATAAGTAAAGAGATTTTTTTACAAGAATTATTTGGCGAAACGGATTTTTTGATGTACCTTCGCACCGCTAATTTGCTTTATATACTAAAGCTTTAGTGGTAAGGTCCGTTCGTCTATCGGTTAGGACACAAGATTTTCATTCTTGAAAGACGAGTTCGACTCTCGTACGGACTACACTTGGAGCGTCATCAAGGCAGGCGACTTTGGTTGAGTGTTAAGATGGTGCTTGCGGTTAATGATTATTTTAGGAGCGGGCAAAAGCCTATCCGACAGCGGCTACGGTCGTCTTACGAGTTCCCCGCCGATAGGAACTGAGCAGAGATGCTAAGATGTCGGCAAAACAAGAAAAAACATAAAAAGTAAAAAATAAAAGATTTAGAACTATGGCAAATCACAAGTCATCTAAGAAGAGAATTCGTCAGACAGCAACTAAGCGTGCGCACAACCGTCTTTACCACAAGACTGCTCGTAACGCTGTTAAGGCATTGCGTAACACAACAGAGCGTAGCGCTGCTGAGGCATTGCTTCCAAAGGTAAGCTCAATGTTGGATAAGCTTGCAAAGCACAACATTATCCACAAGAACAAGGCTGCAAACCTTAAGAGCTCAATCGCTTTGCACGTTAACGCATTGTAATTAACACTACTTAGAGTAGAAGCATAAAGGCTGTTCAACCGTGTTGGACAGCCTTTGTTGCGTTTATATGTTGCCTTTGGTTTGTACCTAATCTATTATTATAATGGCATTGAACATACCACCCTATCACAATAAATTATAGCAATGCTTCTATCGCCTTAGACACAATCGCCATCTCTGTCATCGGCTCGAAACGCTCAACAACATTACCATTGCGGTCAACGAGGAACTTCGTGAAATTCCACTTAATATCTGGTTTTGAGGCGTAGTCTGGGTCTGACTCGCTAAGACGTTGCTCGAGGATTGAGGTTAAGCGGTGGTTAGGATCAAAACCTACAAAACCCTTCTGGGACTTTAAATAGGTGTATAGTGGCGACTCGTTAGGACCGTTGACCTCAATTCGCTTAAACTGCGGAAATGTCGTACCATAGTTTATCTGACAGAACTTTACGCGCTCCTCATCCTCCTCTGGCGACTGATTAGCAAACTGATTGCACGGGAAGTCTAGAATCTCGAAGCCACGCTCAGCATAGCGCTTATATAGCTCTTCAAGCTCGGCATACTGCGGCGTAAAGCCACATCGGCTGGCGGTGTTTACAATAAGCAATACCTTACCACGATACTCCTCCAACTTGACTGGCTTGTTACCTACCGCCATCACCTCAAAATCGTATATCGATCTATTTGTGTTGCAACAGCAACTCTTTGGATATGTCTTCATAATATAACGTTTTTATTTCTTGTTTGTAGTATTCAAATTCTATTCCACTGCAAAGGTAGAAATAAAAAGAATATTGCATATATTTTTATCTATATTTATTAATCATATATTCTTATAGTAGTATAAGGTATTATATATAGAAGAACTGAAGACACTTTACAAATCCCAAAAAAACAAATCTCTTGTCAGAAGGGGTTAGATTTGTTCTATCGCAAAAGAAGATCCCCACGGGATAGTACACTTAGTACAACCCGTGGGGTCTTACTGTTGGGATGGGACGAAGATACGCCCCTTATCACAAGAAATTTTAATTTCGGATGCAACGCACAGGCAACGCATTTGCCCTCTGCATTGCATGCTTATTATCAAAACCGTTCCAGGTGCGAGTATTTGTATTTAAATTGAAATAGAGCGCTGTGGCTTCGGTTTGGTTAGGTGTCGCGGTCCAATAGTATCCAGACCATGGCACTGGAAGGGTCTCGTTTGTATTGACAATATCGAGACGACAATCGAGGTAGTTACGACGACCCTGAGCAGTGAAGAAGTAGTCGGAAGTGCCATCAGTAAGCATAATACCATATAGTGGCTGAAGCTCCTCCCAAGTCATAGCGTCGTAAGTTGAATTGAGCGCAAGATTCTCAAAGATTGAGGCATCAGCAACACACCAGCCCGCAGGACATGGATCATACTCAGTCTTACTCTCTACGCTCCATAGCTCGTTATCGTGGTTAGCATATAGCCAGTCGTTGCCATTACCCTTTGCGCCCTTAATAAGCGCTGTTGGGTTGGCCGTAGCCCACTCTATAGTACCCTGAGTCTCTGTAGACTCAACATAGTTAAGATAGACCTCATAACTGCGATTATCGTAGAGTATAGCATCGCTATTACCTGAGAATTTATAATCCTTAGGACCAACAAATGGATCTTTACGCCCCCACTGGTAGTACATACCATACGACTCGTATATCTCGTTAGTATCAGTAGTGCCATTACTATTGCACTCTGCACCGAGATTTACATTCATCACCGAAGCATTACCAAGTGCTCTAGCACTCTCCGCAGGATTATTATTTGTAACCCAGATATGCCAGCTCCATATAATCTCGCCATCGGCATTATATGCGCCAATAAGGGCGTTACCAGGCATTACATTACCCTCGTTATCCTCATCTTCATCGATATAGAACGAAGCTACACCATCACTTAAATCGAGATACTTAACGAGCTTAGACTTTGTCTGCCAAAGTAACTTTATCTCAGCAGTCTCCAGAGGAGTACTACTACCACCAACCATAGGGTCGAAGATATAGCGATGCTGAGCTTTTGTTGCCACATAGCAGTTTGCAGGGGCACTGGTAAAGTCAACTTGATCTACAATAGCAAGAAAGATATCCAACGAACGTGTACCTCCCGTTGGTGTATAGCCCTTAAGTGTCATCATACCACTCTGCACAGCATCCTCAGTACCCTCTGCTGGCGACTGCACCGTGATAGTTCCCTTATACATATCTATATCCACAACACTCCAACCATTAGGGATATTCGTTGGAACTATAGATGTAATATTTTGGCTATCAAAGGTCGTTGTTCCACAATCGCCCCACTTTAGCACCAAGATACTACCCGATGGCACTTGAAACATATTAGTCTCCTCCTTACTGCACGCACCAAGCACCATACATATGGCTATCACTAACCAGCACACTCTCTTCATATTTGTATTACTTTTTATTCTATTGTATATTTAACTCAATGATTGACACATCTATATTAGGATGATCCTCCGATAACACCTTTTGCAGGCTTTCAGCATCGCCACGCACCATAAATGTACCAATAGCAAAGCCTGCACCACGACGCGATATACGCTTATCAGGAGCAACACGACTTATAGTACTACGCATCGACTCGCTGATAACATTGCACTCCAACAGCACAATATATCGATGTCCCAATGTTTGCGACATCTCAGCATTAGCACTAGCAGACTCGGACTCATCAGCGTTTCGCAACTTGCCATCATGCCAACAGCATACCATAGGCTCCTTAAAGCCCTTATCCAATAGTTGCTCAACAGCCATCTCAGCCTCCTCCTCAGTTTCATATCCTGCAACATAATAGCTATAGCCACCATCACCCTTAACAACATACAATGGTTGCGCTCCCTTAAAGATGGATGTCGACGGCGGATTACGGAATGTTCCGAGCAGTATACGATATATCATACCTCGATTATAAACCTTAACCTCATGGATAGGATTAGCAGCGTTATAGAAATCCTTTGCTCCAAACTTTAAAGGCTCATACTCCACAAATAGCTTACGCTCAAGAGTAATAGGCTCAAGGCGATACTCAGGCTGAAGAATAGCATCATATACCCTCTTCAACGAATCAGCAGCCTTCGATAGCCCCATCTCATTAGCAAAATCGCGTTCAAAAGCTACAAGCGTCGGGCGACACAAAGCGTAGTGCATTAGAGCATCTAACTGATACTTACCATCCTCATTAGCACACACCTGCTGCATATTGCTAAAGTCAGCAGATGAGTTATCCAACAAGTAAAAGAGACCATAACGCTCCAAGATATAGCCATATGCGTAATACTTAGCATTGAGGATATGATTCCAATAACCATCAATCACACTGCCCAACGAGTCCGCCATATCGCGCAACGATAGGTAGTTATCATAGATAGCATCTCCTTCTTCCTCATCAGTGGCGATGTCATATGCTCTTACGCATCTACCCATACGATTATATGTAGCTAGATACTCTTCCACAAGGCGAGGCATTTGCTCATCCTCCTGCTGCGCCTGCTTAAGATCGGCATAGCCACCAGCGCTCAACGAGCGAGCAATAATACCATTCTGTATTAGCTGTTCATGCTCAACATTATCATCCTTTATCTGTGAGTAGCTATAATCCATAGCCTTGCCACCACCTTCGTACATCTTTTTGATGATATACCTCTGCTCAAGATTGGTAATGCTCCCCGCAATATGTCGATGACGAGTGCGTATATCTAACACCTCACGCTCGAAGTTTAGTATCTGCGACGAAATATTTTCTATATCCACAGTACTGCTATCTGCCCTTTTTAGATCAAGATATCGCTCACGCGCCTCAGAAATGAGTAAACTTAACGAATCCTCATGCTCCACATAGTCACTATGCTTATTAAGCAACTCCCCATAACGTGGATCATCATCGATACGACTATATAGCGTTGTATCCACCTGCGCAAAAGCAACGGTAGAGACAAAGAGCAGAAGCAGTGTATGTATATATTTTGTCATACTATCTCCATGAGCGAATAAACAACAACTGAATAAAGCCAAATATCTCCAAACGACCAATCAGCATCAGCAACGTTGAGCATAACTTCAACACTACGGGCAACTGCGAGAAGTTCGACATCGAGCCTATCTCGCCAAAGCCTGGTCCTACGTTACTAAGACACGATATAGATGCGGTAAAGCCGGTCAAGAGGTCGCATCCGAACATTGTGTATACTATCGTGCCAATAAGCGCAAGCATTATATATGAGACGATAAAGGTCATCACAAGATTCTGCGTACTCTCCTCTTGGACAATCCCCCCCATCTTCGTACGAATAACAGCGTTTGGGTGGAGCTGTATCTTCATGCGGTTACGAATAACCTTCGAAGCTATAAGCAGACGGTCAACCTTCATACCTCCAGATGTTGAGCCTGCACAACCGCATATTACAGAGCAGAATATCAACAACACCATTGCAAGTGGTGTCCAAAGATTCGTATCTGTAGTCGCAAAACCGGATGTTGTCGATATACTCACTACCTGGAAGGAGGCATGACGCATAGCCTCGCCAAAGTTGGAATATACGTCCGATGCCACAAGGCTAATGGCTATAACCACTGAGATAACAAGCATCATCAGAATAAACGTGCGCACCACATCCGAGCGGAAGATATTATTTCGCTTACCTGTAAGTGTGGCATACAGCACGCCAAAATGTATTGCCGATAGTGTCATTGCCACCATCATAATACCCTCAATAACACCACTATCCCAGAATGCCACAGAGTTATTCTTAGTACTAAATCCGCACGTTCCGCACGATGTCATAGCGTGGTTTACGGCATCAAACCATGTCATGCCGCTATACTTAAGTGCTATGGTAGTAATAACCGTAAGACCCACGTAGATAGTTACCAGCAAACGGAAGATAACCTTCGAACGATAGTGGAAGTTATCCCTCGCAATAGTACTCATCTCCACATTTGACAACATATGGCGACTCTTACCCATCGAGGGCAAAATCACGAGGGCAAACATAACAACGCCTATACCACCAATCCATGCCGACGACGAGCGCCAAAAGAGCAGACCGCGAGGCAAGAACTCAATATCATTTAGGATAGAGGCTCCAGTTGTCGTAAAGCCCGATACGCTCTCAAACCAAGCGTTTATCATTGTAAACTCGCCTCCCCAGATAAGGTATGGGAACATACCCACTATGCAGGCAACAAGCCACGAGCCTACAACGATGGCATATCCCTCCTTGGTCTTGATCTCATCAACCTTCTCCACAAAGAAGAGCGGAAAGATACCAAGCAACGAGGTCATAAACGACGAGAGCAACAATGGAGAGAATGCTGAGTCATAGTTATTGAGCATCGACACACCTGCCGATGCCAACATAAAGAGTGCTACAAACTGCAACACCATGCCGATATAACGTATGACCACGTGGACTCTCATCTTACCCTCACCCTATTTTAGTTTTGCAATAAGATTTTCGATACGGTCGCGCAACGACTTAATCTCATCACGGCAAGCTATATCCTTATCAAATGGCGTACGATAACGAAGATAATCTCCCAAGCTACGGTTAATACGCATAATCGGCTTGATAAGGTAGTGGTTAAGAAAGTAGTAGAACATCAAAGCCACTACAATCATCACTACCAACGACAAGAATACCGGAGTTACAGCACGACGCGCAGTAAGGCTAAGGCTATTCACATCTGGACTAAGTGTACTCTCCGTACCAGTCATAAACTTTGTAATCTGCTTTGAGAGATTTACATACTCTGGCTTGTAGCACTCCACATACCATGAGTGAGGTGTTCTGTGAGCGAGCGTATCGCTCATTAATGCTCTGTGGACATCGCCATTGATGTAACTATTTGTAAGGTCGTTGATACGCGCTGTGTAGAACATCAACGAGTCGGTAATCTCTGGACTACCAATCTCCGTCATACGGTCATGAGCTCGCAAGGTGGCATCCGCAAGATGCTCGATAGACTCTACACAACTCTTGTAATATGGAGCGATATCGAGAATATTACCACCGATAACTGCCATCTCGATCATTGCATCATTCTGCTCGTTAAGCACCGTTACAATCTCGTGTGCAAGGTCGGTACTTATCTTACTTTCGTGCAGAATCTTCTCAGTATCCTGGCTTACACGCTCCAACTCAAATAGCGACAATGCACCCGAGAAGACAAGCAATAGAATGATGCTTGTAAATGCCAACTGCACACGTCGCTTTATCGACTTGAGGGTAAATATCTCAACTACTCGTCTTAGCATAATCGTTTCAATCTAAATCCTTCTTCAAGAATCTGTATAGCAGTCTTGTTATGCAAATTCTGACAAATGTAACACATTTGTACCAATTATCCAACTATTTCCGAAGTAATGTTGCCCTCTTCATCCAACGCCACCAAGCGCACCTTACAAATTTGGTTAATATACTTGGTGTTATAAGGCACTGAAACACGCAGATAATTATCTGTATATCCATACATCTTGCCACTTCTATCAGTACTCTCAAACAAGACTTCACGCACCTCGCCTAAAAACCTTTCACTAAACGACTTATGCAGTTTAGCACTCAACTCTTCAAGACGCGCAACACGCTCGGTAGAGATACGCGACTGCACCTTATTTGGCATCGTTACAGCAGGTGTTCCTGCACGCTCTGAGAAGGGGAATATATGCAAAAATGAAGCACCAACATCCTCCAAAAGGTTATATGTCTCCATAAAGTCCTCCTCGCTCTCACCAGGGAAGCCAACAATAACATCTACACCAAGGAAGGCATCAGGCATTAACTCTCTGATTTTGGTAATACGCTCGCGATACTTTTCTGCCGTATATCTGCGACGCATAAGACCAAGAATACGCGTAGAGCCACTCTGCAATGGGATATGGAAGTGGGGAACAAACTTTGGCGACGAGGCACAGAACTCGATAATCTCATCGGTAATAAGGTTTGGTTCAATGCTTGAAATACGATATCTATCGATACCATCTACCCTATCCAACGCCTTTAACAAATCGATAAACTTCTCTCCTGTAGTTCGTCCAAAATCACCAGTATTGATACCAGTGATTACAATCTCACGCTGACCCAAGGCTGCAATCTCCTCAGCCTCAGTCACAATATCTGCAATTGGAATATTGCGACTCGAGCCGCGAGCATAGTGTATCGTGCAGTATGCACACTTATAATCGCAGCCATCCTGCACCTTTAGAAACGAGCGCGTTCTATCGGCTGATGAGTAGGCAGGAAAGAATCGCTTTATATCCTCTACCGAGCAGCTATAAACCTCCGCTTCGCCACGCTGTTTTAGTTCCTCAACACGACGAAAAAGATCACCCTTATCATTGTTGCTAAGCACCAAATCTACGCCCTCAATAGCTGCGATATCGTTAGGCTTAAGCTGTGCGTAACACCCTGTAACTGCGATAATTGCATTTGGATTACGACGATGTATCTTACGAATGATATTTCTACACTTTTTATCGGCATGCTCCGTTACCGAACAGCTATTTATAACAGCCACATCCGTAGGCTCCGAAGGCTCTACTCTCAGATAACCACCACGCTCAAACTCACGTGCTAATGTCGACGACTCCGAGTAATTGAGCTTGCAGCCTAAAGTATGAAAACTTACTCTTTTTTGCTCCATTTTCACTTTTTGTTACCAAACTTAGGGTGCGAAGTTACAAAAAGTTATACGAAACTAAGAAAAAGTTTTCATAGTATTACAAAAAAAAGTAAATTTGCGGTCTTATAGAAACGGTATGAGTATTATAGCGAACATATTTGAATATGACTTTCTTACCAACGCATTTATCGCCTCGATACTTTCAGGCATAACCTGCGGTATTGTAGGCAGTTATATCGTTACACGTCGCATCGTATTCCTTAGCAGTGGTATCACTCACGCCTCGTTCGGAGGCTTGGGCATTGCGCTATATGCTGGCATCGACCCACTCCTTGGAGCGCTAACATTTGCCTCTGCATCATCCGTGGGCATCGAGTTCGCATCGCGACGCGGAGGCATACGCGAGGACTCGGTAGTTGGTATTATCTGGAGTATGGGAATGGCAATAGGTGCGCTATTTATGTCGTTGCGCCCAGGATATGCCACCGACCTTACAAGCTATCTATTTGGTAATATCCTGCTCGTAACGCCACAAAATATCCTCTGGCTAACGATTCTCACCGTTGTACTTATCGTTGGTAGCATTTTGTGGCTACGTCGATTGATGTACATCACATTTGACGAAGAGTATGCTAAGAGTCAGGGCATTAATACAACCCTTGTTTCATATATCATGGCAGTGGTCATCGCCATTTCGATAGTGCTATCAATCAAGGTTATGGGTATTATTCTGCTACTATCACTAATAACCATCCCAACGGTTATTGCAAACGATATTACTAAGGATTTCAAAATGATAACGCCACTATCGGCAATTATCGCGGTTGTAGGCAATGTTCTGGGTTTCATACTCAGTTATGAGTATGATATACCTACGGGAAGTTGCATTATATTTATCCTTGTGATGCTTCTTATTGGAGTAAAACTATTAACTTTGTGGCATCGTAGAGCGACTACTTTATGAAAAAGATACATAAACTTGTTCTTAAGGCCTATGTAGGCCCATTGTTAGCCATCTTCTTCATCGTACAGTTTGTACTGATGATGAACTTCGTATGGCGCTATATTGACGAGCTTACAGGTAAAGGTCTTGCTGTTAGCACCATTGCCGAACTCTTTATCTGCGGTTCGATAAATATGATTCCACTTGGTCTACCACTTGCGATGCTACTATCGGCAATTATGACCATGGGAAATATTGGCGAGAACTTCGAGCTACTTGCAATGAAGTCGGCAGGTCTTTCGCTTATGCGAATACTACGTCCTATGCTCGTTGTGGTAGGTCTTGTATCAATAGGTAGCTTCTTCATATCAAACAATCTCGTACCATACACCAATGGTCGTATGTATGATATATTGTACGATGTGCGTGAGCAGCGCCAAGAGTTGAAGTTTCAGGATGGCATGTTCTTCAACGGTCTGCCTAATATGAGCATCCGCGTTGAGCATCAAGATCCTAATACACAGCTTCTTCGCGACGTACTTATCTACGACACTCGTGCCGAGAATGGCGATATGACCACAACATTGGCAGACTCTGGTTATATCCATATGTCGGATGATAAGGCATACCTCTATGTTACACTCTTTAACGGTCAGACTTACGAGCATACACGCAACTCACAGTGGTACGACCGTAACACCATGCGCGAACACAAGTTCGAGCGTCAGGATGGTACTTTCCCAATGAACGAGGTAGGTGCTGGTGGTGGTAGAAATACACAATATACCGAGTCGCAGACACGAAATATGCTTGAGCTTGAGGACTTGATGGACTCTTTGCAAGTAACCATCGATAAGAACTCTATCTCGGCATACGTACCTATGTTGAAGGAGGATATCTTCGCACGAGATACGACAATTATTCCTAACGATTCTGTTCGTTTCGACCGCTCAGGATACAAGGCGTTCAACTTCTACGACTCACTACAGAATGTCTCTATGCGCCAGCATGCCAAGATATACTCTATGGCTCTCAACTCATCACGCTCGGCACAGGGCGCACATAGCTTCGACGAGTACTCCTCAAAGAGCGCTCTAACACAGCTATACCGCGCCGAGGTAGAGTGGCATCGTAAACTGACTCTACCTGCTCTTATCATCATCTTCTTTGTTATCGGAGCATCGCTTGGTGCTATCATCAAGAAGGGTGGTTTGGGTACCCCTATCGTAATATCTGTCATCTTCTTCGTGATATACTATGTCATAAGCATTCCTGGCGAGAAGATGGCAAAGGAGGGTACTATGGAGTCTGTTGTAGGTATGTGGTTCCCATTGGTACTGCTTACACCGATTGCAATATATTTGCTACGTAAGGCAACCAACGACACCTCGTTGCTCGATATGGATTGGTATGACGTAAAGCTACGCAAGCTACGTCGTTCAATATCGAAATACATACCTTGGTGGCTTAAGAGAAAGAAGAATAGATAAACAAAAATACAATGGAGGCTAAGAGTCTAAGAATAGTATTTATGGGTACGCCAGAGTTTGCTGCAACATCATTGCGTAGACTCGTCAGCGAGGGATATAATGTCGTAGCAGTGGTTACCACACCGGACAAACCTGCGGGTCGTGGTCAGAAGCTACACCAGAGCGATGTTAAGGTTGCAGCTACGGAGTTAGGTCTCCCAATACTTCAACCCGAGAAACTCCGCGATGAGGAGTTCCTTAATGCGTTACGCAGTTATAACCCCGATTTTGGCGTTGTTATCGCCTTCCGTATGCTACCAGAGGTGGTATGGGCAATGCCAAAGCTCGGCACCTTCAATCTCCACGCATCGCTACTTCCAGAGTATCGTGGCGCAGCGCCTATAAACTGGGCTATTATGAATGGAGAGAAACGCACAGGCGTTACCACCTTCCTACTTAACCACGAGATAGATAAGGGTGCTATTATCGAGCAGACCGCAGTAGACATCCTTCCTGAGGATAATATCGGTACGCTATACGATAAACTTATGATAATAGGCTCAGAGCTTGTAACCAAGACTGTAGATAAGCTTGCATCTGGCAAATACACTACTGTAGAGCAGATGCATATAGACGAGTCTACATTGAAGCCTGCACCAAAGATTTTTAAGGAGGACTGCCGTATAGACTGGAACAACGGTGTTGAGAGGGTACATAATATCGTTCGAGGTCTTTCGCCCTACCCTGCTGCATGGACCCCTCTCTATCGCGATGGCGCAGAGTATGGCTCAATAAAGATCTTTGCTTCACATATCGAGAAGTGCAACATGAACGTCCCTGCAGGCACTATACGCACCGATGGCAAGAGCTATATCGCTATCGCCTGCGCAGATGGCTGGCTTTATGTCGACAACGTACAACTTGCAGGCAAGAAACGCCTCGCAACTAAAGATCTGCTTCTTGGCTGGCGCGATGTAACATCAGTAAGTTGCAAACTATAAAGAGGTATTTAGATATAAGTAGGGATGGATAAAAAATTGTCCATCCCTATTTGTATTATATTATTAACATCGTATAACCCCACAACCTAATTTGTTGCCAGAGTGGTGCAGATGTGGCGCTGACACGAAAAAGCCCGGATGGGACATACTTTGACGTATTTCTCATTCGGGCTTTTGACTGAAGCGTCGCAAATACGACCTAAATTAGAACCACAACCTAATTTGTTGTCAGAGTGGTGTAGATGTGGCGCTGACACGAAAAAACCCAGATGGGACATACTTTCACGTATTTCCCATTTGGGCTTTTGACTGAAGCGTCGCAAATACAACCTAAATTAGAACCACAACTTAATTTGTTGTCAGAGTGGTGTAGATGTGGCGCTGACACGAAAAAACCCAGATGGGACATACTTTCACGTATTTCCCATTTGGGTTTTTGACTGAAGCGTCGCAGATGCGCCACTATCACAACAAATTATGAGAGACCTAGGCGCTCCGCACTATATAGATAACGCTTAATACTACGCTTAGGCGTCTTTAGGAACTCTTCACGGTGAATAACAATGTTAGAAACCTTCTCGTACGATGCCACCATGTTGTTAAGCTCCTGAAGGTTGTTATCCATAATCTCCTGAAGGTTATCAAGGCTGATACCCTCAGCATTAGCAAGGTCATAGTCTGGAACAACGAGTGCTGTAAGCTTGCCATTGTTCTCGATAATTAGAGACTCGCCAACAAGATATAGGTTGTTAAGACGTGCCTCAATCTCCTCTGGATAGATATTCTGACCCGAACCAGATAGAATCATAGTCTTGCAACGTCCGCGAATATAGAGTGTGCCATCCTCATCCATAGTACACATATCGCCAGTATGAAGCCAGCCATCCTCGTCGAGTACGGCGCGTGTAGCCTCCTCATTCTTGTAGTAACCCATCATAACGTGTTCACCACGTACCCACAACTCACCAGGGATGTTCTGAGGGTCGCGAGAAAGAATCTTTGCCTCGAATAGCTCTGGAGGGAGGATACGACCACATGAGCCAGCCTTGAAGAGTTGTGGCAACTCAAAACTGATAAGAGGTGCGCACTCGGTCATACCGTAACCTACGGTGATAGGGAACTTGATAAGGCGTAGGAAGTCCTCAGTCTCCTTGTTTAGTGCTGCGCCACCCACGATAAAGACCTCAACACAGCCACCGAACTGCTCGATAAGCTTTGTCTTGATAGTTGAGTAGATAGCGGTGTTAATCAATGGAATACGCATCGCGATACTCATAGGCTTCTTCTCCAAGAGTGGAAGGATACTCTTACGATATACCTTCTCGAGAATCATAGGCACAGAGCATACGATATTTGGCTGTGTAACCTTCATCGCCTCGACAAGAATCTTTGGCGAAGGGATACGGCCAAGAAGCGTGATGTGCGCGCCACAAGCCAATGGTGCAAGGAAGTCGAACGAGCAACCAAAGGCGTGTGCCAATGGTAGGAACGACAAGGTGCGGCCACCTCGACGGAAGTAATGCTCGCCACTATCAGGGTCCACCATATCAATCGCATAGCCGATGTTACCTGTAAGGTTGTTCACCGAGAGCATAACACCCTTCGATGAGCCTGTAGTACCCGATGTGTAGTTAAGCAAACAGATAGCCTCGTTAGGCACCTCTGGATACTTGATATCATCGACGCTGAAGCCTCGTGGGTATGCCTGACGATAGTGCGATACGATGTTCTTTGTGAAGTTTGTAATCTTGTTACCCTCACGCTCATAGATAACGTGGAAGTCGGTAAGCGAGAATACAGCCTCTACACCAGGAATCTGCTCGCTCTCGATATCATCCCAGAAGTTATCGCCCAAGAATAGGAGTCTACTCTCAGAGTGGTTTACAATATTGATAACATCATTTGGGTTGAAGTCCTGAAGGATAGGTACGATTACAGCACCATAAGTGATGGTTGCGATATAGCTGATACACCAGCGAGTGTTATTACGACCAATAAGAGCAATCTTATCGCCCTTCTCGATACCTGCCTCCTTGAACATAAGGTGTACCTTAGCCACCTCCTTTGCTACCTCGTAATATGAAAAGGTCTCGCCTTTGAAGTAGTCTGTAAGAGCCGCCATCTCGCGATTCTCGCGGAAGCTATGCTCGTAAATCTTAATTAAATTTCTTTCCAACATAAAAAATCTCTGTTTTGAAAGTCTCTTTTAATGGTGCAAATATACACTATTTTTGCGAGCAACAGAAACTTTTAACCAATTTTCTAATAGCAAAAACCGAATCTTCATGATAAATTATTTTATATTATACTAATTATCAACATCTTACATTATATAATAAACTCAATTAATTGCACTTAAAATTTTTCCATTTGGCGAGTATGGGCTTTATAATAGGTAATGTAATATAGTCTTTATAGCGCATTTTAAGGGTTTAAGATTGTATTTTGCAAAAAGTTTGCTATATTTGCAGAATAGATATGGCCCTTTAGTTCAAGGGATAGAACGAAGGTTTCCTAAACCTTAGATCCGAGTTCGAGTCTCGGAGGGGCTACTCTTAAATTTACATATTTATCTTATTTATGGCAAACTTTGTTTCTACACACCAGAGCGTACACTCAAGCGCCATTGCCACCCTACTCAAGAGCGTATATCTACAGATGGCAGCAGCCCTCTCTGTAACTGGCATCGTGGCATACTTCCTATCTCAATCGCCAGCATTTTGGCAGACATTGATGACCAATCCTTCGATTATATGGATTGCTATCATCGCACAGCTTGTTCTTGTAATATGGCTCTCAGCACGCATACATGCAATGTCTATAAGTACTGCAACACTGCTCTTTATCCTATACTCAGTACTTATGGGTGTCTCAATGTCATCGATATTTATGGTCTACACCATGAGTTCTATCGCATCGACATTCTTTATTACAGCGGGTACATTCTTCGCAATGAGCATTATAGGATATGTTACACGTCTCGATTTATCGCACATCGGCAGCATCCTGCTAATGGCGCTTGTGGGTATTATCATTGCTACGGTGGTAAATATCTTCCTCCACTCAGAGACATTGTATTGGGTAATTAGCTTTGCCGGCGTACTTATCTTCGTGGGTCTTACAGCCTATGATACACAAAAGATTAAGGAGATGGTTGCCAACTATGGCGTTGCTGACGAGATGGGACATAAACTTGCGTTGTTGGGTGCATTGACACTATATTTAGATTTTGTAAATCTATTCTTGCATCTTCTACGAATACTTGGCAATAGAGAGTAGCTCGAAAGTATCGTTTGAGCGCCAACTAAATAGCAAAGGGCAAAAGGGAGATAATCACCTCTTTTGCCCTTTAGTCTACCCATAAACCACAAAGGGCGAGAAAGACCCAAAGAGATAACGAGGTCGGATATCATATTTGTCCACGACCATCGTCACCTCTTTTTATCCTTTTGTCCTAATGTTTCTCTGTCAAAAAAAACAGATACCCAAGCCCCACAACCGAATTTCTTGTTAGAAGGGGTCAGGCTTGGCCTCGATAAAGAAATTGCCCCAGATGGGACATACTTGGCGTATTTCCCATTCGGGTTAATTTATTATCAGAAGGGGGCATTATCGACCTCTTATCACAAGAAATTTCTTGTCAGAGTGGTGCAGATGTGGCGATGACACGAGAAAGCCCGGATGGGACATACTTGGTGTATTTCCCATTCGGGCTTTTGACTGAAGCGTCGCAGATGCGCCGCTATCACAAGAAATTATTATGCCTCAAGAGCAAAACGCTTGTAAGCCACTACAGTAGCCTCCTTGTCTGCCTTCTGGATAAACTCGCGGATAGACTCCTTCTCGCCTACAACAGCCTGGTTAAGAAGAGTGTTCTCCTCGAAGAACTTACGCATCTTACCCTCAGCGATCTTCTCAAGGATAGCATCTGGCTTGTTAGCGTTCTTAGGATCCTGCTTCATCATCTCCATCTGGATAGCCTTCTCCTTCTCAACAACCTCTGCTGGGCAGTCGTTCTCGTCGATTGAAAGTGGAGCCATAGCAGTAGCCTGCATAGCAACCTTGCGAGCAACCTCCTCGTCAACGTTCTTGTTGAAGCCAAGGATAGTACCGAGCTTCTTGTTGAAGTGTACGTAAGCTACGCAGTAAGGAGCCTCGATACGAGCGTAGTAAGCGATCTCTACCTTCTCGCCAGTCTGACCTGACTTCTCAGTAACCATCTCCTCTACAGTGTGACCCTCTGCGTTCTTAACGCCCATAAGAGCATCGCGATCAGCTGCGTCAGCAGCAACAGCGATCTCCAACATAGCCTCTGCAGAAGCACCGAACTCTACGTTCTGAGCTACGAAGTCTGTCTCGCAAGCAAGGCAAAGCATGTATGCCTTCTCACCTACAATCTTAGTTACTACAACACCCTCAGTAGCAGTACGGTCTGAACGCTTTGCAACAACGAGCTTACCCTTCTCACGGATAATATCCTTAGCGCGCTCAAAATCGCCCTCAGCCTCCTGAAGAGCCTTCTTGCAGTCCATCATACCAGCACCGGTCATCTTACGGAGCTTCATTACATCAGCTGCTTTGATTTCCATATTTGTAATCTTTTAATTCGTTAATAATCTTAGTAAAAAACCGAGGCGAGCGGGCATATGCCTACCCGCACTCGGTAGATGTTTGCCTCGCGGCAGTGAGAATTTCGGGGGATTACTCCTCCTTAGCCTCTGTAGCAGCAACAACCTCAGCAACAGTAGCCTCCTCAGCATCTACAGATGCCTTTACAGACTTCTTAATGCGTGGCTTTGCCTGCTTTGTAGCCTCCTGAGCCTCAGCCTCCTGAGCCTCCTTCTCCTTCTCGAGCTTGCGCTCCTCAGCACCCTCAGCGATAGCACCGCATACTACATCAAGGATAGTAGCGATAGACTTCTGAGCATCGTCATTTGCTGGAATTACATAATCAATGTCGGTAGGATCACAACAAGTATCAACCATAGCAAATACTGGGATGCTCAAACGCTTAGCCTCCTTAACAGCGTTCTGCTCCTTCTGAACGTCGATAACGAACAAAGCAGCTGGAAGACGGTTAAGGTCAGCGATAGAACCAAGGTTCTTCTCGAGCTTCGCACGCTGACGAGCGATCTGAAGCTTCTCACGCTTTGAGAAATTGTCGAAAGTGCCGTCGTTGGTCATCTTATCGATGGTAGCCATCTTCTTAACGGCCTTACGTATAGTTGGGAAGTTTGTAAGCATACCACCAGCCCAACGCTCAGTAACGTAAGGCATACCTACGGCTGCTACCTTCTCTGCAACGATCTCCTTAGCCTGCTTCTTAGTTGCTACGAACAATACGCGACGACCGCTCTTTACGATCTGCTTAAGTGCTGCAGCTGCCTCATCAAGCTTAATTACTGTCTTGTGAAGATCGATGATGTGGATGCCGTTCTTCTCCATGAAGATATATGGAGCCATTTTAGGATTCCACTTGCGCTTCAAGTGACCAAAATGTACACCAGCCTCCAAAAGTGTATTAAAATCTGTACGTGCCATTTTCTTTTTTCTTTTTTTTGTTTTTTACTCTTTAATCAACCTGCGAGTAGCAATACTGTTCTCGAAGGTTTATTCGCAATCGGGCAACCATCGTGGCAGCTTACCCTGCGGAGACAGCTGTTAGCACAGAGCTGAATACCGCCATCGCTTACGCGACATATAAAGTATATAGGTAAGGTCCACGCAGTTTGAAACCTTGATTGTGCTTTGTCGAAAGCAGCTCTCTGGGCGGATTAACGCTTAGAGAACTGGAACTTACGACGTGCGCCTGGCTGACCTGGCTTCTTACGCTCAACCTCACGTGAGTCACGCATAAGGAAGCCGTTCTTCTTCAACACTGGACGCATCTCTGCATCGATCTGGCAAAGCGCACGAGCGATACCCATACGTGCTGCCTCAGCCTGACCCTTGATACCACCACCTACGAGGTTAATCATAACGTCGTAGTTCTCCAATGTGTTAGTAACCAACAAAGGCTGCTTAACCTCATACTGAAGAATGTGCAATGGGAAATAAACCTCAAGCTCCTTATGGTTAACTGTAATCTTACCAGTACCTGGCTTCACGAATACGCGAGCAACAGCAGCCTTACGACGACCTACGGTGTTTACAACTTCCATAATTCTTACTTAATCTCGTTTAACTTAATCTCCTTTGGGTTCTGTGCAGCGTGAGGATGCTCAGCGCCTGCATAAACCTTCAAATTCTTCATGATTGCCTCACCCAAGCGAGTCTTAGGCAACATGCCGCGTACAGCGTGCTCTACAACGAACTGAGGCTTCTTGTCTGTAGTCAAGAAATCAGCTGGAGTAGCGAAACGCTGACCACCAGGGAAACCGGTGTAACGTGTGTAGACCTTATCGGTCATCTTAGCGCCAGTAAGCTTCACCTTATCAGCGTTGATTACGATAACGTAGTCACCGCAGTTTGTGTGTGGGGTGTAGCTTGGCTTGTTCTTGCCGCGGAGGATCTTAGCCACCTGCGATGCAAGACGTCCCAAAATCTCGTTCGTAGCGTCAATCACGAACCACTCCTTCTGAGCGTCCTCTGCCTTGACCGAGATAGTCTTGTAACTCTTTGAATCCACTTTGTTAAAAGTTTAGTTAATACTTAATTTATTGTAATCCATTCCCGAAAACACTATTTCGGGCTTGCAAAGATACACATTTTTACAAAGATACAAATCCCTCGTTTCTCTTTTTTTTTAGCGAAAAGACCAAACCATTATAAAACAATAAGTTAACGCATTTTTTCACCCACACAATTTCATTATCATTATGCAAAAAAACTATCGCGAGGCATCCCCCGCGATAGCACATATAGAAAAGTAGCCTACTATAGCTCCGTCTTCCACAATCCGTGAAGGTTGCAATACTCGTACACTGCAATCGGCTTGGCATCGCCCAATGCAATCACCGCCTCAGGCTTATCGCTAAGGTCAACCTTAACACCACCCTTATCTGTCTCCACATAGATAAATGCTATGTGATGCTCCTCGGTCATAGGGTGCGCAACACTGCCTACCTCAACCTTGATTGTATTGTTCTCAAGGCGTGTAACGACAGGAACGTGCTTCTCGTTGCTTGCATCCACAGTGTTAGGTACAAGCTCCTGCATCTTCTGGCCACAGCATACAATAGGAACTTTAGAGTCTACCAACTTTACTACTACATTGCCACACATCTCACATTTATAAAATCTTGTTGTCATAATCTTCGGTTTTTTAATAGTTTTTATTGTTGTTTTATTTTCTTGATGCAAAAATAGTACAAAGATACGGTTTTATCAAACAGATATTTTCTATCTTTGTATCGATAAAACCGATAAACTATGACACTACAACAGATGGAGTATATTGTGGCGGTGGATAAGTATCGCCACTTTGTGCGCGCAGCAGAGTCGTGCAACGTTACACAGTCGACACTATCGTCTCTTATACAGAAGCTCGAAGCGGAGCTTGATGTTACGATTTTTGACCGCACACAGCACCCTGTAGCCCCCACACCTATAGGTGAGGAGATTATCGCTCAGGCGCGTGTGATACTATACAACTCTTCACAGATGGGCGAGCTTGTAGCATCACATAAGGGGTGCGCTGTAGGCGACATACGCCTTGGTACAGTATCTACAATTGCACCTTTTATCCTACCGCAGATGTTTCGCTATATGAGCGACAACCATCGTGATATACACCTCCACGTCGAGGAGGCACGCGTGGATACTATCAAACAAAAGCTTCTGCGCGCTGAGCTTGATATTGCCATTTTACCTATGCCCGTAGCAGATGATGCACTGTTGGAGATACCAATCTTCCGTGAGCGCTACTACGCCTATGTCTCACCAGAGGATACCTTATATAATAAAGAACGACTCGTAACAGGAGAACTTACAGCAGAGAATATCTGGATGCTTGGCGAGAGCTACTGCCCCAATACAGGACAATTTCCATTCTGCATCAGCGACATGACCAATATATCTATCTATGTTGCAGGCAGCATCGAGACACTTATGCGCATTGTCGATCACAATGGCGGCTACACCATTATTCCTGAGCTTCAGCTACCACTTATAGATAATGCCCGCAGAGCCAATGTTCGCAAGCTTGTAGAGCCAACACCGGGCAGAGAGATAGCATTTGTGGTACGCAAGGACTTTGTTAAGGAGCGAATGATAAATATCATTGCCGATGCTATCAAAAGCATCATCCCAGAGGAGATGCTCGACACACGCATTAAGAGGTTTGCAATAAAACTATAGTGGTTACACATATATATAATAAAAAGGCGCTCGGCCATATGACCGAGCGCTAAATTTTGATATCTCAATGTTGATTAGATCTCCTCAACAACCTGGTACCAAGCAACATTCTCAAGATACTGAGCCATAGACGCCTGAGTCATAAGCTCGCCATTGATCTTGATGTTTGCCATAAATACCTGATAGTAAGGATTTACAGACTTGATCAACTTCTTACCCTCAGCAAGTGTGAAATCCAAGTTCTGCAAAATCATAACACAGCTATTGTTATTCTTAACAGTGATTACATCATTCTTGAAGTTACCGATGCAATTCTCAAGGATAATAGCGTTGTATGTCTCGTTCTCGATAACGATAGCTGCGTCCTCACCAAACAAGTAGTTATTGAACCACAACGTGTTCTGCATAGAACCGCTTGCGAAAGCATCACCCTCATATGTAACAGCTGGAGTATCCTTTGCCTCCTCACCCACATAAGGAATATCATAAGGCACAACGTACTCGTTAGCGAAGTTATCGTCGATCTTAACAGTTACCTCAGTAGCAGCTGTCAATACGTTACCGATGATAGTAGTCAAGTGGTTACGCTGAACAGGAATATTAGTGTTGAAATCAACAGTCTTGATAGGATCACCCAACTCATCATAAGTAGTCATCATAAAGCTAATAGCGTGCTGCTGCTCGCTTGCAAGGATATAGTCAGTGAACAATGTCAAGTGTGAAGCACGAACCTTACCGTTATCAGCAGTAGAAGTCTTTGCATCGTAACCAGCGCTGTAAACGTGAGCCGCACGGTTTGTGCGAATATCGTCAACATAGTTAAAAGTGAAAGTTTTAGAAGAAGTCTCAGTACCGATAACTCCAGTTACTGCGTTGAAAGTTGTAGGAACAAGAACATTGCTGTAAGTAACCTCTACAGACTTAGGATCTACGTTAAGGTTAAGATCAGCGAGGTCAGTAGCTACAACACGAACCTTACCATAAGGACGCTGCAAAATAACATCCTGATCATCGTTGATGTTGTTCTTAATGTTGTCAGCTGGCTCGTAAGAGAATGTCTTGAAGTAAGCATCAGCAAACTCATCGTTGATAGCATCGATAAGCTTACCATTCTCATCATACTCCTTTACAGCGATCTGAGTAAGGTTAGCACCGATAGTGTGACGAAGACCAAGGTTAGCCTGGTTGTTGTAGTCTACCTTCTGAGCTGCAGTACCCTCTGGTACGAAGTCAGCAAATACTACAAACTGGTACTCACGTTTAGGGATAAGACGAAGCTCAAACTTAACAGGCTGGTACTTATCAACGATCTGCACCATACGGTCCTTAATAGGCTCTGTAAGGTCAGCTACATCGTAAACCTCCAATGAGTAACGAAGGTCTGCTTTAGACCAATCTGCATCTGAGAAATAGTCAATAGCACCATAAGCACTATCATGAGCATTAATAAAATCATCCTCTCCATCAAGACCAGCACGAGTAACACTAAGTTCTGGAGTTGCAACAGAAAGCGTTACTGGAACCTCACCGCGAGACTCGTTCTCTGCAGTGTAGTCCTTCTGACAAGATGCCATTCCAAGTACCAATGCCATCAAAGCAAATAGACGTGTTTTCATAGTAATAAAAAGTTAAAAATTATTTGTTTTATAAAATTTGTTTCCGCGCAATAGATAGCCCACTACAAAACCTCCAGTATCAACTACCGTGCACCAATCTCCCCCTGCAAAAGTCATGCAGAGATACACAAAGAAGTATCTGTTACACAATAACTTACGTTATTACATTCATACAGATAATCACACAATGGGCTAATTACTATTGCAAACCTACAAAAAAAACAGCAAACAAGCAAATAAAATTCGCCCAAATTACCTAAAAACAGAGCAAAATCTCTTAAAAACCTATTCTGAATATATCGTTCCTACCACACTTTCGTATCATCAAATAACAAAATTATACTTGCTAATTGAATATTTAATCGTATATTTGTATCGGAGCTATATCCCTATATAGCATAGTAAAATTACAAATGAATAAGACATCGAAAATATTTAGAATTATAGGTCGAAGCGTTCTAACATTGGTATTTGTCGTGATATTGGCAATAGTTGCAACAAGTTTCTCTGCCATCTACGACTTTGCACCACCATCGCCATTTGCGGGCAAAGATATTTTTAATCCATACGCCGAGTTCGACACCAATACAGAATGGAAGCGCACCTCGCTACATACACATACACGCGTTGATGGACCGCTCAATGAGTGCGACTTTACTGCCGAGGAGACATTTAATAAATACCGCGATTTTGGCTACGATATCGTGGGCATCTCTAACCACAACGAGATAACACCTAACCCTGACGCAAAGCAGGATATAGGCATCTACGAACATGGTTATAACCTCCGCAATTTCCACAAGTTGGTCATTGGTACAGAGAGTGTTAACCGCTTCGATGCACTATATCCAATATCAGCCTCTCAGGCACAATATCAACTCGATATATTAGCCAATGGGTGTAGCGTTTTGCAACTTAACCACCCATCCCGTTCAGCACTCTTAGACAGCGCGCGACTAACAAAGATTGGGGGCTACAACATTATGGAGCTATCTGGTTTTAACGCCTATCTTGAGAATAAGCATTGGGACTGGGCGCTGAGCGCTGGTCGCTATAGTTTTGCTCTACTAAACGACGATTTGCACTACCCCGATAGGACAAATAAATTTGCCCTTCGTTGCAGCTATCTTGGCACCAAAGAGGCTACCTCAGAGGAGATAATTGCCACACTAAAGAGCGGTTGTTTCTACTCAGTGCGTGTGCCAGACTATGGCAATGGCGACTGGGAGATAAAGCGCGCAAAAAATCAGAGCATACCAACGATTAAAAATATTGGTTTACAGGGCGATGTGATATATTTGAAGCTCTCCGAAACGCCCGAGCAGATAAGGATTATTGGAGAGAATCACACTCTACTTGCACGAGTTATAAATAGCGATACCATATCATATCGTATGCGCGCGTGCGATCCCTACGCCCGCCTTGTGGCATCATACCCCGACAGCCTTATTATTATGACAAACGCATTTGCTCGCTACGATAAGGCAACGATGTCATCGCCTGCTGATAGGGAGTTTCACACGAAGAACACCCTTGCAACAGCGCTATACAACATTGTTGTAATAGTAGTTATAGGAGTAATTTTAGTAATTTACATAAGCATAGTACGTCGATGGAGAACAAAGTAAATATCGTTAAGCAGTGGTTTAAGCAACCACTTAGCATTGTATGGTTTTGTGCCGCAATAAGCCTTTTTACGCTTGTTGCATACCACAAACCTCTCTTTAATTATGTGGCAAATAATGTGGAGAGCGGACTTAGTGGCACGGTTATTATCGCGAGCTTCGCACTGCTGATGCTCGTTCTAAACTTCATGATTGCAATGCTAATTATCAAGCCTTTACGCATGGTTGGTCGTGCTATTATCGCCATATCATTGCTCGCAAATGGCGCTGCGCTCTACTTTATCAACACCTTCGAGGTACTACTTACGCGCGATGTTATGGGCAACCTATTCAACACTCGCGTCTCGGAGGCTTCGGGCTTTGTATCTGTGGATATGTTTCTATATATCATCCTCTTTGGTCTACTACCAGCACTATATGTTCTATGTCGCAAGATCGACTATGGCAAGGGGCGTACGTTGGCTAAGAGCGTAGGATTTTCGCTACTTGGCATTATCGCCATAGCACTCATGAACATCAACAATGTGCTATGGATAGACCGCAACGCTACGAAGATTGGCGCACTTATTATGCCTTGGTCATATATTGCTAACACCGCACGCCACTTCCACCACCAAAAGATGATAAACCGCGAGGAGATACCACTCCCAGATGCCACGTTCAACTCAGATGACCCATCTGTTATGGTGCTTGTTATTGGCGAGTCGGCACGCAGAGAGAACTTCTCACTCTATGGCTACGAGCGCGAAACAAATCCACTTCTAAAAGATGACGATGTAAAGACATATATCGCAAATGCCTCAGCAACATCTACCACACAAGCAGTTAAGGCTATTTTGGATCATAAGCGCGTAAAGGGTCTTTATGAGATTTTGCCAAACTATATGTACCGCAATGGCGTTGATGTAGTGTGGCGTACAACCAACTGGGGCGAGCCACCGCTACATATTGAGAAATACCGCAACGCCTCAAAACTAAAGGCTCAATATCCAGATGCAGATGGCAGATATGATGGTATATTATTGGAGGGACTACGTGAGGAGATTGAGGCTTCGACAAACAACAAACTTCTTATTGTAATACACACAAGCACCAGTCATGGTCCAACATACAACAAGAAGTATCCCACAGAGTTCGAGGTATTTACCCCTGTCTGTACAACGGTAGAGATGGCAAAGGCAGATCGCTCGGAGCTTATAAACGCCTACGATAACACGATACTCTATACGGACTACCTACTACACTCCGTTATCGAGGTCTTGCGCACGGTAGAGGATAGGGAGTGTGCCATGATATACATATCAGACCATGGCGAGAGCCTCGGCGAGGGCAATATCTATATGCACGGTATGGTTGCAGCATCCATGGCACCGAAGGAGCAGATTGAGATTCCGTTTATCGTATGGCAGAGTTGCGAGACCCGCCCACTTAAGGAACTTGACGAGGTAGGACACTACAATATCTTCCACAGCGTAATGGACTACTTAGATATGGAGAGCGAGTTCTACAACGAGGAGTTCAGTATATTTGAATAAGAGATCTAATTAACAAAACCAAACTTGAATTAGCCCCACTACCCAATTTCTTGCGAGAAGGCTGCAGATACAACGCTCGGCGAATTTCGAGACGATGGGCTGTACTAAAGCGTACTGCCCATTGGCGAGATAATTCGTTAGCGGAAGTAGATGTCTGCCTTATCACAAGAAATTTCTTGTCAGAAGTGGTTAGATTTGTTCTATCGCAAAAGAAGATCCCCTCGGGATAGTACAAATAGTACAGCCCGAGGGGTCTTACTTTTGAGATGGGAACTCTTATCACAAGAAATGAAATTTGAAGTCAGAAGAGGTCATATGCAACGCTCGGCAAAAAAAATACGGATGGGCTGTACTAAAGCGTACTGCCCATTCGTATTTATTTTTGTTAGCGGCAGCAGATGTGCCTCTTATCACTTCAAATTAGAATGGCATATCATCAATAACGCCCGCCGCTGCCGATGATGTCATAGGTGCCTCATCGAGGATTGGTGGGAGGTCGTGCATAGGAGGCTGCTGTGACGCCTGCTGTGTTGGCTGCACACGCCATGCGCGAACGTCAGTATACCAACGATCCTGATATTTACGCGACTCTATATCGAAAGAGACGATATAAGTCTCGCCAACACGGAGCGTAGCCACATCCTGTGCCTTATTCATAAATGTAACGGCAAGCTCCTTACCGTACTGCTTGTTTGGCTGCTCGAATACTACTGTCTGTCGCTCCCATGTACCACGTGCCGACTGACCAGATACTGGGGGCAAAATCTCTAATACTTTACCTTCAAATTCCATATTATAATCTGTTTTACAATTTCACATTATGCTACTGAGCAAGGGATACCAAGAGCCTCAACACGTGCTGCAATCTCGCGTAGCTCCTCCTTCTCGACCTTTTCAAGGGTCTGGCATGGAGTATCACGGTCAAGAGAGTAGACCATAACCTGCTTAGGGCGTATCTCTGCCACAAGCTTTAGCCACGCTACAACCTCCTCCTCGGTGGTGTTATCCACACACTTACCAAGGTACTCGCCACGTAGGAACATCGTCTGCAAGATAAGGTTTCCCTCAAAAGCCTTTAATAGCTCCACGGTGCGAGCAACGGTATATGCACCCTGAGGCTTATTTACAAGTTGTACAGTCTCATCAAAAGCCGAATCGAGCTTAAGGATGTTGTTATCGACACGCAAAAGGGCGCGACGCACATCCTCGCGATGTATCTGCGTAGCATTCGACAACACTGACACCTTAGCCGCTGGGCAATGCTTATCGCGTAGGGCGATGGTATCCTCTATTATATTCTCAAAGTCGGGATGCATCGTAGGCTCGCCATTACCTGCGAAGGTAATAACATCAGGCGGTGTACCATCAGCTACCATCTTCTGCAATGTCTCCTCGAGCATCGCACGCACATCCTCGCGAGCATTGAAGCGACGCTTGCCTGGATGCTCATCGTTCCAACCACACTCGCAATAGATGCAGTCGAAGCTACACAACTTAGACTCTATAGGCAGAAGATTTACACCCAACGAGAGACCTAAACGTCGTGAACGTATTGGGCCAAAGATTATATTGTCGTACAACGATGTCATCTCTATAATTTATTAATTGTTACTGCTTTGAACCCTTAGAACCTCCAAATTTCGCACCGTGCTTAGCCTGATAAGCAAAGATATTCTCCGAATAGGATGTAGTCTTAAACTCCGAGTCGCGCTTACGCTTAAAGGCAACAGCGATAAGGCGGTCTACAAGCTCATCGAACTTAACTCCCGTTGCCTCCCAAAGGTAGAACGACAACGAGCCAGGGATGGTGTTAATCTCGTTTACGTAGATACCTCCCGTAGCCTCGTCAATCATAAAGTCAATACGCGATACGCCATCACACGCTAATACACGGAAGGTATCGCAAGCGGTCTTACGGATAAAATCCGTTACACTCTGCTCCAAGCGCGCAGGAATCTCGCGCACGGTAGAGTGCATACCCTCAGATGGCTTATTCTTACCGCCACCGAGATATTTATCCTCGTAGCTTAAAATCTCGCCACTGCGCACTGGTGCTTCGCATACTGAAGCCTCGCAATCGTAGTAGTCGCCAAGCACCGAGCAGTTAATCTCCTTAAGGCGCTCGATAAGGGTCTCTATAATGATACGCTTAGAGTACTTAATGGCGTTGTCGACAGCATCTACCAACTCCTCGCGGTTGTGTACAGCCTTAATACCTACACTCGAGCCGAGGTTTGCAGGTTTCACAATAAGTGGATAGCTAAGAGCCTCCGAACGCTCAACACACGCCTCGCGCTTTGAAAGCCACTCCTTATCCGAGAACCATGCGTAGTCCACAACAGGGATACCACTCTCCTTAAGTATCATCTTCATCGTAATCTTATCCATACCGTTCGCCGAAGCCAATGGGTTAGGACAAGCGTATGGGATGCCCGTCATCTCAATCAAACCCTGGAACGAACCATCCTCACCAGAAGTACCGTGCAAACATGGCAATATCACATCTATCGCAGTTACAACATCGCTACCAAACAATGGCTTACGCACCTTATATAGGTTGTTATCGCCATAGATAGGACGGAAGTAAACCTCCTCAACCGACTGAAGTAGAGCCTTCATATCACGATAGTTATCCGTATTGCGGAGCTTCTCGCCAGTATACCAATGACCCTCCTTCGAAATAAAGATAGGCACAATATTGTACTTATCTGTATTCATTGCTGCCATTGTCTGCGCTGCAGTGATTACCGAAATCTCGTTCTCCACCGAGCGACCACCAAAAATTACACCTACGTTAATCTTCATCTCTATATAGTTTTGTCAATTACTTAAACGAATCTGGGAGATCGTTCTCATATAAGACCACATCCCCAGCTTTGAGTTTTGGTTGCAACGCCGACATAGCCTCCACAAAGGATGCTACACACTCTACCTGCGATGCAGGATAACCTTCCTCTGACAAGCCTTCGGTTATCGCCTTGCGGTTAACCTCGTTTACAACATATACTCCATCAACCTTCGAACGTGCAATATCACCTCCAAAGGCTTTGTTATTCTCGAACTGCTTTGACCCCATCTCCACAAAGCCTGGAGTTACAACATAGCGCTTACCCTCGGTAGCAAAGCCCGACAACACCTCAAGAGCCATACGCGCACCCTCAGGGTTTGAGTTGTAGGCATCATCGAGAATAGTGATACCGCCACTACGACGCATACTTAGGCGATGCTCCACCTGCTCAATCTGGCGCACAGCACGACGACGTGCCTCAACGCTAATACCAAGATGCTCCGCCACAGCCAATGCCGCAGTGATGTTGAGAATATTACCTCTACCAAGAATATGGGTTGCATAACCTTCGTCTACGCCGCCACTATGCTCCACATCGAAACGTGTCTCCGTAGCAGAGTAGATAATATTCGATGCTCTATAGTCGGCACTCTCATTATCCACAGCATAAGTAGCGACATTATAGCCTTGCTCCACAATATAGCGCTGTGCCACCTTCGAGTCGATATTTACTACACCAAAGCCACCCTTAGGGAGGGCATCTATCAATTCGAACTTCGTACGCGCTACATTCTCCACCGAGCCAAAGGTCTCAAGGTGCATCTCACCCACTGAGGTAACAACACCTATCGTAGGCTCCACAAGGTCGCATATCTCCTTAATATCACCCCTCTGTTTTGCACCCATCTCCACAATAAAGACCTCATGATGAGGCTTTAGATGCTCTCGCACCGTGCGCACAACACCCAATGTAGTATTGAAATTACCCGGTGTCATCAACACGTTATACTTCTCCGACAAAACGCGATAGAGGAAATGTTTTGTTGAGGTCTTACCGAAGCTGCCAGTAACGCCAATAATCTTCAAATTAGGCATCGAGCGAAGCATACGCTTAGCATCGTTGTAGTACCAGCGCGATATAGCCTGCTCTAATGGGTGATTTATAAAGTTGGCAACAATTGTCCAATAGTCTAAACATAAGAGCATCATCGCAACCAACGTGTACTCTACAGCAAAAATATGCACCAACGCCACCACCACAAAGGTAAGTATTAGACGTGTGGCGATAAGACGCTTAACACGCATAGTGTAGGCGATAGGAATCTTATACTTTATCGAAAACTCCGCAACTGCAATAACCAACATCCAAACACCAAAGAGCGTCAACACTGCACCATGGGATGTGAAAATGTAGACTACCGCAGAGAGTAGCGCTAAGATATTGGCACGCGAATACCACTCCCCTGTCGAGCGTAGCCAACGGTTGTACCTCTCCACACGATAGCTGTTCTGCTGAAACATCTGCACCGAGTAGCGCATTGTAGCAAGCAGAAAAGCGAGCCATACAATATGGTATATATGCTGCATTAAAATAGTCGTAAGTAAAAACATCGTCTACTCAAATTTTAAGAATGATTTTAATGCTGTAAGCCATAACTCTGGGCGCTCCAAAAAGGCAAAATGACCTGCACCCTCAGCAACTACAAGACCTGCATCTGGAATAAGCTTTGCCATCTTATGAGCATCCGAGATAGGTGTTGCAGTATCCATATCTCCCCAAAATAGGAGCGTAGGCGCTGAAATCTTAGGCATAGCATAGCATAAATCCTCGTTTACACACTTCGAGAGTATCGCGCGCATCATAGGTGTAGCACGGTTATAGTCCGAAGAGCCAGACTTAGCACGTCGCTGGTCAAGTAGCATCTGCGCCTTCTTTTCTCCGATAAGCAAGGGCAATGCTCGCTTCAAAAGTTTGTAGGTATAGACCTTACGGTAGTAGCTAAACGAGCGACGTGGCTTTACTCCCGCAGCATCGGTTAAAATGACCCTCTTAACCTCATTACGCGAGGCATAAAGTATCGAGACACGACCACCGAAAGAGTGTCCCACAAGGGTTGGACTCTGGATGTTAAGCTCCTTAAGCAACGCCTCTACGGAACACGTATACTCCTCAACACCCCATATAGTCTTTGGCTCCTCACTCGCTCCAAAGCCAGCGAAATCTACAGCCACAACACAGAAGTTGGAGCGCAACGCCTCGATGCTACTCTTCCAGATGCTTTTATCGCATCCCCACCCGTGTAGCAAAACGACCGCATCGCCCTCTCCCTCAATACTATACGAGAGTTCTATTCCGTTATATTTATACCTATAGTCCATAGATGCAAAGGTACGAAATAATTTTCAAAGTTATGCAGGGAATGAGTTTTTTTTTGGAAGGAATAACGGTTTGAAATATGGAGAGTGCCGAGACAGAACGCCTCGAACTTATGCGCTCACTTAGAGATGAGGGCAAGAGCTACCGAGAGATTGGAGAGATGATGGATATAACAAAGTCTACCGTACACAGATTACTAAACTCTTAACATTGTCCCTGTCCCACTGTCCCAAAACCCTATGATTTGGGACGATGGGACACTGGATATTATTATCTCTTAACCAAGGGTTATCAGTAAAATATTGTTTAGGAGTATAGTGATAACCACACTTATCAAGGCGGTTACACTTACCTACTCTCTCACTGAGATATTGATTATTATTCTCAGTATCTATATATCTGGTAAAAGTGTGTTTTCTACCACACTGAGGACAGGTATACCTTGTTGATATACCTCTATATCTCTCAAGGATAAATCTATATGTATTCATTGATATTGTTATTTCTGTTGTCTCGGACAAGGGGACTAAAAGGGTGTAAAGGGGACTAAAGGGGAGTTTTTATCCTTCCCCTTTAGTCCCTTTTTTGCCCTTTTCTGCCCCTTTCCCTAAAAAAGTCATAGACTTTTAACCATTACTCACTACTAATTCTCTCTGATACTCTCTTTGTTCTGTCCCATCGTCCCAAATCATAGGGTTTTGGGACAGTGGGACAGGGACACAAAGCCCTCTCCTCGCCCAATATGCACCATCCCTGAGAGCATAACCGTAGCTACCGAATGGGGGGATTCGGCACATATGCGGTGGATAGAGGGGATGTATGGCACAGCGGCAAAATGATGGAGAGTGGACAACTGTGATACTCAACCTCGTTTTGCCAAAGAAAACACAAACCACCCAGGGATAGTACTTAAACGTACAGCCCTGAGTGGTTTTCTTTTTGGGATGAGGCTGACTAAAAAGTAACTTAGCCAACCCCCACAACCTAAGAGAGGTCTAGAATGATCACTTATCGCGAGCAACTATTTCTGCTAGATGCAACACTCATTAGCGCTACAACCCAATTTTTGATTTTAGAGGAGCAGATTTGTTCTATCGTATAAATAAAATATCGTGGGATAGTACCTAAGCGTACAGCCCACGATATTTTATATAGGATAGGACAAAGATGCCCTATACAGATCGAAAATTAATTATTTCTTTGACTTAGGTGCAAGAATCATATTCATCTTCTTACCATCAAGCTTAGGCATAAGCTCTACGCGAGCGTACTCCTCGAGGTCGTTAGCGAAGCGGAGAAGAAGAATCTCACCCTGCTCCTTAAATACGATAGAGCGACCACGGAAGAAGACGTATGCCTTAACCTTAGCACCCTCCTTAAGGAAGTTCTCGGCATGCTTAAGCTTGAAGTTGTAGTCGTGATCGTCGGTCTGTGGACCAAAACGGATCTCCTTGATAACAACCTTAACCTGCTTTGCCTTAATCTCCTTAGCCTTCTTCTTCTGCTGATAGAGGAACTTCTGATAGTCGGCAATACGACAAACAGGTGGCTCTGCCTTTGGAGAGATCTCGATAAGATCGAGCTCCATCTCATCAGCAAGTTGTAGAGCCTCCTTGATAGGCAATACGAGGTTAGGCTCAACATTGTCGCCTACAACACGCACGGTAGGTGCTGTAATCTCATCGTTGATACGATTAGGGTTGTCCTGCTGTGGACGACGACCATTGTTCTGATTACGCTGGTCACGCTGCTGCTGTTGCTGCTGGGTATTCCCCTGCGCCTGTGGGCGCGGACGGAATGGAAATTGTCCTGCCAAATTAGTTAATTGTTAGTTAGACTTAATTATTTTAATATCAAATAGTTGCTTACTTATTAGCCTCTATCTCCTTTGCTACAAGGTCGTGCATGAAATCTGCGAACTCTGCGATTGTCATCTGACCCTTGTCGCCATCGCCCTGAGCGCGTACTGATACCTTACGCTCCTCAGCCTCCTTCTCGCCTACGATAAGTAGGTAAGGGATACGCTTAAGCTCGTTATCGCGAATCTTACGACCAATCTTCTCGTTGCGGTCATCCACCTGAGTACGTACATCTGCACGGCTAAGCTCGCGAGCAACTTCGTGTGCGTAGTCATTATACTTCTCAGAGATTGGAAGAACAACAACCTGATCAGGTGTAAGCCACAATGGGAACTTACCAGCTGTATGCTCCAACAATACTGCCACGAAACGCTCCATAGAGCCGAATGGCGCACGGTGAATCATAATTGGGCGGTGTAGCTTGTCATCCGAGCCCTTGTATGTAAGGTCGAAACGCTCAGGAAGGTTGTAGTCTACCTGGATAGTACCAAGCTGCCAGCTACGACCAAGAGCATCCTTAACCATAAAGTCAAGCTTTGGACCATAGAATGCAGCCTCACCAAGCTCTACAGTGGTCTTAAGACCCTTCTCCTCACAAGCCTTGATGATAGCACCCTCTGCCTTCTCCCAATTCTCATCAGAGCCGATATACTTCTCCTTATTGTTAGGATCACGCAACGAAATCTGTGCTGTGTAGTTCTCGAACTTCAACGTGCGGAAGATATACAATACGATATCGATAACCTTCTCGAACTCCTCCAAAAGCTGGTCTGGGCGTACAAAGAGGTGAGCATCATCCTGAGTAAATGAGCGCACACGAGTAAGACCGTGCAACTCACCAGACTGCTCGTAACGATATACCGTACCGAACTCAGCCAAACGAACTGGAAGATCCTTGTATGAACGAGGCTTTGAGCGGTAAATCTCGCAGTGGTGAGGGCAGTTCATAGGCTTCAAAAGGTACTCCTCACCCTCGAATGGCGTGTGGATAGGCTGGAATGAATCCTTACCATACTTTGCATAGTGACCAGATGTTACATACAAATCCTTGTTACCAATATGCGGAGTAATAACCTGCTGGTAGCCATAGTCCTTCTGAATCTGGCGCAAGAAACGCTCCAAGCGGTCGCGCAACTCAGCACCCTTAGGCAACCACAATGGAAGACCCTGACCTACACGCTGTGAGAACATAAACAACTCAAGATCCTTACCCAACTTTCTGTGGTCTCGCTTCTTAGCCTCCTCCAAAAGTACAAGATACTCATCGAGCATAGACTTCTTAGGGAACGATACACCGTAAATACGGGTAAGCATCTTATTCTTCTCGTTACCACGCCAGTAAGCACCTGCGATAGAGGTTAGCTTAATAGCCTTGATATAACCTGTATTTGGGATGTGTGGACCGCGGCAAAGGTCGGTAAATGCACCATTTGTGTAGAACGAGATTGTACCATCCTCCAAATCTGTGATAAGCTCAACCTTGTACTGATCGCCCTTCTCTGTGAAGGTCTTAAGCGCCTCAGCCTTAGAGACCTCAGTGCGCACCAAAGCCTCCTTGTTGCGTGATAGCTCCACCATCTTCTGCTCGATCTTCTCAAGATCAGCCTCAGTAATAGCTACTGGCGAGTCCACATCGTAATAAAAACCGTTGTCGATAGCAGGACCGATACCGAACTTAATACCTGGGTATAGCGCCTCAAGAGCCTCAGCAAGGAGGTGCGATGAGGTGTGCCAAAAGGCGTGCTTACCCTCTGCGTCGTCCCACTTAAAGAATTTGATTGTACAGTCACTGTCAATCGCGCGCATCATATCTACAGTTGCGCCATTTACCTCGGCAGCGAGTGAGTCAGCAGCTAAACGAGGGCTGATGCTCTCTGCCACCTGAAAGGCAGTTGTTCCCTTGGCAAACTCTCTTACTGAGCCATCGGGAAAGGTTACTTTAACCATAATTTAATCTTCGTTTTTTAATTGTTATCATTTTGAGTGCCTTCGTAGCTCCACAATAACGAGACGGATTACTACTCAGCTGCACTCCTTGTTTATTCTATTTTGAATGTTTCATAGTATAGACAGAGCCGACAATAAAGAGAAGAAGGTTTCCTACCCACATACTCCATTCTAACTCCGTTGCAGGTTTCCAGCCGTAAACACAATTTACAGAGGCAATACCCATTAGAATATAACCTATGCTACTACTAAGCCATCTTTTCTTTGGTTTGTTACTCATAATCTTACTCTTTATCCTTTTTATTCAACTGCTTGGTTGATGTTACTATGCGCTGTATCGACCTGCAAGCGATGATTGCAACACAACAGCAAAGCACCACATTAACGACTGTAAGACTCGCTATCTTTACGATATAAGCTACAGAGAGTCCTATAATCAATGCCGATACGATAATCGTAAACCAAGCCTTTGCTGTCGTCTTCATAATACCCTACTTTTAATCGTGATGTTCAGTCTCTGGCAGATCCTTAACCGAAACATCGCGACCCTTTTCACGCTCGAAATGCTCCAATGGATTAGCGTTCCACTCTACCCATGCTCTGCGACGACGTACAATATCGATAGCATTGAATAGCGCGTTGCGCATAGACTGTTCATCAGCAACACCCTTACCCGCGATATCGTATGCCACACCGTGGTCTGGCGATGTACGCACCGCAGAGAGTGATGCAGTGAAGTTAACACCATCAGGAGTCAAGGTCTTAAACGGAGCCAAGCCCTGATCGTGATACATCGCAAGGATAGCATCGTAATTCTTGAACTGACCCGATGCAAAGAAGCCATCTGCTGCAAATGGTCCAAAGGCGAGGATATCTCGCTCGAAGCAATCTACAATTGCAGGCTTGATGATATCGTTCTCCTCAGCACCAAGCAGACCTCCGTCGCCAGCGTGTGGGTTTAGTGCCAACACAGCAACCTTAGGGCGCACAACACCAAAGTCCTGCTTCATAGAGTCGCTTATCTGCTCGATACGGTGTACGACAAGCTCTTTGTTAAGCTTCTCAGACACCTGCGCCACAGGCACATGAATCGTAGCGAGACCTACACGCATCAATTCAGAAGTCATAATCATCAAAGGCTCGCCACCGAGGTTACTTGCCAAGAACTCAGTATGACCAGTATAATTGAACTTTTCGCTCTGAATCATCTCCTTATCAATAGGGGCAGTTACAAGGGCATCAATCGCACCCAACTTTAGATCCTCTATCGCTCTGAGCAATGCTGCTGAGGCAGCCTCGCCACCCACTTTAGATGGTTTTCCTGGAGTAATATGCAACTCCTTAGCGCCACACTGCACCAAATTCATACGACCCTCCTCGGCATTCTCCGCGCTATCGATAATATTAAACGCCACGCGCTCATACTCCTCCTCGTTGAGGCTCTTCTGGTAGTATGACGCGGCTGCAGGCGAGCCATACACCACAGGGGTACAAAGCTCTGCTATGCGGCTATCAGCAAGTATTTTGAGTATTATCTCCCAGCCGATACCGTTAGTATCACCCTGCGAAATACCTATTTTGAGTATATTATTCATAGTATAATCTTTTTCAACTTACAAATATACAAATAATTTTCAAACTCAAGCACTTAAACAGAATATTTTAAGGCAAAAACTGAGAACTGAAAAGTAAGGAGCTCTTAGCGCAGAGGTTGATTACTGCGCCTGATACCAAAGGGCAGAAAGAGGCAGAAAAGGGCTTAAAGGGGAATCTTTATACGAAAGCCCCCCCCCTTTTGGTCCGCTTTATTCCCCTTTAGGTCCCTTTGGTCCCTTATCTCAAAAAAGGCAACGCCTTTTAACAACACAAACTTTCCCAAGCCCCACAACCCAAATTTCTTGTCAGAAGGGGTCAGATGCAACGCTCGGCAAAAATGCCACCGATGGGTAGTACTTGACGTACGTCCCATTGGTGGCATCTTTTGTTAGCGGCAGCAGATGTACCCCTTATCACAAGAAATTTTACTTGTTTAGGGCGCGCCAGAGCATATCCTTAAGCTGCGTAATATTTAGATTCGCAACTGAAGAGATAAATATGGTCTCAACACCATCCGGAAGATGTGCTTTCATCTGTTCGATAAGTTCGTCGTCGAGCATATCACACTTAGTGATTGCAAGGAGTCGCTGCTTGTCAAGAAGCTCAGGATTGTACTGAGTAAGCTCGCCAAGAAGGATATCGTAGTCAGCGATAATATCATCGGAATCGGCAGGGATCATAAAGAGTAGCACTGAGTTACGCTCGATATGACGCAGGAAGCGCGTACCAAGACCGCGACCCTCATGCGCACCCTCGATAATACCTGGGATATCCGCCATAACGAAGGAGTGGTCGTCACGAACAGAGACGATACCGAGGTTTGGCTCAAGCGTTGTGAAGGCGTAGTTTGCAATCTTAGGCTTTGCTGCCGATACTACAGATAGGAGTGTCGACTTACCAGCATTAGGGAAGCCCACAAGACCCACGTCAGCAAGTACCTTAAGCTCAAGGATGAAGGCTCCCTCAGCACCCTCCTCGCCAGGCTGCGCATAGCGTGGAGTCTGGTTTGTAGCGGTGCGGAAGTGCCAGTTACCAAGACCACCACGACCACCCTTAAGCAATACAAGCTGCTCGCCATGCTCAGTAACCTCACCCACAACTTCTGTATAGGTCTCTCCAGTCTCTTCGTCGGTAAACACCTGCTTTGCAACAGTACCAAGTGGCACAGGTATGATGATATCCTTGGCGTCAGCACCCGTAGAGCGTGCGCCATGACCATTCTCGCCATCCTCGGCAAACTGGTGACGCTTGTACTTTAGGTGGATAAGAGTCCAATACTGGCTATCGCCCTGAAGGATGATGCTACCGCCCTTACCGCCATCGCCACCATCGGGACCACCAAATGCCACAAACTTCTCACGACGGAAGTGGCACGAGCCAGCGCCACCATGTCCTGAGCGTGCAAATATCTTTACATAATCTACAAAGTTGCTTCCTGCCATACGGGATATTATATATATAAATAAGTAATACTCTATCTATTTCGGCTACAAAGGTAGTAAAAAAAGTTGAAGGAGTGTGACCTATAGATAAATTTCAGCCACAAACGCCCCTTCAACGCTCTATTTTACACAATTCGAGGTATATTTATAACTGCACCACTACTAAAAGCAATATGAAAAACCTACACCAATAGAGACTACAGAACGGTTGTCGGATGCAGGCATAACCCTCTTAACCATAGGTGTTGGCAGGTAGTGATGATATGTGGCATCAGCATATAGTCTACAATCACCTATTGGCCACATCAGTCTTAAGCCAATATCCGCTGTTATTGCTATGCCACGACCAAAGTTCTCGACACCACGACTTACATACTCACCCCACTGCCATGATGGCGTAATACCGGCATGTAGTTCAAGGTATGATGGCTTAGGTGCTGCCTCTGAGAGCATATACCACCCAACTGAGTCAGTCATAGGTGGAGTGTCAGGATAAAATAGGCCATTATGGTAGTGACCAAGACTCTGCTCACTACGAGCCATTCTTCCTGAATGCCAACTAAAATTCAATGGCACAGCCACCCCACTGCCTGCAATAGGGTTACTAAAGATATACGACAGTCCCGTTCTAAAACCTAAATTGTTATAGGTATATGTGGCATAGTTTATTGCCACCCTATGTCGCGCAACATCATCTTGCACACCTACAGGGACATCTACACCATACTCTACACCCGCCTCATTATTAACTCTTTTAGGTATAGTTGTATCACTCTGCGCATAACCAACAACTGGAAGCATCAGCAACACCAACAATACTTTAATCACACTTTTCATATTACCGGAGATTATTTGATTGCATCACAAATATACACTATTATTCACAAACATACAAATATTGTGTTGTGAAACACGCCCGCATAGTAATTAGTAATGAGAGTGAATAAAAAGTGACAAAGGGGAGAAAAGCGGATAAGCATCACAATTCCCCTTTCTGCCCTTTTCTGCCCTTTTTGCAAGTGAAGCGTCCTTATCACGAGAAATTTCTCAGGAGAAGGAGCACCAACTTTAATTAGCACCACAACCCAATTTCTTGTCAGAAGGGGTTAGCTGTGGCCTCGATAAAGAGATTGCCCCAGATGGGACATACTTCGCGTATTTCCCATTTGGGGCAATGATTGAGAGGTCGCAGATAACCCCTTATCACAAGAAATTCACAATAAATTATTTGTCGAACTTAGCCTTAGCCTTCTCTAACTGTCTCTTAATTATATCCATTGAATTGTCAACCGCTTCCTCAAAGGTGAATGCTCGCTCCTCAACACGGATATCGCCACCAGGGACGTGGAGCGACACGATTACTACTTTGTTACCCTTTTCTGAGTCAGGATCGAGGCGTAGTGTTACCTCTACATCGCCTGCTCTATCATCGACAAAGCGATCCAATCTATCCATCTTCTTCTGAATGAAGTCAAGCAACTGTTGGCCTGCGTCGAATTTTACTGACTGAATCTGTACGTTCATAGGTCATAAAGTATTAAGTTATATATTTATGTCCGCTACTCTCGTGGTAGCAAACTGTCCTTACATCACCCTACTCACCACTCTCGCGCGGATGTGCTTGATTGTACACCTCCTTGAGAGACTCTATATTGGTATGCGTATATACCTGCGTTGTGCGTAACGCACTATGTCCTAAAAGCTCCTGTATCTCGCGTAGGTCAGCACCCTCATTCAACAGATGCGTGGCGAAGGTGTGACGAAGTACATGTGGCGAGGTCTTACCCTGTATGCCATAGCACTTTAGCTTTCGATCAACAATACGCTGCACAGCTCTACGATTGATACGCTCTCCTTTCTTTGATAAAATTAGTGCTTTTTTTTGACCTGTGCAAATATTTTGCGAAGAATTTTGACTAAAATACTTTTTTAGCACATCGCCCACACTTTTCACTATTGGCTGTATGCGCACCTTATTACCCTTGCCTCGAACACGTATCGTGCTGAAATCTGCGGATATATCATCTATATTTGCCTCAACAAGTTCCGAGAGACGTAGACCACAGGTATAGAGGAGCAATATTATAACAGCATCGCGCAGACGTTCAATATCATCCGAATCTATATCATCTTTGAGTCCTTCGATAACATCATCCATACGCGTCTCGGGAACATACGTAGGCAGACGCTTCGGTGTTTTGAACTGTTTGCTATTACTTACTATATCATGAGTGGTATACTGCTGCTTAAGCATCCACTTCCAAAAGCTACGAAGCGATGCTAACGACCTATTTACAGATGTCGCCTTTAGCCCTCGTTTCTCAAAGAGGTAGACAGCCCAATCACTTATATCGTAACGCTTGAAGGCATCAGGATCGAAATCATCCATCGCGACACCACACCACTCAAAAAAGGCATATATATCACGACGATAACCACTCACCGTATGAGGCGAGTAGCGACGCTCAGACTCAAGAATATTTAGAAACTCCTCAACCCTGTTCATAGCACTCAGGGTAGCAGATTACCCTACTTGAAAAACTTATATTGGAAGATAAGAAGGTAGACAACAGCTACCGAGATATAGGCATCAGCAACATTGAATACCGCACCAAAGAAGTAGCCATCACCACCAACGAGGAAGCTTAGAAACTGAGGGCAGTTTTCCCACTTAAATAGAGGTAAGTGAATCATATCCACGACCTTACCCATCAAGAAACCTGCATCCTGCGTCTCGAGCAGCATACCGTAGAACATACTATCCACCATGTTACCTATAGCACCAGCGAGGATAAGCACCGCACCCGCGATAACGCCCTTAGGCACCTCGTTGCGACGCTTTACAAGGTAGCCTATGCCATAGATGAGCAGACCTATCATCACAATACGGAAAAGGCTTAGAATAAGCTTACCCCAATCTACAGCACCTTCACCAGAGCCAAGCTGCATACCGAATGCGAAACCATTATTTTCGATATAGCATAGGTTAAACCACGAAAAGACCTCAATCTTATCACCAACCTCAAGATTGCAATGCACGAGCATCTTTACAATCTGATCAATCGCAACAAGCAAGATTGTCCAAAACGCAACTTTATAGCCTGTAGGAATATTTTTTAAGCTCATAGTATCTCGTATTTTTATAGCTAAAACATATACCACAAAATTACACAATATTTTTGAAATGGGCAAGAGAAGATATTTATTAAAGTAAAATGTATGGTATGCTTCGCATAAGTTTTATAAATATGCGTTGCAGATACCATACTCTTCAGCTTACACCCTTCAGTTTAATTTCTTACGAGAAGTTGTGAGATGTTGGTGTCTCGCAAAAGAGAATATCCAGGGATAGTACAAATAGTACAGCCCTGGATATTATCTTTTGGGACGTGTCGCAGATTGCGACTTATCGCGAGAAATTATTAAATCTCGCCCTCGCCACGAAGGTCCTCAATAGAAGCCTTCTTTGTCATTGTCTCAACAGCTACGCGCTTCATCTTGCTCTCACGCTGAGTCATCTCTGGAGTGCGCTCAGCATCAAAAGTTGTTGGATCAAGCTCGCCATTGATAGCGTCAACAACGAATACGTATGCAGCGTTGTTACCCTTAACCTTAGTCTCAACACCTGTCTCGCGGCTACGTGTGATAGCACCTACAAGAGCAGCCTCCCACTTACCGTCAACCATATTGTCTGCGTACTTAACGTTAGAGAAATTACCCTCAACAGCACCCTCGATAGTAGCACCCATAGCAAGCTGTGAAGCAATAGCCTCATACTGCTTGTCGCGCTTTAGACGAGCCTCGATAGTTGCAGCGTTCTTGAACTCATACTTATTATCATCAACAGATGCAACCATTACAACGTAGATTACGTTCTCGCCATAGAAGTACTTCTTAGCACCTACCTCAGCATCGTATGCCCAGATAGCAATCTGACGAGAGTTATCGATACCGCGAACAGAACGCTCACGACCCTGCATAGCAACATAGTCATTGCGGTTAGCAGTAGATACAAGCACCTGATACTGTGCTGCGTTTGCAGCCTCGTTGAACGAGTCAGCATTGTCGCCAGCAGCAGCCATAAATGCCTCAACGCTCTTAACGATCTCGTTGTTAGTCTTCTCGCTAGCCTTAACGCCCTTGTTAACCTCTGCAGTAAGAATGAAACGCTCAACATCACCAACCTTAGTGATTTTAGCAACTGCAGGCTTGTGGTTGTAAGAGATTACAACGATATCGCCAGCCTTTGTGCCGATAAAGTTCTTAGCCTCGCTCTCGTTCATACGAGCCATCTCGCGTGAGTCAGTCGCAGTCTCAACAGCCTCCTCAAGCTTAGTGAAGTCACCACCTACAGCCTTCAAAGCCTCTGCCAACTCGTTTGCCTTAACCACGTTGTCAACAGTAGTAACCTCGAAGTCGTATGATGCTGGAGCCTTAACATCTGAAACGATGTAGCTAGCAGTCCAAGTGTTGTTATCGAATACTGGACCATAGTGCTTGCCAGCCTGCACAGCATCAGCAACCTTAGCGTCAAGAGCGCTAAAGAGCTTGTATGTGTCAGACTTACCACCGATAGCACGCACAGCCTGCTTGATAGCGTTAGTATCGCCCTTAGCCTCCTTAACAGCCTTATCTACAGCCATTACCTGATCCTCAACAGCCTGCATATCCTCAGCAGTTGGAGCGATCTCAAAGGTTACATAACGCAATGTACGAGCGCCATAGTTCTTGTTCTCAGCCTTGTTAGCCTCATAGTAAGCATCAACCTCAGCCTCAGTAACCTCAACCTCTGGCATAGACTTGTAAGGAACCATTACATAGCGACCATCGAATGTGAAGTTCGCATTACGCAAAGTCTCCTCAATCTCAAGACGGTTTACATAGTTACCAGCAGTGTAAACCTCCGTAAACTTCTCGTATGAAAGGTTCATATCAAGAGTTGAAAGGTTCGCAACCCACTGATTCTGAATCATACCCTTAATCTGATCAGCTGGCCAGCCATACATCTGATACATTGCTGCAGCCTCCTCACTAAATACCTTAGCGTAAGCCTTGATATCGCCCTCAGCGACACCCAAACCTACAGCCTCAAGTGCTGGGCGAGTGTAAAGGTTAAAGATTGCAGTCTGCATAGCGTAATCAGACTTTGCATCCTCTGCGAGGTTTGCCTCGCGATACATCTCAAGGTAGGTAGCATACTTAGAAGCCTTAACCTCCTCACCATTTACCGTCATTACGGTTGTATCCTCTGGCATCTGAGCGCCACGATTCTTCATAGATAGCTGATCGCCAAGGATAAATGCTACAAGTACAAGGCCAATAAGTATTGAAAGTACTAGGCCAAACTTGGTTCTTAGTGTGTTTAATGTTGCCATAATAATTTATTTTTTGTCGTTGATTTCTTTTAAACCCTCAAAGGTAGTAATTTTTTATTTAATATCACCAATTTAGAGCAAATTATTTACAATGTACCTCAACAAGATCAAGACGCGAACTCTCACGACGCAATATTTTTATAGAGAACTGCTCATTATTAAGCACCTCACCCTCATGCGGAATAGCGCCATGCTCGGCAATAATGTATCCTGCCAAAGTGTCGTACTCGTCACTCTCAGGAATACCGAGCTCATACTCCTCGTTAAGATACTCAACCTCAAGACGCGAAGAGAACTGCCAAGCACGCTCGCCAATGCTCTTTTCAACCAGCTCTTGCACATCGTGTTCATCCTCAATCTCGCCAAAAATCTGCTCCAACACATCCTCCAGCGATATGATACCAGCCGTACCGCCATACTCATCTATGACCACAGCGATACTCGCCTTTCGCTTAGTAAAGGTTTCTAACATTGCCTGCAAAGGCATAGTCTCGGCTACATATATCGTCTTTATAAGAATATCAGATATCGACCGTGGATTCTCAAAGAGGCTCTTAGAGTTGACATAACCGATAATATTATCAATCGTGTCATGCCATACGAAGATACGAGAATAGTTGGTCTCAACAAAACGTGCAGTAAGCTCCTCTACCGAAGTTGTTTCGAGATCTACAGCCTCTACATCGACACGCTGAATCATACAATCGCGCACTCTGAGGTCTGCAAAATCCAAGGCATTCTGGAAGAGACGTATATCCTCCTCATCCTCTTTATCTACCTCCAGATTATCTGCCTCGACAAGAGATGCGAGGTCATCACGATTGAACTCCGTAGGCTCCTCTCTATCCTCGACACGCGTACCCATGATGCGCAGCAATAGATACGACAGGAGCGTAGTGAAACGCGATAAAGGATACAATATAATATAGAATAGGTATATTATAGGTGCAAAGATACGATAGTAGAAATTTGGATTATACCTAACCACAGTCTTAGGAATATACTCTCCTATAAAAATAATAACGACGGTAGATATAATCGTTTGGAGAAGTGTGTTCTCAATCCCAAAAGCCCCAAGCATCAACTTTGACATCGCCATTGAGTAGATAACAAGTGCGATGTTATTACCCACAAGGATAGTTGTGATGTAGTTGCTTGAGTTACGAGCGAAAAGCTCAGCAATATGGTTAAACATGAAATTCTGCTTACGGTCAATCTCCTCTCTAAGTCTATTGCGGCCCAAAAAGGCGATCTCCATACCAGAAAAGAATGCCGAGAAGACAAGCATCACGGCTATAATTATAAGTATCGATAACGTATCTTCACCCATTGATATCTATATTGATTTCCTGCATTATCGTTTGGTAGTACCAATCTGCACATCTCTATCGACTTCCCTATTTGAGGTCTTTATACCCGCTGGGGGCTGCTTAGAGCCGCCAAGCATCGGTCTACCATCTGGTCGTCTATCTCTCTCAGTAGCCATAGGAGGTCTTTGATTGCCACCATCAACCTGCATTGTACCAATAGTCTTTTGACTATCTGTTGGACGAACGATATTACCATCCAACGACTTTGGAGCAGCAAACGTAGGTTTGCTGTTACCATTAGTTCTATTCTCGCGTGTAGCCGTTGCACCTCTATCTCGTTTATCCTCTCGTTCCGACGATGATTTACTCTCTTGAATTCTTTCATCAAGACTCTTTCGTTTGGTTGTGTCGCTCTGTTCTGGCTCACTAACATCAAACTCTATCTCGGAGCTATATCTACGGAAGTGAATATTCTTCAAGTCGTCATCCGCGTCGAAGCCTACACCAAAGTGCCAGCCATCAGCCTGCAAGACCTTTGTATCCACGTTTGAGTATATCTTCTTGGTTGTTGCGTTCCAGAACAACTGCTGAGTATATACCTCTGTAAGACCTTTAATGGTAGTATCACCCTCCTCACGGTCGCGACGTATAACCACCACATTACCCTTTGCCTCCCACAACTTCTGACGCTCATAGTAGATAGCGTAGTTTGCAGTAATCGTTACCTCTGGAAGAGACAACGAGTCGGTATATGTTGTCATTTCAATACCGCGACGAAACTCCTGATATGGGTTGGTAGCCAACCTATAACCCTCCATAAGAGGAGAGGTAAAGGTGTAGGAACGCTTACCATTCTCCATCATTGTTATCGTGCGATTCTCGCTCGACTCTGTCATCAGAGTCTCATTATCGTATGCCGTAATCTGAGCCTTCTTGCCACAAGAGAATAGCAATGTAGCACTCCCCAATACGGAGAGTGCTATCACTGCATATCGTTTAATTCTCAAGAACATATCTCAGTTAAACGCTTATACTTTTAACGGTAACGAACAGTTGTAGTCTGACCCTTTGCAAAACCACAAAGGATAGTGTAACGATCGCCCTGCGCAAGCTCCGCGAAGAAGCACTGCTCCTGTGGAGGGAATGCAGCACGGTAAGCGTTCATCAACTGCTGTGCAGCCTTCAATACCTCTGGCTCATCCTTAAGAAGGTTAGCAGCCTGAGCCATAGCATCATATGCAGCCCAGTAAACTGTTGTTCCACCGACCTTATCCTCTGGACATGGTGTAGATGCGTAGCACTGACCAAGGATGAAGTACGAGTAACCATTCTCAGGGTTGATACCACGCAACTCACGTGCAGCCTCTGCAGCAGCGTTGTAGTTCTGGTTGCTAATCTCAATAAGAGCAATCTGAACATACAAAGGCTCCTTACGTGCAGGATCTGCCTCAACAGCCAAAGCCTCACGCAAGTACTTCAACGCCTTATCGTTCTCGCCACGGTTCTGGAAGCCCTGTGCAAGGAAGAGCGCAGTCTCAGAAGATGGGTTTATAGCGTAATACTTCTCGGTAGAAGCGAAGAAGAAATCACTTGAGCACTGAGCGCGAGACATAAGAGCCACAGCCTGAGCCAATAGTGCAGTGTTATCTGGATCAGCCTCAAGCTTGGCAGAGAACAATGTCTCAAGGTTATCACAGCTTGCAGCACCACTTGTACCGAAGCTATTCTCGAAAATCTCCTTATACTGCTCATCCTCAGCCGAAATCTCAGCGAACAATGGCGATAGACGCTCATACTCAGCAAGTACGATATCGCTGGTTACATTATCATCATACTCATAATCCTCACAAAGATATTTGTAGTATGAAGCAACGATATCAAGGTTTACACGACCAGCCTCGATACCTGCATCTACAGCATCCTTCAAACCAGAGCGAAGCAATGGACGGTCTGTAGTGCAGTAACGGAGCATATCACGAGCCTTCATATCAAGGATATAATCCTTACCATTCTTCTGATGGTTACCGAAGTAAACAACACGCTGATCGTAGATATAGAGTACAGAGTCGATAAACATACGACGCTGCTCAACGCTACGAGCGCGCTGTGCCTTATTCTTGTAGATAGTTACGCCACGAGCGAAGGTCTGCTGTGAAGCCTCTGGACACTTCTCCAAAAGCTGCTGGAAGTAGTGTGCTGCACGGTTGAAATCCTTAGCATCGATAGCCTCCTTAAGGTAGTTGCTTGCAAGAATGTTCTCCTGACGCTCCTCAACAGTTGCGCCCCACTTGCCATAAACCTTGTCATCGCTAAAATCCTGTGCCGATGCGCTGAAGCCTACGAACATCGCTACGGCAGCCAAAAGAAATTTTACGCTTTTCATAAATTGTAGTTAGTTTTAATTATAATTTTGTTTATGTTCTTCACTCTATGGGTTATGTTAGTCGTACTTCTGCTGTACAAACCAGTAGTCGGCAGTATCTGCAGAGAATAGCGAGAATCCCAAGGTAACCTTGAAGCTATTTTGGCGTACAAGCCCTACCCTCTGCGCATCAATCTTGATATGATTCTTTGCCGACATACGACCATACTCAAAGCCGATATTCATCGTAGATATACCCCAAATCTTTAGTGGCATACCCAAACCGGCAGTTACTGCAAAGGTATTAATTTTCTCACCTCCAAACGATTGGTAGTAGTTACCACTTCTCACACCTACACGATATGCAACGCGATTGAAGTAGTTACGAACATCGTTCTGACGTGGTGTAAACTCAAAACCGAACTTCATAGTATGCGTATCTACATATCGCACATCCACAGTCGCAGGCGTCGTATTCTCAGCATAGCCAGCATTATCGCCACCCCAAGAGGCATAGAGGTAATCAGCACCCCACGCCATCTTACGATTGCGGAAGAAGAGACCAACGCCCACCTGATGTGGCACACGCAACTCCAACGCATCGATTCTATTGCGAATATGGTTTGCTTGAATGCTATTTATTACATTGTCGGTGTATACATAGTTTGACTCTTTAGGATTTAGCTTACCTCCAAAATCATATGTAGCACCTATTGTAAAGCTCTTTGTCTCGGTCTGCACAGGACTCCACTGAAGACCAGCTTGGAACTTGATATTGCTAACCACATAGGTATCGATACCCTTTGTTGATGCATAGACACCCGAGCCAGTAACAACATTTACAGCTACAGTCTCGTATGAACGGGTTACATTACCCCAATAATACTTCGCCGCCACACCAATAGAGAACTTCTGCCATGGCGCCCAACCAAACGACATCTTCACCTCGCTGATATCGCCCTCGCCATCATGACCATAGCGCACACGACCTATATCCGCCCAAGTATCCTCGTTCTGATCCGTGGTCTTAACCTTGTATCCCACGCTACTATATGGGGCAATGCTAAACGAGAAACCAACACGCTCTGCCAATGGGAATGTAAGTGCAATGCTATGGATATTTGCACCGTTGTAGGCGGTATTTACTGGAGTTGTAGCCTTGTTCTCAGCATTGTACTTCTGCTGGCTATTGCGGAAGTGCGTAGCATCAAAGCCCACATCAAAGAGAAAACTCTTCTGTGGAGCAATACTTGCTGCCGCAGGGTTTTGAACATTTATCTCACCATAGTTGCGTACAGCAATACCCACACCACCCATGCTACGCATCTGCGCAGAGCCAGGGGTTAGCAACTCTCCCATACCATACATCGAGTATGGCGAATAGGCATTGATACTACTCGTCTGTGCCGACGCCATAAAAGGCATCAACATAAGCACTATCAAACCTAAAATTATATCTCTATTCACTCTTTGCATTGTACTTCAAAATTGTGGCAAGCCCGAAAATAAGCGGCTCACAGTCTGCAAATATCGTGTTTTTAATTCTCTTTACAAAATATTTTGCGTCGCCACCAGTAAAAATTATGTGTTTTTTATCATTTTCTTTAGAAAATGCCTCCACATAACCCCTGATTTCATACTCAACACCTCGCATCACGCCCTGCTCAATAGCCTCGGTTGTTGTACGTCCATACTCCAAGATCTGCTCCGTAGACTTGCATAAAGGTAGGCATGCGGTGTAATCCGCAAGCGCACGAAAACGTGTGGTAACACCTGGCGAAATGTTACCACCACGATACTCTCCACCAATGACATAATCGATAGTTATGGCAGTTCCAAAGTCGACAACCATGACATTGCAATCCGGAGACATAGCCCACGCACCCACTGCAGCAGCAAGCCTATCAGCGCCTAACGTTTGGGGCGTATGATAGCCATTTTTGATTGGTATTGGCGTAGTAGCAGGAGTAAAGAGCAATACCCTCTCGACATATCCCCCGACCAGAGCTTCAAGATTGTTGCCATTGCCCCTTGTGGTTGAGATAATGGCAGAGTCAATATCTCCATACCGCCCCACTATATCCAACAAAATTGCATCATTAATAGTCTCTGACACAGTTTGATAGAGAATTTCATCATTCTCCATAACGACAACTTTTGCCCTGCTATTTCCAACATCTATGATTAGATACATACATCTTATTTTACTCTTCACCGTTTGCCGTACGCGCCAACGAGCGCAGCATCTCCACGCCCTCAGCAATTGAATATATCTTTCTAACGGTCATCGACAGACGATTATTATACTGCTTGACAACAAATCTATCTGGCTCCGAAACCACTCTACGAAGCATATTTAGGAATGTATCGGTCTTGAAGAATGGCGAGTTGTTATCGCCCACAAAGCGCACAATCATCAAACCATTCTTAACCTTAACATGCTCCATACCGAGGTTAATAGCCTCACGACGCAACTTTACCACATCCATAAGCTCCCTTACGGGTTGTGGTACAGCACCAAATCTATCCTGTAGGCGTACAACCAATGCCTCAAACTGAGCATCGTCACGCATAGCATCTATCTCGCGATATAGGCGTAATTTCTCACTCTGCGAACGTACATAACTATCTGGAATTGAGGCATCAATATCGATATCAATCGTAGCATCATCTACAAACGATATATCGCGCATAGCATCGTTCTCCGCCTGCGATAAGCCCGATGTATCAAGACCCTCGGCACGAAGTTCCGAGATGGCTTGATTCAAAATCTTTTGATAAGTTTCAATACCTACATCGGCAATAAAACCGCTCTGCTCAGCACCAAGCAAATTGCCCGCACCACGAATATCGAGATCCTGCATCGCGATATTAAAGCCCGAACCCAAGTCCGAGAACTCCTCAATGGCTCTCAATCTACGTCGAGCATCGTCACCAATAAGCTCATTCGGAGGTGATAGCAAATAGCAGAAACCCTTTCTATCCGAGCGACCTACACGTCCACGCAACTGGTGCAAATCGCTTAGACCAAAGCGGTGTGCATCGTTGATAATGATAGTGTTAGCATTTGCAATATCGATACCATTCTCGATAATAGTTGTTGCCACCAATACATCGAACTCGCCATATATAAAGTCCATTATAAGCTTCTCAAGTTGCTCGGCAGGCATACGTCCGTGACCTATAGCCACACGAGCCTTTGGACATAGGCGCGTAATAAGACCTTGAATAGTTGTCAAGTCCTCAACGCGGTTATGCACAAAGTAGACCTGACCACCGCGCGACAACTCCTCCTCAACGGCATCCTTAATAACATCCTCAGAGAAGACGTGCGACTCCGTTACAATCGGTTGTCTGTTTGGTGGCGGGGTCGATATAATCGACAAATCGCGCGATCCCATAAGCGAGAACTGCAGTGTTCGAGGAATTGGCGTTGCCGTAAGCGTCAAGGTATCTACCGCAACGGACAACTGCGTAAGTTTCTCCTTTGCTGCTACACCAAACTTCTGCTCCTCATCGATAATCAGCAGACCCAAGTCGTGGAACTCCAACTGCTTAGATAGCAATTTATGAGTGCCGATAAGAATATCTATCTTACCCGACTTCAGCTCCTCGATAATTCGACGTGTCTCCTTCGCTGACTTTGTTCTATTGATATACTCCACCGTTACGGGCAAGTCACGCAGACGCTCCGAGAAGGAGCGGTAGTGTTGCAAGGCAAGAATTGTGGTAGGCACAAGCACAGCCGTCTGCTTACCATCGCACGCCGCCTTGAAGGCTGCTCGTATCGCCACCTCGGTCTTACCAAAGCCCACATCGCCACAGACAAGTCTATCCATTGGCTGATCAGACTCCATATCGCTCTTTATTGCAGCCACAGCACTCTGCTGATCTGGCGTATCCTCCCACTTAAACGAAGCCTCCAACTCCTGCTGCAAATATCCATCTTCGGAGAAAGCAAAGCCCTTAGATGCCTTACGCTTTGCATACAAGGCAATAAGCTCACGCGATATATCCTTAACCGCCTTTTTGGTGGTATCTTTTAACTTCTGCCAAGCACCATTGCCAAGCTTATATATCTTTGGAGCCTCGCCTTCGCCACTCTTATAACGCGATATGCGGTGCAGGGCATGAACATTTACAAATAGGATATCGTTATCCTTATATATCAGCTTAATAGCCTCCTTAACTCGACCATTCTCATTTAGCTTCACAAGACCTCCAAAGCGACCGACACCGTGGTCAATATGCACCACAAAGTCGCCCACCTTCAAGGCGTTTAGCTCCGCCACAGTCATCTGCTCGTCGCGCTTTATCTCGCCACGCAAGCGATAACGCTGATAACGGTCAAATATCTGATGGTCGGTATATACGCAGATTTTAAGAGTGTTATCTATAAAGCCCTCATGGATAACCAGATCCTCCGCACGGAAATCCACCTGACGACGACCAACCTGATGGAAGATATTTGTAAGTCGCTCAACCTGTGCCTTATTATGCGAAAGTATCATCGTCTGATATCCACGCTCTTTGTTCCAGCGAATATCATCCGCCAGCATCTCAAAGTTGCGGTTAAAGGCTGGCTGCGGAGCGGTATCAAAACTTAGAGACTCCGTAGCTTGACGCTCCTTAATATTATCCTTTCTTACTACAAGCGTAGAGTCCGCCCAATCGGATAATAGTCGCTGACGCGAGGTTACACGCGAGGTAAAACTCTCCGCCTGCTCCTCATTTTCAGCACTCTCCAACAATTTTTTGCGTATATCAGCAATCTTACGCAACGCAAAGTCGCCATCACCAATCCACCATGTAGCCTCGCCAACAAACTCCGCCAACGATACTCTCTCGCTATCCTCTCGCGTAGTATTTGGGATTATATAGACCTCATCTGGACGCTCCTCCGAAAGCTGACTTGCGATATCAAACCTACGCAACGAGTCTATCTCATCGCCAAAAAAGTCGACACGATATGGGCGCGACTCTGCATAGGAGAATATATCTACAAGACCGCCTCGCACCGAGTACTGACCAGGCTCGTAGACAAACTCCACACGCACGAAATTATGCTCATCCAGCCACGTTACAAGGTCGCTCTGCTTCATAGCATCGCCACAATGCAGATGCAACGACTGCTTATCGAGATTTACACGTCCCGTTACCGTCTCTGCCAATGCCTCGGGGTATGTACACACAACCAAATAGTCCTCGCGATGGTTGGTTATAGCATTTAGCGTTGCAGTGCGCTGCACCACACCCTGAGCATCCTCCGAGCCATACGCCAGCGAGCGCTTATAACCCGAAGGGAAGAATGCTACATCTTGATCGTTTAGCAACTCATAGAAGTCATTGACAAGGTATGCGGCACTATCCCTATCCTCCATAAGGAAGATATGTAGACCACCCATGCGCTCTATCGTTGCGGCAGCATACAACGAAAAAGCCCCGCCGACCACCTGATTTAGGTGGACGGTAGAGCCTCTATGTTCCAAACATTTGTACAACTTATCCGCGAGTTTGGAGTTGCGGACAAGCCCCTTTAAATAGTTCATATCGCTTCGTAAGGGTTTTACTCTTGAGAGTTAACAAGAAGCGACTCTCCTTTTCTGTCGAAGTATCCAACATCCACCATACCGACACTCTGTGAAGATGTGAGTTTAATGAACGTCTTATACTTAAAAATCCAACGCAATCTTCTTGAGATAAGACCCTTTGTAAGATAAGCCTTAACATAAGGACTAACTGTAAGGTTAATATATTTCGCCCCCTTTTCTGCAAGAAGTTGTATCTGTCCCTCGATTTTATTCTCAAGCAAGATTGTAGGACCAACCTTACCAGTACCATAACATGTAGGACAGATGTCCGAAGTCTCCTCCATGGCAATTGGGCGCACACGCTGTCGCGTAATCTGCATAAGACCAAACTTAGTTAGTGGCAGAATAGTGTGTTTTGCCTTATCCTTTGCCATAAGTTGCTGCATCTCCTGGAGAAGTATCTGTCGACTCTGCTGCTTACGCATATCTATAAAGTCGATGATGATGATACCACCCATATCTCTTAGACGCAACTGGCGTGCTATCTCGGCTGCTGCTGCAAGGTTAACCTCTAAGGCTGTCTGCTCCTGATCGTCTTCTGCCTTGGTACGATTTCCTGAGTTCACGTCGATAACGTGCATTGCCTCAGTGTGTTCGATAATTAGGTAGGCACCACGGCGCAACGATACATACTTTGCGAATAACGACTTAATCTGTTTCGCAACATCGAACTGATCAAAAATTGGCACCTTACCCTTGTAAAGCTTAACCAACTTCTCCATTTCTGGCTTGATGACGTGTACATAACTCTTAATCTCTCCATATAGAGTCTCATCATCTACCAAGATCTGCGAGAATGTATCGTTCAGCGAGTCGCGAATAATTGTATTCACTCGGCTCATCTCGCTCATCACGCGAGCGGGAGCCTCACTCTTACGCATATTGCTAAGAGTCTTGTTCCATCTCTCAACGAGAGAGAGTATGTCTTGCATGATGTCTATATCCTCTGCTGAAGTTGCAGCAGTACGGATTATGACACCGAAATTCTTTGGTAGCACATCAAGTGCTACTTTACGAAGTCGTTTCTTCTCGGAATTAGAGCGTATCTTTGTAGATACCATTACCTTGTTTGAGAAAGGCACCAACACCACATTGCGTCCCGCAAGCGACAAATCTGCTGTCAAACGTGGGCCCTTGGTTGATATCGCCTCCTTGGATATCTGCACCAAGACGGTGTCTCCCACCTTTAGGTGGTCGCCTATACGTCCCTCCCTTTCAAGATGTGGTTCGAGTTTCATAGTCTCAACTCTCACCATCTTATCTCCCTTGTTACGGCTATCTACAATACGCTTTAACGACGTGTAGTTAGCACCAAGGTCAAGGTAGTGGATAAAGGCATCCTTCTCATGACCAATATTAACGAACGCAGCATTCAAACCCGGCATTATCTTGCGTACGCGACCCATATAGATATCGCCTACCGAGAAACCGTTTTCGCAGCGCTCCTTATTCAACTCCACAAGGACTTTATCCTCGCAGAGCGCAATAGAGACCTCCGTTGGATTTACATTGATTATAAGTTCTCTATTCATAATTACAATGTAAATCTGTAAATGTTACTAAAAATAGGTGAAGCTAAGGACTTGCCTTAGCTCCAACTATGTCCTAATAAGAAAAATTACTTCTTCTTATGACGATTCTTGCGAAGACGCTTCTTACGCTTGTGCGTCGCCATCTTATGACGCTTGTGCTTCTTTCCGTTTGGCATAATTGTATAATATTAAAAGGTTTGTCAATTATTTTACTTCGCCTGCAAAGCTCTTAGCTGGCTTGAAAGCTGGGATATTGTGCTCTGGAATAGTAATAGTAGTATTCTTAGAGATGTTACGAGCCACCTTCTCAGCACGCTTCTTGATGATGAAGCTACCGAAACCGCGCAAGTATACGTTCTCACCCTTAACCATAGCACCCTTAACGCTATCCATAAACGCCTCAACGATAGCCTGCACCTGTACCTTCTCAACACCAGTTGACTTTGCAATCTCGTTTACGATATCTGCCTTTGTCATAGTTGTAATTATTATATTTTAGTTATTTTTAGTAAAATTTTTCCACTCCTAATTTTATGCCCAAACTCAAATTTCGGCAAAAATGTTCGCAAATATACGGTAACTTTGTAAAATATGCAAGCAAAAACGAAAATAAAAATCGTTTTTTAGACTCACAACCCGCTGTACTGCAACAAACAAACTACTATCTGAAGCTATTTAGAGCCTTCGCCAAACCCTCGACAGCCTGATCAAGACCCGCCTGAAGTTTCGAGCCAAGCATCATTCGCATCATCATATTGAGTTCAGCATGAAGCACCATACGGATACGTGTATCACGCTCTGCAACCTCCTTAAGCTGAATCCAAAAGCTAAAGTCGATAGGCAGACCACCCTCACCAGCTACAATCTTAACATGCTTATTCTCAACCTTCTCTGCGATACGCAACGACACCTTCATACCCTTCACCTTGAATGAGCAGCTATCCTCCGTTGCCTCCCACTCCTCAACCTTATCTTGAATGGCTGGGGTCATAAGATCCATGCGCGAGATAATTGGAAATATCAACGATGCAGGATGGTTTATCTGTTGCTGTTTTGATTCGTATTTCTCCATGGTTTACTCTATTTTCTTTGAAAAACGTGGCAAAGGTAGTCAAAATTACCGAATTACAAAACGTCGTGCGCTCTCAGATAATATCTCAATCTTTACAACCATAGTATCATCTGGGAGCAACGCCTCAATCTTCTCCGGCCACTCCACCAAGCACAACTCTCCTGAACTTAGATACTCCTCAGAGCCAAAATCAAGAGCCTCCTCTATGCGCTCGATACGATACATATCAAAGTGATAGATGGTGCGAACGCCCTCATACTGGTTTACAATAGCGAATGTTGGGCTTGTAACATCATCCTCAGCACCAAGTAGTCGCGCAATGCGACCAATAAGCGTAGTTTTACCCGCACCCATAGGGGCATCAAAGGCAACCACCGTGCGACCATCGAGCGAATCGATGACTGTCTGGGCAACCTTATCCAACTCGTCGAGCGAGCTAATCTCTAAAATTTTCTCCATATATTTAATACTCTATCTTTTCTTCGGTTTAAGCACCACAAATGGCACCATCATCTCCTCCATCGAGATACCACCATGCTGGAAGGTATTTTTGTAGTAGCGAATATATTTATTGGCATCATTGTTATATACCAAGAAATCGCGGTTGTAGGCAAAGATATAGCTCGATGTAAGACGTCCCGATGGTAGCTGAATATCCTCTGGACGCGTTACCTCATATACTTCGCGCGCGTTATACATCAGATTACGCCCCGTCTTATATCGCAAATTTGCCGATGTCTCCCTATCGCCCGTAACTCGCACAGGATTGTCCACTCGAATAGTACCATGATCCGAGGTTATGATAACCTTATGTCCGCGCTCCGATAGTAGCTTCAACATCGTGTACAGCTCCGAGTGTTCAAACCAAGAGCGTGTAAGCGAGCGGAACGAAGCCTCGTCATCGGTCAAATCTCGGATAATATCAGTCTCGGTACGAGCGTGCGAGAGAATATCGAGAAAATTATACACAATTATCGAGAAATCAGCATCGTAGACCTTACTCATATTGTCGAGCATCCTACGACCAGCCTCTGGGCGCACAAGTTTATCGAACGATAGTCGGCAACTACAACCCGACTGTTGCAAAAGGCGACGCACAAACTCCTCCTCGTACATATTTTTACCCCCGTCCTCGTTATCGTTGAACCACTTATCGGGCATAAGTTTATCTATCGCCAGTGGCATCAAACCCGCAAAGAGCGCATTACGAGCATACTGCGTAGCGGTAGGCAAAATCGAACAGTATAGGTCGTCGGTAACGATATCGTAATAGCCACGCAACATCGGCTCTATCACACGCCACTGATCGTAGCGCATATTGTCTATCACAAAAAGTGTAACCTTCTCTCCCTTACCTACTTCTGGCAGAATACGGCGACGCATCAACGTATGCGACATCACTGGTATTTCGCACTCTTCAACTCGCTGATTTATCCAATTATAATAGTTCCTACGTACAAACTTTGAGAACTCCTGATTTGCCTCATTCTTCTGATACAACAACACCTCGCCAATGCTCTTATCTCTCGACGATGCAAGCTCTATCTCCCAACCCACAATCTTGCGATACAAGGCACACCAATCCATAAAGGTCGAGGCACTCTGTTGCTGTGTCGTGATACGACCAAACTCCGAGCGATAATCCGCTGTTGTCTGCTCCGTAACAAGCCTCTCGGAGTGGAGATTCTTCTTAATCGAAAGCAGGACCTGATTAGGATTAACTGGCTTAATAATATAGTCTGCAATTTTTGAGCCAATCGCCTTATTCATAATATTTTCCTCTTCGGATTTGGTTACCATAATAACTGGCAACGAAGGATGCGACTCCTTAATCAAAGGCAGGGTCTCAAGACCTGTCATTCCAGGCATCATCTCGTCCAATACCACAAGGTCATAGGCAGTGGTACGAAGCATCTCTACAGCATCGTAACCATTATTACACGTATCTACCTCATACCCCTTTGATGTAAGGAACATCACGTGAGGTTTGAGCAAATCTATCTCGTCGTCAACCCAAAGTATCTTATTCATAGCATCTCTATTTATTGCTATATAACGCCCCTACGACATATTTAATTGTGGGATAGCTCTTTTTTAGTCGCTCTGCGACCTCCTCCTTTGCACACCACACAACATTCGAGATACCCTCCTCTTGCTGAGGTTTCACACTGCCCATGGGCGCTATCATCCTCCACCAAGAAGTACGCTTCAGCTCCCAACTACCGTAGGTATTATAGGCGTGCCATGTTACCGCAATAGACTCATTACCAACAATCTCCGCTTTCACACCAGTCTCCTCTTCTACTTCTCGTAATGCTGCTACGCTCTCGCACTCTCCCACTTCGATATGCCCCTTTGGCAAATCCCAACGGTTGCGCAACTCGATCATAAGAAGCTCCCCGTTTTCGTTCTCCACAGCGCCACCTGCAGCAAGAACAAACTTAAACTGCGATTTTAGCAACTCGAACGTAGCATCGGGATTTTTGGTTACTATTGCAATAAATTTGTCTGTTTCGACTTTTTTTACTACCTTAGCACACGAAATATTAAATAAGGTATCAACCTCTAATTGTGAGTACCGAGCATCTGGCGACTTTGTCGCTATAACCACCTCAGTATCACCGAAATATATAGAGTATCCCTTCATTTCTATTTCATTTGATGGCAAAGATAAACATTAAATAACAACTTTATGAAAAAATTTCTCTTTTTTATGACATTCGCAACAATCCTTGCAGTTGGCTGTTGCTCAGAGGGTAGCGACAAAGCGACAAAGCCTCTGAAGATAGACAATGCTCTGACAGTTGAGGAGAAGGAGGCAGGCAAATTTACACCAGAGGTGATGTGGAAGATGACCCGCATTGGTCAGCAGACCCTATCGCCAGATGGCTCACTGCTTATCTACACCACTACTCAGTACAACATGGCTGAGAATCGCGGTATCACACTTCTCTGGTTGCGCGACATGGCTACTGGCGAGGAGCGTGCCATTACCGACTACAATTCTACAAATACCGCTCCACAGTGGCTCGGCAACAATCGCATTGCCTTTATGTCTAACCGTTCAGGCTCTATGCAGGCTTGGGCAATGGATATCAACGGAGAGAATCTCAAGCAACTAACAAGTATTGAGGGTGGCATCGAGGGCTTCGGCATCGAGGGCGATCACGCATTCTATGTTCAGCGCGTTGAGGTTGCAAAACTCAAGGGTTCAAACAAGTATGAGGATATGGACAAGTCGAAGGTTCGCATCTATGACGACCTTATGGTACGCCATTGGGACTACTGGGATGATGGCTCATACCTTCATATCTTCGCTGCCGACTATAAGGATGGCAAGATCGTAAATGGCAAGGATATCATCGGTGCAGATAAGGCATACGATGCTCCATTGGCTCCATATTTCGACACCGCAGAGATTCGTCTCTCACCAGATGGCACACAGCTTGCTTACACATGCAAACCATTGACTGGTACAGAGTATGCACTCTCTACAGACTCGGACATCTTCCTTTATGACTTCGCTACAGAGACAACACGCAACCTTTCGAAGGAGGCAGCTACTCAGGGTGCAGACAAGTTCGTAGGCTATGATAAGTACCCTGTTTTCTCGCCAGATGGCAAGAAAATCGCCTTCCGCTCACAGCGTCGCCCAGGAAACGAGGCTGACCAGCAGCGTCTTTGGGTATTCAACCTTGAGACTAACGAATGTACCTACATCACACGTGGTCAGGACTACTGTGTAACAGAGGTTGCTTGGGATGGCAACGAGGCTATGTACTTTGTTCTTCCTTGGCGCGGTACTCATCAGGTGGCACATATCGACCTTAACGGTAATATGAAGCATATCACTAAGGGTAACCACGACATCAACACCTTTACCTTTGCAGGTGGTAAGATTGTTGCGAACATGAACACTATCTCTAAGGCTGTTGAGCTCTACGATGTAAACCTTGAGTCTGGCGAGCTTACCCAGTTAACCGACGTTAACCGCGAGATATACGACAATATCGAGTTCGGCGAGGTTGAGGAGCGCTGGATTACTACTACAGATGGCAAGAAGATGCTTACATGGGTTATCTACCCTCCTCACTTCGACCCAACGAAGAAGTATCCTACACTACTCTACTGTCAGGGTGGTCCTCAGAGCACTGTATCGCAGTTCTGGAGCTACCGCTGGAACTTCCAGCTTATGGCTGCCGAGGGCTATATCATTGTAGCACCTAACCGTCGTGGCTGTCCATCATTTGGTCAGGAGTGGACCGACCAGATCTCTGGCGACTACTCTGGTCAGAATATCCGCGACTACCTTGCGGCTATCGATGAAGTTTCGAAGGAGCCATTTGTTGACACTGATCGTCGTGGTTGCGTAGGTGCATCTTATGGTGGTTACTCTACATACTATCTTGCAGGTGTTCACGAGGGTCGCTTTAAGGCATTTATCGCACACTGCGGTATCTTCAATTTCGAGTCAATGTATGGACATACTGAGGAGTTGTTCTTCGTTACTAACGACTACGGTGGTGCATACTGGGAGATGGGCAATGCTGTTGCACAGCGCTCATACGCTAACTCTCCACACAAGAAGGTGGGTAACTGGGATAGCCCTATTATGATTATCACTGGCGAGAAGGATTACCGTATCCCATATAGCCAGTCGTTGGAGGCATTTACGGCTGCACGTGTTCAGGGCATCGATGCTCGCTTGGTATCGTTCGAGAACGAGGCACATCAAGTATTCCAGCCACAGAACTCTGTTGTATGGAACAGAGAGTTCTTCGACTGGTTGAACAAGTACCTTAAATAGAAATATTTACAATTCACATAACCTAATTTAAAACAAAACTTTTATGAAAATTAAAAATCTATTTTTCGCGCTTCTTGCGTTGCCACTCTTCTTTGTGGCATGTGAGGAAACTCCTGCTGTAGACCAGCTTAAGGAGCCTACTGTAACGGTAACTGCGGGCTCAGCTACTGAGACAACTTTGCAATTCGTCATTACATCTACTGATGCTACTCAGGTTGCATACCTTGTAGTTGAGGGTTCAGATGTTCCTACTGCAACTGAGGTTCTTACAAATGGTAAGGCTGCAGATACTAACGAGAATATTGTTATCAAGGAGGAGGGTCTTAAGGAGTCCACCGAGTATGTTATCGTAGCAGCAGCTAAGAACAACAAATCAACTGTGAAGGATTTTATCACTATGACTACTAAGTCAGCTCTTAATCCTGATGGTCCAGGTGAGGAGCCAGAGGAGCCAGGTGATGAGCCAGAGGAGCCAGGCGACGAGCCAGAGCAGCCAGGTAACGATACCAATAAGGTAGAGTTCGCAGCAACTCACATCACAACTGAATACGAGGCTGATGGTGGTCTTCACTACTACTACTTCGAGCTTGGCAACAACACTTGGGGCAGCAACGGTTGGGGCGTAGACGGTGGTACTTACTACTCTTTCGGTATTGTATCTGCAACTAAGGGTAACGGTGTACTTCCTAACGGCACTTACTCTTTGGCTTCAAGCTACAGCGCAAACACTATCATCGACGACTACTCATTCCGCTACCAGATGGAGAATGGCGACCTTGTAAATGGTATGGAGATGTTCAAGGATGCAAACCTTGTTATTACTACTGGCAAGATCGAGGCAAATATCGAGATGGCAAATGGTGAGGTTCACCACGTAGTATTCGAGGGTGCTCTTACTGTTGGCGACGGTGGTACTCAGGTTCCTGTAGAGTTCCAGGCTACACACACTGCTGATAAGTGGTACTGGGGTGGCGCTTCATCTTATGGTAACAAGTATGCTGTATCTGGCGAGGGCTTCTCTGTAGATGTACACTTCCCAGCACAGTACGCTTCTGAGACTGCACTTACTGCTCAGCTATACACTTGGACAAATACCTCTTGGTGGGGTTACAACGACTTTGTAGACTTTACAACACGCTCATTCACTGTTAACGGTGCATCTGTAGCTGTTGACGCTGGTACTGCTCTTGTTGAGGCTGAGGGCGATGTTTACCATATCGAGATGACTCTTCAGGGTCGTGACGGCTTCACATATATGATCGAGTACAATGGTAAGCTCAACGATAAGGGCGAAGTTGGCGGTGGCGAGGCCAGCGCAGTTGTATTCACTAACTGGGAGTATGTTACTTACAACACTGCATACTACTACTTCGAGTATAAGCTTACAAACGAGGCTGGCGACAAGCTTAGCCTTTGCGTAAACGACTACCAGGCAAATGAGAGCGGCGTTACTCCAGGTACGTACAACTTCATCGCTCGCTCATATTGCGGCAACAAGAGTTACTTCTCAGCATACAATGTTTCAGTTGGTGGCGTAACTTACACTCCATCTGCTGGCACTTTGGTTGTAGCAGAGAAGGCAACTGCTGACTACACTATCAATCTTACAATGGAAGATGGTAGCGAGATGACTTTCACATACGTTGAGGCTGAGGGCAACGAGGGTGGCTCAACAGAGCCTGCAGAGCCTGTAAAGCTTGCTACTCCATCCGTATTTGGTAATGTTGAGGGTAACACAGTCGTTATCAGCTGGCAAGAGATTGAGGGTGCTAAGGACTACACTGTAACTTTGGAGGGTGTAGAGACTAAGACCGTAACAAATACTTATATTACATACTCAAACCTTGCTTGGGATACTACTTACAATGTCTCAGTTGTAGCAAACTCTTCAAACGAGGCTTTGTATATCACTTCTGATGCTGGTACTACATCATTCTCTACTGGCGCACAGCCAGAGGATGGTGGCAACGATGACGGTGGTTCTACTGGTCCTGTTGCAAGCTACGAGAACTGGGTATTTAACGCAACTCTCGACATGGGCGCACGCCTTGTAACTTGTACTGACGGCTCACACACTTTGACATTCACACTAAGCGAGATCGCAGGTGCAACATTCAGCATCAATGACGGTTCTCTTCGCGCATATGATGTAACTGTAAATGGTGTTCCAGCTGAGAGCGCATCTGGTACTTTGGAGATGTCTTCTGCATCAGGTTACTGCATCGTGCTTGACGCATATATCAACGGCGTACACTACACGGGTACTTCTACAAACCCTGTAGTATAAGTATCGCTACAATAGATAGCTTTAGAGAGCTGGCAATAAAATGCCAGCTCTCTTTTTTACCCACCAATGCATAGATATGTCAATAAATCGACATATTATCCATCACATCCAATAAATTAATTGTATTCGCGCATATTTTTTCTACCTTTGCGCCAAATGAATAAGAAATAAAAAATATTTAACAAACAATTATTTATGAAAAACACTTTTAGACTACTAACGTGTGCAGTGATGGCATTCTGCTTTGCAAGCTGTACTCCAGACGAGGGTGCTGAAAACAATGCGGGCAACTTCGACTTCAACCTCAACCTTCAGGAGAATAATATCATTGTTTCGTGGAAGGCTATTGATGGAGCTATTTACTACGAGCTTCAGCTCAACAACGAGGAGCCATTCAAGACCGACAAGAATGCACACAAGTTCGAGGGTCTTAGCTACGACACCACTCACACCGTTACACTTAAGGCGGTAAATGCTGCGGGTGAGGCATTTATGACAGGCAAGAAATCTGTAACTATCGGTCCTCTTAAGATTTTCGCATACCGTGAGTGGGCACACTACGCTCCTGGTCAGGCAATCTCTGACAACGGTAATTGGATCACTGGTGGTTTCGATCACACCGGTATGATTATCAACCTTACTACAAACGATATGATTTCAACCGAGTATTTCGAGGGTTATGATATCGACGACAACGGTGTTGCAGTAGGTTCATATCACGGTACATACTCTGACGGTGTTGCTGCTATGTGTATCGGTGGTGAGATTATCGAGATCGACCTTAGCAACCTTACCGAGAATAATCAGATGAGCTGCCTTAATGGTATCACCCCAGATGGTTCATACGCAGTGGGTTGGTACTGGAACTACGACGGTGCAGATGCATACTACGCAAAGATGTACGGCGATGTTATTCCATTCTGCTACGACGTTGTTAACAAGACTGCCAGCGTACCTGCAGCTATGGCTAACCCAATCTACAAGAATGGTGCGATGTCTATCTACTCTATCGCTCCAGATGGTTCAATGCTTGGTTTGGATCAGCAGTACGCTCACGTAAATGTTATCTGGGAGAATGAGTACACTCCATATGAGTATGTACTTCTTGAGGTTGGTGCATCAAACGAGCCTCTAAAGGCTATAGGTGATATGCAGAACCGTTTCTCACAGAGCGGTAGATATATCTACGGTACATCACAGTTGTACGAGGGCGAGAAGCAGACAAACATCCCAAGTGTATACGATCGTGAGACTAAGACTCTTCATACATACGATGGCATTGGTTCTGTATGTGGTATGACAGATGATGGTACTATCTTTATATATGATATTCCTTACGGCTACAATGGTAACACACGCGTTACAACTCTTGAGAATGGCAGTTCATCAAGCTTCCAGCTCTTCGAGGACTGGCTTCTTCTTGAGCACGGTATCGATGTTACGAAGTACAACCCATTGACCAACACATACGAGGGCGACGAGTACACAACTGACTACTACGCATTGGATTGTACAATCGTTATCGGTGCCTCTGCAGACAACCGCACATTCTTGTGTATCACACGTACTGCTGAGGGTTGGGTAACAAGTGCTATCTGCCTTGACGGCGAGCACAAGGAGTAGGTTTTAATACCTATGTATATAGTTATAGGCTAAAGGGCAACAACCCTTTAGCCTATAACTTTTTTATGGGGAGAAAGTGAGTTGAAAAATTTTTACTATATTTGTACTATGATTCGTCTATCCCTTGTAATCGCAACATATAATCGTGCCGAGCAGCTTATGATTACCCTTCGCTCAGTGGCTGCGCAGAGCAAGACCTCGGCGCAGTGGGAGTGTATCGTTGTGGATAATAACTCTACGGACAATACCAAGGAGCGCGTTGAGGAGTTTATCGCAGAGCATCCACATCTAAATATCATCTACCACTTTGAGTGCAAGCAGGGTCTATCACACGCCCGCAATGCAGGTATTAAGCAGGCTCAGGGGGATATTATCGCCTTTATCGACGACGACGAACGCATAGTACCAGACTTTATAAGTGCATATATCAAACTCTTCGATAACTACCCCACAGCTATGGCTGCAGGAGGCAAGATTATAGCCGAGTACCCCACTGGTCGACCACGTTGGATATCGCACTACACCGAGCGTCCTATAGCTAACCCTATGGACTTTGGCGACTACGTTCGCCCATTCCCAAAGGGTCGCATCCCCGGCGGTGGCAATATGGCTATGCGTCGCGAAGTATTCGACAAAATTGGAGTATTCAACACATCATTGGGACGCACTGGAAAGTCGCTTATTGGTGGCGAGGAGAGTGATCTCTTTGAGCGCATCGCTAAGGCGGGTATGGAGTGCTACTACACCCCAGGCGCTGTGATGTACCATATCATCCCTGCCGAGAAGCTCACCGATGCCTATTTCGAGCGCTTATGCTACAACACTGGCGTAAGCCAGTTCACTCGCGCCGAGATACACAACCGTACCACACGCCTCTACATCGGCGAAGTAATGAAGTGGTGCGCCACCCTACTTCTCTGCCTTATCCACACCCCAGCGCAAAGTAAGTATCTGATTAAGATGCGCCTAAATATTTCAAAGGGCATACATAATGGTAAATAATTCGCAATATTTTTGCAATTATTTTTGAGAACCCGAAAATAATTGATATATTTGCGTTACAAAATGTGAAACATTTACAAACAAAACCATTAAACTATAATTATTATGAAACTTAAGAACTTATTTTACTTGTTGCTTGCATTGCCATTGGCACTTGCATCTTGTAGCGATTTGCTCGGCGACGACACTCAGAAAGAGGAGCCTAAGCTACCTAAGTTGACCATTACTTCAGCTCTTGAGGTTGAGGTTGAGGCTGAGGGTGGTACTCAGATGATTACCTACACTCTTGAGAATGCTCCTGAGGGCGCTGCTGTTGCTGCTACTTGCGAGGCAGCGTGGATTACAGACATTACTGTTGCGTCAAGCATTATTTATGAGGTTGCTGCCAACGAGGGCGAGGCTCGCGAGGCTACTATCGTTGTTAGCTACGAGGAGCAGTCTTTCAATGTTGTTGTAAAGCAGGCTACTAAGCCAGCTTCTACTGTTCTTCGATTCGAGGTTACTTCAGAGCCTACAATCGAGTTCGATTGCAACGCTTTCTCTGGTAGCATCGGCTATATCCTTGAGAACCCTATCGAGGGCGTTGAGGTTGCTGCAGTATCTAACCAGGATTGGGTAGAGGTAACAGCTATCGCTGACGGCGCTATCGACTTCACAGCTCAGGCTAACGAGGGCGAGGCTCGCGAGGCTACTATCACTATTTCTTACGGTATCTTGGATCCAGTTGTTATCACACTTAAGCAGGCTGAGTACATCGACCCAAGCGAGGTTGTTAACGAGTTCGTTATCACTGAGGTTTGGGCAAGCAGCGAGAATGGCGGTGCACAGTGGGATGTAACTTTCGTTGAGCACGACAATACTATGGGTGATATGCACACTGTTATTAGCTTTGCTTTGGCAGAGGCTAACACACAGCGCATCACTGATGGTACTTACACAGTAGAGAATGGCGGTATCCTTCTTAACAATGCTAACGATAACGGTTTCTCTACATACCGTAGCAACGTAAGCGACCTTGCAGCTGACGTCTACGCTGCATCATTCGTGGTTGCCACTGACACTGTAAACAAGACTATCTCTATCGTTGGTACTTTCAGCGCTGCTGATGTAAACCTCTCAATCAACTACAATGGTGAGATACGCGGTATGGATCTTGGCGAGGCTGTAGTAGGTGCTATTGAGTACAACGAGTGGGCTTCTGTTAATTCTACATGGTGCGATAGCAAGGAGTGTCTATTCACTGCGAAGTCAGCAGACGGCAACCTATCAATCGTAATCGATATTTACCACTCTGGCGGTTCAAAGATTATCCCTGCAGGCACATACAATCTTGAGACAAAGACTGCAAGCGTAACCGATATTGCAAATAACAATACTGAGGTTATTTACAACAGTGTTTCTGCACGCACATCGACTGGTACAGTTATCGTAGAGCATATCGCTGGCGGTTACAAGATTTCATTCGATATTGTGGATGATATCAATCGTAACTTCAAGGGCAGCTACGAGGGTCCTATCACTGGTAAGGCACAGAACCCAGCATAGTGTAGACTACGCTATATTGATTAAGGGGTTGTCCAATTTTGGGCAACCCCTTACTATTTCTCAGCCTATTATATTTTGTATTTCTGGTATTTTTCTTAAATTTGCGCTGTAATAGTGCTGTAAGCTAATAAAACTAAATACTAAACATTATGAAACTAAACAAGTTATTCTATCTCTTGGTAGCTGTTTGTGCAATCTTCACAGCTTGTAACAACGACGAGACTACCGGAGGTAACGAGACTGTAAAGGGCTACCTTGTTGTTGAGGAGGAGTCTGTATCAGTGAAGTTCTATGGCGGTGATACTATCATCAATTACTACATCACTGAGGCTCCAGAGGGCGCAGTACCTACCGCAACTGCATCTGTAGACTGGATTAAGGATATTGTTGCTGCCAACGACGAGATTCACTTCAATGCAGAGCTAAACGAGTCTACCGAGTCTCGCGTAGCAAGCATCGATGTTAAATATGGCAAGCAGTCATACGAGGTATTCGTTCGCCAAGATGCTGGTTACGAGATTGATGTGGAGTTCGTTGCAGGCGCGCTCAATGGCGAGTGCTATGGCACAAGCTACTCATCTATTCCTAACTACTTCGCTATCCTATCAAAGAATGGTACAACAGGTAACATCGACCTATATCTCGACACATACTACCGTCTTGATATGTTCCATACAACACCTGCGGGAGATCCTCTCACATTGCCACAGGGTGTATATGAGTACGACCCATATGGTTTGGGCGACAAGATATCTTTCGGTGGCAGCTACACACTTATATTCCAGACTCACGAGGATGGCACATATACTGAAGGATACCTCGAAGACGGTGTTGTTATCGTTACAGAGAACAAGGTTGAGGCGATCCTTGTATTGACCACTGGCGAGGTGCACCACGTGGTATATGAGGGCTCGTTGGAGCTTGGCTGGCTTCAGTTCGAGACCCCAGATTTCTACTCAACACTCGAAAACGACTACTCTTTCAGCCACGGCGGAGGTACTATTCGTCTTGGAAACTATGGAGACTACTACAACCTCAATGCAAATAACTGGGTGGTAAGCATGGTATTACCTGGCGACCCACTCAACGGCGACTTTTTCAGGCTTGATATCGTAACAGATGACCTTGGCACTACTCGTGATAGCATCGTTGGCACATACACCTGCGTAGCAGATGAAAATAGCTTTGCACATAACAGTTTCTTAGCTGGTACAATGTCGGGGATGAACTATTTGGGTTCTTGGTATCAAGTTATCGTTGACAACCTTGTTGACCATAGTCGAGTAGCGCCAATTACAGGCGGTACGATCACCATAGCAGAGGAGGGTACTGGCTTCTTGGTAACTTACGACTGCACCGACGATAATGGTCATAAGATTACCGGCACATTCTCTTGCCCAACAGTTGTGGAGTACGATCCTCAGTAGTAAAAAATTGATACTACGATATACGATGACCATTGAGCAATTCGATGGTCATCTTTTTTACTATTTTGTGCTATATTGAAGGAAATTATTATATATTTGTGCAATGGAAGCAAATAAAAAATAAAAGATTTTAATAACACAATTTATTAACCTTAAAAATTCTAAATTATGGCAAAGAAATTTTTCTCTGTATTCGCAGCGTTCGCGCTCCTTTTCACAGCTTGTGAGACAGCTACCGAGGAGGCTGTTGGTAAGTTCCACATCACAACACCAACTACTATCGAGCTTGATGTTCCTGGTTGCTTCAACGCTTATTATGAAATCGACGAGGCTGTTGAGGGTGCAAAGGTTGCAGCAACTCCTAATGTAGAGTGGATTCACATCAATGGCATCGATGAGGAGGCTTGCGCAATCCAGTTCTGCGTAGATGAGAATACTGGTATGTGGCGTACAGGTAAGATTGAGGTTACCTACGCTGGCGCTAAGGAGTATATCACTATTAACCAGCTTCAGGTAGGTCAGGAGTAATCCATTATAGAGCAACAAAGACTCTAGATAACGAAATAGATATTACTAATTTATAGGACATCACTTTAGCAATATGAGAAGAGTACTATTCTCCACTATTGCGCTCTTTGCGCTACTTTTTGGCTCTTGCGAGCTTCTACCTACCGACGAGGGTAATAATAACACTAATACCGAGGTAGGCGACCAGTTCCGTGTTGTCTCTAGCTCTTATATCGAGATGCCAGCCGAGGGCGGTAACGCAGAGATAGAGTATGTTATCGACACTGAGGTTGAGGGTGCTAAGCTTACAGCATCCTCAGCCACAGAGTGGATTACAGATATCAAGGTTAACGACACCGTTACCTTCACAGTAGAGGCAAACACCACAATTGAGGATCGTTTGGGCTCTATAACACTAAAATATGACAACACAACAGTACTCGTGGCTGTAGAGCAGTTGGGTCGCGAGGTTAACAGCAATGCTGTGCTCTCGGTGACATCTGATCGCACCCTAAACTTTAGCGCCGAAGGCGGTGAAGGTACTATTACCTATACCCTAACTGGTGCAGACGAAGGCGACAAGCCAATAGTTACAACCGATGATGAGTGGATTAAGAGCATCGTAGTTGATAGCGACACGGTAAACTTCTTTGTAGAGGCAAACCCTACCACCTCAACACGTAGAGGTAGCATCGTGCTTACATATGGCTCGTACACCTTCACTACACAGATTAAGCAGGAGGCTCAATCAGGCACTCCTAAGCTCACTGCAAATAAAGCAAACATCAATCTTGGCGAGAGTGTCAGCTTTACCGTGACCTTCGCAAATACAGATGTTACTGCATCTTCAACAATTTACGACTACTATACTAAGACTGAGGTCTCAAACCCATATACACCTACAGAGGTTGCCGAGCGCGTATTCTTTGCAAAGTATAACGGAGCAAGCTCGAATGTATTTACTGTGACTGTCGTGCCAAGCGATACCCCAGTGCTCCCAGCTGATAGCGCACCAGATAGCTACGACTTCAATCAGCGCATTCTCCTTGTAAGCCACACTGGCGCAGGCTGCGGCTACTGCCCTCCCACAAAGCAGGCATTCAAGGATGCTGAGGAGAGTGTCGGCTACAAGGATAAGTTCAACACCGTATACTCATACTCGTTTGCCTCTGGAGAGGCTTGCTACTCATCTGCAGCAAAGACCCTTTGGAACTACTATGTGAATGTATGTAAAACCGGAGACCAGCTCACTGGCTTCCCATCGTTTACTACGAACTTCTGCTTTAACTATACAGGTAAGACCAATATCACAAACCGCATCGACGAGTTCTGGGATAAGAATGTAAGCGCATCTGTTGCGTTGGCGACAAAGCGCGACGGTAACAAACTCGTTGTGAATGCTGCGGTTAAGTCTAAGAATGATCAGAATATCAAGATTGCGTTGTGGTTACTCGAAGATGATGTCTACGCTACACAGTCAAATGCTTCAGCATCGTGGATGCACACACACCATAATGTTATGCGTGATGGTATCACAGGTCTATCTTCAACTGATATTGCTGGCGTAGACTTCGGATATGTGAATGCATACACTACATACGAGCGCGTGATGGACCTAGAACTCTTTATTGCTAGCTCTTGGAATATCAACAACTGCAAGCTTATCGCCATTATTTCTGCTCCAAGCAGCAAGTACGATGGTAAGTACGAGGTGGTAAATACCGCTATCTGCGAGATTGGTGGTAGCGTAGGCTTCGACTACAAGAAATAAGAGATGACCTAAAACCTATAAAACTTCATAAAACAAATGAAAAAACTATTCGCTTTAGTAGCCCTCTGCGCCTTTGCTTTTAGTGCTTGCGAAAATGGTGGCAACGAGCAGACAGAGCAGACAAATGCAAACCTTGTACTCAAGATTACCAACCCTTCAAGCGGTATCTTAGAGTTCCCATCGGCAGGTGGCAATGGTGATATTATGTTCACTCTTGCACAGGAGGAGACACGCTCTGCAGCCCCTGCAGAGGTTACCGCAACCTCAGATGCTGAGTGGATTACCGACATCACCGTTGGCAAGGATAAGATTACATTCACCGTTGCCCAGAACGAGGATGTTGAGCGCGAAGATTACATCACTATCAAGTATAAGAACCAGACAAAGTTTGTATCTATTGAACAGGGTGGTTATGATCGTCCAGATGTAACGTTCAAGGCTACACACCTTAATGGTACATACTGGGGCAAGTTCCCTACAACTACAGGTTTCAACTACCTAATTATCCTTGGCGATAGAAGATCTCCACACTACCTAACTAAGGAGTCTGGCTCTACAGAGTATCGCTTTAATATCTACTCTGATGTAAGCTCTGCATTTAACAAGGTACATCGCGTTCCTGTGGGCACATACAAGATGGACCACTCAAGCTCAGGTCGCCCAGGTACGATAGATGGTCATCCGGATCAGAGCTACTACCTTAGCTCAAACGGCACAGATACTCCATATGCTGATGCTACAATGGTGGTTACCGAGACAAGCATCGTAGTAGATGTTACATTCTTAGATGGCAAGAAGCACCATATCGAGTATAAGGGTTCACTTATCTATGAGAGCTACACCGAGGGTACGTTCGCGGATGTTTTCCCTGTGAGCGCATATACTAAGGATATCACATTTGATATCACAGGTGGTCATGTCGATGCCTACTTCCGTGGCGACTACTACGGCACTGGTTGCAATGTATGGTTTATGCAGCTTGTAGAGGAGAATTATCCACACTACAATGGCGTGTATATAGTATTGGATCTTATCGTTCCAAAGAGTGAAGGTGGTGTTAATGACCTCGATATTATCAATGGCGAATACCCTATCTTCACCCAGAAACCTGAGAACTGCGCGTACACTATCCCTAATGGTCTCTTGCGCGATGACTGTTTGCAGATGCACGCTTGGTACCTAACTTGCGTAGATGGTAAGCTCGATATGTCTACTGCAGCACCATTGACTTCGGGTAGTGTTAAGGTTACAAAGGATGGTACAAACTTCCTATTTGAGATCGATAGCACCGATGATAATGGCAATAAGCTTACTGGTACCTTCCAGGGTGCTTTGTCAAGCTGGCTAGACCAGAGCTGCGAGTAATTAATCGTAATAATAATAGAAAACGAGACCTCTTATCGGGTCTCGTTTTTTTTGTTTAATGTGGTTACAATTCCCAAACGCAAGACCAGCTTTGTTGTCAGAAGGGGTCAGATAAATAGGGTCTAATGGGTAGAGCGATATCATCAAAAAAATCATCAGAACGCATAAACGACAGTTTCCCAAGCGCGATACCCGCTTTGTTGCGAGAAGGGGTCAGATTTGGCTCTGACACGAAAAATGGTGGATGGGACATACTGCGCGTATTTCCCATTCACCATTTTGACTGAAGAGTCGAAGATGTGCCCCTTATCACAACAAAGAACGGCGGCGAAATTCGGATAAAATGATTCCCGTCGCCATCGCTACATTTAGCGACTCGGATGTTGGTGCGTCGGCAGGATATGGGGGTATTAAGAGCTGATGAGTAAGGGTTGTGCAACACTCTGGGGAGAGACCACGACCCTCATTGCCCATAACGATAATACCACGGTTTTCTATGTTGGTGGTGTAGATATTCTCGCCAGTAAGAAGGGTGCCATAGATAGGCATTCCTTTAGTTTTAGCAGAGCTAAGAAGGTGGGCAAGGTCATCTACATAGTGTACACGGACACGAAGAATAGCTCCCATAGTAGCCTGCACAACCTTTGGATTATAGCAATCGGCACACTCCTTTGAGCATATAATATCCTTAATACCAAACCAATCGGCAAGGCGGATAATAGTACCGAGATTTCCGGGGTTCTGCACGCCATCAAGGGCAAGCATAAGTGCTTTAGTATCGATCTCAAGACGATTGATGGGTTGCTCTACCACAGCAAGGGTATCGGTAGCAGTCTTAAGTTGCGAGATACGCTCCATCTCCTTTTTGTCGATAAGCTCCACGTCATGTCCCTTAATATCTATGCGAGTAGTATAGATACGACGAATACGAAACTTCGAGTTTCGTATCTCCTCAACAAGCTTGTCGCCCTCAGCAACAAAAAGATGCTCGGCATCGCGCACACGCTTATCCGAGAGCGAGCGTATGAATTGGATCTCTGCCTTTGTCATCGTCTCTCTTCGATAATAAAAGTCTCGCCCTCAGCGGCGAGAGCGGTATTCGGAAATATTGTTTTACACTCCTCAACAAGGGCATCGTAATCCTTATAGCGCGATGAGAAGTGACCAATAATTAGCCTCTTCGCCTCGGCCTTAAGTGCTACCTTTGCCGCATCTATAGTTGTGGAGTGTCCGCGACCCTTTGCCCACTGCTCCTCGCTTAGGGCATACGTCGCTTCGTGATACATAAGGTCTACACCCTTGACCCTCTCTGCCGCCTTTGCCGAGTAGTTGGTATCGGCAAGATAGGCGTAGGAGCGCGCTATATATGGGGTGTAGGTAAGTTCTGCGTTGGTAATTACTTCGCCCGTATCAAGCGTAATATCCTCGCCACGCTTAGCTGCCACAATCTGCGCAATAGAGAGCCCATATCGCTCAATCTTGAACTTGTCGACATTGAGCCCCGGTTGCTTCTCCTTAAAGTAGAAACCCGCGGTAGGCATAGTGTGCCTTAATGGTACAGACCATACCTCTAAAGTAGTATTTTCAAAGATAATGGTATGCTCCGTAGTCTTAACCTCGTGCCACTTAACCTCGTATGGTAGATCCTCCCAGAAATACTTACTATGGTACTCCAGAATATCGCCCATAGGTGCTGGGGCGTAGATATCCAAAGGTGTACGCTTGCCCTCCAAGCCGAGAGTTGCAATAAGCGGGAAGAGTCCAAAGCAGTGGTCGCCGTGCAGATGTGAAATGAAGACAGCTCTTAGGCGTAGCGGATTGATGCCACGCCTAATGAGCTGCTGTTGAACACCCTCACCCGCATCTACAAGGTAGTACTGTTCATTGAGATTTACTACCTGTGCCGAGGGGTGAGCCTTAGGTGTTGGTTTAGCGGAAGAGTTTCCAAGTATGGTTACGCTAAACGCCATATATTACTGCGCAAGCAACCAACGCTCGCAGTCGAGAGCTGCGATACAGCCAGAGCCTGCAGCTGTGATAGCCTGACGGTAGTGTGGGTCCTTAACATCGCCCGCAGCAAATACACCCTCAACAGATGTCTTAGATGTACCTGGCTGAACCTTGATATAACCCTGCTCGTCAAGCTCCAACTGACCCTTGAATACCTCAACATTTGGATGGTGACCAATAGCAAGGAAGAAGCCCATGATATCCAATACGCGCTCCTCACCAGAGTTGCTAACAACACGTACACCTGTTACGCCATCCTCATCACCAAGAACCTCCTTTGTGTTGTGCTCGAACAATACCTCGATGTTTGGAGTGTTGAACACACGCTCCTGCATAGCCTTAGATGCACGGAGGTAGTCCTTACGAACGATCAGGTAAACCTTCTTGCAGATAGATGCAAGGTATGTAGCCTCCTCACAAGCAGTGTCTCCACCACCAACAACTGCAACATCCTGCTTACGATAGAAGAAACCGTCGCAAGTAGCGCAAGCACTAACGCCCATACCACGATACTTAGCCTCAGACTCCAAACCAAGATACTTAGCCGATGCACCTGTAGCAACGATAACAGCATCTGCCTCGATCTGATGCTCGTGGTCTACAGTAACCTTGAATGGACGCTCCGATAGGTCGATATTTGTGATGATACCACGACGAACATCTGCACCAAAGCGCAAAGCCTGCTTACGCAAGTCCTCCATCATAGCAGTACCTGTGATACCCTGTGGGTAGCCTGGGAAGTTTTCAATCTCAGTAGTTGTAGTAAGCTGACCACCTGGCTCGATACCCTCGTAGAGTACTGGCGATAGGTTAGCACGTGAAGTGTAAATTGCAGCGGTGAAACCTGCAGGACCGCTACCAATAATCAAAACTCTTACTTTCTCCATAGTCTTAGATTCTGTTTGGTTTTACGTTATAGTTAATTAAAATATCTATCTTGAATTTAGAAAATCTGCTTTATGCTCCTCCTCGTCACGGAAGTCGTAGCCATAGCCAACCATCATATCGAAACCCGAATCGCGCATACGGTCCGACTCAGTAACTTCACGCATAGATTTATGGATATTAGCTGCCGATTTTATGACATCCTCAACCTCAGCATCCGTCGGTGCATACCCCATCAACTGACTAAGAACACCATAAGCATAGGCTGCTGCCATATCATTATACTCCGACATCAGTGCCTTAAAGCGGGTCATAATATCTGAAAGCACAATATTACCTTCTGCGATATCAGTCATTATACTCTCTACAACACCCAATGGTAGATACTGACCCGCAACATCTATCCACTCCGTGCCATCGTAGCCCTTAAAACGGTAGTCACCTCCCGAGAGCATCGTACCCAACGATGCCGCAATAGCACTATTGTATAGTTTAACACCGCGCTCCGCCATCGGAGTCTTTATAATCGTACGGTTGTAGTTGTAGCTCTTAGCCTCAGGGTTACCATCCAATAGGCGCGTGAGAGTATCTACACCGCGTAGCATCTTACCCGTAACAAATGGGTTATGCTCCTCAAAACATATATTATCGCGCTTCAAGCTACGTCTATCACGGCTCTTCCACTTCTCAATATCGCGCACCGTACCGTAGCTCTTTAGCGACAAGGCTGGCATCAGTATCGACTGACCACCCTCCTCGATAAGGTAGGAGTATGGCATATCCTGCGTGTCATGGTGGCGCGTGTGGCGACCAAGAATTACTGTATAAGGTCCTTCAATAGCTGGCGACATAACATAGGCACTACTTCCGAACTTACTACCGCGCTGATGTACCGCCTGATGCACCGCACCACTCTTAAAGAGGTGGTTCGACTGGTTTGTACCACTACCGGCGTTAAAGAAGGAGAAGATACCAGCAATCAACAACGACGACTTATGGTGCGACACGGTAAATGGTCCCGCAAAGACCGATGCCGCCTCACCATTTTCGAAGTGGCAGTTAGCAAACATCAACGTATCTATCGCCGTAAAGCCATTATCCACCACCGACTTCTCTCCAACAAAGGCACGTTCAAGGCTCGAAGCACCGCTCACATGAGCATCGTTATCTATAATAAAGTTGTGCGCACGCACATCAATACCAACGTATGAACGACTACCGATAGTACCATTTTCGAGGTGCGAAACACCCTCGACACGACAATCACTCTCGATGATAGTCTCGCGGATAAATCTTGCACCAAGCACCGTGCTATTATCGCCCACACGACCCATATTCGAGAGATGCTCCTTGGCTCGCTCTTCGATCATATGGTTAAGAGTCTCAACCATCTTTGGGCGGTTACGCATCATAGTCATAAGATAGGCAATCTGCGCTGTTAGCTCCCTATAGATAAGTGCCGTACGACCGCCATTCTCATTTACCGCTGCCACGCTCACACCCTCACCAAACGAGGACTCACTGCGGCACTCCATACGCAACACATCATCTATAATACAGTTGCTACCAATATGATAGTTCGATATCGTAGAATCACTGATGCGGGTATTGGAGCCAATGGTTACACTGCCCTCAAAGCGGACATTACGCAACTGCTCGATGCTGAAATCCTCAGACACTAAAACTCTATCCCACTCTTCGGCATAACAGCCTCGAAGTAGCAACGCCTCACGTTCGGAAGCAGTCGTAAGTCTATATCCCGCCATCATAGTTATATAACGCTACTTACCATCGTATGGTGTATAAACCACACGCTTAGTCTCAAAAAATTCATCATCGAACATCGCACCTATATCGTGGACATCCCATCTGCGACGTGTTAGAGCAAGCTCCTCCGCGAGGTCTCCACCCTTGAGGTATAAAATACCATTCTTGAGTGTTCCAGCCTCGCCCTTACGCAACAACGCCCACGCCCAAGGCATAAACTTAGACATCTCGGTTACAGCACGCGACACCACATAGTCGAACTTCTCGCCCAACTGCTCGGCACGAGAGTTCACAGCGCGCAAATTCTTAATCTCAGCGCCCTCAGCAACCCCCTCAACAACCTTAATCTTCTTACCGATAGAGTCTACACCTACAAACTCTACCTCGGGGAATAGGATAGCAAGTGGCACCGACGGAAAGCCTCCACCACAACCGATATCCACAACCTTTGCGCCAGCCTTAAATTGGCAAACCTTAGCAATAGCCAACGAATGAAGAATGTGGCGCGTGTATAGATGCTCCATATCCTTGCGCGACACCACATTTATACGCGCATTCCACTCATTGTACAACTCGCCAAGCTTTGCAAACTGCTCCTGCTGGCGAGGTGTAATATCTGGGAAGTATTTCAATACAAGTTCACTATCCATACTCTTCAACCTATTGGGTTACTCCTTTTCGATTATCATCTTACAAATTGTTGCCCTCGCACGACGTATCTGCGTCTTTATCGTATTAAGCGGGCGACCGAGCTTCTCAGCAATCTCCTCATAGGAGTACTCCTCCAAGAATCTCATCTCTATCACTTGGCGATACTCTGGCGTTAGCTCCTCCAAGGCATTATAAAAGTGCGCTCTCGTTTGATTTATTATCACCGACTCCTCTGGGGAGGGTGATGTCGCTAAGGGCGCACGAAAACGCTCATCTATAAGTACATCTCCACTCTTTCTTCGCAGATGGTCGACCAACGTATTGCGCGCTATGGAGTAGACCCACTGACCAAATGTATAGTTCTTCGAGTAGTCGTTAATATGAAGATAGACCTTAATAAATGTCTCCTGCAACAGATCACTCGCCATGGTCTTCTCCTCCAAACGCTGCTCAAATAGTCGCATCAGAGCATCACGATAGCGTGTAAAGAGATACTCAAAAGCCTGCTGATCTCCCGCCGAAGCGAGATCTACAAGCATTGCATCGCTGGCTACAATATAGTCATCTATCTCCATATCTTTGGGGTGTTATGACTATCATGAGAGCTTATTATCCACTCTACTACCGGACCAACAATATCATATATCCAATACCTCAAAATAATACCACTCTCGCCAAGCTTTCTACCCACACGGAACGATGAGAATAAAACGATAATATAACGCAGTAGCATTAGTACCGCAACCGCAATCTTTACCTCAAATGGCAATACCGCAATCGCAACAATCGAACTTAGAAAGAATAGGACTCTACTTCCACGCTCTCTTCGCATAAACAACCTACATGACGACGGATAGCTATTCACAGTAGAGCCGTAGTAGCGCATATGCTCCAACCACTCGCGCCACATCTCTGGTCGTTGCCCCTCGACAATAGCACGAGGAGAAAGCACCACAGAGAGACGCTCTGGAGTTGCAATATCCTGTAGGTATAGGTCGTTATCGCCTACATCTATAGCAAGATGGTTAAATCCACGTGTAGAGTCGTAGAGCGACTTGGTAAAACCATAATTACAACGTGGAGCATAGAAGAAATTGCCCTGTACTGCCTTTGCCATAGCATTGCGCATATTATGCAACTCTACCATACGCTTAAGGTAGTTACGCACATTGTTCCGCTCATAACAAGCTACAGCTGAGCCAACCACAACCTCTCCATACTCAAAGCCCTTAGCCATAAATGTTACCCACTCATCCGACTTTGGCATTGATCCAGTTGTAGTAAAGAGCAACGCCTCATATTGCGCCGACTTAATACCTACATTCAAAGCCTGCTTTGTGGTTATGTAGATACGATTATTACCGCCCATCTTTGTTAAGCGCATGTATGAGTAGTTGTTACGAATACTCTGCAACTGCTCATAATACTCCATATCGCCACCAATATAGACCACCACAACCTCATAATGGGGATATTGCTGGTTTAACAACACTGGCAGCTCATCCGTTAGGAACCTCTCATTTTCACCTCTTACTACTACAATTACCGATACTGGAGGATTCTCCACAAACCTACGCTTTCGACGCATAAGACGAAAGCCATAGATGCGGTAATATGCTATCAAATAGTAATATAGCTGCACAAAAAAGAGCACAACAATAACAACCAATAGAGCGATACCTGCCCACGTATAATGTTGGAGTATTTCGTTAAAAATATGCATTACAATTTATCTCTTTCTATAATCGCACAAAGATAGTGAAATAAATCATATTTCACAATGCTCAATTCACAATTATTTTTCGTATCTTTGTGCGTTATATGCATAGTTATGAAATTTACTTTACAACATACTGCACCAGCCACTAATGCCCGTGCAGGACTTATCGAAACCGACCACGGTAATATTGAGACTCCAATATTTATGCCTGTTGGCACTGCTGCTGCCATGAAGGGCATCTTCCACCGCGATGTAGAGCAGGAAGCAAAGGCACAGATCATCCTTGCCAATACCTACCACCTCTACCTCCGCCCAGGTATGGATATCATCGAGCAGGCGGGAGGAGTTCATCGCTTCTCATCATGGAACAAGCCTATGCTTACCGATAGCGGAGGCTTTCAGGTCTTTTCGTTGGCAGCATGTCGCAAACTTAAGGAGGATGGTTGCCATTTCCAATCACATATCGACGGATCGCGCCATGTCTTTACACCAGAGAGTGTTATCGACACAGAGCGCACCATTGGTGCAGATATTATGATGGCATTCGATGAGTGCCCTCCAGGCGATGCTCCATACGACTACGCCAAGAAGTCGTTGGCACTTACCGAGCGTTGGTTGGAGCGCTGCTTTAACCGCTATCACCAGACATCCCCAAAGTGGGGACACTATCAGTCGTTGTTCCCTATCGTTCAGGGTGCTGGTTATCCAGACCTACGAGAGCGCGCAGCACGCAACGTACTGCAATACAATGCCGATGGCTATGCCATTGGTGGCTTAGCAGTGGGCGAACCTACAGATGTTATGTACTCTATGATTGAGGTCTGCAACGCAGTGCTTCCTACTGATAAGCCACGCTACCTTATGGGAGTAGGTACACCTATAAACATTCTTGAGGCGATAGACCGCGGTGTCGATATGTTCGACTGCGTGATGCCTACACGTAATGGTCGTAACGGTCAGATATTCACTTCGGAGGGTGTTATTAACATCCGCAATAAGAAGTGGGAGAACGACTTTTCGCCTATCGACCCTAATGGTGTAACATTTGTTGACCACCAGTACACTAAGGCATATCTCCACCATCTTGTGGTATGCAAGGAGATGCTCGCAGCACAGATAGCGTCGCTACACAACACAGCCTTCTATCTCTGGCTTATTGGCGAGGCACGCAAGCATATCATCGCTGGCGACTTTAAGCCTTGGAAGGAGGAGATGGTCGTAAAACTTAGTCGCAGATTGTAACCGAGAGAATTAAGATGAAGCTTATTCCATCAATACCGGCATACAGAACGTTAGATAGATATATCCTACGCAAGTTTTTACTTACCTATCTATTTGGTTTGTTGATGATGACCATCATTTTGGTCGTCTTCGACTACGTGGAGCGTGTCGATGACTTTACCGAGTTGCACGCACCTTGGGATGCTATTATTTTCGACTACTACTTAAACTTCATTCCACACTTTATAAACCAATTTAGTGCTCTCTTCACCTTTATTTCGGTAATCTTCTTTACCTCAAAACTGGCGATGCAGACCGAGATTGTGGCGGTACTATCAGGAGGTGTCAGCTTCCGACGTATGATGTGGCCATATATGCTTGGTGCAGGCATTATCGCCTTTTCAAGTCTTGCACTTAGTTTATGGATTATCCCCGAGGGACAGAAGGAGAGTGTAGAGTTTCAGTCGAAATACTTTAAGGGCAACCAGCTTATCGATTACGACCAAAATGTCTACCGACAGCTTGAAGAGGGTACGTTTGTCTATGTTCGAGGTTACAATCCTCACACTGAGCGTGTTCCATTCTTTGCAATAGAGAAGTATGAAGGCTCAACAATGGTCGAGGTACTAAACGCTGCAAGTGCGACGTTCGACGACGAGTCGGGACGCTGGACAGCACCTCGATACGTAATCTATTCACGTACCGAAGATGGCTCACTTGGCTACGAGCAATTTAGAAATCTCGATACGCTTATCAACCTCGATGCACGCGAGCTTATCGAGCCAAAAGGTTTGGTTAAGACTCTGAGAATAGATGAGTTGAATGACTTCTATCATCAGCAAAAAAGTAAAGGATCAGATGACTTGTTCCTTATCGAAGTGGAGCGTCATATTCGCTTCTCATATCCATTCTCGACATTTATTTTGACACTCATCGGTGTATCTATTGCATCACGTAAAGTACGTGGCGGTATGGGTATGCATATCGGTTTGGGTATCACACTTTGCTTTGGCTATATCATGCTTGGTCGTATCTTCGAGCAAGTTGCCTTGGGTGGCTCACTACCACCATGGTTCTCGGTGTGGTTGCCGAACTTGATATTTGCCCTTATCGCAGTTTATGTCTATCGTAAAGCCCCTAAATAGCAATGCGCACTATTAATGAAATTACGAACATCATCCGTCGTGGCGAGCGCATCACAACCGAAGATGCTTTAACACTTTGGCGCGAAGCACCACTTTGGCTTTTGGGTGAGCTTGCCTCTGAACGTAAGGAGAGCATTAGCGGCAAGGAGGTATATTACAACCGTAACGTACATCTTGAGCCTACGAATATCTGTCTCTTCAACTGCGAGTTCTGCTCGTTCCGTCGTAGAGAGAGCGATGCGGATGCATGGTATATGACGTTAGACGATATTGAGGCACGCGCAATAGAGCTTCGTGGCACGGATATCACTGAGGTACATATTGTTGGTGGTGTACACCCTAAGCACGACCTTGCAACATACTGCGCCATGATACGACGCGTTAAGAATGCACTACCCCACGTCGCTGTTAAGGCATATACCGCGGTAGAGATCTTCTATATGATTCGCAACGAGGGTATCTCTATTGTCGAGGGTCTTCGCAGATTAAAGGAGGCGGGCATGGAGTGCATCCCTGGTGGTGGCGCCGAGATCTTCGATGCCGAGCTACGCAAGAAGATCTGCCCCGAGAAGTGTAGTGCCGAGGAGTGGCTTGCGGTGCATCGTGCAGCACACAATATGGGTATCCCAACCAACTGCACCATGCTTTACGGACACATCGAGAGCCTTGAGCAGCGCATAGACCACTTAGAGCGTCTACGCGCACTGCAGGATGAAGCACCTGGCTTCGATGCCTTTATTCCACTTAAGTATCACAGTCGAGGCAACCGTCTCTCAGAGGCTGGCGAATGTTCTGTAGAGGATGATCTAAGGATGATCGCTATAAGCCGCCTCTTCCTTGACAACATTCCACATATCAAGGCTTACTGGGTATCTTACGGTAAGGCAACAACAGAGATGGCACTCGCCTTTGGTGCAGATGATATTGATGGCACTATTGGTGATACCACAAAGATATACTCTATGGCTGGTGGTATCGACCGTCCAACGATGAGTGTCGAGGAGCTTGAGGCAATAGTAGAGAGCGTAGGCTACACCCCTATTGAGCGCGACTCGCATTATAACCGTGTGGAGCGACAACCAGACACACTCTCTACAGAGACTATAATAACAGAGGATAGAACCCCAGAGGTAATAGATATGGCAACTAAAAAGGAAACAACAAAGAGAACAACAACTAAGCCTCGCACAACAAAGAGCAAAAACACAAAGATAGGCAGTGCCATCTCGCTACTTAAGCGCAGACCAGTGATGGCCAATATCCTTTATATGGGTATTGTTGGCGTATTGCTTATCGTTGCGGTATACATAGGCTTGAAGATTGGCACACGCCATAGTCGTGTTATAGAAGTGCCTAACTTTATGGGTATGACAATTGATAATGCCTATAATGTAGCTGATGATAGCGATCTACAACTTATTGTTCGCGACTCTATCTTCGATGTAGCTCTCCCTGGTGGCACTATCGTAGACCAGCTCCCTAAAATATCGCCTATAAGAGAGGTTACCGTAAAGCCTGGTCGTAAGGTCTACGTTACGATAAATGCCTATACACGACGTAAGGTAGATGTGCCATACGTGGCTAAGCAGACACTCCGTCAGGCACTTAACCAGATTGAGCGTTCGGGGCTTACCATCGACCGACTTGTCTATAAGGAAGATATGACATCTACAGACTATGTTGTAAAGCAGAGCATCGGAGGCGATGAGATTCTACCTACAACAAAAGTCAAAGTACCAGCTGGTACTGGCGTAACACTACAGGTAAGCTATCAGGAGAAGGAGCAGTATACTTCGACTCCACGTCTTATAGGTCTTAGCCTACAGCAAGCGAAGAATACGTTGTGGGATAATGGTTTAAATGTAGCAGATGTAGTCTACGACGATAGCGTTGACGACCTTATCGCATGTCGTAAAGCAAAAGTATACAAACAAACCTCAAAGATTGGCACACAGCTCCGTCGCGGCAAAGAGGTATCGATATACCTTACCTGCGACAAAGCCATCATAGATTCGATGAACAAGGTGGCAACAAACGATATTAAGGAGCTGGAGCGACTACGACGTGAGGCTATTGCTGAGCGAGAGAGAGAAAAAAACGAGGTCGAGGAGTAAGCAAAATTAGGATAAATGGAGAAGTATATAGATGAACAGATAATTGCATCAGACATCGAGTGTGACGAGAACGAAAACGAAGAGATGTATGAGCATTATGCAGTAACGGTGGATAAGGGGCAGTCGATGATGCGTCTCGACAAGTTCCTAACTATCCGCTTGGAGAACACATCTCGTAACCGTATACAGATGGCTGCCGATGGCGGAAATATCATCGTTAATGGCAAGCCACAGAAGTCGAGCTACAAGATTAAGCCTCTCGACCAAATCTCTATCGTCATGCCATATCCTCGTCGCAAGGAGGAGATTGTGCCAGAGAACATACCACTTGATATTGTCTACGAGGATGATGATATTATCGTGGTAAACAAGCACGCCGGCATGGTTGTACACCCAGGCGTTGGTAACCATAGTGGCACTTTGGTACACGCTCTATCATACCACCTCCGCGATTTGGAGATGTTTAGCGAGGGTAATGCCCGTGCAGGTCTTGTACACCGCATCGATAAGGACACCTCTGGTTTGTTGGTCGTAGCTAAGAACGAGCGCGCTCACGCATCATTGGCAAAACAATTCTTTGACCACACCATCTATCGTCGCTATGTAGCGTTGGTATGGGGTAATATCGCTGAGGACGAGGGTACTATCATCGGTCATATCGGTCGCAATCCTAAGGATAGAATGCAAATGTTTGTCTTTCCCGATGGAGAGGAAGGCAAGCATGCAGTAACGCACTTCAAGGTACTACGTCGCTATGGCTACGTAACCCTTGTAGAGTGTCGTCTTGAGACTGGTCGTACGCACCAAATACGTGTGCATATGTCTTGGCAGGGACACCCGCTCTTTAACGATGAGCGCTATGGTGGTAACCGCATCCTAAAGGGTACAACATTTATGAAGTATAAGCAGTTTATCGAGAACTGCTTCAAACTAGTTCCACGTCAGGCACTCCACGCCCGCGCACTGGGCTTTAACCACCCTACTACGGGCAAGTATGTACAGTTCGAGTCAGAGCTACCTGATGATATAAAGGCAGTGCTACAGAAGTGGGACACCTATACCGATGCTGTAGGCTTAGACCTTGACGAAATATAAAATAAACCTATAACATATCCAATATGTTTCTACCAACAACAACCAAAGAGGTCGAGGCTCGCGGCTGGGACGAGCTTGATGTCATAATCTTCACTGGCGATGCCTACATCGACCACCCCGCCTTTGGTGCTGCTGTCATAGGTCGTATCCTTGAAGCTGAGGGCTACCGTGTGGCTATCGTGCCACAGCCTAACTGGCGAGATGATCTCCGCGACTTCAAAAAGTTAGGCAAGCCACGCCTCTTCTTCGCGGTTTCGGCAGGAGCTATGGACTCCATGGTCAACCACTACACAGCAAACCTGCGTCTACGCTCTAACGATGCTTACACAGCGGGGGGCAAGGCAGGTTTCCGCCCCGACCGCACGGTAGATACATACACCAAGATTCTAAAGAAGTTATACCCCCACACGCCAGTTGTTGTGGGCGGTATCGAGGCATCGCTACGTCGCCTTACACACTATGACTATTGGAGTGATAAGCTACAACAATCTATACTCGAGACATCAGGTGCAGACCTACTTGTCTATGGCATGGGAGACAAGCCTATACGAGAGGTTGCTAAGGCTATGCGTAATGGCTTTAATATGAAACTATTGCGCGGTCTACGCCAGGTGGGCTTTATGTGCGATAAGGAGTATGTGGAGCGTCTATACAACGGTAAGACCATCGTACTAAACTCTTACGAGGAGTGTGTTAAGGACAAGACTAAATTCGGCAAGAACTTCACCGAGATTGAGACCCTTAGTAATATGATGGAGTGCAACACGACGCTTGTGGAGCAGTGTGGCGATAGATATGTTGTTATCACTCCGCCACACGAGATCCTCACAACAGAGGAACTTGACCACTCCTTTGATTTACCATATGAGCGCGCGCCACATCCACGATATAAGGGCAAGGGCGATATCCCTGCTTGGGAGATGATTAAACACTCGATAAACATCCACCGCGGTTGCTTCGGAGGTTGCTCCTTCTGCACTATCTCAGCACACCAGGGTAAGTTTATCAACTCTCGCTCGGAGCGCTCTATTCTTGAGGAGGTTAAGCGCGTAAGCCAAATGCCCGACTTCAAGGGTTACCTCTCGGATATTGGTGCTCCATCGGCAAATATGTACCGTATGCGCGGTAAGGATGAGTCACTATGTAAGCGCTGCAAGCGCCCATCTTGCCTACATCCTAAGCTATGCCCTAATATGAATAATGACCACCGCCCACTACTCGACCTATATCGTAAGATTCGCGAGGTTAAGGGGGTCAAAAAGGCCTTTATCGGCAGTGGTATACGCTATGATTTGTTTGACGACTCGCCATACTTCGAGACCGTGGTTAAGTATCACACCTCTGGTCGTCTGAAGGTAGCACCAGAGCATACCGAGGAGCGCGTACTAAAACTTATGCGTAAGCCATCGTTTAGTATGTTCGAGGATATGAACCGCCGCTTCCAGCAGATATGTCGCAGGGAGGAGCTTAAGTATCAACTTATTCCCTATTTTATATCGTCACACCCTGGTTGTGAGGAGCGCGATATGCGGGCATTGGCAGATAAGGTTTTAGGTCGCCTACACTTTAACTTGGAGCAGGTTCAGGATTTGACTCCTACCCCTATGACACTATCATCTGTGATGTTCTACACGGGCATCAACCCTTATACGGGCGAGGAGGTATATGTGGCTCGCACGCAGGAGGATAAGCGACGACAGAAGAGCTACTTCTTTGGTGGCACACTCCCAGAGGAGAAGCGCCGCCCTACAAGGCCTCAACCACGAGAAACAAAGTTTAAGAATAGTTATAATAAGTATAGAAAATGAAACGAGTATTAGTAATTGCCGCACTCCTAATGATTGGATGCGGTGGTAACCAGAGCGAGAACAAGAACACAGAGGAGAGCGGAGCAAAGAAGGTTAGCGCACAGATGGCAGACGGCAAGAAGCTTCCAGAGCTAAAGGTTGTAATGCCTCAGAGCGCCCCTCGCATTGATGTAATCACGGCAGAGAAAGATCCTGAATTTATCAAAAGCAAGAAGCTTGTAATCGCTAACGAGGAGTAATAAGAGAAGGTGCCCAGCAAACCCGCTGGGCACCTTCTTAAGTGAAAAGTGGAAATGGAGGGGAAAGGGGCATAAGGGGTCTTAAAAGGTCCTAAAAGGTAAGGGTGTAATCTTAATACGAGAGACCTTTTGTTCCCATTCTGTCCTCTTTTGCCCCTTCCTAAAAAGGCGAAGTCTTTTAACTGAGCTACCCCACCATAGAAGTAAGACCCAAGTTCTTATCGGGAGTCGTGAGATATGGTGTATCGCAAAAGAAACCACCTAAGGATAGTACAATGAAGTACAGCCTTAGGTGGTTTAAACTTTTGGGATGTTCCGCAGATTGCGGCTTATCACAAGAAATTAAGGTAGTGGAACTACATTCGCAAATCCCATAAACGCCATCGCAAGAAGTCCTGCTGTGATAAGTGCGATAGGCACACCGCGCATTGCAGTAGGTGTATCCTCAACCTCCAAACGCTCACGAATACCAGCAAATAGGATAAGGGCAAGTGCAAAACCCAAAGCTGTAGCTACAGAGTAGACAACGCCTGTGAGCAGATCAAAATCCTTCTGCACGGAGATAATAGCAACACCGAGTACAGCACAGTTGGTAGTGATAAGTGGCAGGAAGATACCAAGCGCCTGATATAGTGCTGGCGAGGTCTTCTTCAAGACAATCTCCACCATCTGCACAAGGGCAGCGATAACGAGGATAAATGTGATAGTCTGCATATACTCGATGCCGAAAGGTACAAGAACAAAGTTCTGTAAGCACCAAGTAACCACAGATGCAAGTGCCATAACAAAAGTTACAGCCATACCCATACCGAATGAGGTCTCAACCTTAGAAGAGACACCAAGGAATGGACAGATACCGAGGAACTGTGATAACACCACGTTGTTAACAAAGATAGCACCGATAACGATGGCAAATAGCGTAATCGACTGCACGCTAACACTACCTGTAGCGAAGCCATTAAGCACCTCGCTTGAAATATTCTCTGATATAAGTATATTCATAATGATTTATCGTTTTGCAACTTTGTTAAACAATACCATCAAATAGCCAAGCACCAAGAAACCACCTGGGGCAAGGATAAACAACAATGGCATCACACCATCAGCAAATGTATAGCCGAAGATAGAGCCTGCTCCGAGAATTTCACGCACTGCACCGATAACGGTCAATGATAGCGTAAAGCCAAGACCGATGCCGATACCATCGAGTGCTGAGTCAAGAACGCCATTCTTCGAAGCAAATGCCTCGGCACGACCAAGGATGATGCAGTTAACCACGATAAGTGGAATAAAGACACCCAACGCAGAGTACAACGATGGCAGGTATGCCTGCATAAGCATCTCGATAATAGTCACGAAGGATGCGATGACTACGATAAAGGCTGGGATACGTACCTTGTCTGGGATAAGACTCTTGATAAGTGAAATCACGATATTAGACATGATAAGCACAGCCATAGTAGCCACACCCATACCCATACCGTTGATTGCCGACGAGGTAACGCCCAACGTAGGACACATACCCAAGATAAGCACAAAGGTAGGGTTCTCCTTAAGAATACCCTTAGTTATAATCTGAAGCTTACTCATTATCCTGCTCTCCTTTCTGAGCCTCTGGCTCATTTGTATGTTCCATATAAGGCGTTGATGCACCTGTAGGTGCTGCCTCCAAGGCCTTCTTGCTGGTATCCAAGACACCAGTTGCCCAGAGGTAACCTGCATAGGCTGTCTCCACAGCATTAGCATATGCACGAGAAGATATTGTCGAGCCAGTAAGGGCATCGAACGAGCCACCCTCCTTAGATACGCTGAACTTGAGTGATGAGGCGCTCTTGCCTACAACGCTACGCTCAAGGCTATTGCCCGCCTTTGTCATATTAGCGCCAAGACCTGGGGTCTCCTTCTGCGATAGCACCTCAACGAGGCTTACAACCGCTTCGCCATCCTGCTCCTTAAAGCCGACCATAAGGGTGATGCGATCAGCATAACCGCTCTTAGTAATGCTTGGAGCCTCAACAGCGTAGCCCAAAACTGAATTATCAGCACGACTTGCCACGGTGCTAACGGTAACTGCAAAGTCGCCAATAAGACGTGTGGTATCGCTTAGCACGATAGCCTCCTCTGAAGTAACGCCGAGAACCTTATACTTTGCCGCATCCTTAGTCTGCTGCTGGCTTAGTTCGATAGCACCCTTAGTAACATCGTTAACCAAGGCCACAAGAAGTGCCGATACCGCTGTTATCACAAACAGCGCGATGACCATATTTCGTAGTGAACTCTTCATACTTTCCGAATTATTTTACGCCAAAGCGCTTAGGACGACAATACTTATTTATAATAGGAGTGGCTGCATTCATAATGAAGATTGCGAACGACATACCCTCTGGATAGGCGCCCCACAAGCGGATAATCATTGTTAGAAGACCGATGCCAACACCATAAATGATCATCCCCTTATGTGTCATAGGCGATGTTGAGTAGTCTGTTGCCATATAGATAGCACCAAGCAAAGCACCACCCGCCAAGATATGGAACAATGGGAGCTGATATACAAGATCACCACCCTTACCCAAGCCTACACAAGCGGCAAAGATAGCCATTGTACCGAGCACAGCAACTGGGATATGCCAAGTGATAACCTTACGCCACAAGAGGTAGATACCTCCGATGATAAGTGCCAAGGCACCAATCTCACCCATAGAACCGTTCATATGACCACCAAGCATCTGCAAGAAGTCTACCTCAGCAAGAAGCGAGGTGTTATACTTAACATCTGCAAGGAGCGTAGAGCCCGAGAGCGCATCAGGCACACCCGTAGTCCAATCTGTCATCTGCACTGGATAAGCAATAAGCAAGAAGATACGACCTGTAAGCGCTGGGTTGAATGGATTGCAGCCCAAGCCACCGAAGGTCATCTTACCGATACCTATCGCTACTAAAGCACCAATAACGACAATCCACCATGGAATACCCACAGGGAGGTTAAACGCAAGAAGCACACCCGTAACTACTGCCGAAAGATCGCCAATAGTAGACTTGCGCTTCAAGAAAAGGCGGTTAATTAGATACTCAAACGCTACACAGCTAAGCACCGCAACAGCAGTGATAAATAGCACACGCATACCAAGGATATAGGTCGATACCGCCAATGCTGGGAGCAATGCCAATACAACATCTCCCATGATACGGCTGGTACTCTCTCCTCCGTGGATGTGTGGTGAGGGTGCAGCAAAAATTCTGGTTGCCATATATTTTCTGTTTTATCTTATTCTCGTTATACTACTTCTTATCCGCAGCTGCGCGCGCACGTATATTTGTCATCACGGTCTGCTTACCGATACGGATATAGTCCAAAAGCGGAACATTAGATGGACAAGTGTATGAACAGCAACCACACTCGATACAATCTACAGTGTTATGCTCCTCTGCCATATCCCACTTCTGCAACTTAGCCAACTTAGATAGCAAGTATGGCTCAAGACCCATAGGGCAAGCTGCCACGCACTTAGCACACTTGATACAAGCCATCTCCTTACCACGAGCAGCCTCATCGCCACTGATTACGGTGATACCCGAACAACCCTTGATAAGTGGGGCCGAAATATCTACGATAGCGCGACCCATCATAGGTCCACCATTCAAAATCTTCACATCGTCCTCTGGGAGACCACCCGCATGATCCAAAAGCGAACTTACTGATGTACCAAAGCGAGCCAAATAGTTGTGTGTAGACTTAAGCGACTTACCTGTCACGGTTACAACACGCTCAACCAAAGGCTTATTCTTCTGCACAGCCTCATAGATAGCGATAGCTGACGACACGTTGCACACCACTGCGCCCTCCGAGATTGGGAGTGCTGGTGGTGGTGCCACCTGACGACCCGTAACAGCCGCAATAAGCTGCTTCTCGCCACCCTGTGGATAGCGAAGCTTCAATGGCTCAACCTCTATACCGCGATAGTTATCGCGACGGATGATATTGCGAAGATGCTCGATAGCATCTGGTTTGTTGTTCTCAACACCGATAATGGCATGCTCAACGCCCAAGGCACGCATGGTAATCTCCACACCCGTAAGCAACATCTCGCCACGCTCGATCATATTGCGGTAGTCCGATGTAAGGTATGGTTCACACTCCACGCCATTGATAATCAACACCTCTGCCTTCTGACCCTCTGGAATAGAAAGCTTCACATGTGTAGGGAACTGCGCACCACCGAGACCTACAACACCTGCATCCTTAATCTTTGCGATTATCTCCGCAGGCTCAAGTGTACACTCGCGCTTAAGCTCTGGACTGAGGTCCACGCCCTCAACCCAATCGTCACCCTCGCGCTTGATAACGACCATCACTCTGCGCTGACCCTGACCGTTAGGCAATGCGTCAACAGCTGTTACAGTACCCGAAATTGGCGAGTGAATATTTGCCGATACGAAGCCCACAGCCTGACCTATAAGCTGTCCTGCAAGCACCTTATCGCCCTTATTTACAATTGGTGTTGATGGCGCACCAATATGCTGTATCATAGGTATTCTTACCTCTGCAGGCAACTCCAACACCTCGATAGCTCGATCCTTACTCCACTCTTTATTATCGTTTGGGTGAATACCACCTATTGGAAATGTCTTCATACTACTACTTATTTACCTCAGCCTTTGTTTCACTCTTTACCGCTGGTGCAACCTTAGGCTCCTTTGGTAGTTGATCCATATTCTCAATCTTAATTGCTCCTGTAGGACACTCATTCACGCACTTACGACACAACTTACACTTCTCGTGGTCGATATATGCCAAGTCACTCTCAATAGTGATAGCACCAAAGGCACACACCTTAGCACACTTACCACAACCGATACATCCCGCCTTACAAGCCTTCATCACTACAGCACCGCGATTCTTCGAACGGCAAGCAACATATATAGCTCTATTCTTAGGCCACTTCTTGCGCAACTCAAACAAGCCCTTAGGACACGCCTTAACACAAGCGCCACAAGCGGTACACTTATCGGCATCAACCTCCACAAGACCTGTCTCCTCGTTAAGTCGCAATGCACCAAACTGGCAAGCATGAACACAATCGCCATAGCCGATACAGCCGAAGGCACATGCCGACTCGCCAACATAGAAGGTGTTTACCACAGCACAGTTCAACGCACCGTCGTAGTGGTTTACCTTAGGGCGCTTATCGCACGTTCCGCCACAGCGCATCGTAGCCACCATAGGCTCCTTCTCTGGCGCAACCTTACCCAAAAAGTTGGCAATAGCCTTCATCGTATCGCCACCAGCAACAGGGCAGTAAAGCGATGCAATGTTATCCCTACCAACCAACGCCTCAGACATCGCACGACAACCCGCAAAGCCACAGCCACCGCAGTTTGCTCCAGGCAACATCTTCTCCACATCGTCGATACGAGGATCCTCCTCGACCTTAAAACGCTGTGCTACGAAATACAAGATGACAGCAAGTAAAATACCCAACACTCCGAGGGTCAAAACTGTCAGTACCAAAGTATTCATTTTAGAACTCCTTAAAAATTGTAAATTCTATCTTTCGTTCAAATATTTTTCGTGTCAAATAAAGCCCCGCATAATAGATGGCAACTGACACGATAGAGGCAATTGCTGCCACGCCATCCGAAAATCCAAGTGCAACGCTACCGAATAGCGCTACAAGCAACACCACAAGAGGTACAATATAACCCCAAACTACTGAGGACATCGCCATAGATTGTCTTTTCAGCGCCACTACAACCCTATCGTCTACGCTATATGCCGAAGTATCGGGGGTTACAACTCGAATAATACGCTCCGCCCCACTCTCGCCACATATACCCTTAGCATGGCATCCTGCGCAGGCGCTCTCAGCCATCACGCTTACCGTTACAGCATCTGCGTCAACACTTGTAACTACGCCCCTATGTTGCAAGACAGAACTCATACTTTAGACTAAAATTTAGTCACAGTAGTGATTTACCAATGGCATAAGCCACTCGTGACCAAAGGCGCATGGAGAGAGACGCAATACTGGTGGGAACTGGTAACGCTTCTTCTCATTCTCCATTACCATCTTATGAATCTTCTCTACCACGACAGCATCGAAGCCTGCGTTGATAATCTCCTCGCGGTGCTGTTTCTTCTCAATCATGCGAAAGAGAATGGCATCGATAACCTCATAGTGTGGCAAGAAGTCGCTATCCTTCTGGTTTGGTCGCAACTCCGAAGATGGTTCCTTATCGATAATGGCATCTGGAATAACATCGCCAAATGCAGTGTTGATATAGCGTGCCAAGTCGTAAATCTCGCCCTTATACAAATCGCCAGTTGGGCTGAATGTTCCAGCAGTATCGCCATAGAGCGTACACCAACCAAGAGCGTTCTCACTCTTGTTTGACGAGTTGAGCAGCATGTAACCTGTCTTATTTTGCAACGCCATAAGCATCGTTGTACGGATACGAGTCTGGATATTCTCCTCTGTCGCATCGAACTCAGTACCACCGATTACTGGCTGCAAAGTACCTACCATAGCGTTGTATGCCTCAATAATTGGCAATACGCTATACTCAACACCAAGATTCTCAGCAAGTCTCTTAGCATCCTCAACGCTCTCATTAGGAGTAAATGGCGATGGCATCAAAAGCACACGGACATTCTCCTTACCCAAAGCACCTACAGCCAAACATGCAACAACTGATGAGTCGATACCGCCCGAAAGACCTACACACGCTTTGCTGTAACCGTTCTTGTGGAAGTAGTCGCGAAGACCCAAGCACGCAGCCTCATAGATCATTCGAGTACGATCCTTGTATGATGTAAAAGGCACCTCAAAAGGCTTGTTCTCAGCCTTAGTATCGAAGATCTGAATATCCTCCTCGAAGCTCTTGAGAAGCTTGATAAGATGACCTTCGCTATCCAACACTCCTGATGTACCATCGTAGACGATATTACCAGAGCCTCCAACCTGATTAACGATTACAAGTGGCTTGCCCTCGCTAAATGCCAAACGACTAACCTTCTCGAAACGACGAGACAGAAGACCTTTACCGTAACGACGCGCATTAACAGAGATTACGATATCTACATTCTCGTCGACATCCTCCATGTAGCTGAGGTCGTCGCCAACAACCACATTCAATGTCTCGTCGCCAATAGTGATATTGTGGCTACCAATTGACGAGCCTACGATGTAACCCATTTCACGACGTGCAGTCACATGGCGCTTGCCGATATACTCGACATTACCATTGCCATCAACATAGGCAGCAGCGCTAATAGGACCCTCGGCAGTAAGGTATGGCGTACCGATAATCGCAGCAATACCATTACACTTTGAGGCGATGCTCTCTACCGCCTCCTCGCAGATAGTTAGAAATGTTGTCTTTGTTAGGAGTCCGTAAGCAGGAGTTCCAGAAATTGCAAACTCGGCAAACACTACAAGGTCGGCACCCGCCTCCTTAGCATTGTTGATTGCCAAGAGAATCTTCTCGCTGTTGGCCTTGATATCGCCAATTGTGAAATTGAGCTGAGCTAATGCTATCTTCATATCTTAATTTTACATTTTCGCTACCCGAAAGTGTCATCTCTATACCTTAGGTATAGATATAACGCGACAAAGGTAGTACAAATTTTCCATAAAAACAAGCATCCACACACCCCCATTTTGCAGGTCGAGAAAAATATAATATCTTTGCTATCAGCTTGGTCTATACCAAGCGATTAAAAGAGGCTCTACAAACTACGGCAAGTAATTAACAAAAAACAACCATTTAACACACCCAACAATATGGAAACCAAAAAGATAACACGCATACTATTTGTTTGTTTGGGAAACATCTGCCGCTCCCCTGCCGCTGAGGCGATGTTTCGATGTGTTGCCGAGCGAGAGGGAATCTCTGACCTCCTACTTATAGACTCGGCTGGCACGTATGGTGGTCATAGTGGCGAACTCTCCGACCCGCGTATGCGACGTGCTGCGGCAGCACGAGGTATCGAGATGACACATCGTGCAAGACAGGTGCGCGAGGAGGACTTCGAGAAGTTTGATATGGTCATCGCTATGGACGACAACAACTACGAAAACCTCTTCCGCCTTGCTCCCGACCGCGCGGCACAGCAGAAGATATACCGCTTCAGGGAGTTCTTGCGCCACAACCCCGACTGGTCATATATCCCCGACCCATACTACGAGGGACACGAGGGCTTTGAACTTGTACTCGACCTACTTGAGGATGGTTGCGCCACACTTGCGGAGATTATCAGCAAGGAGAAGGGAAGTAGTGAAGTTTAACAGTAGTGAGTAATTGGGAACAAACAACCTACTGACAACCGGCATTATACTGAAAATCAGTAGGCTTATTTGATTTGTTGTCAATCTTGATAAGATGAATTACATATCAACAATCAGACTTCCGTCACGGACTATTTTTTCAATATCATCGATTCCACCGCCATTGAAAATTCGACCTTCTAAGGTGCCAAAAAATTTCATTTCATGAATATATGTAGCAACAATGAACTTCATATATCTGTGAATATGGTCAATAGTTATGTTATCTCCAAGTGAAATAGTTTTTCCAGATATATCAGTAATATTGCTTTCAATGGAACACATAAATTCTCGAGTGACCTTACTAGAGAAATGCACAGATTTAACTTGATATGTTTGAGAATACCCTTGGTAAGAAGAGATAGACCATGGCCATCTTGCTTCAACGTCTAATGTTAGCTTTGAAGGAAGACCTTCGTAATAGTCATATTGTTTTCCTCTAAATATCTCATAAGAAAAGGAAGTTGGATAATATAATCTTATTAATGAGAAGATCTTACGATGAGCATTATCAGTTAAATACTTATAATCTCTAAGTGATACATGAGGAATGCCAATTGCATTGATTAAATCAAAAATGCAAGAAAGATAACTCCCATCTTTTTGTTCAATCCTCTTGTTTATACCGCCGACAATTAAAGAATAGGAAGTGTTACCATATCCATATTCAATTGTAAGCGAGGTATTTGGAAATATTGACGAATCAATTCTTTTAACAATTGCCATAGTTGTATTTTATTTAGAACATATTTATATTGTTACTGTTTTTTGCACCAACTTGCGAGATAACGCAGAAGCGGATAAGTTATACCTAATTAATATATGATTTGAGCGTAAATATAATAAAAATAAATGAAATGAGAGTAAACTATACGCAAATTCAACAAGATTTAACGCAAATTCTTTGTGTTATTTTCATTTTTGCCGTGTTTCACCGACATTTTTGATAACGCAATTCGGAATTTCTTACGTATTTCACGATTCTTCAACACTAGATTTCACCACACCTTTGAGGGTGTCCTAAAAAACTTTGCCAAACACTTTCTTTTTTCTTCCCTTACATAGTTGTTCCGTAACTCACCAAATGACAAAATCGGAAAATTTTCTTTATTTTTCCACGTTAAGATTCGTTAAGCAGATTGCCCTTTTCTGCCCCTTTGGCCCTTTCAGCGTAGCTGTCGCTTGGGACAAGCGAAACAGACACAAACATACAAGGGCAGCACCACCCAATTTCTTATCAGAAGGGAGCAACTAACTTTTATTAGGAGTAAGACTAAATTTCTTGTCAGAAGGGGCATAAATAATTAGTAATTAGTAGAGAGTAATTAGTAATAGTTTTGCTTGGAACAAGCGATATATAAACATACAGGGCAGTACTCCCTAATTTCTTGTCAGAATGGGTTAGATACAACGCTCGGCGAATTTCGAGACGATGGGCTGTACTTGGGCGTACTGCCCATTGGCGAGATAATTCGTTAGCGGAAGTAGATGACCCCTTATCACAAGAAATTTCTTGTCAGAATGGTGCAACTAACTTTTCTTAGGAGTACAACCCAATTTCTTGTCAGAAGGGGTTAGATGTGGCCTCGATAAAGAGATTGCCCCAGATGGGACATACTTGGTGTATTTCCCATTTGGGGCAATGATTGAGAGGTCGCAGATGCGCCCTTATCACAAGAAATTAGGTTAGAAGAGAGGTTTTATTACTCCAAACATCACCCACGCTATTAATCCTGTTACGATGATATTGAATACTTGAGTTCCGAGAAAGGCGTGAAGAATTTTACGGTTTTCGCGGGATACAATATCTTTAAGACGGGTATCCATACCTATACAGACAAAGGAGAGGGAGAAGAAGAAGGTTGAAAAGTTCTTCGCCATAGTAGTCTCTATAACCTTACCAGAAGTGTTAATGGTAAGAAGATCTTGCGTCTGCAGGATGCTAAATAGTGCCGAGGCAAGGAGAAAACCGAGTATAAATTTTGGAAATTTATCCCACACGATAGAGAGTGATGGAGTGTTGATATTAGAGCTTTTATTAGAGTGTGTAGAGAGGTAGAGGGCGATAAAGAATGCCACAACACCTATCAACACGTTCTGCGTTGCCTTAACAACGACCGCAGTATTCTCGGCTATCTGACCCACCGATTCGGCAGAGGCTACGACACCCGAGGTGGTATCTATAGTTCCACCAATCCAAGCACCTATAACCTCATTTTGAATAGTAGGGTCATCGACCAAAAGCGGCACTATAATACCTGCTATCCAAGGCATTATATATATCATTGGCACAACAACGATAAGCACCACTGAGATAATGTAGGAGAGGTCTTTTTTATCGGTACCCGCCACACCAGAGGCTGTGATACAAGCTGAGACGCCACATATCGAGCAACCGCTCGCAAGAGTCATTGCTGTAGCTTTTTCAATCTTTAGTTTGCGAGCAAGCCAGTAACCGAAAGACCATACAATGGCAACCACTAAGATCGCCTGCACCAGACCCGCAGCACCCGACTTCATAACATCGGAGAATAGCACCGTAGCACCAAGACATACAACGCCTATCTTAATAAAAAACTCCCCTTGAATGGCAGGCTTAAGCCACTCTGGCACCTTGAAGAGGTTGCGAATAATCAAACCGAAGATAACCGAGAAGAATACTGCCTCAAAACCGTAAAACTTTACAGCCTCGAGCTTTGCCACCCACTGCGCCAATACCGCAATAGCGAAGATTGCTATAAACGAAAGGAGGAGTCCCTTCATTGGGCGACCAAGCACCTTATTACCCACAAAAAGCAGAACTAAAGCTATAAGAAAGAATGTTCCAATATTGAGCCACGCATCCAATGTAATTAGTGTTTCTGGGATCTTTGGACCTCCGTTAGGCAGCAGAGGCGAGAGCATAGCGAGGGCGAGGAGTGGGATGCTTAAGAAGGTTACAACCCAATCCTCTGTAAGGATTTTTTTCATATGTTAGATTTCTACCTGTATTAGAAAATTGCTGTTACCATGAAGTTTAGACCGCTGGTATTATAATACTTAGGCGGCTGAAGCGAAGTATTCTCGATGGCGTAATTTAACTGAAAGCGCAAGTATGAGTATGGCTTAAATACCGCACCGAAGGTAACGCGATTAGCACCATGTTTCTCGCCATCGTTTAGAGTCTCATAGCGCGCAACAAGCATCCAATCACTCTTTAGCTTATAGCCACCCATAACATAGAAGGCATCAACATTCCTATCATCAAACTTAGCCAAGGCATACTCACTACGCACAATAAAGTCATCGACATCGTAGATTACACCTGCCGACCAGCGATTAGTGTTCGTATTGGTTGTTGTAGTGACTGTATCAAGTTTTATATCTAATGAACCCGAAGCATCCAAAAACCCGGACAACTTCAACTCAGATGTTGTTATGGTTGTTCTTGTTGTCATCACAGAAGCCGAGATAGACAACCCCTTTGAAGGTTTAAGAATAAGGCGGGCAACAAAATCCTTTGACTCATTATTATCCGCGACGTTAATACCAGCGCCATTGAAGACACCGAGGTTGTAAGTTAAAGTGTTATAACCCTTCTGCTCACCAAAGCCACCATAAACCTGGAAACCTATATCACGACCCGTAGAGGCGATACCATCGTATCGTGCATTGTTACGCGCAAGGAGCGTTGTGATATATGAGTAGTCGATAAACTCCACCGTTGTAGGGCCATAGATATCATTCTCGATAGCAAATGGGATCTTAAACTGACCCATCTGCATACCAAATGCAGAAGATGGCTTATAACGGAAGTAGAGATCGCAAATCTTTGGAGAGCCAGCCATATCAACTTGTAGGCGATAGTCTATCTTCTCCTCCTTGGCATTACCCGTAAGGCTTACACGCGCACGCTTTAGATAGAAGGTGGATGATGGCTCGTCGCCACCCACACCTGGAGTTTGGAAGCCTCCTTGGAGATAGCCCGACAAAGACATATAATCTTTGGCAAATGTGCTATTACTCTGCGCAGATGCCGACGACACCACTAACGCAGCGATTGCTAAGAAATAGTACTTAAGTTTCATATTTTCATTTGTTTAGTAATCTGGGGCAAAGATATATTATTTTTACTATCGAAAAGGTAGTATATGTACTAATTATGGCGAAATTTCACGACATTGTAACAATTCATCGATACTACAACAAGGTCTGCTCCACTAATGACGTGGGGTGAAGATTTATGATTTTCGACCTCTGCCTGCGCGCACGACCTACAGTGTAGCCAGTACCACTGCGCGAGCCATTCCACCACGCCACAAGGTAGCCTGCGCCATCCACCAACATATCGTTACGTTGATGGAATATAGTGTTTTGAAAGGCAAATCCCGCATACCTAATAATCTGAGCCTTAGCGATAACGGCATCATATTTTAGCTTACTCTCTCTATCAAAGCGCGCCGAAAATAGAGGCCATGGCACATATGCTTCCAATACAATATCGTCGTACAACTCCATCAGCGATAGCACCACCTCGCCCGCAGCAAGGTCAAAACCCTCAGCCATACCAACTCGAAAGATGCGCACGCCCTCGGCATAGAGGTCGGCTACTACGGAGCGAAGTCTATCATCTGCCGAACCATCATAGGAGCGATGCCCGCTAAAGGCGACAATATGTTGTGAAGTTTTCATAGTGCAAATATACAAATTATATATACTATGGCGTGCGTTTTGCAAGTAAAAGAGTGAAATAGTTTTTCAACACTTTCTAAAACAGGTAAGAATTATGAAAAAGAATTCGGTTTGTCTACTACTTGCGCTTGGAGGTGCAGTTGTAGGTGCTGCGGTGGCAATACTTGTAACGCCACAGTCTGGTAGGGAGCTACGCAGTAAGTTGCGTACAGCATTTAACGAGGCACAGCATAGGATGCAACATGGTCATTGCGACTGCTATGGCGATGACTGCGAGTGCGACGAATAGCCTTCAATAGCAATTAATGTTGTGTCGTTAATACTGTTTATGTGTGCCATAATTGTTGGGGTGTTTGCCCTGACTATGGCACTTGCGTTGTGGCTCGGGGAGTTGATCTGCAGCGCAACGTTGGCATGGATTATCGTGGGTGCTATTTTTGTTGCTGTGGCTGTGATAATCTACTTTGCATCGCTCCATAAAACCATCAGACGTATCAACCGTCGTCTTGACACGGTCTACGAGGTTAGCGCCACGGTGGAGATGCTCTACCGCCAGGTAATAATGGTAATCCGAAGGTTTCTTAGTGGGTGGAAATAGAGATAAAAAGTGAAAGGTTAAAACTGAAAAGTATGGTGTCTGCGACGCGTGTTCTAATTACTGCGCCTGATACCAAAGGGCAGAAAGAGGCAGAAAAGGACCTAAAGGGTAATCATCAAAAAAAAACACCCCTTTGCCCCCCTTTGGTCCGCTTTAGGCCCTTATTCTCAAAAAAGGCAACGCCTTTTAACAACACAAACTTTCCCAAGCCCCACAACCCAATTTCTTGTCAGAAGGGGTTAGATGCAACGCTCGGCAAAAAAAATGCGGATGGGCTGTACTTTGGCGTACTGCCCATTCGCATTTATTTTTGTTAGCGGCAGCAGATGTGCCCCTTATCACAAGAAATTAAAAGAAGTCTTTGGCAAGACCACCCTCTCCAGTCTCCTTGTAGATTGAAGGGAGGTCGTGGCCGGTCTGCTTCATAACTTCGACTACGCGGTCAAAAGAGACACGGTGATGACCATCTGTATACATTGAGTAAAGATTAGCATCGAGGGCGCGCGCAGCAGCATAGGCATTACGCTCGATACATGGTATTTGGACAAGACCACATACGGGGTCGCAGGTCATACCGAGGTGGTGTTCAAGCCCCATCTCGGCAGCATACTCAATCTGGGCTGGAGTACCACCAAAGAGTTGATTTGCAGCGGCTGCAGCCATAGCACATGCCACACCTACCTCACCCTGGCAACCTACCTCAGCACCAGAAATAGAGGCATTATGCTTCACGATATTACCGATAAGACCTGCAGTGGCAAGGGCGCGACAGATGCGCATCTCGCTAAATTCGCGGGTCTTCCACAAGTGATACAATACCGCTGGAAGAACTCCCGAAGAGCCACATGTTGGAGCGGTAACGATACGACCACCAGAGGCATTCTCCTCGCTTACAGCCAAGGCGTAAGAGAAGATAAGACCACGCGATTGTAGGCTCTGCTTATATCCTGAAGCTCGCACATTGTAGCGCATGGCGCGACGTGGAAGATTGAGCGGTCCAGGTATCACGCCGTCGGTCTCAATACCACGCTCAACAGCGTCGCGCATAACATGCCATATCTCGGATAGGAAGTTCCAAATATCCTCACCCTCATGCAGCTCCACATACTCCCATAGTGTGCGTCCCTTCTCGGTACACCAGTGCAGAATATCGGTTAGACGCCTATGTGGGTAGACATCTTCATTCTCAATAGGCGCAGAGTTCTCCTCAGCAAGAGCGCCACCACCAACGCTATACACTGTCCAGTCGTCTACGACACGACCATCAACAAGAGCCTCGAAGCGCATACCATTAGGATGGAATGGCTTAAATATTGACGACTCCCAAATAAGCTCTACCTCGCCATGTGGGGTCAAGACATCATAAATGGCAACATCGGTAAGGTGCCCCTTACCCGTAGCTGCAAGGCTACCATATAGCGTTACACGAAAATATTTACACTCTGGATTACGATGCTGAAACATCTCAGCGGCACGACGTGGTCCCATAGTATGACTACTCGATGGACCTGTACCTATGCGATATAACTCTCTAATGCTCTTCATATTGGCACTTTATTACTCTGTTTTATAGCACAAAGGTATATAATTTCGCAGAAGATAATATCACGAATATCAACTTTTTTGTTGTAACTTTGCACTAAGCAATCAATAATACTATGGCAACACTCTACTTTCACATACCCTTTTGTAAGCGCATCTGCACCTATTGCGACTTTTACAAAGTTGGTGCCATAGAGCTTATTCCGCGCGTGGTGGATGTTATGCACCGCGAACTTGACGAACGTGCATCCTACCTTCAAAATAGGAGTATATCTTCGATATATTTCGGTGGCGGAACACCATCGCTATTACACCCCGAACAGATAGAGAGCCTTATCACTCATGCTCGAAGGCTGTTTGATTGTTCGAAGGTCGATGAGATTACCCTTGAGGCTAATCCCGACGACCTCAGCGCAGAGTATATCGCACAACTGTGCAAGACAAGCATCAATCGCATAAGTCTTGGCATTCAGTCCTTTGACGATAGAGTGCTACAATTTATGAATCGCAGACATAGTGCCTCTGAGGCACGCGAGTGCGTCGAGCGACTACGCAAGGCGGGATACGACAACATATCTATCGACATCATCTTTGGTGTGGCAAGCTTTGGGGATGAGTGGCTGCACGAAACCATAAGTGAGGCTATAAAAATTGATGCGGAGCACATATCTGCATATCATCTTACCGTAGAGGAGCGCACACGCCTTGGTGTTATGGTGCGCAAGGGCGAGTATCAACCCGTTAGCGAGGAGCAATCCGAGAGAGACTACCATCTTGTGGAGAGTATGCTCTGCAAGGCGGGATATGAGCATTACGAAGTCTCGAACTATGCAAAGCCAGGATATAGAGCCAAGCACAACTCCGCCTACTGGCACGGTGTGGAGTATCTCGGCATCGGTGCTGGCGCACACTCCTTTAGTGGCGACGACCGTCGCTGGTGCATATCTACCGCTAAGGAGTACAGCGAGGGCGACATCCGCTTTGAGAGCGAAGAGCTTACTACGACTGACCACCTTAACGAGTATGTTATGACCGCACTACGCACAATGGAGGGTATAGACCTTAACCATATAGAGACAAAGTATGGCAAAAATGAGCGCGAACGCATCCTTAAACAGGCGACAACATGGCAGGAGCGAGGTGTACTTACCATTGCCGACAACAGACTCTTTATCCCCACATCAGAGTTTATGATCTCCGACGCTATTATCGAGTCGCTATTTCTCTAATTGGGTCATCCGTTGAACAAAAACCCAAATTCGTGGTATAAATATTTGTTTTTTACTAAAAAAAGCATTACTTTTACTTGTGTAAAATTTTGCTAATTTAGGGCGTATTGTAGTCATCCGATTAAACTATTTGTAAATCAGATGGTTATAGTACGACATAGTGTATATCGTAATCACGAAAACTTAAATATAAGAAATTATGGGACTTAAATTTGACAAGCGTGAGTTGGGCAACTTGGAGTATTCTCTCAACAGAGAGGTACTTGCAACTGATCGACTTGGCGGCTATATGAGTTCTACGATTATTGGCTGCAACACACGCAAATATCACGGTCTTATGGTGGCACCCATCGACCAGAGCGATAGAACCTATGTGCTTCTATCATCGCTCGACGAGACCATCGTACAGCATGACCAATCTTTCAACCTCGCATTGCACCGTTTTGAGGGTACATACGAGCCTCGTGGTCATAAGTATATCACCGATTTCGAATACACACCAACGCCAACACTTACATACCGCGTAGGTGGCGTGATTTTGCGCAAGGAGTTGCTTTGGATTCACAAGCGCACACAGCTTATGATTCGCTACACCTTGGTTGATGCGCACTCAGAGACTACTCTCCGTCTACGCCCATTGCTCGCCTTCCGCGATAAGCACTCGCTATCGAAGGCTAATATGGAGGCTGATGGTAGAGCATACCCAGTGCCATACGGTGTTAAGTGCCGCTTGTATCAGGGTTACCCATGGTTGCATATGCAGCTAAACAAGGAGGAGTCGGAGTTTATCGCAGCACCAGACTGGTACTACAACTTCGAGTACACTAAGGAGCTTGCACGTGGCTACGACGGATACGAGGATTTGCTTACTCCGGGATATTTCGAATTTAAGATTAAGAAGGGCGAGAGCGTAATCTTCTCTGCTGCCACAGACCTTATGGCATCGCCAGAGACTATCACAACAGTATACGAGACATCATTGGCGCGTCGTACACATAAAATTGACCTACTAAGCTGTCTTCAGCACTCAGCACGCCAGTTTGTGGTGCGTCGCCCAAACAACCGCACAGAGGTTATTGCAGGCTACCCATGGTTTGGTCCTTTTGTGCGCGACACCTTTATCTCACTTCCAGGTCTAACCCTTTCACAAAACCATAAGGAGGACTGCATCGAAGTATTGGATACCTTAGTAAGGGGTATGCGTGATGGCAACTTCTCAGGCACAGGTTCTGCTCTTGATACTGTAGATGCACCGCTTTGGTTCTTCTACACGCTACAACAGCTCGATGGACACATCACCCAGAAGGAGCTATGGGAGAAGTATGGCGAGGCGATGAAGAGCATCCTTGAAGCATACCGCAGAGGCTTCAACGAGGAGGTATGTATGCACGATAACGCCCTTATCTGGGCATCAGCCGAGCGTCCACTAACTTGGATGGGCACTATCGTGGATGGTATGCCACTAACCCCTCGTCGCGGCTACGCAGTAGAGGTACAGGCATTGTGGTATAACGCCGTGGAATACACCTTAGCTGTGGCCAAAAAGCATGGCGATAAGGAGTTTGTAAATGAGTGGAAAGAGCTTCCTGAGCGTATTAAGGCTTCATTTATCGAGAAATTCTGGCTAGAGGAAGAAGGATACGTTGCCGACTATGTAAACTACGACGAGGTAAACAAGTTTATCCGCTCTAATATGGCAGTTGCTGTAGGTCTTAACTACAAATTGCTCAACGACGAGCAGTGCGTACGCGTATTGCAGACCATCAACGAGCATCTTCTAACTCCGCGCGGTCTGCGCACACTATCGCCACGTAATCTGCTCTACAAGTCGAACTACAACGAGGATCAGCGTTCGCAGGATCTTGCATCACGCAACGGCTCAGCGTGGGTATGGCCATTGATGTTCTACGTTAAGGCCTGCTTCGATTTCGGAGGCGAGCGTTATGTCGCAGATGCTAAACGCATATTGGAGGCCTTCGACGAGGAACTTCAAACAAAGTGTGTAGGCTCTATCTCGGAGCGCTTCGAGGGCGACCCTCCATACAACCCACGTGGCTCAGTATCTCACGCAACATCAGTAGGTGGTCTTCTCTATATCAACTCGCTTATCGAGAAGTACTCTTCCAAAAAGCCGAAGCGCAAGTGCGCAACTAAAAAGGCGACAACCACTGAGAAGAAGCCTAAGCGCGTATGCAAACGAGCAAGTGTAAAGAAATAAAACGAAAAAAATATATAGTATGAGAGTCTTAATGTTCGGTTGGGAGTTTCCTCCCCATATCGCAGGTGGTTTAGGTACCGCTTGCTACGGTATGACTCAGGGTCTTGCTCGCAACGATGTAGAGGTTATCTTCGTGATGCCAAAGGCATCGGGCGACGAGGATCAGAGTTTTGTTAAGGTTGTCAACGCCAGCGACATCGAAGCGCGCTACAGCGACTCAAGTATCGAGGGCGCAGATGATATAATGAGCAAGATCTCCTTTATCCATATCGACTCGAATATGGTGCCATACATCTCGCCAGAGGAGTGGGCAACATATCGCGAGGGCTACGAACGCACAGGTCAGAAATTCTGGGAGCGCAAGGGCGATAGCTGGACACAGCGCTATACATTCTCGGGCAAGTATGGCGCAAACATCATGGAGGAGGTTGCCCGCTATGCAGTTGTTGCTGCCGAGGTAGCACGACAGCTTGAGGGTCAGTTCGACGTTATCCACGCCCACGACTGGTTGACATATTTCGCTGGTATCGCCGCAAAGAACGTGTCAGGTAAGCCTCTTGTGGTGCATATGCACGCCACTTCGTTCGACCGCTCGTCGAGCGACAACATAGACACACGTGTCTACGAGATTGAGCGCGCAGGTATGGCAGCAGCAGATATGGTTATCGCCGTATCAAACCTCACACGCAATATCGTTATTAACAAGTATAATATCGAGCCAGAAAAGGTCGTAGCAGTACACAACGCGGTGCAGTTTGCCGAGAACGATAACCCAGTTCCAGAGCGCGGCGTGTCAGACAAGATTGTTACCTTCCTCGGTCGTATCACCTTCCAGAAGGGTCCAGATTACTTTATCGAGGCAGCAGCAAAGGTGCTTAAGCGCGTACCGAATGTGCGTTTTGTGATGGCAGGATCGGGCGATATGATGAACCACTGTATTCGTCGTGCCGCACAGCTTGGCATCGCAGACCGCTTCCACTTTACAGGCTTCCTCAAGGGCGACGACGTGCAGAAGATGTTCCAACTATCTGACGTATACGTTATGCCTTCGGTATCTGAGCCATTCGGTATCTCGCCATTGGAGGCTATGCGCTCAAATGTACCTACAATCATCTCACACCAGAGTGGTGTCGCCGAAGTTTTGGACTACGCTGTGAAGGTAAACTACTGGGATGTAGATGCTATGGCTGATGCTATCTATGGTCTTATCAGCTACCCTGCTCTCGCAAAGATGTTCTCGGAGAAGGGTATGGAGGAGGTTAATAACCTCAAGTGGTTTAATGCCGCAACCAAGATCAAGGATGTATATCAGCAGGCAATTGATAAGTGTAATAAATAAAACCATGTATATATGAAGACTGTTTGTTTCTATTTTCAGGTTCATCAGCCTTGGCGATTGAAGACATATCGTTTCTTCCAGATGGGCAACGACCATAACTACCTCGACGACTTTACCAATCGTTCGATTATGCAGAAGGTGGCACGCGAGTGCTATCTACCTATGAACGCACTGCTTCTAAGCCTTATCGAGCAGAATAAGGGTGCTTTCAAATGCTCATTCTCGATTACAGGATCAGCTATCGAGCAGTTTAAAGCATATGCCCCAGAGGTTTTGGAGTCGTTCAAGAAACTCGCAGCGACAGGCTGTGTGGAGTTCCTTGCCGAGACCTACTCTCACTCGTTGGCATCATTGTACTCAGTAGACGAGTTCAAGAGCGAGGTAAAACTGCACTCGCAGATGCTAAAGGAGGAGTTTGGTGTTAAGCCAACAGCATTCCGCAACACCGAGCTTATCTACTCCGACGATATTGCTAAGGCGGTTGAGGATATGGGCTTCAAGACAATGCTCGCGGAGGGAGCAAAACATATCCTTGGTTGGAAGTCGCCAAACTTTGTATATACTGATGCTATCGACAACAAGCTACGTCTATTGCTACGCAACTACAAACTTTCGGACGATATTGCATTCCGTTTCTCTAACGAGGGTTGGAGTGAGTGGCCACTCACAGCAGATAAGTTCGCGCAGTGGGTGGCATCGGAGAATGGCGATGTAGTAAATCTATTTATGGACTACGAGACCTTTGGTGAGCATCAGAAGGCAGCATCTGGCATCTTCGACTTTATGAAGGCACTCCCTGGCGCACTGCTTGCAACTGGCGAGTTGGAGTTTGCAACTGTTAGCGAGGCTTCAAAGAAGCTTCAGCCAGTAGCCGTGCTACACTGCCCATACGCAATGTCGTGGGCCGACGAGGAGCGCGATGTAACCGCATGGTTGGGTAACGACCTTCAAAACGAGGCATTCAAGAAACTCTACGCCTTGGCACCTGCTGTTAAGAAGGCTAAGAACAAAGACTTCGAGTTCGTATGGCATTTTATGCAGAACTCCGACCACTTCTACTATATGGCAACTAAGTGGCTATCGGATGGTGATGTACACTCATACTTCAACCCATATGGTTCGGCATACGAGGCATTTATCAACTATATGAATGTCTTGGCAGACTTCGAGATTGAGCTTAACAAGCTTGTATAGAAGTTCTCCTAACCACACTAAATAATAGAGCGCATTCACAATATTCGGTGGATGCGCTCTATTATTTGGGATAAATTCGTATCTTTGTGTGATAAAGAGCGATTAAGAGATGAAATACTATGTTATAGCAGGCGAGCCGTCGGGAGATTTGCATGGTGGCAAACTGATGCGCGAGATAGCTAAGGAGGATGAAAACGCATCGTTCCGTTTCTGCGGTGGCGACCTTATGGCTGCAACGGCGGGTGAGCAGAGTATGCTCTACCACTATAGGCAGATGTCATTCTTTGGCTTCGTGCAGGTGGCTAAAAACCTCAAGACAATCCTTACCCAAATAGATAACGTAAAGGCTGATATCGAGCGTTTTGCGCCCGACGTCATAATCCTTATTGACTACCCTGCCTTCAACATCCGCATTGCCAAGTGGGCTAAAAGCCGAAATATCAAGGTCTACTACTACATCGCACCAAAAGTATGGGCATGGAAGGAGCGAAGAGTAAAGAGCCTTCGTAAATATGTAGACCGACTCTACACTATCTTCCCATTCGAAACGGAGTATTTCCGTTCGCATGGCATCGAGCCACACTTCTTTGGCAACCCATTGGTGGATGATATCGCCGAGCGACGCACTACATTCCCATCACGAGAGGAGTACATCGCCGAGTGCAGTTTAGACAACCGCCCTATCGTAGCACTCTTGGCAGGTAGCCGCGTATCGGAGATAAAGTCAAATCTACCAGATATGGTAACGCTATCTCATCGCTTTCCAGAGTACCAATTCGTGGTTACCGCAGTACCTTGGATAGATAAGACCATCTACGACAAATATATAGCTGACAGCCCTGTGCGCTATGTCAACAACCGCACACAGCAGACCTTAGCACACGCAGCGGCAGCAGTAGTTACATCGGGAACGGCGACTCTTGAAACTGCCCTTATGGGAATCCCAGAGGTGGTATTGTACCATATTCCATGGCTCTATGAGAAGCTACGCCCTTACTTCTTGCGAATACCATATATCTCGCTTGTAAATATCAACTTACAGTGCGAAACAGTAAAGGAGATTGTATGCGCTAAGCTCGATATCGAGGAGGCGACAAAGGCATTAGCAGACATTCTCCCCAATGGTGCGGAGCGCGAACGTATGATGCGCGACTTCGAGGAGCTAAGCCAGATGATGGGTCCTGCGGATGCCTCACAGCGCTTTGCAAAGGATATAGTTAAAACGCTAAGATAATGAAACTTATAAATATCATAAACAACTACACCGAAAGGGGCGACAGGCCACAGTTCTACCTCAAGGCAGATACTGCACTACTTAGAAACAACGATGCCTTCTATATCCCAAATGATATGGGGCGTATCGTGGCATCGCCACATATCGTGCTTAAGAATGCACGATTGGCAAAGTGCATATCTGAGCGTTTTGCTTCGCGCTGCATAGATAGCGTTATGGCAGGCGTTACATTTACAGCAAAGGATAAACTATGCGAAGCTCAGGCAGAGGGTCTTCCTTGGGACGAAGCGGTAGGTTTTGACCACTCCTCAGCGCTATCGCTCGAGACACTCGAGCGCGATGCGATGCTTGAGGGAGCAATATTCTATATAAACGACGAGGAGCGCGCACGCATAAACCTTAGCGATCTACGCTTCAGCCCTGACCACATCGTCAGCCATCTATCGGAGTGTATGACTCTCCGTATTGGCGACCTTATCTACTTAGGCTCGCCTGCCGAGTTCGATGTTAAGGTTGGAGACAACTACAAGGTGGTCATCGCAGGTAAGACATTGCTAAACTTCGATATTAAGTAGGCATAGTACCTATATATAATATAGAGGGCTGTCCTTGTGGGACAGCCCTTTCTTATGTAATTATCGACCTACACAATGATTGGGAATGATTAAGGCCAATGGATAACAATCTCATCCTCAAAACCTGGATCGATACCAATACCACCCGAACCAACAGAGCGCTTAAGGAAGTTTGCCTCGATAACAGTCTCCATATTACGTTTTAGAGGGACAATGATACCTGTCCATGTGGTAATCTTATCATCCTCTGTAGTAAGCGAGCCATCCTCATTATAGTACCTGCCATCAGCACCCTTAGTGAGAATACCCTTATAGAAATCAAAGTTTAGTCGTACGTTTGTCTGCTTACCATTTACGAAGACATAATCGTAACACATCTCAAGAGTACCATCAGGTTTAATATCATCAACAGATGCCACAGAGTAGAAACCACGGGTCTCGTCAAAGTGGTTTGGCATCTGTTCATCCACATTATAACCATCTGCTACCCATAGGACATAACTTGTTATAGTAGTGATGTTATTAATACCCATCTTTATTAGAGTCTCCCTATCACAATCTGTTGTTACACACCTATAACGACCCTTTGGACGCTCAAGAACGAGGTGTTTATCAATAGTAAAATCTTGCGTACTATATGAATACTCACGGAAGTTAAGATTCAACATTGTCGAGAATACATCCTTATCGTTATTATCCTTAACCTCAATATCAGAATATCTAATATTACGGAGATCATCAGTATTATAATACCATGACTCATCGGGTGCACTCGCCCTTACATAATCACACCACACCAATACCTTGTACTCCGCAGCTTCAAGACTATAGACAACATTTTCAGGGATAGGTTGCGTCGGATCTGCTAATCGTATATCACGCCTAACAAACTCCGAGCGAGATGATATAACACGATAGAGATCAACAATGTAGCGCAACTTAACAGGCTCATCGAAACGAGTATTCTTGATTCCTGCTCCCTGCGTACGCACAATATACGACGTACCTGAATCATTACCAGGCTTTACCACAACGAACTCCTCTGGTGCAGCATTATCTATCTCGAACGACAGATTCAGCACTATCGTAGGATCTGTAGGGTACTCATGAATTGTTCTATCACAACTTGTGATAATAAGCAAAAATCCAAGTACACTTAAGATATGTTTAACTCTATGTAGCATTCTATCGATTTTTTATTCCGACTAATTGTCTTATTTTTTGTTAATAAGATAAGATAGGTTGATACCAATACGAGTAGGTCCGAAGTAGTGCTTCATCTCAGAACGAATGAACTTACCATTGTAGACACCCTCATATACATCATATCTCAAATCCATATAACCGAAACCAATAGTAAAGTCAAGACTCCACTTCTGATTATTTCCAAGTGGCAGTGTATAACCATAGTTAAGACCCAATCCCCACAACGCATGGTTAGGATCTTGATAACGGAAGTCATCGTCTAACTGGATATTAAAGCCCGCGATAGGCACATGAAAACCCACAAAGTGCCCCTTGCGCATAGACTCTCCACCAAACCAGTAACGCACCTCTGAATTCATTGCTAATAAGCGAGTCTTACGATTGTAGACAAAAAGATCGAAAGGAGAATATAGCGCAGTAATCTCTGCCGACCAGTGATCCGCCAAACGCACCTCAACACCTAGGTTAGGTATGAGAGTTGAGTATGCTAACAAGTTTGTCTTAACACTCATAAGAGGATTCTTCTGAGCTGTATTAGGCAAAGCTTCCAGAACAGGAGCCACAGCCATAGCAAAGTCTGTTTTTGGGGACACAAGCTCTGCGGCTGGAGCAGGCTCCTCAACAATAGGCTCTTCAACAACTGGCTCTTCATCGTAGATACAACTATCAGGGACAATCTCGGCACATACCTCTGGCTCACGCTCGATGATAATAGGGATTTCTGTGTATGTAAGCATGATCACAGCACCAGTACGCATCTTTACAAAGTAACGTTTAAGCAACTCACGCCATACCTGTCCGTCGTCCAACTTTTTAAGTTCTGGCACACGACCATCTACCGACTGTCCCATGGCATCCTTAACATCTGGATATGAATTCTTGACGATTCTCAAGACCTCCTCACGCATAGGAAGTGTTTGGTCCACTTCAGCGAGTTCAATAAGATGATCCCAGTCTACGTATCGATCGTTATAGGTAATTATCTCATCATCAAACGAGATATGCTTTCTAACGTATTTCTCAACCTCCAACATACGAGCACGACTCAAACGGCTATTCAATGAAGAATTACCCTCTGGGGAAGCAGAACCTATAAACTCTACAGCCTCAATCGTAATAGTTGTATCATTTTTAAGGGCATTGTAAATGGAATCAAGACGAGATATTACTGTGCGATTATTACGATAATTAGGATCGAGCGTAACACTATTCACTCTAAAGTCAACATATACACTATACTGTCTTCTCTCACGACGACACACAACACTATCCTCCTGTGCATCGGCAATACATGGGATTAAGAACGCCACGACAAATAGCGCATATCGAAGTATATTTCCTATATTTCGCATCATTTTCAAATGATAAATTTTACAATCTGTCCTCTTTTTGCTTTGCAATGGTAAAATGTCGACACTAAACGACAACTATTTTAGCAATACAAAACCAAGATAAGTAATTGAATTTAAGCAATATACCCCGCAACATAAAAACTATAGGGGATTTATCACTACAAAAATATGCATTTTTACTACAAAAAACAAATGTTTTTACTAAAATCAGCATCACTAATTAGGTCAAAAACAATGTAAATTTTATCCTAAATTACCACATCTTCAACATATCAGGTTCCACTACAAAAAATGAGATAGCTATAGTAACTCAGACACACAATAATAATTACGACAAAATAGTCAAATAATAGTTTACCAAATCTATCGTATAATGAAAAAAAATAGCCACTATTGAGAGAGACTGAACACTCTCTCAATAGTGGTATTATCTGATCGTAACGGGCGCTTACCCTATTACAGAAATTTATAGAGTAGATTTAGACTCTGCTGCAACCTCGGTGCTTACCTTCTTAACAAGACCCTGAAGGACATTACCTGGACCAAGCTCTGTGAACTCTGTAACGCCATCAGCAATCATCTTCTCTACAATCTGAGTCCAACGAACTGGAGCTGTAAGCTGAGCAATAAGATTTGCCTTGATAGTCTCAGGATCTGTATATGGCAATGCATCAACATTCTGATATACAGGGCATACTGGGGTCATAAACTTTGCCTCAGCAATAGCAGCCTCAAGCTCCTGACGCGCTGGCTCCATAAGTGGAGAGTGGAAAGCACCACCCACAGGAAGGCGCAAAGCACGACGCGCACCCGCAGTCTTAAGCTTCTCGCAAGCCTCATCTACCGCTGCATCTGCACCAGAGATTACAAGCTGACCTGGACAGTTGTAGTTGGCACCAATTACAACACCATCTACAGAAGCACACACATCCTCAACAGTCTTATCGTCAAGACCAAGCACCGCTGCCATACCTCCTGGTTGCTGCTCGCAACACTTCTGCATAGCCATAGCACGCTTTGAAACGAGCTTCAAGCCATCCTCAAAAGAGAGCGCACCAGAGACTACAAGAGCCGAGAACTCGCCAAGTGAGTGACCAGCGACAGCATCTGGCTTAACATCAAGCGCCAACGCAAGAATTACAGAGTGAAGAAATACTGCTGGCTGAGTAACCTTTGTCTGCTTTAGCTCCTCAGGTGTGCCAGCGAACATGATATCTGTGATACGGAAACCGAGAATCTCGTTAGCCTTCTCAAAAAGTTCCTTTGCCTTAGGTACGTTGTCGTAAATATCCTTACCCATACCCACCGCCTGCGATCCCTGACCGGGGAAAACGTATGCGTGTTTCATTTTCAAAGAATGTTCTATAAATTAGTAAATATATTTAGGGCGTTCTATATCTATCGCTCTACCTAATTTATAGATACCCCCTAAAATTTATGCATTGTTCTAAAATTCGCGACAAAGGTAAGAAAAAAAAATAGAATAGAGAACAACTAACAAAAAAAGTGGTCTTCGTCGACCACTTCTTAAACTAATCGTTATAGCATACACTGGTATTCCAACTCATCGATAAACTTTCCCGAGCGATTTATCCACTCCTTTCTACGCGCAGACAGCACAAAACCACAACTCTCGAAGAGCGCTATACTCGCAGGATTATCCTCATCTATAGTTACCCATATCTGTTTTAAATCCAGAGTGTTGCGCGCATACTCCTTTACCAACTCTACGACCTTGCGAGCATAACCCCTACGACGATGCTCATCGGCATATATGAGTATTCCAAGACCGAAGCGGCGATGCAGAGGCTCGAAGTCGAAAATATCAACACTACCCACCATGACACCATCTACATCGACTATAAGTCTCATCTGCCGCGTGGCGTATATATCGTAGCACTGCTCACTGATAAAACGCACCAACCTATCTCGCGAGACAGGGGCAAGAGTGCCACTCACGCGCCACACATCGACATCATTCTCCCAGAGATACAAAACCTCCAAGTCGGCAGGCTCGATAGCTCGGAGCGTGATATTTTCCACCCTCTCGGACATACTACAAACCGATAATCTTATTGCGAATAAGCATTGCTACACCCCAAGCATTTGCGCTATCGGTCATCTTCGACACTCGGAACTTAGTATCCTTATATACCAAGTTAAGCGAATACTTATTTGTTGACGACTTCAATGGAAGCATCAGATACTCACCTGCTTGCGCAAGGTTACCACCCACGATAACAGTCTCTGGATTGAAGGTATTAATAAGGAAGGCTACCGCCTTACCGACCTTCTCGCCCGCCTCCTCGATAAGCTCAATAGCGAGGTTATCATCATTACGTGCTGCAGCGATAATATCGTTGATATGAATACTCTCGCCACGGTCGTACATCTCTCGAAGATGGGTATTGACACCATTACGGATAAGGTGTACAATCTTATCCTCAATAGCGATACCCGAAACCTCAGTCTCAAGACACCCCTTCTTACCACAGGCACAGATAATCTCATTATCGAAGAATGGGATATGTCCAAACTCTCCTGCAAAGCCATTCTTTCCATAGTACAGCTTACCATCAATAACGATACCGATAGCTACACCGCGACCCATATGGAGATAGAGCACATTGCTCTCGTTCTTCGACTTACCAGTAGTGTACTCGGCATAGCAACGGGCACGCGTATCGTTTTCGAGCATCACACGAATACCGATGCGCGAAGAGATTATATCGGTCAACGACTCCTCCGATGAGGTAAAGTACTTATACGAACGACCTGTCTCTGGGTTTACACGACCTACAATAGACACTCCAACACCCAGAATCTTCTCGCGGTCAACACCACATCCAGCCACGAAGCTCTCCACATTTTGACAGATACGCTCCAAGCACTGAGGGCGGTCGACAAGCTCGAATGAGTTGTCTGTATGCTCGTTAATCACGTTATTCTGCAAGTCTGTAACCACATAGGTCATATGGTCACGACCGACATTAATACCAACGAAATAAATCGCCGAATTCGCCAAACCAAAAACATTTGGACGACGACCACCAGGGGTCTCCACCTTACCAAGATCGATGACAATATGGTCATCTACAAGCTCCTGCACAAGCTTTGTCATCGTAGGCACACTAATATGCAACTCTCGCGTTAGCTCCGATAACGTAGACTCGCCATTTACTGCCATATAGGCGATGATATTTCGCTTTATAATATTGTTCTTGTGAGTAATACCCTTAAGGTTATCCGACTCATCAATATTAAAAAATTTCGCCAGTGATATCATAAAAATCCGTTTGCAACTATAATTCTACTACAAATATAATAAATTTTTTTGTAATTATATGCAAAAATTTAAGTATTTATTATTTTTTTATAGGTAGAACAGGGCAACGAGAAGACTGAGGACTGCGAAGACAGCAGAGACAATAGAGAATGGTGATACTCTGTTTCGCTGTTGTCTCTTTCGTCTCTGTGGTCTCTGTGGTCTCAAAAAAAACCTTGCCAAGCGCAAGACCCAATTTCTTGTCAGAAGGGGTCAGGCTTGACCTCGATAAAGAAATTGCCCCAGATGGGAAATACTTGGCGTATTTCCCATCTGAGGCAATGATTGAGAGGTCGAGAATGACCCCTTATCACAAGAAATTACAACCATTTTTTGAACTTAAAGTACCAGAACGTCAATCCTGATACAGTGAGCATTAAAAGAATTGCCCAGATATATCCATACTCCCAGTTTAGCTCGGGCATAAATTTGAAGTTCATACCATACATACTTGCAACAAGGGTTGCAGGCATGAAGATTACTGCTGCCACGGAGAAGATTTTAACAATCTCGTTCTGCTCTATATTGATAAGACCAAGAGCAGCATCCTGAATATAGTCGAGTCGCTGGAAGCTAAAATCAGCGTGGCTAATAAGTGAGTTCACGTCCTTAAGCATCAGCTGTAGGCGTGGGTATATATCGTTAGGGAAGCGCTCCGAACGAAGGATAGAGGATAGCACACGCTGGCGGTCGAAGATATTCTCACGAAGCAACATGGTGTTCTCCTGCAATGCGTTAATACGGTACAATACCTCCTTATCGATTTTAGAACCGCTACTAATCTCCTTACTCACAGCAGCAACCTGCTTACCTACCATCTCCACAAGGTCGGCATCGTAGTCGATACGCACCTCAAGAAGAGAGATAAGGATATGGTAGCCTGTTGAGTATGAGCGGTAGTTCATCTGTAGTCGCTTCTCTGCCTCTCGGAAGGTGCGGAACTCAGCCTGACGCATAGAGACAAGCACACCTTCATTAGAGATAATGAAGGATACTGGCTCCACTGTAAATGATTCGCCCTGAGGCACAAAGAAATTGGAGTTTGAGATAATAGCATTCTCCGTCTCCGAATATTTAGATGTAGACTCAATCTCCTCAACCTGCTGACGAGTCTGGAGACTAAGCTCCATAAAGTTCTCGACCGCCTTCTGCTCCTTGATAGATGGCTCGAGAAGGTCGATCCAGAGAATATCATCGAAACCAAGCTCGTCGAGTAGCTCGGTATCTGCATTGCGGATAATCTTGTTGTATTGCTTAAGATAGATTGTAATCATATCTCCTCCTAAAGTTTTACTCTTATAGGCTCTCTACACCGAAGTTCTTAACTTATTTACGGCGTAGCACCCAATAATTGAATTATTAAACTCTACCCTTTCGGGCATCTGACGAGGCGGAATACATGAACGCCCCATTTCTCGGAGGTAAGAAGTCGCGCAGCAGGACGCTGTACGGCTTCTTTAATAGGATCGGGGAACGATTCTAAGACCCGCATCCCAGAACTTCTTCAAAGCCTTATGTTTCTCTTCGTCGAGGATGAAGTCGATGTTGCGAGTAAGGTACTCGTATGCTATAAGACCGTTATCCGAGCCCATATAGTTCGACTCGCTCACAGCCTCCCAGATATGCTCCACGCCAAATGTTAGGGCGTGCTGCAACTGGTCTGTAATCTCAAATGAAACACCCTTTCGTGCCACCCATACCGCAAAGGCAAATGGGAGTTTGGTAATCTCGCGCCACTCAAGAGCGAGGTCGTAGCAGTACTTAAACTTACCCTCATAACCAAATACCTTATCACCAATAAGTAGGAAGGCATCATCAGGGCGCGCAGACTCTATAACCGAGTAATCCGCCATATGCAACCACTCAGGGGTTATATGCCACTTATTCTGGGCAAGGTAGCCACACAACTGCACTGAGGTACGCGAATGTGCATCGAGCCAGATGCGCTTAACACTGCCAATAGGGATATTAGACATTACCATTACAGTGCGCACAGCCCCTACCGCGCCTATGCAGTAGTCCGTGATAATGTCGGTTTGCTTTAGCTCAGGCACAACAGCAGCAGGGAGCAGGGCTATATCAGCCTTACCCTCGATAAAGTTCTTTGCACACTCTGCTGGTGGTGCTAAAAGGAGATTTGCACTCAGGTTACCTGCGTGCTGAAGTCCATAGACAAAGGGTATCGTATTGAGATACGACACAGCTGTTATTGTAGGAATGATAGCCATCGTCCATAATTTCTTACCCTTTGTTATACACTACGCGGTGCTTTTAGCCACCGCAATATCAGTGCAAAGGTAATAAAAATTTTGGGAGGAGCAACACTTTAACCATAAAAAGTATCGGTTTTGCACCACTCTGGGACGATACTATCATATATTATAGTGCAATAAAAGAATAAAATTATCGCTCATGTGTTGCAGTTAAGGAAAAAAGTATTACCTTTGCGCTCGAATTAAGTACTTAATTATAACAAAAAGACGAAAATGAAAAAGGGTATTCATCCAGAGAATTATCGTTTAGTGGCATTCAAGGATATGTCGAATGACCACGTGTTTTTGTGCAGGTCCGCCGTTTCGACAAAGGAGACCATCGAGGTGAACGGCGAAACCTATCCCGTGTATAAGATGGAAATCTCTAACACATCTCACCCA
>JAZQZQ010000006.1:0-36602 GCA_045634125.1 Alistipes sp. | reverse complement strand
CGGGTGATGCGTAGCGCGGGTAGTGAGTTTATTACAAAGTTATATGTTGTGGCTATTTTGAAGCTGCTCGCAGTTTGGGAAAGCGGAGTTTACTAAATGTAAATGAGCATTTAACAAACAAGGCAGATGCCAAAAGAGCCGAACAGATAACTTTGTACACATGGAAATTAAAAATTGTAGCCAACAATCGCATCAGCATATTCACTCCAGCCCTCGGCAGACTTATAAGCCTCTACCGACTCTGTTGGCACATAGAATATAGGCGATGTGCCAATATCACTGAAAGATGTCTCATTAATTGATGGCGGAGTAGTCGCCTTGATGCTGATATCATTCAACACATAACAGTAGCGGAACGCATAACTACTAATATTTTTAACACCAGAGCCAATTACCACCTTCTCAAGTATTGCACAGCTTTCGAATGCAGAACTTCCAATTGTAGTTACACTATCTGGAATAGTTACACTTATTAGGCTACTGCAACCAGAGAATGCAGAATCTCCAATTGTAGTTACACTATCTGGAATAGTAATACTTATTAGGCTACTGCAACCATTGAATGCATGCCATCCAATTGTAGTTACACTATCTCCAATTGTTACACTTGTTAGGCTACTGCAATCAGCGAATGCATAATATCCAATTCTAGTTACACTATCTGGAATAGTTACACTTATTAGGCTACTACAACCAGAGAATGCCTCTTCTCCAATTGTAGTTACACTATCTCCAATTGTTACACTTGTTAGGCTATCGCAATCACTGAATGCAAAACTTCCAATTGTAGTTACACTATCTGGAATAGTTACACTTGTTAGGCTACTGCAATATCTAAATGCCCACTCTCCAATTGTAGTTACACTATCTGGAATTGTTACACTTGTTAGGCTACTGCAATAATTGAATGCACCCTTTCCAATTGTAGTTACACTATCTGGAATTGTTACACTTGTTAGGCTTCTGCACATATAGAATGCAAAATCTCCAATACCTGTAATTGGGCGATCAAAGGTTATAACTCCAACGCCATTATCGTAGGTATTAGAGAGAAGTACACCACCAAAGACATCGTTATATTTAGGTGTAACAATCTTGCCATCTGTCGAGGTATAGAATATCTCATTTGAGGCAGGGGTACCGAGGATATTGCCATCGTCGTCGACCTCTGGGGTGCTTGATGACGATGGGGCTGCCTGCAAAATAGTGTACTCCACAGAGAGCTTGCCATCGAGAGACTGCACCTTGACATTTGCGCTACGGCGCTCAGAGGTATTCTGTGCTACGCGAAGTGTGATAGAGTCATACTCCAAGGCACGAGTCTCCGCAACGCTAATCCAGTCGCTCGCCTCGGCAGGGATAACAGCCTCGCACTCTACATTGGTGAGGAACGAGAGCGTAACATCGCCACCAGCAGCAGTGATGCTCTTTGATGCTCCATTATAGATATATAGTTGTGCCGCATCTGGCTCTTGTGTTACCTGCAACATGATACTCTTCATAATAACACTATTGCCATCAGAGACAAGTACAACGACCTTACTTGCTGCATCATACTTATTACCAGTGCGAATCAATATATGACCTGTCATTCGCGTAGCGTCGTCAGCAACAACCTCCGCACGTAGGTCTGCAGATGGGAACGCCTCTATCTCAACACTACCAACAGAGCTATTAACGGCATAGTTCACCTTAACCTCGCTATTAGGGATAACATCGTTAAGGCTCGACAGGTCGAAATGAATAGCCAATTCGGATCTCTTAGCGAGAGTAATAGTAGTACCATCTGCAAGGGTTAAGTATACGTTGTTCTCATCCTGTGTTACACTCTGGAATAGAGAGTCTCCTTGCGTAGTATTTCCGCTGTTCTCAACAGTGGCTCTGCCGAGTTGAGTCCACGATACGCCATTGTCGTATGATACATACCAATAGTCGTTCTCTATTTTTAGCTGAGGAGTAATGCCGGGTTTGCCCTCAGCGCAGCCTTGCACCTCGATTTTATTACCGTTGGCATCGAGTAACCACTCACCGTTAAGAGTCCAATAGTATATGTCGTCGCTATCCTGCTTAACTCCAACTACAGGAGTATCACCATCCTTGCCATGGTAAATGGTGATAGGCTGCGATTTAGCAAAGGTGATAGTGTAGCCAATAGCCTCGCCATTCTCGGTTATGGTTGTTACGCTGGTAACATAATCATTGTTCTGCAAAGCATTCACAATAGTTTGCATCGCCGAAATGTTGGCATTCACCTCTTTACATAATTTCTCAAGTGCATCAACTCTACCCTCAAGGTTGTCAACTCTACCTACCAATGCGGTGTCATCGTAGACGCAACCTGAGAAGCTGATGGCAACAATCGTTAGAATTGCTAAAAGCTTTCTCATATTAGTAAAATTTTATAAATTAATAATTGTCGTACGAAAATAAAATTACACTTTCCGCGTAATTAAATAAATATGTCTCTACAAATGTAGTAAATATTTTCGCTCAGTGTACCATTTAAGAGATCTTATTTTTGCTATTGCTATATATAATGGGGAATATCACGCCATATAGAATATCCAACGAAAAAACTTTTTAGGACAATCCCTCGCTTTTGTAAAACCATTTCATTACCTTTGTAGCACAAACAAGAGAGAAAATAATGAAGAAGAGTGTGATTGGCATCGGTAATGCGCTTACCGATATGCTTGTAAATCTATCGAACGACAATGTACTTGCTGAGTATCAGCTCGCCAAAGGCTCAATGAGCCTTGTGGATAGCCAGTTGCAGACCGCGATATCTAAATCGGTGGCAGGACTACCCTACTCGCTATCGTTGGGTGGCTCGGCAGCAAATACCATTCGTGCTATGGCACGTCTTGGCACCACAACAGCCTTTATCGGTAAGGTGGGCGAGGATAACACGGGCGACTTCTATGAGCAGGCTTTGCGTAACCTAAATATTGCGCCCTACATTCTCCGCTCGGAGAATAAGTCGGGCAAGTGTGTGGCGTTGGTATCGAAGGATGGCGAGCGCACCTTTGTAACGCACCTCGGAGCTGCGCTTGACCTTGCAGCAGAGGATATAGACCCTGCGATATTCGACAGTTACGACTACCTATACATCGAGGGTTATCTTGTTCAAGACCACGCACTTATACGCAAGACCATAGAGCGCGCTAAGGAGCGAGGCCTAAAGGTTGTAATCGACCTCGCATCGTTCAACGTGGTGGAAGAGAATCGCGACTTCCTGCGAGAGATAGTTGAAAAGTATGTCGATATTCTCTTTGCCAACGAGGATGAGGCGAGAGCATTCAGTGGCAAGAGCGAGCCAGAGGAGGCATTGCAATATATCGCTGCGATGTGCGAATTAGCGGTGGTAAAGATTGGCACACGTGGCGCCCTTATCAAGCGTGGCGAGGAGTTTGTTCAAGTGGGCATTATGGCGGCTGCAAAGCGTGTAGACACCACCGGTGCAGGCGACTTCTACGCTGCAGGCTTTATGGCGGGCTTGTGCGAGGGCTTGACCCTACGCCAGTGTGGCACTATGGGTGCTATCGCCGCAGGTAAGGTTATCGAGATTGTAGGCACAACACTTAGCGAGGAGGCTTGGAGCGAAATCGACACTCTATGCCAACAAGTCCGCACCGAGCAGTATCTATTTTAAATAATAGGTGGCACGCACTTTCATACTTATATATTATATATACAAGAATAGTTATAAGCAAAATCTATATAGTAATAAAATAATACAATCGAAAAACTATTGCAGATAACGAAATAACTATTATCTTTGCATCAGGAAAAGGAAATAAACTAAAAACAAACATAAACCTATAAAACTTAAAAGAGTATGAAAGATTTGAAAGGAACTAAGACCGAGAAGAACTTGTGGGAGGCTTTTGCTGGTGAGTCACAGGCTCGTAACAAGTATACATATTTCGCATCTAAGGCTAAGAAGGATGGCTATGTGCAGATCGCTAAGATTTTCGAGGAGACTGCTGCTAACGAGAAGGAGCATGCTGAGATTTGGTTTAAGCTACTTCAGGGCATCGGTTCAACTGCTGAGAACCTAAAGAGCGCTGCTGAGGGCGAGAACTACGAGTGGACAGATATGTACGCTCAGATGGCTAAGGATGCTCGCGAGGAGGGCTTCGACCACATCGCATTCCTCTTCGACCAGGTTGGTAAGATCGAGAAGGAGCATGAGGAGCGCTACCGCAAGCTTCTTGCAAATGTAGAGGGCGGCTTGGTATTCTCTCGCGATGGCGATATGATCTGGCAGTGTTCAAACTGCGGTCATATCCACGTAGGTCAGAAGGCTCCTGAGGTATGTCCTGTATGTGTTCACCCACAGGCTTACTTCCAGATTAAGGCAGAGAACTATTAGTAGATAATAATCGAAGTAGCCCAACCCCTCAGGAGTTGGGCTACTTTTTGCATATAAGATAGAGTATGAATATCTTTACAATTGTTGCGATACCATTTTTAGGTACGGTGGTGGGAGCGGCAACCGTTCTCTTTACCAAGGATAAGACCTCAGCACGTCTCCATAACGCCTTGATAGGCTTTGCTGCAGGCGTGATGGTAGCTGCGGCTGTGTGGTCGCTTATTATCCCTGCGCTCGATCTGTCTACCGATATGGGCAAGCTAAGCTGGATACCCGCTGCGGTGGGCATAATGCTCGGTATGCTCTTTCTCTTGGCGTTGGATAGCCTTGTGCCACATACCCACCCAGGCACTGACACGCGCGAAGGTCTCGCATCGTCGCTTGGTAAGCGTCAGATGCTTATGCTTGCCGTTACGCTCCATAACATCCCCGAGGGTATGGCTGTGGGCGCTGTTGTGGCAGGTGCTATGACGGGAAATGCCGGCATCAGCATCGCAGCCGCGACAGCCTTGGCTGTGGGTATGGCGATACAGAATATCCCCGAGGGAGCTATTATCTCGCTTCCACTGCGTGGCGAGGGTCTAACACGCAAGCGTGCCTTCGGCTTTGGCGCGCTCTCGGGCATTGTAGAGCCTATCTCGGCACTTGTGATGATACTCCTCTTCGAGCATATCGCGGGCGTGCTACCCTATCTGCTCGCCTTCTCTGCGGGCGCAATGCTCTATGTCGTTGTCGAGGAGCTTATCCCCGAGACACAGCAAGGCAAGCACTCCGATATTGGCACCATCGCCTTCGCCGTAGGATTTATTATTATGATGATACTCGATATCGCACTGGGATAGAAACGAACTGAAAGGTGAAAAGTGTGGTGCGCTTTGCGCAGAGGTTTGATTACTGCGCCTAATACCAAAGGGCAAAAAGGGGGCAGAAAAGGCAACGCCTTTTAACAACACAAACCTACCCAAGCCCCACAACCCAATTTCTTGCGAGAAGGGCGCCGAGTGCTACACTCGGCGAAAAAGGCGACGATGGGTAGTACTTGACGTACGTCCCATTGTCGCCTTTTTTGTTAGGGGCCGCAATCGGCCCCTTATCACAAGAAATTTACTCTGCTGGATTAACCTCAAGAAGCTCCACCTTAAACTCCAACGCCTCGTTAGGACCGATGTCGGCACCAGCGCCATTCTCGCCGTATGCAAGTGCTGATGGAATCCAAAGAGTGATCTGACCGCCAGCCTTTACAAGCTTCATACCCTCAGTCCAACCCTTGATAACACCGTTAAGTGGGAATGAGATAGGCTCCTCACGCTCGTAGCTTGAGTCGAAGATATCGCCAACGCGGTTCTTGCCCTCGTAGTTTACAAGAACTACATCTGTATCCTCAGTTGCCTGAGCACCGTCGCCCTCACGGTCGATGCGGTATAGAAGACCTGACTCTGTCTTCTGCACACCCTCCTGCTTCTCGATCTCTGCAAGCCACTTCTCTGAAAGCTCAGCATTCTCCTTCAAAGCCTTCTCGCGCTCAGCCTGAGCCTTAGCGCGCATATTCTCAGCGTGGCGCTGGAATACGCCATTCATCTGCTCCTGAGTCATACGCATAAGTGAGTCGATGTGTACAGGCTCCTCGATAGCCTTAGCATCCTCGATAGCCATAAGTACGTGCTTCATGTTGATATCAGCATCTACACCCTTAACTGCAGCACCCATGTTCTTACCCATCATAGCAGATACGCCCTCACGAGTGAACTCCTCGTTGTAAAGCTCTGGCAATGCTGGCAAAGTGTCTGGCTGGTCGCTACCGAGCATATCCTGTGAACGCTTAGCGTACATGTAAGGCATAAGTACAGTGTACTGGTACTGCATCATCTTGCTACGTACCTCCTTGATCTCCTCGCCCTCGACATCGCCATTCTTGTAGAACTCCTGAATGTTAGCGATAACGATCTCGCGGTCGAGATCAAAATCCTTCATACCAAGGCTAAGGTTAAGACCGAGGTCAGCACCGATAGCATAAGACAAAGAGTCGATCTGCTTACCATTGTTATTGCCACAAGCAACAACTGAAAGCGATGCAGCAATGATAGCTGCAAAAGTTAAAACTTTTTTCATCTTAATAGTTTAATTTAAGTTTATATAATAATCTCTTTCTCGCAATTTTCTGCTCTGTATCATAGCCTTTTGCGGGTTGCCCGCTTCGCTAAAAAACATAAGCGCGCAAAGATACACAAAAAATCGTAATGTTAGCACCGCTGATAGGCAAATATTTAGCATTATGTATAACGATACATCAAAATATAAATTGTTTAGACAGCGATATATCATTGCGATATAAAAAATAGGGTGCGCCCAACAAATATGTGGAACGCACCCCATTAAACGGCGTTATATATCAAATCCCTCTTTAACACCAAGCACTAATTCTCTATCTTCTCACCATAAGTTTTAGCATACTCATAGTCCTCATTGGTGAAGGTGTATTCATAGGACCAACTACCGTTTGAACTTTTATTTTTTAAGTATTTGTATAGTTCTGACACTAACAATTTATCTTTATGATTTTCTCTATCATAGGTCAAACTATATTCACCGTCCCATACTACAGTAATTGTACGTGGTATCGCGCGACAAAGTCCTCTTTGAATTTCCTCATCCGAAAGGTTTACTACTATTCCGCTATAACTCTCTCCATAATCGTTTACATATACTGACTTGCCCGGCAAGATTTCTAAATCTTTGCAGCTCTGATCATTAACCTGCGTTATAGCAATATGATGATTCGTGCTATTTGCATAAAATACATTAACGCTCCATACTGAATCAACAAGCGGGAATTTACCACACGCAACAAATAACGATATAGCGACAAGCGCCATTAACAATTTACTATTCTTCATATAAGTCAAACATTAAATTAATATTATCGATTGTGAGATTGTACACCTCATTAATTTCCGTAGTATTACCCCAACAAAAATACATAAGTTTTGTCTTTATCTGCGAAAGATTAGATGAATTAAACACGAAATTCTCTAAAATATTTGCAGGAATACTTCTAATGTAATCTTTAGGAAGTAAATTTCGGGATAAATAATAATCTATAAAATTAGTGTAATAATCATATAAACTCCATTGATTATCATTATCATACAAATCTATAAACAATGGACAATATTGTGTATCCTCATGAATCTCTGTTAGCTGTCTATTTATAATATCATCAGGTTCAGTAGTTTCCGCCTAATCTTCTGAGAGATTGTTGTAATTTATCTCACAGACCCATACCAACATAGATTCTATATTATTGAATGAATAGTATTCTAAGTACTCAGGATAATGTAATTGGTAAAAACTCCAATTTTGCTCATTGAATATACTATATTCATCAACCAGTGCATTGTCAACACGCCACCCTTGCAACGCATTATCTTCAATATCATAAAGAGTAACCTCTTTTACTTCAAGAAATTCTTCAAAAAGAGGAATTTCATTATCTGCCCACGTCCGAGTAGCACCATATACAAGGATAGAATCGCCAGGCTCTATTATTTGGGGTTCTATCGAATATACAGGAGTATATCTAACCATTTTAGGATGACATATTTTCAATGAGACATCCGATGTGTTTTTCACATACCAGCGTGCAACGTACTTTGACTCATGCTCAATAGGATCACAAGCAGTAAGCATAAACAACGCAATGAAACCAATTACAAATAGTTTTCTCATAACTTATTATTATTTCATTGATTGAGAGGATTAACTCTATATTTCATTAAAGGTTATTTCTAAGACTAAATACAAAATTACAATAAAATTTTAAAAACACTCTTTGAATTATTACAATTTAGTATAAATTTTCATTAAATGCTACTTGCTATTGACAAAATAGAGTCGGTTGCCACATAAAATGGGGTATTTACCGTAATTGAATTACCTACATTTAATATTAATGTGGTCCCATTGCTTACTGTACTATTTTGAATAAGAATATTTTCTCCATTAATGATTGTTGATTTAATAACATTTCTATTTACACAGAATGAATCATAAGTAATATTATCCAAATTAGGGAGACTTACATTATGATTTACAAAGCAATATATATCGCAAAAATCGCATAGCTAAAAAGAAATCTTAGACAAAGATACAAAAAAGCATTAAATATTACAAACAACATCTAAACCTCAACATCGCAGATAGAACGAAGAACCTATAAGATGTCAAATATTTGAGACTTTTTAGTATATTTGCGCAACAAAACGAAAGATGCAAGTATGGGAGTAGATAGAAACCTAAGAAACATCGAGAGCGACAAGGAATTTGAGAGCCGCATTCGCCCGCAGGCGTTGCAGAACTTCTCGGGTCAGGATAAGATTGTCGCCAACCTCAAGATATTTATCAAGGCGGCACTTATGCGTGGCGACTCGCTCGACCACACCCTACTCCACGGTCCTCCAGGACTTGGTAAGACCACACTTGCAAATATCATCGCCAACGAGATGGGGGCACAGCTAAAGGTTACATCGGGACCAGTACTCGACAAGCCGGGCGACCTTGCGGGATTGCTCACAAACCTAAACCCTGGCGACGTACTCTTTATCGATGAGATTCACCGCTTAAGCCCCATCGTAGAGGAGTATCTCTACTCTGCAATGGAGGACTTCAAAATCGATATCGTCTTGGACAAGGGTCCTGCCGCACGCTCTATTCAGATTGAGTTAGCGCCATTTACCCTTGTGGGAGCTACCACACGTAGCGGTCTGCTAACATCGCCACTACGCGCCCGCTTCGGCATTACCTGTCACTTAGAGTACTACGATGCTCCAGTGCTTGCAAATATCGTAAAGCGTTCTGCAGCAATTCTCGACATCTCGATTGATGACGATGCCGCACTGGAGATTGCCCTACGCTCACGTGGCACGCCACGTATTGCAAACGCTCTACTACGTCGTGTACGCGACTTTGCGATGGTCGAGGGCGAGGGTCATATCGACGTAGATATTACGCGCGTGGCACTTACAGCGCTCAATATCGATGCCCGCGGTCTCGACCAGATGGATAACAAGATTCTTGCGACCATCATCGAGAAGTTCAACGGTGGTCCCGTGGGTCTAAACACCGTTGCCACAGCCGTAAGCGAGGAGGCGGGAACTATCGAGGAGGTATACGAACCTTTCCTAATAAAAGAGGGCTTCCTAAAGCGCACACCACGCGGTCGCGAAGCCACAGAGCTTGCCTACAAACACCTTGGCTACGCCTACGGCAACACCGAAGAGCAGTCGCTATTCTAAATAGCAAAGTTACAGGAATAATATAGTGGCTATCCCATAAATATGCTGGATAGTCACTATTTTTATTATCGACATAATATACTTTAGAAAAAAAGTAGTATCTTCGCACGTTTTATAACCTTAAACATTGATATTATAGTTATGCAAGCAGGAAAGAGTAGATGGTTAATTGGCTCATTAGTAGTCTTTTTAATCATTATCATAACAATCTTTATCCTTAATCGTCAAAAACCAATACCTGTGGTATATCCCGTTGTGGCAACACAACCCGTAGATGTCGAGGATGTGAAGATATATGGCGACTATGTTGGTCGTATCCGCGCACAGCAGTTTGTAGAGATTCACGCCCGCGTGGAGGGATATCTCGAGAAGATGCTCTTCGACGAGGGTACATATATCGAGAAGGGACAGACACTCTTTCAAATAGACCCTACCCTATACGATGCCCGCGCAAAGCGTGCCGAGGCACAGTTAAACAAGGCTAAAGCGCAGGCCCTAAAGGCGGAGCGCGACCTGAATCGTATTCGCCCACTCTTTGAGTTGAACGCTGCCAGCCAACTCGACTTGGACAATGCCATAGCCAACTACGAGGGTGCAAATGCCGATGTGGCAGTATGCGAGGCAGATATGGTGCAGGCGCAGATGACATTGGGTTACACCACCGTAAAGTCTCCTATATCGGGTTACATATCGGAGCGTAATGCCGATATCGGTGCTCTGGTAGGTCCAGGCTCACAGTCGTTGCTCGCAACAATCGTGAAGAGCGACACCGTACAGATTGACTTTAGTATGACATCGTTGGAGTACCTAAAGTCGAAGGCACGCAACGTAAACCTCGGACACAAGGACACAACACGCACCTGGAACCCATACGTCACCGTAACAATGGCGGATGGTACGGTATATCCATATCAGGGCTTGGTAAACTTTGCCGACCCACAAATTGACCCAAAGACGGGTACATTCTCCGTCCGTGCCGAGATGCCTAACCCCGAGCATATTCTTCTGCCCGGTCAGTTTACACGAGTGCGTCTACTTATGGATGTGCGCGAGGATGCCTTGGTAGTACCTACAAAGGCTGTCGTGGTAGAGAGTGGCGGTGCATTTATCTATGTCGTGCGCCCCGACTCTATCGTCGAGAAGCGTTTCGTGGAACTTGGTCCAGAACTTAAGAACAACACCGTCGTAGAGCGCGGTATCGTATCAGGCGAGCAGATAGTAGTGGAGGGCTACCACAAACTTACACACGGTATGAAGGTGGAGCCTGTGGCTGAATATAAAAACGAGGAGTAGGTATGAAGCGTAACTTCTTTATCGACCACCCCGTATTCTCAATAGTGATATCGATACTTATCACTATTGTGGGTTTTATTGGTCTCTTCCTGCTCCCCATAGACCAATATCCGCAGATTGTACCACCCGTAGTTAAGGTCTCGGCATCCTACCCCGGTGCTGATGCCCAGACAACAACACAAGCCGTAGCAACACCCATAGAGCAGGTACTTAACGGTACGCCAGGAATGACATATATGGAGTCGGTATGCTCCAACTCGGGTAGTTTCTCGGCAACCATAACCTTCGACATTGACACCGACCCCGATATTGCAGCGGTAGATATTCAAAACCGCATCAAGCAAGCAGAGTCACGTCTACCATCGGAGGTGGTGCAGAATGGTATCAGCGTGGAGAAGCAAGCATCGAGTAAGTTGCTAACAATCACTCTACTATCCAACGACCCAAAGTACGATGAGGTATATCTCTCGAACTACGCCACGCTCAACGTCATAGATATGTTGCGTCGTGTGCCTGGCGTGGGTAGCATATCAAATGTCGGTAGTCGATACTACGCGATGCGTGTGTGGGTGATGCCCGACAAACTGACAGATATGGGTCTTACGGTTAAGGATTTGCAGAGCGCTATCAAGGACCAAAACCGCGAGTCGGCAGCAGGTATCCTCGGACAAGCACCTATCGAGGATGTAGATGTAACAATCCCTATCGCCGCCCCTGGTAGACTATCATCTGTGGAGGAGTTTGAGCAGATTGTGGTGCGCGCAAACCCCGACGGCTCTATCATCCGTCTTAGGGATGTAGCACGCATATCGCTCGAGGCGCAGTCATACTCTACCGAGAGCGGTATCGACGGTGGCAACGCTGCAGTGATGAACGTAAATATGCTCCCTGGCTCGAATGCTATGGAGGTAGCCGAGAAGGTAAAGGAGGCAATGGAGGAGATAGGTCGCAACCTACCAGAGGGCATAACATACTCCATTCCTTTCGATATGACAACATATATCTCGCAGTCTATCAACGAGGTATATAAAACACTCTTCGAGGCATTGCTACTCGTTATCTTGGTGGTATACCTATCGTTGCAGAACTGGAGGTCTACGATTATTCCGATTATCGCAGTACCGATCTCACTTATTGGAACATTCGGTGTGATGCTGATCTTCGGCTTCTCGCTCAACCTTATGACCCTACTCGGTCTTATCCTCGCAATCGGTATCGTGGTGGATGATGCAATTGTGGTGGTGGAGAGCGTCGACAAGATTATGAAGGAGGAGCATCTATCGGCATACAAGGCGACACAAAAGGCGATGTCAAATATGAGCAGTGCGCTTATCGCCACATCGTTGGTATTGTGCGCGGTGTTCGTGCCAGTAAGTTTCCTCGGAGGCATAACAGGACTCCTATATAGGCAATTTACAATAACCATTGCGGTATCGGTAATCATCTCTACTATTGTGGCGTTGACACTTACCCCCGTTATGTGTTCGCTCATCCTAAAGCCCGAAAAGAAGGGCGAGAAGCACCCTATATTCCAATTTATAAACCGCTGGTTGGAGCGTGGTAACAACTTCTACTGCGGTAAGGTGGCATCGGCAATAAAGAACTCGAAACGCATATTCGCAAGTTTTGGCATCATCCTCATCGGTGTATACGTTCTCAACGCCCTAACACCACAGAGTTTTATGCCCAAGGAGGATCAGGGTTACTTCACCGTAGAACTTGAGTTGCCAGAGGGTGCTACCATAGAACGCACACGCGAGGTCACACGTCGCGCACTTAACTACCTTATGCAAGACCCCGATGTGGAACACGTCTTGGATGTTGTAGGCTCGAGTCCGCGCGTAGGTGCCAATCAGGCGCGTAGCCAACTTACCGTAATCCTAAAACCTTGGGATGAGCGCGAGGCGGAGGATATGAACGAGATTATGGACCGCGCAAGGCGCGAGTTTGCACGTTACCCCGAGGCAAAAGCCTTTATCTCTACCCCACCAGTCATCCCCGGCTTAGGTAGTTCGGGTGGTTTTGAGATGGTGCTTGAGGCGCGAGGAAATGCCTCATATGACGACCTACAGATGGCCGTAGATACCCTTATGCACTACGCCAGCAAATCGCGCGAGGTGGCAGGACTCTCAGCATCTATACAGAAGGATATTCCACGCCTTTACTTCGATGTGGATAGAGATCAGGCACGCCTACACGGTGTGCAGATGGCAGATATATTCTCTACGCTGAAGGCATTTACCGGCTCGTTGTATGTCAACGACTTCAATATGTATAACCGCGTATATCGTGTTTACATTCAGGCAGAAGCACCATATAGAGCATACAGAGAGAATCTGAATCTATTCTCCGTAAAGGGTAACAACTCGATGATACCTATCACCGCACTTGGCAATACGGAGTACACCACAGGCTCGGGTACTATAAAGCGATTCAATATGTTCCAGTCTGCAACCATCACTGGCGAGCCTGGCGATGGCTACAGTTCGGGCGAGGCGATGGCACGCTTGGAGGAGATAGTTAAAAACCACCTACCTGACGACATTGCCGTAGAGTGGAGCGGTCTATCGTATCAGGAGAAGAAGGAGAGCGGAAAGACAGGTATGATCTTAGCATTGGCATTCCTGTTCGTATTCCTCTTCCTCGCTGCGCAGTATGAGAGTTGGTCGATACCTATCGCCGTACTACTATCGCTACCAGTATCGATGCTTGGCGCATATGTCGGCATCTTCGTATGCGGTTTGGAAAACAACATCTACTTCCAGATTGGCTTGGTGATGCTGATAGGTCTTGTGGCGAAGAATGCCATCCTTATTGTGGAGTTTGCCAAGGTAGAGATGGAGAAGGGCGTAGATGCCCTGACAGCAGCCCTAACAGCCTCAAGGCTACGTTTTAGACCTATCGTGATGACATCGCTCGCCTTCATCCTCGGACTACTACCACTTGTGCTATCCTCTGGTCCAGGCTCAGCAAGCCGTCAGGGTATCGGCACTGGCGTATTCTTCGGTATGTGCGTAGCCATAACCATAGGCATCGTGTATGTACCATTCTTCTTCGTATGGATAGATCGTATTAAAAGAAAATATCGCAAGAAATGAGACACTTATCATATATAACCGCTCTTTGCGCACTACTGCTATCGTCGTGTGGCGCAGCAGTGAAGATGTGCAATGAGCCTGAACTAAACCTCCCTTCGGAGATTGTGGCAGGCGAACTTGACAGCCTCACGATTGCCGATATGCGCTGGTGGGAGTTCTATGGCGATGAGGTGCTGACAAAATTTATCTCGCACGCACTGGAAAACAACAAGGATATTCTTCGCTCGGCGGCAAAGGTTGAGCAGATGCGCCAACTAAATCGTATGGAGCGCACCGCGTGGGTACCATCGCTCTCTGCCTCTGCAATGGCAGATAACGAGGTGGAGAACTACACCGACAAGGGACATACCGTAACGCCACAGGTAGACCTAAAGATGGATATTAGTTGGGAGATAGACCTTTGGGGCAATATCAAGTGGGCAAACCGCAAGGCCACAGCAGAGTACCTGTCGAGCGTCGAGGCAGAGCGCGCTATGCGTATGACCGTAATCTCAGAGGTTGCCATAGCCTACTACCAACTTATGGCACTCGAGAATGAGTTGCTTATCGTCAACCGCACGCTACAAACACGCCACGAGGGCGTAGAGCAGGCGCGACTACGATACGAAGGTGGTCTTACCTCGGAGACGGTATACCAGCAGGCACAGGTAGAGTATGCCAGCACAGCATCGCTTATACCTGCCATAGAGACCAAGATTGAGACCACGAAAAATAGCCTTAAGGTACTTATGGGCGAGTATCCAGACTTCGAGTTGGAGTATGCCCGAATGAAGGTGTTAGACAGAGAGATTCCATCGGAACTACCTATCGGTCTACCATCCGATTTGTTGAGCCGTCGCCCCGACCTACGCGAAGCAGAGCAGAGACTAAAGGCTGCAGCAGCAACGGTGGGTGTAGCCTACACAGACCGCTTCCCAAGCCTTGTGATAGGCGTTACAGGAGGATGGGAGAATGGCTCATTGGATAACTTCTTCGATGCGCAGTATGGCTTGGCTATGGGTAAGATTGCAACCCCAATCTTTGAGTTTGGACGCCGTCGCGCAAAGTATAAGGCAGCTATCGAGGCATACGACATCGCCCGCCTAAACTACGAGCAGAGGGTGCTTATGGCATTTAAGGAGACCAACGATGCCTTGGTACGCTATCATAACGCCCGCGAGGCAACAACGCTTAAGAACGAACTACGCGAGGCAGCACTCAAGTACGTCGAACTTGCTACGTTCCAATATAAGTATGGCGATATCAAGTATATCAACGTCCTCGATGCTCAGCGTCGCTACTTCGATGCCCAGATAGGACTCTCGAATGCTGTACGCGACGAATATATCGCCCTTGTGCAACTCTACAAATCGCTCGGTGGCGGTTGGTGTGAATAGTCAATATTATGAACGATAATACATATATTAAGAGAGGCTGATTAAACGAATTAATCAGCCTCTGTTGTATTATTAGATGCGAAAAGTGATTATAACGTCTCTACAATCTCCAAAATCTTTGTAAAGTCATCGATAATGTAGTCGGCGTTTGATTCGACCAACTCCTCGCGGGTGGCATTGCCAAAGGTGACGGCAATAGCGCGCACATCCGAGCCGTGAGCCATAGCCACATCTACAGGCATATCACCCACCACAATAACCTCAGAAGGGCTATAATCAAGCTCTCTGAGCGTCTTTAAGACTGGCTCTGGATCTGGCTTATGCTTTACGACGTTATCCGCACCAAGCACATAGGGAAAGTATTTAATAATCCCCATACTATCCAAGAAGAGCAAGAGCGACTGCGACTGACGCGACGAGGCAACACTCATCTTTATACCCATCGCATCGAGGCAAGCGAGGGTATCGCTAACGCCCGGAAAGAGTTGCGGTATTAGCTCCTCAACACTCTCCATAAATATCTCTCGGTAGGCATCTACACAGCGCACCGCCATCGCGGCATCGACATCGGGATACATCTTCTTGAAGCTATCTTCAAGCGTAAGACCAATCGTCGAAGCGCACTCCAAATCGCTCTTAACGGGCAACCCCACTCTCTGCATCGTGCGTTGCATCGTTATAATGATATTTTGGCGCGTATCGCCCAACGTACCATCAAAGTCGAATATTATCAGTTTTGGTTTCATAACTCGTTATATCTAAAAAGAAATGCAAATGAGCGACAATAATGCAGCCCATTTGCACCTTTATAATTTACAATAAGGATTAATAATACTTGATTACCTTATCCTCTATAGCCGAAATCAAATTATTAGCTGCCGACGACGCACCAATACGGAATAGGTCAGTAGTGAGCCACTCAGCACCCAAGACCTCCTCAACGATGGTGTAGTACAAAGCGGCATCCTCAGGAGTCTTAACACCACCTGCAGCCTTGAAACCTACCTTGCGACCAGTCTCCTTGTAGTAGTCCTTAATAGCATGGCACATAACAAAGGCAGCCTCAGGAGTAGCAGCGATGTCAATCTTACCAGTAGAAGTCTTAACAAAGTCGGCACCCGCAAACATAGAGACAAGCGAAGCACGACGAATAAGCTCTGGAGTCTTAAGTGCGCCAGACTCGATGATAACCTTCAAAACTACATCCTTAGCCTCCTCGCGCAATACCTCGACCTCAGATGCAGCCTCGGCAGCGCGACCAGAGAGCATCATACCAGGGTTAAGAACGATATCAATCTCGTCGGCACCATTCTCGATAGCCATAGCGACCTCCAAAGCCTTAACCTCGATAAAGCTCTGCGATGCAGGGAACGCGCCCGCAACAGAGGTAATACGCATAGGAGTACCGTCAATCTCGAGACCCACAGTCTCAACGAAGGATGGGTATACACAGATAGATGCTACATTGGGAATATTTGGGAACTTCTTGTAGAAGTCAACAGCCTTACGCACGAAGGCACGTACAGACTCCTCAGAGTCGTTGCACGAAAGCGTTGTAAGGTCAATTGCCGAGTAGCAAAATTTGTACACATTTACATTACCATTGCGATTTGCTGCCATCTTAATCTTGGCAACCTCCTTTGCTACCTGCGCCTCGGTTGGGGCAGGAACGTATCTCTCTAATTCCTTTGCGTAGTCCATAACTAACTTTTTTGCAATCACAAATATAGATATTTTTTTCCATTCGCGCAACGCCTAATGCAAATTTTTAAGCCTTGCTGTACGATATTGCATCGGTACTGCATAGGCAAAACACCTATATATTTAGTATCGCACATACAAAGATTTCGCCAATAGAGCCAAATTCCTTCGCACATACAATGCGATATATATGCATTTTATCAACATATTTATACGCATATAAAATTTAAGCTTAGAGCCACACTATTTATACACATACGCGCGCACGCGCGAGAGAGGTGAAGAGCTCAAAAAGAATAGGGATGTATCACAAAAGAGGTGCAACAAAGATAGATAACAGAGAGCGGGGCGAATAAAAAAAAAGCACACCATAAAGGCATGCTTTTTAAGTCGACACCGAAGAGAAACTACTCACCTGGATCGTAACTTTCGAACGAGCCATCAGTATAGAGAACAATCACTCGCTTTGCTTGTTTTCCACCAATTTGCGGAGAGAACTTTTTGTCGATTGAGATATTTTTCTCCTCTGAAAAAGTCGCTGAGATTTCAATATTTTTCTTCTCATCGACACTCGGTACTTCAACCGCAGCACCAAATTCTGGGAAGAGATGAGTAGTAGAAGAACTCGACGATACACCTGTTCGTAAGAACTCCTCGCCATCCAACAAGAGCCAATCTGGGTTGACATCGGGGAAAGCACGAAGGATTTTTACTACAAAATCGTAGCTCGGTTTATTGCGACCCGACCTAATATGAGAGATCGCAGAAGCCTCCACACCGATAGCTTTTGCAAGTGACGACGCTGTCAAGTTGTATTTTGAACACAAAATTTCGAGTTTTTCCTTCATCTTTCTTATTTTTTACAAAGATACAAACTTTATTTTTGTAAAGCAAATTATTTTTACAAAAGTAACAATATAACGATTGTTAATAACTATTACATTTGTAAATTACAAGATTATGGTTAAAACAAGAAAATCGATATATCTATAGTTTAGTTTATGTAAATGTATATATTTACTCTATTTTCAATCGGTTACACTATTTAAATATAACCAATTTCTCACACACACACAAATTACCACTTTTCACCTATTTATCTAAACTATATTTAATATAAAAATTGCAATCTACTGATATACTAACGATTAAAAAATAACATCAAGTGGTTTAACACGTCTAAAATGAGCCAAAATAGCGAGTTCAATCTAAGTTCAATTCAAGTTACATATGTAATTATTAACAGTTATTAACATCGGTTGCCTTTGTAATATTTGTAAAGTTTTACTATTTTACATTGTACAAATGTTGTTACAATTGTAAAACAACAACCGTAAAATTCAGGAAAATATTGTGGTCAAAGTGCGAAAATCGTGCGAATGGCGACAGAATACGCTGGATGAGAATATTATGTTAAATAATAAATGGGTAGCGTATGTTAATAACTACACTACCCATTGTATATCAACTCTTTACAAAGTTGTCAATACTCCCTATTATTGCAATGAAGAGGCTATTTCTGCGAACTCTTCTGGAGTCAAACTAAGCTTCTCACGCTTGAAATCTACATCGTTTTCGGTGTTCATTGGCACCAAATGGATGTGTGCGTGGGGTACTTCGAGGCCCAAAACCACAGTTGCGACCTTTTTACACGCTGTAGTTGCCTTAATTTTCTTCGCAATATTCTTTGCGAAAACAATCATCTCCTGAAGTTCGTCATCCTCAAGATCGTAAAAGTAGTCAACCTCGCGCTTTGGAATAACCAAAGTGTGTCCCTTCGCCAATGGAGCGATGTCGAGGAATGCGAAGAATTTTTCGTTCTCCGCAACTTTGTAACAAGGGATCTCCCCCGCTACAATTCGTGAAAAAATCGTTGCCATAATTAAGTTGGAAATTTAGTATAATTTATATCATTTTACGAACACCCTACTTTCGGGTATTAAAAACTCTCTAATCTCTCGGTCTCGCACTATGCGACATCATATCACCGCTACAAGTTTGCAACATCAGAGTACTCTCAACGCAGAGCCAACACTCCTATATATTCATCAAAGCGGGCAACTACCCTGCCTATAGTCTGACACAAATCGCTCTATATATTGAGCAAACGCTTGACCTTATCGATGCCCTTTATATGGCGAATATTATCCAACAGCACATTCAGGTTATCGATATCGCGAACGTAGATACTTATCGTTCCCTCGAAGATACCATCGTGCGAATGGATACTTATAGTGCGCATATTTATGTTAAAGTCTGTTGTGATTACCTTTGTCAAATCGAGGATAATTCCAGCGCGATCTATACCCTGCACCTCTATAGTTGCTAAATATGAAATTGCTCGTTGTTGCGACCACTTAATTTCACTCTCGTTGATAATATTTTCGCCAGACTGGGCTGCGAGCTTAATCAATGTGTCGCAGGTAGACTTATGAATTGTAATGCGACCCGTCTTTGGATCACGATATCCAACCACCTTATCTCCCGGTATCGGCTCACAACACTCCGCCATAACATAGTCCGCTCCCCTATCCTCGCCACTATGTGCAGTGGCATCAAGCGAAGGGGCAACATCGTCAAGGTCTATATCATCGCTCTCCGTATTGCTACTACCAGGCAACAGAAGCTTCCAGAACTTCTGAATCTTGGTAGAGGAGTTCTCCTTAAGCACCGCGCCGAGGTTGTCAAGCGTGATAATACCCGCACCTATCTTGCTATACAACTCATCCTTATTTCGGCACTCGTAGGCGGGCATCAGCTTACGCAACACACGACCACTAAGCACCACGTTATACTCCGAAAGGCGCTCCTCCAAGAGCTGCATACCATACTCTGTATTGTTCTTGCGCTCGCTCTTTAGGTAATCTCCAATAGACTGCTTCGCCTTGCTTGTAACAACCACATCGAGCCACCCTGCCACGGGATGCGCACTCTCTGCGGTAATAATCTCCACCTGATCGCCCGTATTTAGGCGCGTAGTTACAGGCATCATCCTATGATTTACCTTTGCACCTATGGCGTGGCTACCAATCTTTGTATGGATGTCGTATGCAAAGTCCAATGCCGAAGCGCCATAAGGCAACGAGTGAGCCTCGCCCTTAGGCGTGAAGACCACGATATCACTCTTATACAGCGAGAGCTTGAAGTTATCCAAGAACTCCATCGCATTCTCCGTAGGGCTATTCAGTGCCTCACGCACCTTTCTAAGCCACTTATCCAAGCCATCCTCCTCCTGCGAGATAGAGGCATGCTTATACTTCCAGTGCGCGGCAAAACCACGCTCTGCAATATCATCCATACGCTCGGTACGCACCTGCACCTCGACCCAGATACCATCAGGTCCCATAACCGTAGAGTGCAGAGCCTCGTAACCGTTTGACTTAGGGATGCTAATCCAGTCACGCAGACGGTCAGGCTTAGGGGTATATATATCCGTCACGCAGGAATATATCTGCCAGCACTGCGTCTTCTCGGATGGGAAGGGCAATGCCTTAAAGACAATGCGTATAGCGAAGAGGTCGTATACCTCCTCAAAGGGGATGCTCTTGCGACGCATCTTATTCCAGATGGAGTAGATGCTCTTCACGCGAGCAGTCATCTCGTACTGAAACTTATTTCTATCTAACACCGCGCGTATAGGAGCCATAAATCGCTCGATATATGCCTGACGCTCGGTCTCCGTGTCGTCTATCTTACGCTTAATCTCGGCATACTCCTCCGGGAAACGATAGCGCATACACAGATCCTCCAACTCGCTCTTTATGGCGTGCAGACCCAAGCGATATGCCAAAGGCACAAAGAGATATATCGTCTCGCTGGTAATCTTAATCTGCTTATGATGGGGCATAGCGCCTAACGTGCGCATATTGTGCAGACGGTCGGCAATCTTGATGATGATAACGCGCACATCATCCGAGAGGGTCAACAATACTTTACGAAAATACTCAGCCTGCTCGGTGCTATCGGCATTGAACACGCCCGCCATCTTAGTAAGACCATCCACCATCGAGGCAATCTTAGGCGAGAAGATACGCTCGATATCCTCCACCGTGTACTCCGTATCCTCCACCACGTCGTGCAACAAGGCTGCTACAACCGACTTCTTACCCAGCCCTATCTCTCGCACCGCTATCAGCGCAACCTCGATAGGATGTATGATATATGGCTCGCCCGAACGACGACGCACCCCCTTGTGCGCCTCCTTTGCAAGGAAGAAAGCACGCTTAATAAAGTCCCAATCGCCCTCGCGTCGGCACACCTTATGCTCGTTGCAGGCATCCTGCAACTCCTGCCACTTCTCGGCAATCAATATCTCGTCCTGGGGTGAATACTCCATATATTTCACGTTTTACTATAGAACATCCCTACATATACCAAAGCACGACTACCACGTTAGTAGTCGTGTTGGTAAACGTTTGTGTATCGGGTAGAACTACTCGTTCTTATGCTCCTGCATAGCCTCTCTTACACGTAGCTCAATCTCCTCCATGAGCTTGGCATCATTCTTCAACGCCTCCTTCACAGCATCGCGACCCTGACCAATCTTCCTATCGCCATACGAGAACCATGAGCCAGACTTCTTGATAATCTCAAAATCTACGCCAAGATCTATAATCTCGCCAAGTTTCGAGATACCCTCACCAAACATGATATCGAACTCCGCCTTCTTGAATGGAGGTGCCACCTTGTTCTTCACAACCTTAACCTTTGTTCGTGTACCGAGCTGTTCCTCACCATCCTTAATAACCGAAGCACGACGAATGTCTATACGCACCGAAGCGTAGAACTTTAAGGCGTTACCACCAGTTGTAGTCTCTGGATTGCCATACACCACGCCAATCTTATCGCGAAGCTGATTGATGAAGATACACACAGTCTTAGTCTTAGAGATAGATGCTGTCAACTTACGCAACGCCTGCGACATCAAACGCGCCTGAAGACCCATCTTCGAGTCGCCCATATCGCCCTCAATCTCAGCCTTTGGCGTAAGTGCCGCCACAGAGTCGATAACGATGATATCGATAGCGCTTGAGCGAATCAACGAGTCGGCAATCTCCAACGCCTGCTCGCCATTATCTGGCTGCGATACAAGAAGGTTATCGATATCCACGCCCAACTTCTGCGCGTAGTAGCTATCGAAGGCATGCTCCGCGTCAATAAAGGCAGCAATACCGCCCGCCTTCTGCGCCTCAGCTATCGCGTGGATAGCAAGTGTTGTTTTACCAGATGACTCTGGACCATAAATCTCGATAATACGACCCTTAGGGTAGCCACCTACACCGAGTGCCATATCGAGCGTTACAGAGCCTGTAGGGATAACTGAAACATCCACCACCGACTCGCTCGACATACGCATAATAGAGCCTTTACCAAAGTCCTTCTCTATCTTATCCATCACTGCCGACAACACCTTTAACTTGTCAGCATTTACCTGTGTCTTCTCTGCCATAACTTTATCTTTTTTATTACTTTCAAACCCTGCTATGCCCTACTACTTGTCGAGCAACTTAATAATCTGACCATACGAATCCTTGGTATCTACCTTCTCAATGATGTGGCTCACTATCGCATTCTCATCCAAGATGAATGTTGTGCGCACAATACCCATATACTCCTTGCCACACATCTTCTTTAGCTGCCATACGCCCAACGCCTCAGATAGCGAGTGGTCGGTATCGGCCAAGAGTGTAAAGTTTAGCTCGTGCTTCGAACAGAAGTTCTGATGCGACTTCACCGAGTCGGGACTCACGCCCACAATTTTATATCCACGACGCTTTAGTTCCTCCTTGCCATCACGCAAGCTCTTAGCCTCCAACGTACAACCCGAGGTGTTGTCCTTTGGATAGAAATAGAGTACCGTAGGCGAACCCTTAAGGTCGTTTAGCGAGAACTCCGCGCCCTCGGTTGTTGTACTCTTAAACTCTGGGATCTGCTCCCCTATCTTAATCTTTATATTTGCCATTTTATATCCTTTTATTTACTTTTTCTGTCTCAAAGTTACTCTTTTTTTTCTAAACTATGAAATATAAGCACAATATTATTTAGACTATTTTTCTATGGCTATATAAACAAATCTTATATTTATCTTACAAACGATAATATTATCCCAGCATTTGAATCTCAACTTGACTAAAAAACTCGCTTGCAGAGTTGTTCAGGCGCGAGCGACACTTTGGACAACGAATCGCGCACTCTGTGTCTATATTGCTATATATACGCTCCTTATTAAGTTTCGTTGCAGTGCGTGGCAGCGAAGTTTTGTACTCGGTATGCGAACCACAATGTATGCAATTTATAATGTAATTTAGTCCCATAATTTAATTCTATTTAAGTGTTAGTCTTTGTTTCACGATGCAAAGTAACCGCCCAAAATTGACAATTAGCGTCAAAGGAAAATTTATAGCAAAAAAATTAGTAATGGCGCGGGGCTTTTACGAAGTGAAAGGTGAAAACTGAAAAGTGAAAAGTATGGTGTCTGCGACGCTTTTTTAAAGTAAAAAGTGAAAACTAAGGCGTTTAAGGGTTATTAAGGGAGTAAAACAGTTAGTAATTAGTAATAGTTTCGCTTGTTCCAAGCGAAACAGAGACAAACACTCAGGGTAGCACTTCTTAATTTTTGATTTTAGAGGAGCAGATTTGTTCTATCACAAAAGAAGAGGTCTGAAGATAGTACTCAAACGTACAGCCTCAGACCTCTTACTTTTAGGGATAGGACGAAGATGCCCTATATAAATCGAAAATTCACAAGAAATTATAGGATGATCTCGTTACCTACATACTTACGGATATTTACATCCTCCTTGCAACGCTCAGCGTAAGAAGCATCCTTAGCGATAGCGCTCTTAAGCTCTGCAGTAGCAGTTGTGAAGTCGCCCTGCTTAACAGCAATAACTGCGCGGAGGTAGTCAGCCTTAGCAGTAGTATCGTTTGCTACGAACTGCTTAGCTGCAGTGTAGTCTGCATTCATAGTAGCAGCGATAGCAGCATTGTAACCCTCAAGGTGAGACTGTGCAGCAGCGTAGTTACCCTCAGCAGCAGCAGCCAATGCCTGAGTCTCCTTAGAAGCGTTTGCAGCGTATGACTTAGCAGCCTCAGTGTTACCATTCATAAGGTTTACAAGAGCAAGGTTGTTGTTGATCTCTGATGCATTACCACCAGCCTTAACAGCAGCAGCAAATGCTTCAGCAGCCTTCTCGCCATTACCAGCCTCAGCGTAAGCTACACCAAGGTTGTTATAAGCGTTAGCACCACCCTCAACTACAGCAGCCTCCAATACAGCGATAGTCTCCTCGTTTGTAAGCTTACCTGTAGAAGCAATGTGAAGCTTCTCCAAAAGGTTAAGCTCAGCAGTCTTACCATCACGTACAAGAGCAATCATCTCGTCGTCAGTCTTACCTGTGATATCTGAGCTGTTAATCAACTGTGCGCGGCGCAACTGTGGAAGAATATCATTCTTCAAAGACTCGAATACCTTGCTGAGGTTCTTAATCTGCTCCTCACGCTCTGAAGATGACTCGTAGCTGTTCAATACAGAGAGGATAAGCTCCTTGTCCTCGATGTTAGAAGCAGCAACCAACTCCTTGAAACCGTCCCAGTCCTCACCGTATGATGCAGCGTCAAGAGTAAGACCAAGATCCTTAAGCAACTTCTCAGCTGCCTTCTCACCTGACTTACTACGTGCAGCAGAGAGCTTATCGTTGAACTTCTCAGGACCATCTGGAGAAGCATAACCTTTAACGTAGATGTTCTGCTTGATGCGATCGTTCCCCTTCTGAGCAGCAGCCTTCTGCTGGAAAGCAACTACGTCCTCAGCCTGCTGAGCCTTCTTTGAAAGGTTTGAAGAGCTGATAGCGTACATATAGTTAGCCTTAGTAACCTCGTTAGTTACGTTCTTGTAACCAGTAGCCATTGACTCCATTGCAGCAGCGAAGTCAAGATCACGCTGCATAGTGTTTACACCGTAAGCAACAGTGATACCGAATGTACGAGTCAACTTCTCAGCCTCAGCGCCACCAGCTGCCAAGATTGCAGCCTCCTCCTTAGTAGGCATAGCGCCATTGTTAAGGTTGATCAAAGTGAACTCCTTGCAAGAACCCTTAGGGCACTTGATCTCAGCACGAAGCTGAAGCTCACTGTTAGCCATACGAGCCTCGTATGGGAATGTTACATTCATAGTGTACTGACCACCGTTAGTCTTGTCGATAACAGTGTAGTTTTCCTCAACCTTTACACCTTGAAAATACTGAGTAGCACCAGCTACCTCACCACCCTCGAATACAACAACTGGTGTTACACGCAACACAGCCTTAGCGTTGAAATACTTCTCTGGGAATGATACAGTAATCGCAGCATCTACATTACCATTATTGAGAACAAGAACTTCTGGCACGCAGGTTAGAGATACAGCGTCCTCGTTCTTTGCCATCTTTTTAAAACAATTACAGCTTGAAAGAGTCATCGCTGCAATAGTACACACTGAAAGCACTTTGAAAAGTTTGATCATAAACGTCAAATAGAGTTTTGTTAGTAAATAAAAAATCTTAGTTATATCTCTCTAACGTCGAGCTACCACATATTATTATATATTATGGTAGCTCGCGCGTACTATACTCTTATCGACGCTCGCGACGTGGACCGCGCTGCTCACGCTTCTCGCCACCCTCCTCACGAGGCTTGCGCTCACGAGGCTCACGCTCTACCCAACCCTCTGGCTTAGGAAGAAGTGCCTTGCGAGAGAGCTTCAACTTACCTGTTTTCTGATCCTTAGCGATAAGCTTAACCTCGATCATATCGCCCTCCTTAAGACCAGTCTCCTCCATAGTCTCAAAACGCTTGTAGTCAATCTCTGAGATATGCAACAAGGCATCCTTGCCTGGGAGAATCTCAACGAAAGCACCGAAGTCTACGATAGAGCGAATCTTACCGTTGTAGGTCTCGCCAATCTCTGGAACTGCAACGATACCCTTGATACGAGCCAATGCAGCATCCAAAGCCTCCTTATCCTGACCGAAGATATCCACAATACCCTTCTCATCAACCTCTGTAATTGTGATTGTTGTACCTGTAGTCTTCTGAATCTCCTGAATAACCTTGCCACCAGGACCGATAACAGCACCGATGAAATCCTGAGGAATAGAGATCTGCACGATACGTGGAACAAATGGCTTGTAGTCCTCGCGTGGCTCAGAGATTGTCTCAACTATCTTGTTAAGGATGTGAAGACGACCCTGACGAGCCTGCTCCAATGCCTTAGCCAATACCTCGTATGATAGACCATCAACCTTGATATCCATCTGTGTAGCTGTAATACCATCACGTGTACCTGTAACCTTGAAGTCCATATCGCCCAAGTGATCCTCATCACCCAAGATATCAGACAACACAGCCCAACGACCAGTTGCAGAGTCTGAGATAAGACCCATCGCGATACCTGACACTGGCTTACGAAGCTTAACACCAGCATCCATAAGTGCCAATGTACCAGCACATACTGTAGCCATTGATGAAGAACCGTTAGACTCCAAGATATCTGATACTACGCGTACTGCGTATGGGTTCTCCTCGCCTACTGGAACCATAGGCTTCAAAGCACGCCAAGCCAAGTGACCGTGACCAATCTCACGACGGCTCAAACCACGTGCTGGACGAGCCTCACCTGTAGAGAATGGAGGGAAGTTGTAGTGCAATACGAACTGCTCTGTACCCTGCACCAAAACCTCGTCCTTCTGCTTCTCGTCGAGCTTAGTACCGAGAGTTACGGTTGTAAGCGACTGTGTCTCGCCACGTGTGAAGATTGCAGAACCGTGTGCGCATGGTAGGTAGTCGATCTCGCACCAGATAGGACGAATCTCATCTGTGCGACGACCATCCAAACGCTTACCCTCGTCGAGGATCATATTACGCATAGCCTTCTTCTGAACATCATCGTGGAAGTACTTATGGATAAGTGGAGCCTTCTCCTCAAGCTCCTCCTCTGTATAGCGTGATGCGAACTCAGCCTCCAAAGCATCGAAAGCCTCAGCGCGCTCGTGCTTCATAGTACCACTTGTAGCAATAGCGTATGCCTTATCATAAAGCTCTGTGATGATAGTCTGACGAAGTTCCTCGTCGTTAGTCTCGTGGCAGTACTCACGCTTAACATCCTTACCAAGCTCCCTCATAAGCTCGATCTGAACAGCGCAGTGCTTCTTAATCTCCTCGTGAGCGAACATGATAGCGCCGAGCATAACCTCCTCAGACACCTCGTTCATCTCACCCTCAACCATAAGGATATTGTCAATAGTACCACCAACCATGATATCAAGGTCAGCGCTCTTCATAGCCTCAAAGCCTGGGTTGATTACATACTCACCATTGATACGAGCTACACGCACCTCAGAGATAGGACCACCGAATGGGATATCAGATACCGCCAACGCAGCCGATGCTGCCAAACCTGCAAGAGCATCTGGCTGAATATCCTTCTCAGCCGAGATAAGGTTTACAGTTACGAAAACCTCGGCATGATAATCTGCTGGGAAGAGTGGACGCAATGCACGGTCGATAAGACGCGCAACCAAAATCTCAGAGTCGCCAGCCTTACCCTCGCGCTTCATAAAGCCACCTGGGAAACGACCACATGAGGCGTACTTCTCCTTATACTCCACCTGTAGTGGCATAAAGTCAGTACCCTCCTTAGCATCCTTAGCGGCAACAACAGTGCCCAAAAGCATTGTGTCGCCCATACGTACAACCACCGAGCCATCAGCCTGCTTTGCAAGCTTACCAGTCTCAATCATAATCTCGCGACCATCAGCCAAAGTGATTGTCTTCTGTACAGCATTGTACAACTTGTTAACTTCCATAAAATCTAAAAAACCTCTAAAAAATTGTCATCAAATATATGTCGTAACATATCGAATTTTCGTGTAAATGAAGGTAGCGCACAAGCACCACCTTCATTCGCTGCACTTCCGTACTACTTACGGAGGTTAAGAGTCTTGATGATTGCGCGGTAACGCTCGATATCAACCTCCTTCAAGTACATAAGCAACTTACGACGCTTACCTACAAGACGCAACAAAGAACGCTGCGTACCGTAGTCATGACGGTTGCTCTTCATGTGCTCGGTAAGGTGGTTGATACGGTAGGTGAATAACGCGATCTGGCTCTCAGGTGAACCTGTGTCGGTTGTAGACTTGCCGTACTGGCCAAACAACTCCTGCTTCTTCTCAGGTGTCAAATACATAGAATTTAAGGTTTTATGGCACGCACCACGTTAATTTCCTGATGGTTACGTACCTGGTTCCACTCCACGACAGATCATCCTTACCCGTGATCCTGCCGGAGCGTGGCGCAAAGATAAATCATTTTTTGCGAACAACAAACCTTTTTCCAAAGAAAAAGAGGTTATTTTCAAAATATTTTTCATCCTAACTATCAATCGCATAACATTTTTCAACTTTCCGCCCAAACAAACACTACAATAAACGCCACAAATAAGCATTTTTTATCCATTTAATTAGATATATTCATATTTCAAATTAACAATATTACCATAACACAAACTGAATAACTTTTCTATTTTTCCACATAGTGTGCGATTTTTCCGTAAAGAAATTGTAAAAAAACAGAATTTTTGACTACCTTTGTTCGCGATAAAATATAGTAAAGTAAATAATCCTCGAAATGTTGTTACGCCAACGCACAGCGATATTGCTCACTACCACCATTTTACTCTCCATACTTTTGTATGGTTGTAGCAAGCGTAGCCACTATATCGAGATTGAGGGCGAGGCACTCGGCACATTCGTTCAGGTCAAGTGTAACACCACACTCTCCACTGAGACTATTTCTAATATCATCCAAGAAGTGGACAAAGAGTCGAAAATGTCGATGTCCATTTTCTCTACAACATCGCTTCTTAGCCGCATAAACAGTAACGAGACAGATAGTTTAGACTGCCATATCGAGCGTAATATCGAGTTAGCACGCCGCTTCTCTGTGCTTAGCGATGGCGCATACGATATCACGATCAAACCCCTTACCGATGCTCTTGGATTTGGTAGAGACGAGGCTGAGAACGTGGTTAACGTAGACTCCATTTTAGAGTTTGTAGGATATGATTTACTCTCGGTAGAGGATGGTCGTCTGCGCAAAGCAGATGGTCGTGTAGAGATAGACCTAAACTCCATCGCTAAGGGCTACACTGTAGACCTCGTAGCAGAGCGTTTGGAGGAGTTAAATATCGCAGACTATATGGTCAACATCGGAGGCGAGATCCGCTGCCGAGGCTATAACGCGAAGGGGGAGAGGTGGTCTATAGCCATTGAGACGCCGTACGATGGTAATATGGCGATGGACTCCTTCGAAAAGATTGTGCGCATAGCCGACAGAGCAGTAGCTACATCAGGTAACTACCGTCGCTACTACCTTACAGAGAGTGGCGAAAAGGTGGCACACACGATAGACCCTAAGACGGGTCGCAGTGCTGTGAGCAGGCTTCTTTCAGCCACTGTGATAGCACCAACTTGTGCAGAGGCAGATGCTGCGGCAACGATGTTTATGGCACTCGGAGCAACTGAGAATGCCGAGAGTATCGCCGAGCAGTGCTACCGCGACTATGGTTGGGACTACTACTTAATATTTGCTGGCGAAGAGGACTACCATATTGTGTGTTCCGCAGGGTTAGCGCGTTAGCGAATTCGTTGGGTGTAATTAAACTTATTTTGAAGCGAGAGATTATCGAGTTGTAGGATAGATATGAGGGCATTACTACTATACAACACATCGTCGGGCAGAGGACGTATACGCGGTCATATAGCCAATATACGTGCAATATTCGCGAAGGCGGATATTGATATCATACCCCGCGAGATTAACTTCCACAGCAACCCATTTAAGGGTGTTGAAGATGTGGAATTGGTGGTTGTATGTGGTGGTGATGGCACGGTAAACTACGTGGTTAATGCGATGAAAAGTGCGGGGTTAGACCACACTTTAGGTGTGATACCTGCTGGCACAGCGAATGACTTTGCTCGTGCCTTAGGCATGGATAGCACCATCCTTGGTGCTGCGCACCAGATAGCCCACGGTAGTGTACGACGTGTGGACTGCGGCAAGGCTAACGACAAATACTTTGTAAACATCCTAAGTTTTGGTGTGCTTACAACGACCTCGCAGCACACATCCAACATTGCCAAGCACCTTATTGGCAAGTTGGCATACCTGCGCACAGGTATGATAGACCTACTCGACTTGCACCACATACCCCTTACGCTACGCTACAATGGCGAGGTTTTGAAGGTGGATGCTGCGATGTTCCTTGCCTTCAACGGAAACAGCGCAGGACAGTTTAAGTTGGCACCCAAGTCGAATATCGATGATGGTAAGCTCGACATCCTTATTTTGGACTACGACAACAGGGTGCGCACCTGCTGGAACATGATGAATTACCTCATCAATCGCGAATCTGGGGCGGTACGCCACCTCCAGTGCGAGAGGATAGAACTCGACTGCAACATTGACGAACATACAGATATTGACGGTCAGCCAGGACCACGCATGCCACTACGCATCGAGTGTTTGGCTGGCGCACTAAAGATAAAAGCTTAAAGAGAGATGAAACAGGATGGTATCAAGAGAGCCTCGATAGATAAGCTCAAGTCGCGCTTCGAGACCTCATACTACTCGGAGGATATGGTCATCACCCCACTGGTGATGTTCCGCGAGTTAGACGACCTAACAGCCCTGATACAGGGCGTGTCGATAGGCGTTACGGTAAGCGGTACTGCCAAGATTAAGATTAATGGCAAGTTCCACGAACTACGCCCTAACACCCTATTTATCTTCAACGAAAACACTGTTATCGAGCAGGTTAAGGCATCTATACGCTCATCAGGATATATGATTACCTACTCGCGTCAGTACCTTAACAGCATCCATGTAGACACCCAGGATCTAATTTCGATATATCACGGTTTCTTGGATGAGCCTTGCGTGCAGGTAGACCCCGAGGAAGCAGCCTACATCCACGACATCTCGAAGCTTATGCGCTCGGTGTTGTGCGACTACGCCCCAACGCCTAACCGCGAAAAGATTATTAGCTCACTCTTTGCAGCGATGTTCCACTACGTGATGGGCATCCTACAGAAGCATAGTCTCCCTGCAGGCAACGACAGCGTAAGCAACCGCACAGATGAGCTATTTAACAAGTTCCTCGACCTCTTGCGCGAGTATTGCAGCACGGAGCGCAGCGTGGAGTTCTACGCATCGAAGATGGGTATTACGCCAAAGTACCTATCGCTAATACTTAAAAAGAAGAGTGGTCGCAACGCCTCGAAGCTTATTGACGAGGCGGTAGTATATGAGGCTAAGCGACTGCTTAAGTACTCGGGTATGAGCATCAACGAGATAGCCCTTAAGCTAAACTTTGCATCGCAGAGTTTCTTCGGCAAGTACTTCAAGCAGCGAGTAGGCGTATCGCCATCGCGCTACAAGATTTGGGATGGCAGAACAGAGGATATCATCGCCAGCGAGGAGCAGCAGAGTGCAGATGAGAGACTATAACCGCAAACAAACAACAAAACATATAATTTATCTAAACTAACAATTTATGAAAAATCTATTCAGATCGTTAGTGCTTTCAGTAGCACTACTTCTACCATTCGCAGCCTTCGCTCAGGATGCTGTAGAGGGTAAGACTATCGGTAAGGTAGTCAATGAGAATGAGAACGCCCCTGTGGAGTGGGTTGTTAGCGCAGAGGATAAGGGCGAGGGTCAGTTCGCTGTAACCTTCGAGGCTACTATCGCTGAGGGTTTCCATGGCTACTCTATGGAGGACATGTTCTCTGCTCCTATCATCGAGTTCGAGAATGGCGCTGAGGTTGTAGGTGAGGTTGTAGAGCCTCTTACTGCTGAGGAGCATGCTGATGGCTTCGGTGGCACATCTTTTATCTACTACAACAACGCAACCTATGTTTACACCGTTAAGGCAAATGCTGGTGGCAATGTTAAGGGTTTCATTAGCGCTACTATCTGTACTAACGAGACTAACCAGTGTACAGCAAATTTCTCTGACTTCGAGATCGTTATGCCAGGTGAGGCTGTAGTAGAGGCTTGCGACTGCACTGAGAAGGCTCCTAACACTGCTGCACCACTCGACTGGAGCTCTATCATCACTGCTATCCTTTGGGGCTTTGCAGCGTTGTTGACACCTTGCGTATTCCCTATGGTGCCTATGACAGTATCATTCTTCATTAAGGGTTCACAGTCTCCAGCTCAGGGTCGTCTACGTGCTACAATGTATGGTTTGTTCATCGTAGGTCTCTACGTATTGCCTATCGCAGCACTTGTACTTCTTTCTAATCTTTTCGGTACAAACGTTGCGGGCGATATCTTCAACGCTCTCGGTACACACTGGATTCCTAACTTGATCTTCTTCGTTATCTTCATGATCTTCGCAGCATCATTCTTTGGTGCATTCGAGATTACAATGCCTTCAAAGCTTGTAAACAAGAGTGACGAGGGTGCAGACAAGGGCGGTTTGCTTGGTATCTTCTTTATGGCGTTGACCCTTGTATTGGTATCATTCTCTTGTACTGGTCCTATCGTAGGTTCTGTTATCATCAGTTCTACAAGTGGTGGTGTATGGATGCCAATTATCACTATGGCTGCCTTCGCTATCGCATTTGCGCTTCCATTTACCGTATTGGCATGGTTCCCATCGTTGCTTAAGAACATGCCTAAGAGCGGTGGCTGGTTGAACTCTGTAAAGGTTGTTCTTGGTTTCATTGAGGTTGCCCTCGGTTTGAAGTTCTTGATGACTGCAGACCAGACTATGCACTGGGGCTTGCTCGACCGTGAGGTATACCTTGCTATCTGGATTGTTACATTCACATTGCTCGGTTTCTACCTTCTTGGTAAACTCCGCTTCGCTCACGACGACGAGGTTAAGCACGTATCAGTATTCCGCCTTGCACTCGCTATCGGTGTATTCTCATTCGTAGTATACATGATTCCTGGTATGTTTGGTGCTCCACTTAACGCTATTTCTGGTTACATTCCACCAATGACATCTCAGGACTTCCAGCTTAACGGTCGCGTGGAGAATGTAAATGCTGACCGCAAGTACGCAGACTTCCTACACCTTCCACACCAGCTCGAGGGTCACTTCGACTTCGAGGAGGCTGTTGCTGAGGCTAAGAAGCAGAACAAGCCTATCTTCGTAGACGTTACAGGTCACGCTTGTAACAACTGCCGCGAGATGGAGACTATGGTATGGAGCCACAGCAGCGTATTGCCAATGCTCAAAAATGACTTCGTTATCTGCGCACTTTACGTCGATGATAACACTAAGGTCGAGGGCGGCAAGCGCTTGGGTTCTATCAACTCTAAGTTCGCTCAAGATCGCTGGGGCGTAAACGCACAGCCAGGCTATATCCTTCTCTCTCCAGACGGTGAGACAGTATTGGCAGGCCCACGCGGTTACGACACCGATATTGATGCATTCGTATCGTTCCTACAGAGCGCGCTATAATTCATTAGTAATTGCTAATAATTGCATTGAGGCATTTCCTTCGGGAGATGCCTCTTTTTTATTAGCCATTTTTTACTGAGTAATGAGTATCATAAAAAGGTATCTCCTTTCGGGATAGGTATTTTTATTTTTAACTAATTGATTATCTGTGTTAGTTTTTACGAAAATTGCGAAATCCTACATAGAATACTACATGGAGGTTGTGGTTAAATCCATTTCCCAACGAGTAAAATATGTATAGCAGTTTTGAAAGTACGGCTCTGAAATCAAGCATCTTTCGCTGATGCGGTATGAATAAAATAAATTGGTGCGTGACGGGACTACATCGTTCCCTACACGCACCAATTTTTGTGTATAGACTATTCTCTTACTTCTTGCTCAAACTCAAGATGACGGTGAAAGTCTCGAAGGTCTCCATAAACTCCTTCTCCAATGCGGCAATCTGCGCAGCATCGAGCTTCAAACCCTCGTTCTCTTTCTCTACCAAATCAACCATACCGCCCAACCAAGCAGCCTGCTTAGGAATGATGATAAAGAGACGGTCGCCATCTTCGTCGGGGAATGAGGTAGCATTTACCTTGTATGAACCACCTTCGTAGAGGTCGAATGTAAGGTTATTACCATTAAGTGTGTAGTTCTTTACCTTTGCCTCACCATCCATTGTGTGGTTGAGTTTGCCATCAGCAGCGAAGGTCGCATCTGCAAAGAATTTCTTCATCACATCAATAATACGGTCTCCGTGCATAGCATCGATAGAGATAGAGTTCTGACCATTGAAAGTTACACCTTCGGGAATTGAAGAGCAGTTTTGCCTGCGGCAGGAACAACTCTAACTGCTGAATTAAGATAGGTATAGTTACCTTTGATGTCGAATGATTCTTGAACACGGTAGTTTGTTTTAACCTCTGAATAATATGTTTTAATCACAAACCTATCATTAGTTAGTTCAACTATCTCCTTTACATCAGGAGTAGCCTTGCCAGAAACATAAACTTTATTTCCATTGATTTCATATGTTCCAACATATTCTCTCCATCCATTTTTAGCGCCATAGCCAACCTCATAAAAAGATCCGTCAGCCTGATAATTCATAAATATGCTTGATTCGGGTGTAAAACAAAACCACTTACCCACAATCAGCTGCGGATAGTCCTTGTAAGGGTCTACCTCGTCATCATCGTTGTCACAACTGCTCATAGTAAAGCTGAGCATCACAGCCACGAGGGCCATTCCAATCATTCTAAAAGTCTTCATAATTACTCTTTTTTAATTGTTATGTTTATTGATATGTAAGCACAAAAAGGGCGTTACGGCTCACGATAAGCCATAACGCCAACTATAAGATGGTGTATATCCTCTAACTATTTGATTATTAGAACTTTGAGTAATGGGGGGGGGTATTTATGGCAGACACACAAACGACTGCATCCGAAGTGCAGTTCTTATTGCTGAAGTATGTCGCCAAAAAGTTATTCATAGCCCAAGTCACTCAATTTCAATGTATAAAGGTAATACTTTTTTTGATACGATGTATCACAAAAAGTGATTTTTTTCTTAATTATACTTAATTTATATTACATAGAAGACTACACACAAAGAGAAAAATTGTGGGTCAAGAGGTTTTTGCACAAAAAGTCGTTTCACAACGCAACAACCTAATGTAATGTATATCAACAAAATAGGCGGTGAAATGTTATTCACCGCCGATGAAGGGTAACCCCTTTGGGAACAGCCACTATTTTTTTTACAGATTAATCAACGAGAGGGAATCTCTTGTTATATGTACAATAATATAGTTACCACATCTTAACACCCCCACGAGCAAATTTTACGTTAGAACGGGTTAGATTTGGACCACTACAAAAGAGAACACCCTGGGATAGTACACGAGGTACAGCCCAGGGTGATCTACTTTTAGTGATGGGCCGCATATGCTGCCTTATCACAAGAAATTTTTACTCCTCGAATGAGTGAATAACTACACCCGAACGCAACTTAGGCTCAAACCAAGTAGTCTTTGGAGGCATGATGTTGCCAGTGTCAGCGATGTCGAAGAGCTGCTGCATAGATACTGGGTACAATGCGAAAGCAACCTTCATCTCGCCGCTGTCAACACGCTTCTGCAACTCGCCCAAACCACGGATACCGCCTACGAAGTCGATACGCTTAGATGTGCGGAGGTCAGCGATGCCGAGAACCTTGTCCAAAACGAGGTTAGAGAGAACTGACACGTCGAGAACGCCGATAGGATCGTTATCGTCGTAAGTACCCTCCTTAGCAGTCATTGAGTACCACTCGCCATCGAGGTACATTGCGAAGTTATGCAATGCGTTAGGAGTGTAGATATCTGCACCCTTCTTCTCAACTACGAATGACTCGCCTACAGCTGCCAAGAAATCCTCCTTAGAGAGACCGTTGAGGTTCTTAACTACGCGGTTGTAGTCGATGATGCGGAGGTGTGATGCTGGGAATGTTACAGCGAGGAAGAAGCAGTACTCCTCGTCACCTGTGTGGTTAGGGTTCTTTGAAGCGCACTCCTGGCCTACACGTGCAGCAGCAGCTGTACGGTGGTGACCATCAGCAACATACAAAGCAGGAATACCAGCGAAGAGCTCAGTGATGCGATCGTTAGTCTCCTTACAACGGATAACCCACATGTGGTGGCCAAAGCCATCCTCAGCAACGAAGTCGTAGTCTGCCTCATGCTCCTTAACCCACTTAGAGATGATAGCGTCAATCTCTGCATCGTCGGGATAAGCGAAGAATACGGGCTCGATGTTTGCCTTCTGGTTGCGAACATGGATCATACGATCCTCCTCCTTATCAACACGTGTAAGCTCGTGCTTCTTGATAGCGCCTGAGAGGTAGTCCTCGTAGTGGCAGCACATAGCGATACCATACTGAGTACGACCGTTCATAGTCTGAGCGTAGATGTAGTAGTACTCCTGGTCA
>JAZQZQ010000005.1:0-105211 GCA_045634125.1 Alistipes sp. | reverse complement strand
TTGTCCGTTCATCCAACCGAGTGCTTGGTCAAAACCTACTTTTGTAAAAGTATTGTCTGCATTATATTCAAAGTACATACTTGCCTCTGGTGTAAAGTTAAACCACTTACCAACTATCAACTGCGGATAGTCCTTGTAAGGATTCACCTCGTCATCATCGTTGTCACAACTGCTCATCGCAAAGCCGAGCACCACAGCCACAAGGGCCATTCCAATCATTCTGAAAGTCTTCATAATTACTCTGTTTTTAATTGTTATGTTTATTGATATGTAAGCACAAAAAGGGCGTTACGGCTCACGATAAGCCATAACGCCAACTATAAGATGGTGTACACCCTCTAACTATTTGATTATTAGAACATTGAGTAATGGGGGGGGTATTTGTAGCACACGATGCAACGACTGCACAAGAGGTGCAGTTCACAGCATTGCGGTATGCCGCGAAAAAGTTATTCATAGCCCAAGTGACTCAATTTCAATGTGTAAAGGTAATACTTTTTTTGATAAGATGTATCACAAAAAGTGATTTTTTATCTTAATTATACTTAATTTATACTACATAGAAGACTACACGCAAATTGCAAAATCAGCTCTCGATAGCCTTTTGCACAAAAAGTCGTTTCACAACGCAACAACCTAATGCAATGTATATCAACAAAATCGGCGGTGAAATACAATTCACCGCCGATAAAGGGTAGTCCCTTTCGGACTGCCTATATTATTATAGCGAAAGCGTAACGCTCTCTATCTCTCCGATGCGCTCGATATGGAACGATGTTGCTCCCTCCATTGTAAATTGAGCGCTGTGCTTTTGAGTATCGGTATAGTCATGCGATATTCCCTCTTGATACTCCTCTGTAGTGCCATCACCCCAATCTACACTGCCTCGGATATTGCTACCGCCCCACGTTGGCGAGTCAAGATATGAGGATGTATGCTCCAAGAGCAGTTGCATTGTCTCAGGCTTAGCGCCCTGCTCGATCGTTACCGTATGCATTAGATCGCCCGCAATGATAACTATCTCAGACGAGCGAGATTCGGGTGTGGTATTCTCCGTCACGCTAAGCACCACCCTATCGCCACTATCAGCAATAGTATATGTAATCCAGTCCACACATACATCGACCTCAAATTCTCTATTTGCACTAACAACAATCTCAACACTTTGAGCTTTGAAATCGAGTATAATATCACTCTTATCAACCTCCAACTCGGTCTCTGCCTCAGGCTCGCCCTCAATCTCGGGATTGGGTTTCGTGTCAATCTCCTTATCCAAATATTGACATCCTGCACACACTGCAACGATGGCAATTATCAACCAAAATCTCTTCATAGGCTACAACTCGTTAAGGATTAACGTTAGACTCTTAGACTCAACACCGCGACGCTCAAGGTATATCGTATATGTAGCATCGCGCTGCAACTGGTTGGTATCTACTCTCATCATACCCTTAGTTATCGTAATACCTCTCTCTATATATTCGCCTGAGAGATAGAGCGCCGACTTAACATCATCCTCATAATCTACCACCAACAATCCCGTAGCCTTATCAAACGACATTGAGGTAGTACTACCAATAGGTGCATACTTAAGCACTATCTCTGAACAAGCGCTCTCAGCGTATGGCTCAATCTTAAACCACTTCTGGCTGTCGTCGCTACGATAGAACACCATAAGCCTATCTCCCTCATCAATCGCCTCCGTGATTACCGCACTCATACTCTCACAACTTGCGCCATACATCGATGGGATATCTAAATATTGAGGCTCTGTTGCCCACGACTTAATACTACCATCAGCACTACACACTCCTACACGCACATAGCCCGAGAAACTCAACTGCGAGTAGTTAGCCACCGTAATAGGCAGAATCTCGAACGACTCACCGCGCTCATAGGTTGTAGTCGAACTCTTAAGTCCCCCAGATGTAAGATATAGCCAATTATCAATCTCGCCATCACGCATAGGGTGCATACCCAACACTGCCCAATGCTGTGTATCGAAGAGGTACTGCTGAAGCGTAAGGTTGTCGATAGCAAAGAAACCATCGCACAGACCTCCCCAACCCCAGTTTACATGGAAGTAGTTGTTATCATCCACGCCATCGAGGACAAAGGCGTGGCCAGCACCTTCAGAGGTATATCCTGCGTAGAAAACTGGTCGCGACGACTCTATCTCACGACGTAGCATCGCTACCCAATACTCATTCGAGTAGTTTCTGCGGACAGCGATATTCGATGCTGGACTATAGCCAAACTTCTCGTATAGCGCCAACATATCTGGGAAGGCTCCCGTATCGACAGCAGTATATGTCGCCTTAAAGGCATGACCTAAATCCGCCATAAGCACTGCTACAGCCTCTGCCTCCTTATCACTATACTTACCCTCAATGTAGGTCTCGAGCATTGCATCCCAGTCGTAAGCGTGGTTTAGGTCTCGCGAAGGGACGTATATACCTCCCGCAGTGGTATACGCCTCGGTTACACCCTTAGCTCTCTCTGGCCAACGATGATGGTACATGATAATAGCCATTGCGGTCTGTGTACAACCTGTCAACGAGTGGCTATCGCCATCCATTGGACATTGGTTGTAGTATGGCGCAAGCTGACTCCAGCGTGCAGTATTAAGCATCATTGCACCTACAGGCTTATAGCTCTCACTCCAAAGTTGCGCTACCGCATCATCCGCCTCAGCACCGCACTGGCGAGCATAGCGCACCGCAGCATCGATATATCTAAGCCACCCTGCGAAGTTTGCAGGCAGAAGCTCTGCCGTAGAAATGGGATATGTTGTTGAGTAGCCCAATATAGGGCGCACAGCATCGTCGCCAGCAACAATAACGAAACCCGAGCCATACTCAGGAGTGATAACGTAAAAAGTTGGAGCCTCATTGCTACCACGTGTAGCAAGCATATCATTGCTATCCCACGCAACCACGGCATCACCACCACGAGTGGTAGTGCTAAAGAGTTCAGATGCTATACGTAGTGCCACCGCGGACGACACCTCCTTAGCAGATGCACCACATACCGAGGCTACAGCGACAAGGCACAAAATAAATAATCTTCTCATAATCTAAAGTTGGGCTATCGACCCAATTTATAAAGTTAGGGGACTTAGTGCTTTGTTGCCAAGCCACCAAATCCCCTATACCAATTATCCTAAACAGTCTATAGGAATGGAACAACGCCCTCTGCACGAGTTGCAGTTGTTGCCTCCTCGATAACCTTTGCAGGGATTACACAAGCGTTGTAGACATTAACCTCATCGCTATTATCCACATTCGTAAGCGTTAGCTTAGAGTTAGCAACCGAGAACTTGTATGATCCTGTCCAATCCGTACCATCGCTATACTTACCACTAATCACACCACCATCACAAGTAAATGGACCAGTGTAGTGCTCATATGTAAATGACCAAACCTGCTGGTAGATGTTAAACTTACCATCCTTTGTAAACTCGATATATACATCGAACTCTGGAGCGGAACCACTCACTGTAGCAAGATGCCATTTGCCGTAAATATCGGTCTGAACAATAGGAGTATCGCCGCTACCCTCCTCATCGCCACCACAGCCTACCAATGCCATAGCAAAGAGCGCAATAAGAGACCAAATCTTCAAACTTTTCATATCTCTATTATCTTTATATCACATTAAACATCTACTACAACCAGCCACCAGGAGTGATAGGTGAGTTAGTACCCTCATCAATAGCAATACCCTCGCGTGCGATAAGCGCAAACTCCTGCTCTGTAGCCATACCGCCTGTAATCTGACCACCACCAACGGTGCTACCACCAGCAACATACTTAATTGTAAAGAGTGCTGTACCTGGCTTAGTACAAGTCATAACAATCTTGTTACCCATAACCTTAAAGTCATCGATACCAAGTGCCTTCTTAGCCTCATCGCTCATTGTTGTACCATCCTTGAGTAGCTTAATTGATGACTTACCGTCACCGATATAGTCGCTAATCTCAAGATATACAGTCTCGCCAACAGGAACAGGGATACACTTTGTACCACGCACTGCCATCAACACCTGATATGCATCAATAAGACCTGTACCCATCTTACCCTGATATGAGCCAAGGTTTAGAGTACCACCCATAGGGTTTGCCTTGAAGCCAGTCAAATATGGATCAAGGCTATGTACAGAACTTACAATGATATCCTTCAACTCTGGCAATGTCAACGTAATGCCATTATCCATAGCATAAGAGATTGCCAAGGCCGCAATACCCGAAACGTGAGGACATGCCATTGATGTACCCTGCATCAAAGCATAACCTGAAGAGGCTTTGTTTGTAGGCATAGTAGACAACACACAACCTGGAGTATCCCAATTAGTTGTGAACTCACCACCAGTAGCAGCTACATTACAACCACGATCGTAACAAGTATAGTATGTTGGAAGACCGTCTGGCGCTACAGCTGTTACAGCAATAAGATTATTGTAAGCACCAGGATAAACAGCAACCGACTTGCCATCGTTACCTGCCGCGAAGATTACAATACCACCCTCCAACGCAGGGTTGTTCTTCTTAGCCTTGAAGTAGTCAATAGCTGTCAACTCGACACCTGTAGTACCATTTGCAAATGCTGAGTCGTTAGCAATCTGACCTGCACCAAAGCCCCAAGAGTTCTGCAATACGCAAGCACCACGATCTGCAGCATACTCGATAGCCTTAGCTGTAGGACCAGGACCCGCAGCCTCTTCGTTTGACATAATCTGGCAAGAGATAATGCGAACACCATCACCCTTACCCGAGCCACCAGCAACACCGCAAACACCTATGCCATTGTTGTTCACAGCAGCTACAGTACCTGCAACGTGTGTACCGTGACCAGAGTCCTTGCTACGAGTCCAAGTAATGCGACCATCATCCACGAAGTTGTAACCGTAGATATCGTCCACATAACCGTTCTTATCATCATCAACACCCTCAGCACCATTCATCTCCGCCTCGTTTACAAGGAAGCTATCCTTCAAATCCTCGTGAGTGTAGCAAACACCCTCATCTACAATCGCAACAATAACCTCTGGGCGACCTGTAGTATGCTTCCACGCTGAGAAGAGGTTGATATCAGCACCTGCACGAGCGTTAGGGAATGCAACAGTACCGTCGTTGTTGTAGTGCCACTGCATAGCAAGGCCTGGGTCGTTGAATGGATGCTTCTGAGCACGTGTAGCTGCAAACTGCGAAGGATCTGCCTCTACAGCTGTAACCTTAGGAACTGATACTGGAACACTAAACTGCACTCGCTCAACCTCCTTAAGCTCAGAGAGTAACTTCGCAGCATACTCCACATCTACATCCTCCGAGAACTTAACAGTATACCAGCGGTGCATATTAAGTTCACGCTTAAGCTCTGTGTTAACAGCCATATTAAAGACTGGAACAACAGCGGTAGCACCAAGCTCTGCGATAGTAGCATCTAAAGATGCAAGACCCGAACGAGTAGCATCCACGGCACCCTCAAGCTGCGCCGCAGTAGCCTCGTCTACATAGAGAATCATCTCGCCCTTAACTGCAGAGTCAGAGCTGTTTACAATTTTTTGCTTTGCAGCCTCAGGTGTACCCTGAGAGATCTTGGTATCATCACTTACACAAGCGGTAGCAAGAATCGATGCCAAGGCAAATAGTAGAACTTTAGTCTTATTCATATTGTTAATAGTTTATACTCTTAGCTACTTACTTCAACAATTCTACAAGTGGTACTCGAAGCCTGAAACTGAACGAGTGTTTGCCTCAGCCTCGTCGATAATCTCCTGAGGAATCTCGCACTCCTCGTAGATATTGACGATAGGATTCTTCTCCACGCTTGTCAATGTGAGGGTATCGCCCAACTCCGATAGCTCGCCAACATAGCTACACTTCCACTCCGAGCCATCGGCGTATACACCCGAAAGGACATTCCACTCAACCGAGTAGTTACCCTCGTAGGCAACATAGTTCAACTCGTAGATCTGCTGGTACATATAAAAGATACCATCAAAGAACTCTATATATACAGTGAACTCTGGCTCTACACCATTTACCGATACCAACTTCCAAGAGGCACTGATATCACCCAACTCCTCGCCCTCATAGGTAGGAGTATTTGGTCTCTTAGTATCATCGTCGCCACCACAAGCTACAGACATCATAAGCAACGATACCACTGCCAACGCATATAACTTAAAGATCTTCATATTCTACAATATTTTAGTATATTACAACCAACCACCGTTATCGTTCTTATCACGAGCGATGATAACAAACTCCTTCTCGATAAGCTTACCGCCCTGAACACTGCCACCACCTACGACGTCACCACCAGCGATATACTTTAACTTCACAACACCGATACCTGGTTTTGCACACATAATATAGTGCTTACCGCTGAAGTAGTAGACGCTAATCGCAAGACGATTGAAGGTATCATCATCAACCTCATAACCATCATATGGAGTGATGTGAAGATCACCAGTACCCATATAGTGGTTGATATCAATTTCAGCCTCCTCACCTACAACAACTGGAATACATGTAGCACCACGAAGGTTCATAATTGCAAGCAAGGCATCGAGCTTACCAGTACCCATCTTGCCCTTATACTTACTAATATTGAAGTTGTAAGGAGTACCATAGTAGTCGTATCTAACGGCTGCACCAGTCAAAACGCCATCAAAATCACGAACCGAACTTGTAAGAATCTCATATACCCTATCGTTGGTCAACGTAATACCATTATCCATAGCATACGATACGAGCAACGCCGCAACACCCGATACGTGAGGACACGCCATTGATGTACCCTGCATATATGCATAGTCAGACTTATACTGCTTACCGGTAACAGGGTCGATAGTCTCCTTCGACACTGTAGAGAGCACATTGCCATCATAGTCGCAGTAGCCCTTCACGTATGAGTACTCACCACCTGGAGCAGCAACGTTACAGCCAGGGCCGTAGTTAGAGTATGTGGTTGGAAGACCATCTGGAGCATATGCAGTAACCGAGATAATAGAGTTGTATGCACCAGGATAGTCAGAATAGTCCTTCTTATCGTTACCAGCAGCGAATATCGCTACACCACCCTTAAGAGCCTGGCAACCAGCATTCTCAACGAAGTAGTCGATAGCCTCCCACTCAGCCTTATTATTCTTCTCGTACTGAGAATCTGAGGTGCGATATGAAGTAGGATAACCCCAAGAGCACTGAAGAATACAAGCACCCATATCTGCAGCATACTCAATACCACGAGCTGAGTGATATGCAAAGGTATCTGTCTCTCCATCAAAAATCTGGATAGACATAATGCGTGCACCATTGCCATTACCCGAGCCACCAGCAACACCACAAACACCAATACCGTTGTTGTTAACCGCAGCAACAGTACCAGCTACGTGTGTACCGTGACCAGTATCACCAGTCTTAGCCCAAGTGATATTTGCAGTATTTTGGACAGCATTGATACCATAGATATCATCAACATAGCCGTTGCCATCGTCATCCTTGCCATTATCTGCAATCTCACCAGTGTTTACCCACATATTTGCTAGCAAGTCTGGGTGAGAGTACTTAACACCCTCGTCTACGACCGCAACGATAACCTCAGGATTACCTGTAGTGAACTTCCATGCACCCTCTGCACCAATATCCTCACCAGCCTTAGCATTCTGGAAGGCAACAGTACCGTCGTTGATATAGTGCCACTGCTTGTAGAACATAGGGTCGTTAAAGCTTCCGCCAGCAGCACGAGTCGCAGCCTCCTCTGCAACAGGTACTGCAGAGACCTCTGGACGCTTAATAGTTGTGCTGAACTGCACGCGAGAGATCTCGGGCATCTCGGCATACTTAGTTGCTGCCTGCTCGATATTCAACTCTTTGTCGAACTTCACGATAAACCAACGGTGCATACCGCGCTCAATCTTCTTCTCTGCGTTGATGCTTAAGTTGAACAACTGCTCGATAGATCGAGCACCAAGCTCCTCAGCCACCTGATCAAGGGCGATATTGCCTGAACGAGTAGCCTCCTTAGCCCCCATCCACGACTGCGCAGTCGCATCGTCAACATACAAGAGAAGCTCGCCATTAACGGCACCCTCCGAAGTATTTACAAACTTAGCCTCCACAGACGTCTCAGTCTGCTTCACAGAGCCCATCTCAGGATCTTGCACACACGCTATGCCGAGAGCCAAGGTCGTTGCAACAACTAAAAATTTGGTCTTAATCATCTAAAAAATTTATTAGGTTGTTTATAGGTTTCTTAAAAAACACATTTTCACGTTGCGAATATAATAAAAATATTCTGTTCCGACACAAAAATAGTTAGTAAACAAAATAAAAAGAAGTGGACTATCCAACATTAACGTTGAATAGTCCACTACCTTATTGAGGTTATATCTCAAAAGTCGCAACTACGTCGCCACGACACCATGGATGCACCTCTATTTATAGGGTTTTACCCCTAATGTTCGTACTACAAGAAGTACTCAGAAGCACGAGATGCCTCAGTTGCCTCTACAGCAACATCCTTAACATGTGCAGGAACCTCCTCTACAGCATTATACTCAGCATATGCGCCGTTCTCCTCAACAAGACGAAGACGAAGAGGATTCTCAGCAATCTGAACTGTATAAGCGTTGTTCCACTCTACATCATTGCTGTAAACACCTGTTAGTACATCACCCTCAAGAGTGTAAGTACCAGTTAGCTTCTCGTACTCGTAGCTGTAAAGGCGCTGATAAAGCTCGAAAGCCTCAGCCTGGAAGTCAATGTAAACATCGAACTGAGCTGGCTGACCAGCATACTCTACAAGCTGCCATACATTAACCAACTTCTCAGCAAGCTGAGCAGTAGCAACAGGCTTGAATGGCACTGTATTAGCAGCAGGCTCATCTGCAGGCTTGCAACCTGTCAAAGCAACAAGGAGAGCAAGTGCAAGTGACCATATCTTAAGATTCTTCATAATTCTTTAATTTTAGAAGTTATTACTTAACAATGTAACTACTACAACCAACCCTCAGTACCTGACATATTGCCCTCTGGATCCATCTCATAGTTACCGCGAACGATGATAGCAATCTCCTTCTCGAGAAGCATACCACCCATTGCGTTACCACCACCTACCTGGTCGCCACCAGCTACCAAGCCAACCTTAATAACACCTGTACCAGTTTTCTCGCAAGTGAAGATAAGATCGTTACCAAAGATAGTCTCATTACGGATACCAAGACGCTTACGTACATCATCAGGGATGATAATATCCTCAGAGATCTTGAGAGCTGTCTTACCGTCAGCGATAAGATCCATAACATTGATTACAGTCTCAACGCCAGCAACTGCAGGAACGCAAGTGATACCACGCATTGCAGCCAATACACGGTAAGCGTCGATAGCACCAGTACCCATCTTGTTACGGTAGTCAGAGAGTGCAACCTCCTGACCTGCTGAAGAGTACTTAGAACCGCTAAGGAGTGAGTTTAGATCAGATACAGATGTAAGAAGAACCTCCTTGAACTGGTCTACAGTATAAGACTTACCAAGTACCTCAGCATATGAGAGAGCCAATGCAGCAACACCAGAAACGTGAGGTGTAGCCATTGAAGTACCCTGCATATAACCATACTGGTTATTAGGAAGAGTTGAGTAAACACAACCTGACTCCTTAACATGATTGAAGTGATCAACATAGTACTCACCACCAGGAGCAGCGATGTTAGAACCAGGACCGTAGTTAGTGTAAAGAGCTGGACGGCCATCAGGACCAAGAGCTGTTACAGAGATATACTCGTTGTATGCACCTGGGTAACCTGCCATAGGAGCAGACTCGTTACCAGCAGCGAATACGATGATACCACCATCCAATGCAGGGTGGTTCTTCTTCTTCATAAAGTAGTTGAACGCAACGTAGCGTGCAGACATAGCCACCTTGTAAGTGTTATCAGTAGTAATAGCACCTGGATCGTTACCCCAAGAGTTTGAAGAGATAACAGCACCCATATCAGCAGCATACTCCATAGCGCGAGCAGCAGCATCCTGATCTGAAGTGTTATACTTACCACCCAAAATCTGGCAAGCCATAATGCGAACACCACCAACACCGTTGTCACCACCTGCAACACCAGCAATACCCTTACCGTTATTGCTAACAGCAGCGATAGTACCAGCAACATGAGTACCGTGAGCAGCGTTGTCGAATGTATCTGTCCAAATTGGGTTTGGCTGACCCTCAACCTTTACTGGGTTGTCGATAAAGTTGTAACCGTGGATATCGTCGATATAACCGTTACCATCATCGTCAACACCTGGCTGACCATTCTTCTCAGCCTCGTTAACCCACATATTTGCAGCCAAATCCTCGTGGTTATAATCAACACCCTGATCGATAACAGCTACGATAACCTCGCTGCTACCCTTTGTCAACTCCCAAGCTGGAACGACATTGATATCAGCACCCTTAAGTACTGATGGGTGGATATACATACCCTCAACATTACCGTTGTTAATCAATGGCCACTGAGCTGCAAAGAACTCATCGTTAGGATAGTTACCTGAACGAGTAGTAGCGAATGCGTCAAGGTTTACAACCTTAGGCTCGTCAACATCAGGGCCATTGCAAACCTTTGTAAACTCTACGCGACGTACAACATCTGAAGCAGCCAACGCCTTAGCGGCCTCGTCAACATCTACATCCTCAGAGAAGTTGATAGTGAACCAACGATCCATACCGAGCTCACGCTTAAGCTCAGCATTAACCTTCATATTAAACAACTGGTGAATACCAGTAGCACCAATCTGCTCAGCAACAGCATCGATAGAGCTGACACCAGTAGAGATTGAGCCGTTAGCAGCCTCGAACTGAGCTACAGTCTCCTTATCTACATAAAGAAGGAGCTTGCCTGCGACAGCATCTGAAGAGGTATTCACGAACTTCTTGGCGATTTCCACCTCGGGAGCTGACACTGTTGGCTGATCAACATTGTCCTTAGCACACGATGCAGCAAACAAACCTGCCAAGCATATCAATAAAATTTTACCCTTATTCATAAGTTAAAAATGTCTATAATTTTTAATTTATCACTCTCATATCCTTGGGGTGGCAACACCAAAAGTGGAAGTCGCCACCCTTAGGAATTATGTTTATGATTACCTAACACGTAACTCACGTACTGCCTCGAAGGTCAAGTCCTTCTTCATCTGAAGCTGTGCAGGCTTGTTGCTACGACCAGCACTCATTCGTGAAGGAGTTGGCTCGTTGCCCTCCTCCTCACCTGGAGTCTCCTCGCCCTCTGCTGGCTGATCAGGCTGATCAGGCTGCTCGATTACAGGCTTCTTGTTCTCAACGCAAGTAACTGTAGTACCACCCTCAAGTGATGATGGGATGAATGAGCATGGATATGTTGTCTCAACAACAGTCTTCACCTCCTCAGTCTCAGCGTCAACAACCTCCTTAACAGTTCTGATATACTGACGGAAGTATGTATCAAGAGATGTGATAAAGCCCTCCTCGTTGTAGTAAAGAACCATTGACTCGTTGTTGTAGTGCATTGGGTAGTCGAAAGACTGTGATGAGCTCTCGAAGCCCCAAACTGCATCCTTAGAGTCGCCGTAGTAGCCCAAATCTGTTGCAAACAAGCTACCAGCGTAGCCATTTACCTGACCGTAAGTAACAATTGCGTTATACTTAGGCATACGGAATGCAACATATCGTGACTTCTTAACATCCTCATAGTTCTCGTCCAAGATGAAGTTCATATAGTACAACTCACCGCAACCAGTGCTTGCATACTCATTTGAGTTGAAGAATGGCTCGAAGTCTACACGCAATGTAGAGTCACCACATTTGAACTCATATGTACCGATAACGATATCGAATGCATACTTATCAGACTTGTAAGAAGCCTCATAGTACTGAGTAGTACCATAGATGCTTGTTACTGCAATGTAAGCTGTGTACTCAGTATCTGACTCTACAGAGAACAAGTTCCAACCAGTGTGAGTCTTAGTATCCTTCTTCATCTCGCTAAGGATTGATGAAAGATCTGAACCATCCTCGGCGATCAACTGAGCAGGAGTCTTACCAGCTGGAATCTCTGCAGTCTTCTCGTAGTACATAGAGATTGCAGAGATAAGATCTGCATCATCACACTTGATTACATAACCAAGAACATATGACGATGGGAAGTACTCAGAAGTTGGAAGATTCTGATATGTCGCACCTGCGATATTCTCAGCAGTATCAATATAGAAGGTTACAGGAGCCAACTCTGGAACTGTGTGGTCAGAGTTTGCAGGAGCATAGTAGAAGTGCTCACGATAGAACTTGTAGCTACCATTATCCATTACAGGATTACCCTCAACATCGTATGGGATAGCGAAGATAGTGTAAAGACCTGACTCTGGCAATGTGAAGTACCAAGTAGTATCGTTAACTGAAGACTCAGCGCAGTCCTCCAAGTAGACGATCTCAGGCTCCTCAGAATCCTCATTCTCAACCTCGATATAAAGAGCGCCATTAGCATCAGCCTTAGCAGCAATCAAGTTCTTAAGCTCCTCACGAAGCTCAACCTTTTGATTAAGAGCAGAACCGACATTGATAGTTGCACTAACATTACCCTCAACAAGCATAAAACGGTACTTAGAAACATCAGCACCTGTGTAGAAGTCGAATGAAGCACGAGTCTCAGTGTTGTCAACGGTTGTCTGAGTACCTGTGTAAGCAAGAGCGAAAGAGTAATCCTTCATGCTTACACCTGGAAGAGTGATACGCAACTTACCGCTCTGGTTAGCATAGTACAATGGAGTAGATGGATCGCAAAGTACAAGACCATTCTGTGGGAATGTGATAACACCATTTTCAAGTGTACCATTACCAGAAAGCAATGTAGCGATATAAATCTGATCAACGAAACCAGAGATACCGAAACCTACTGACTGATATGGGAAGAATACCTGCTTAGGATCAGATGCATCGATCTCGATATAAGTATCGCCAGAAGCAAAGAGCATATCAGAAGGGATACCACCCAACAACTGAACGACGTTATCCTGGCTGAAGAGATTCTTGATACGGTAAACACCTGTGCGAGCCTCGCTCTCCTCGATGTCTACATATACCATGTTACCTGCCTCAACACCGTACAACCATACGAAGAAGTCCTCAGTATATGTACCTTGCTTCAACTCAGGATCCTCCTGCTCATCGCCAAGATTCTTCCAGCTCTCAGGAACACCTACGCTGAAAGTCTTACGGCTAAGACCGTAGTGACCCTTGTGAGCAACATCCTTAACCATAATCTCAATCTCGTGCATATCACCAATATAGAGGTCAAGTGCACCCTTCTTAATGCGAGAGTCAAGTGTTACCTCAAGGTAAGCTACAAGAGAGTCCTCCTCGAAAGTCACGCTCTCAGCAACGATGAATGCCTCGTTTGCGCGAATGATCAAAGTAGGATTATCATTCTCGTCCAACTCCCAGTAAACCGCAGTATTAGGATTTACAATTCGTGAACGAATCTCTACAGTCATCTCTGTACCTGCCTTCTGACGATATACAGGGAATAGAGCTGTTGTAGTCTCGTCAATCTCCACAGTATCATCGCTATCAACTGTAGCAAATGGTGCTACATTGACATCTACTGGGAAGTAAACACTCAACTCAGAGTCTGGCTGACCAGGCTCCCACTCCTGCTGACACGCAGTGAAAGCAGTGGCGAAGAGTGTCGCTACAAGCAGAAATAAAAACTTTATATTTTTCATATTCTTGTTCTATTAAATAGTTACAAATAGCTTCACATTAGATTGCAGCGTCCTCAGACTCAACACCGTAAGAAGGATCTGGTGCAACCTGATTCTTAGTAACAGTGTTTACTGCAGTCTCACCTGAAGGAATTGGAAGATTCCACCAAGGAAGACGACCCTCTGTGTCGAACAACATACCAGACTGGTAGTTCTGACCTGTAGTGTGAACGCCCATATCCAAACGCTTCATATCGAAGAGGATAACGCCCTCACCCCAGAACTCAACAGACTTCTGGAAGATGATCTCCTCGCGTACCTTCTCCTCGTCAGTCTCGTTGAAGATGTATACATCAGCACGGTTAGCAACAACCCAGTCTACAAGACGCTGTGCAGCCTCACCAGCCTTACCAAGGTGAGTCAAAGCCTCGATAGCGATAAACTCCATCTCCTCGATACGCATAATTGGCAATGATACTGCATTTGCAACCATATAGTCAACACGCTCGCCCTGACCTGGACGGAACTTGAAGTTAGTGTAAGGTGCGCGGTATGCAAGCTCCTCCCACTCTTCACGTGGCATAGAGGTGTAGTTGCGGAACTGCTCGTAAGTAGTATCCTCACCAACGATAAGCTTCTTACGGATATCGGTAGAACCCAAACGATCGTAAGTGTTCTTAGCAACACCAACACAAGCCAAAGGACCATAACCGTATGATGCCTCAGGACATACGTGTGCTGCGAATGCCAACAAGTTGTTGATAACGGTATCAGTTGACATTGAAGTAGCCCAGATCCAAGATGCAACAGGGGTATTGAAACCGCTAGTTACATTTGAGTACTGCTCACGAGTCATAAATGGAACATTTGCAGTCTGGATAGCCTTTTCAGCATATTCGTAAGCCTTCTGGTATGCAGCATCACCTGTAAGAACCAATGGATACGCATATACGATATTGCCATCCTCATCTTTGAGGTCATTACCATCCTCATCCTTAGCAGGAATAGATGTGTAGATACCCTCCTCGAACTGACCAAGCCACATATAAGCACGTGCATACAAGCCATAGATAGCAGGCAACTCTGGGTATGTAGGAGTAGTTGTCTCGAACTTCTCCAAGCAAGCAACAGCATCTGTCAAATCATCAAAGATGAACTTGAACATATCCTCACGCTTAGCACGTGGGTTCTTCTTAGCTGCCTCCTCAGTAGTGTTCTCAGTAACGATAGGCACTGTCAAGTCCTTAAGCTCTGGCTTAGCCAAGTCAGTCTCGTAGCTTGGAAGCTCTGGAGCCTTAGCAGGAAGGCAGTCGTAGTAACCTACCAAGTCAAGGTAGAACAACGCACGGAAAGTCTTTGCAAGACCACGGTAGGTCTTCAAAGCCTCATCATCACCTGCAGCACCAATGATATCATTAGCCTTCTTGATGAATGGGTAGTAGTTATACCAAATGTAGTGAGTATAACCGCCGTTGGTACCCATATCGAAACCATAGTTAGGCGCTTGAAGACGTGAGTAGTATGGGTTACCACCACGATCTACACGTGCGCAAGGGAACATTGTCATCGCGTGGTGATCCTTGTAAAGACCAATTGAGTGATAACCAAAATCTGAGTGGTCGTAACTTGCTGCAACGTGAGCAGCCATAGAGGCAGGTACTGACTTCATCATAGACTCCATACCAGCACTACTCTGTGCGAGCTGTGACTCAGTGATGGCAGACTCCTTAGGAAAGACCTCCTTGATACAACCTGTGAACGCTACAGCAGCGAAAACTACTGCCGAAGCCATCAAAATCTTATTTAATTTCATAGTCATAATCTAAGTTAAATTAGAAGGTCAAAGTTACACCGCCTGAAATAGTACGGATTGGTGAGTAGTTAACGTTGGTTGTACCACCGCTGAAACTCTGGCGTGGGTCAAGACCCTTACGACGTGACCAGTAGTAAACATTGTCACAAGCAACATAGATACGGATAGCCTGAATCTTGTTGTTCCACCACTTAGCAGGAAGTGTATAACCAAAGTTAATATTAGATATATTAAGGTATGACGCATCTGTCAAGAAACGGTCAGATGTTGCAGTTGTATACTGATCATCATACTGGAAACGTGGAATCTGTGAATCCTCGTTTGAACCCTTGGTCCAAGCCTTCAACAAGTCAACGTGGTAGTTGTTACCTACTGAAGAACCGCTAGGTGATGACATATAGCTTGCATAACCTGAGTCATATACCTGACCACCGATCTGATAGTCAAATGCGATAGAGAAATCGAAGCCATAAGCATAGAACGCTGTGTTGAAACCACCATATACCCAAGGAGTTGCATTACCCTTAAGCTTACGAGATGTAGTCTGTGTAGCGTAGTTGTAGTTAGTAGTGATACCCTGATCATACTCACCTGTAGGCTCGCCATTCTCATCATACAATGGAATCTTGTATGACCACTGTGACTCACCATCCTCGCTTACACCGCGATACTCAGGAATCAAGAATGTATACATAGGTAGACCCTCACCATAGAAGTATGCACCGCTGATGAAGCCCTCGTAACCATCAACCTCGAAGTCCTTACGAACTTCTGGCAAGTAAAGGATCTTGTTACGAACGTGAGTAGCATTCATACCGAATGTCCAAGTTACGTTGCGTGAACGAACGATATCGAAGTTCAACTCAAGCTCGATACCACGGTTAACCATATCACCGATATTATCATAGTATGATGAGTAACCGAGTGATGGAGGAACTGGTACAGAGAACAACATATCAGTTGTCTTACGGTTGAACAAGTCGATGCTACCTGTCAAGCGATCGCGCCACAAACCGAACTCAACACCAGTGTTGAAGTTAGTGTTGGTCTCCCAAGTGATCTTTGGGTTACCCTTCTGGCTAAATGCAACTGCAATACCACCAGCACCATCATTGCTAACTGAATAGATATCAGTATACTTGTAAGAACCGATACCATCGTTACCCTGAGAACCGATAGATGCCTTAACCTTCAACATACTTAGAGCTGAAGAGTTGAACCAAGCCTCACGGCTGATGATCCAAGCAGCACCTACAGACCAGAAGTTACCCCAACGGTGATCTGGGTGGAAGTTTGTAGAAGCATCGCGACGGAATGAAGCAGATGCGTAGATACGCTCGTCGTAGTTATACTGAGTACGGAAGAAGTAACCCTCGTTGATGTACTCTGTACGGTATGAAGATGCGCTACTCATATCAACTACTGCACCTGACAACTCGTTGTTATCAGTTGAGAAGATGTTAGACTTAGCACCACCTACGTAGTAACCACGTGTAGAGTATGTCTCATGACCGAGCAAGAAGTCGATGTTGCTCAACTGGTTAGCACCAAATGTTGTAGCATATGTCAACAACTGCTGGAAGTTGTGAGAGTATGAACGAGAGTGACCCTTAGTTACGATACCGCCGTTTGTTACGAACTGACCGTAGTATGGGTTAGAGAGTGAAGACATACGAGTCTCGTCGATGTTGATAGCACCGTTGATAGTAAACTTAAGACCCTCAGTGATAATGAAATCTGCGAAACCATTAACACCGAATGCGTTACCCTCAGAGTATGACTCATCCAACCAGATAAGCTGCAATGGGCTTGCCTGCATTGGGCTTGAGCTCATCAAACCGTGGTGGCTACCATCACCGGTATCATATACTGGCCAACCATACTTATCCTTAAGAACCACACCATTCTCGTCACGTACGTAAACAGGATAGATAGGAGCTGTATTAGCAACGTATGAGAATACGTCGGCTGTAGAACCATCACCCTCGTTTGAAGAAGAAGCACCGTTCCACTCAAAACGTGTGTAGTTCATATTAGCACCAACCTTCAACCACTTCTTAGCCTGATAGTCACCACGAAGACGAGCTGTCCAACGCTGCATATCAGAACCATCAGTAATACCAGTATTGTCCAACAAACCGAGAGAAGCGAAGAATGTAGACTTCTCAGTAGCACCAGAGATGTTCAAGTTATACTCCTGACGCAATGATGGGTCGTACAACTCATCATACATATCGTCTGGCTGAATCTTGTACTTGCGAACCTCACCAGTCTCCTCGTCCTTAACCTCGACGATGCGATAGTCATCCTTGTCGATGTTAGGGTTGAACTTACCGTTTGTACCGATAAGCTGCTGACCCTCAGGTACGTTATAAACGTTGTAACCCAAACCACCAACCTCGTTAGAAGTCAAACGAGAAACAGCCTTGCTATAAGCAGCGCCTGTGTCGTTACCCTGATCACGGAAGTAGTTATACAACGCTGTGTAGTGCATCTCATAGTACTGACGTGGATCCTTAACGTACTCGTAAAGAACGCGAGCAGGAGTGTTAACACCCCACTTAGCATCGAAGTTTACACGAGCATCACCAGCCTTTGCACGCTTTGTGGTCACCATGATAACACCGTTAGCACCACGAGCACCGTAAAGTGCGTTAGATGCAGCATCCTTCAAGACGGTCATTGTCTCGATATCAGCCATGTTGATGTTGTTCATATCACCCTCATAAGGCACACCATCGATAACCCAAAGTGGTGCCTGATTAGCGTTGATAGAACCGAAACCACGGATACGAATCGAAGGCTCTGAACCGAGTGAACCTGAGCTCGATGATGTCTGAAGACCCGCAACCTTACCAACAAGAGCGCTGGCAGCTGAAGATGACTGAGTCTTAGCCAAATCCTCCGACTTAATAACCTTCGCTGAACCAGTGAAGGCCTCCTTCTTAGCAGTACCGAACGCCTGAACGATGACCTCCTCGATCTGCTCTGAATCAGATGCAAGGATCACATCAATCTTAGTACGGCCTGCAACAGCTACAGTCTGAGTCTGCAAACCAAGGTAAGAGAATACCAGATTTGCCTCAGATGAAGCTGCAATCTCATAATGACCGGACACATCGGTAGTAGTTCCTCGAGAGGTACCCTCGACTACAACCGCCGCTCCGATGACTGGCATACCAGTCTCATCGGTCACTGTACCGGTGATACGCTGACCTTGAGCGAATGCGCCAAAGCATCCCAAGATCAGAGTTGCAACCATTGATAGTACAACTTTTCTAACCATAAGCATTAGTTTTAAGTAAATAAAGTTTTATAAAGTTTTTGTAATTTTTCTCCACTTAACATCCAAGCCATCAGCCACATATCACAACATCGGCGCTAACAGTGTGATAAACGACCATATTTCTTGGCGCAAAGTTAACGCACAAAGATAACCCAATTATCTTAAATAGCAAGCAAACGAAAAACATTTTTTTCAACATAGTTACATATTTAAATATAAATGCATTTTTACGCACTCCTTTAAAGCCTTAATAGACGCCTCATTTCACACTCAAACAGCCATATATATTTATCTGTTTTTTAACAACATTTATACTTGTATATTATAGTCATATTACGAGTGTTTTTTATTCTTATTCTACTAGCATTTTAGATATATATTCACACTAAATAGAGACAATATCCACCGTTATTCATATATATTTGGTATGCAAAAAAAATTAAAATTTTCGAATCATATATAAGATTTTTTCATATATTTGCATCCGCATTGCACCACGAGAGTGCAACCTTAATCTTTAACCTGACACATAAATAGTGTCCCTAAATCACAACCTATGAAGCGACTGCTTTTAACTGTCGCACTGTCTCTTGTCGTGGCAGTGGCGATGGCTCAGGTTACAACATCATCAGTTCGTGGTGTGGTAACTGCTAACGACAAACCTCTATTTGGCGCTACAATCGTAGCTATTCACACACCATCGGGTACCCGTTATGGTACCACAACCAACAATCAAGGTTTATACACTATCAGCGCAATGCGTGTAGGTGGTCCGTATGAGATTACCATCTCCTACATCGGCTACAAAAGCGTGATATACAAAGATCTAACCTTGCAACTCGGTCAACCAACAACAATCAACGAGCAACTTCAGGAATCAGCTTTAGAGTTCGATGACGTGCTAGTAATAGGTTCTATTAACAGTGGACATGGTACCACCTTCAACCGCGAGCAGATGGAAGCAGTGCCATCTATCGACCGCTCGATATACGACCTAACAAATATCCTCTCTTCAGCGGTATCGCCTGCGGCGGGAGGTATTATCCTCGGTGGTCAGAGTAGTCGCTACAACGCTTTCACAATCGACGGCACCTCATCGGCAGATATCTACGGTCTTGGCACTACGGGTATGACTGGTTCGCTTACCGAGGCAAACCCTATTCCGTTAGATGCGCTTAGCGCTGTAACCATCTCAACATCAAGCATTGACATCCGCGAAAGCGGCTTTACAGGAGGTGTTATCAAGGCTGTAACACGCTCTGGCGATAACGAGTTCAAAGGCTCTGCGTATAGCTATTTCAATAACGAGACCTTCTGGGGATCTACCCCAGGTAATAGCTTCAAAGAGCGCAAGAACCTTACGGATCAGGTAACAAATATCTTCGGCGCGACATTTGGAGGTCCACTCGTTAAGGATAAGCTCTTTCTATTCGTGGCGGGTGAATTCAACCGCAACGTAACCCCATCGACAAACCACCCTGGTAGTGGAGCATCAGCACTTACGCTATACGAGGCTGAGACCATCTCGGAGCGATACAAGGCTCTTACGGGCTACGATGGTGGTGGCTGGCACGGCCATAAGGTCAAGGCACTCACAGGCTCTGCCGTAGCACGTCTCGACTGGAACATCAACAGAGACAACCATCTTTCATTGCGCTACAATATGCTCTATGCCGATGCTGATGACTCAGCGAACTCATTGCAGTCCTTTAAGTTCCGCGGTGCAGAGTACACCAATATCAACCGCACACATTCGGTTGTTGCAGAGTTAAATAGCACTAAGGAGTGGGGATCAAATAGCCTTCGCGCAGGCTACACCCGCCTTAAGGATGGTCGCACATCACCTGAGAGCTTGCCTGCTGTTATCATCAACGGTTTGGGCGAGAATCATAACGGCTCAGCAACTATCGGTACAGACCCATACTCGGGCTGTACGATGCTTGATCAGGATATCATCATCTTCGGCGACGATATAAACATCACACGCGGTAAGCATAACATCACCATCGGTACATCAAACGAAATCTACCGTGCCGACAATCTCTACCTATCCAACGCGCGAGGCACATATACCTACGACTCGTTGGAGAACTTCCTTGAGGATAAGGCATCGAAATACCAGTACGGCTACTTTGCAGATGGCAAGCGCAATCCGCCTATGACCACAGGTCAATTCGCCCTCTATGCACAGGATGAGGTCATTATGAACGGTATTGGAGTGCTTACATATGGTCTACGTGCCGACCTACCCGTAATGTTCGACACACCACTTACAAACGACGAGTTTAATAAGAGCGCATATGCCACTACACACGGCACTAAGACTGGCGATATACCTCGCGTACAGCTACTTATATCTCCTCGCATAGGCTTTGAGACAGAGCTGGCGCGTGGTTTGAAACTACGCGCCAGCAGTGGCATCTACACAGGTCGCATACCATTTGTTTGGCTATCAAACTGCTACCAAAACAATGGTCGACGCTCAATGAGCGTTACCAACAGCACTACCCCACCCGCCTTTAGTGTTAACTCATCAACCGAGGGCGTGCAGGGCAACCCTTCAATCGATATTGTAGACAAGGATTTCCGCTATCCGCAAGTATTCCGCACCACCGTAGCCCTAGATTATTCATACAAGAGTCTTCGACTCGGTCTTGAAGCCGACTACACCAAGGGGCTTAACAACATCTACATCGAAAACCTTGTAGCCGAAGATAAGGACAATAAGCTCTATGTTGGTGGCGAGACATCGACGACAACAACGACTTACTACACCTCAACACAGAAGCCATACTCTGCGGTATACTACCTCAGCAACACAGATAAGGGCTACTCTTGGTCTACAACAGCACGTCTGGAGTACGACTTCGTAGGTGCACTATACGGTCTACGCTTTACAGCCGCCTACACCTACTCGCAGTCTAAGAGCGTGAACGATGGTTTCTCTGCGCAGTCATCGACAAACTGGGGACGCACCTACGCAGTAGATAGCAATAACCCAGCACTTAGCAACTCAGTTTATGAGTTCCCACATAAGGTCGTATCATCACTTTCATACTCACGTCGTTATGGTCGCCACGGTACGAATGTGATGTTGCTCTACAATGGACACTCAGGAGAGCACTACTCACTCACATACTACAAGGGAGGTAAGGATGTAAATGGAGACAGCTATAAGGGTAACTCTCTAATCTATATCCCTACAGAGGCTGAGATGGAGAGCATGCTATGGGCAGATGAGACCTCGCAGCAGAGCTACAACGACTACATCAAGGGAGATAAGTATCTCCGCACGCATCGTGGCAAGTTTGCCGAGCGCAACTCACACTCGTTACCTTTCGAGCATCGTCTTGACCTACATATAGCTCAGGCATTCTACTTCGACCATAGCAGCCAGCGCCGTGTGGAGTTTACCTGCGATGTTATCAACCTCACAAATCTACTATCACGCTCATGGGGTATGGTACACCGCACATCAAACTGGACACTCTCGCCATTGACCGTAACCGAACTTCAAAGCGTGGAGGGTGGCTACCGTCCGGTATATAAGTTTACCGAGTCAAACTACACCACCGATGATGTTCTCTCTCGCTGGCGTATGCAGATTGGTGTGCGTGTAGTATTCTAAGCAAAATCAAGCACTCATATATGGGGGTTGTTCAATCTTGAATAGCCCCTATTTTTTCGTAATTAACAACTAAATTGGAAGACCCTATTTGAAATATTTGCAAATTTTCTTGCAAAAAAATACTATAATTAGAATTATTTTTCTTACTTTTGTACTAACTATCAGCATACACAAAAGGTATCCAACATGATGAAATTGAACACATATCCAAATGGGCTTCCCCATACGCACACACGTAGGGGGGGGGTATCATGTTGTATATCAACCACTTACAAAGATAAACCAACAGACATCGTTTAATATAGTCTCCCTGCGACACTACCGTCGTGGGGTGTAGTTGTTTTGTCTACACGACAATTTATCTGTTGTACGACTAAGGGCTGAAATTAATAAAAACAAAATATTTTACAATTGTTAACTTTTTACACTATGAAAAAACTATTTGCTATTTTGGCATTGGTACTTGGTATGGTATCATGTCAGACAGAGCCTGAGGGCTTGGACGTAGTAGTCGGTGGTGAGCAGGATGTAAACATCACTGTATCGCTTCCTGAGGGTACTCGTGCCGACAGCGCATTGGGTGCTTTTGATAACGTTGATCTCATCAATGAGTACGATGTGCGTTTCCAGTGCGAGGTGCACTATGGTGGCCAGGTAAAGGTTCTTCCAGTACAGATTAGCGACAATGGCAAGGAGGCAACTTTCCCAGTACGCCTTATCGCAAACCGTGACTACAAGTTTGTAGTATGGGCTGACCTTGTAAAGCAGGGTGAGACAACAGACCTTCACTACATCACTTCAACTCCAGATGGTTTGGCTAACATTTCTATCAACGATTGGGCTCCAATGGATGAGACTCGTGATGCTTACACTTGCTCTGAGGTTCGCCGTTTTGAGCGTAATACTGAGATCACCCTAACTCTTAAGCGTCCATTCGCTAAGTTGCGCGTCATCACAACAGATATGGATCAGCTTATGGGTGTTGTTCCTGCAAAGGCTGAGGTTGAGTACACAACCGAGTACCGCAACTCCTTCAATGCTGTTGAGGGTAAGGCAGGTGATGCACAGTACAAAAAGACTCACAATCTATTCGATATCGCATCTTATGGTGAGACTGGTACAGATAAGACTCTCTTCGCTGATTACCTATTCGCAAGCGAGGGTGATATCGTTAATTTCTCTATGAATGTTTACGACCAGAACAACGAGCTTATCGATGAGCAGAAGAACTTCAACACTCCTATCCCAGTAAAGCGTAACTATGTTACTACTATCAAGGGTAATATCCTTACATACGCTGATGACTTCGATGTAACTATCGAGGATGGTTTCGAGAATGCTGGTAACATTGAGGATATTCCATACCATTATGTAGCTGTTACAAATGGTGCTGACCTTCTTAAGGCTATCTCTGAGGGTCGCGAGATTATCGCTCTTAACCACATCGTTGCAACTGAGGCTGATAAGAACTTCAAGGAGGCTGTTGCAACACGCTCAAATTCTTCTGCTAAGAACGCAGTTCTTAACCTTAACGGCTTTACTATCACCATTCAGAACAACGGTACTGATGCTCTTGTAGACCTTGAGGGTGGTGTTTTGATAGTTGAGGGTAATGGTGCTATCGAGTCTACTACTGGTGCTCTTGTTGAGACTATCTACAACGTAGGTGAGGCAACTATTGCGGAGAATGCTGCTACTGAGCCAGTTGTTAACTGCTTGTCTGAAATTCGCGCAGCATTTGCAAATGGTGGTGAGTACACTATGGTTTGTGATTTGGCTATCTCTGAGTCACTCACACTTGCTACTGGCAAGGAGTTGGTATTCAACCTTAACGGTAAGACTCTTACTGGTACTGATACTATTACTGGTAGCTTCGGTCTTATCACTAACAAGGGTAACCTACTTGTTAAGAATGGTACAATGACTCTTAAGGCTGAGAATAACCGTGGTTGGAATGCTTATTCTTCGGTTATCTCTAACAACCCTGGTGGCAACCTTGTAGTTGAGAATGTAACTATCGAGCACTTCGGTGGTACTGATATGGCTTACGGTATCGACAACCTAACTAATGGTAAGGGTACTTCTGCTATTGCAACTGTAAACGAGGGTACTGTTGTTAAGTCTACTTACCGTGCTATTCGTCAGTTCCTAAATGGTATTGAGGCTACAAACGAGCTTACTGTTAACGCTGGTGCAGTAGTTGAGGGTGCAAACAAGTCTATCTGGATGCAGGATCCAAGCGCTAATGCTAACACTGGTAAGTTGGTTGTTAACGAGGGTGCAACTCTTAATGGTGATGTTTACCTTTACGTTTGCGCTGGCTCTACTGAGTGGCCTGTTGAGGTTTCTATCGCAGCATCAGCTGTTAATGGCGAGGTTTTGACTGGTAATGTTCCTGCAGGCTACGAGGTAGTTGAGAAGGATGGCGTTTGGACAGTTATAGCATACCCTAAGGTTTCAACAGTAGAGGAGCTTGAGAAGGCTATCAAGGCAGGTGGCGAGTATGTCCTTGGCGCCAATATCGCAATGACTAAGTCTATAGCTATCTCAAATGCAAACTTCACTCTTGACGGTAATGGCAAGACTATCACAATGGCTGAGGATGCAACAAATACTTACGCTTTATTTGATATCACTGGTGGTAAGGTAGCTATCAAGAACATCACATTCGACGGTATCAAGTCTGGCGCAATTGTTCGCACAGTAGGTGTAGAGTTCAACGCTGAAAATATTACAGCACAGAATGGTCAGCACACTCAGCAGCAGGGTCTTTTCCGTCTTTTGGGCAAGAGCACAATTAAGGACTGTACATTTAAGAACAACACTTGCAATATGGTTGTTACATTGAATTTTGATGCCGACAGCAATGATTACCCACAGATTATTGAGAACTGTGTATTCGAGGGTAATACTTGTAATGATACCGCAGTAGCATACTATGTATGTGGTACTGGTGCCACAATCAATGGCAATAAGTTCTTGAATAATACAGTATCTTCTAGTGGTAATGCTGCAACACTATATATGGGATTCACTGAGAATCATATCATCACAAACAACCTTTTCAGTGGCAACAATGTTACTACTACACACGCAACATCAAAGCGTGCAACTGGAGGTTTGATGATTGGCTATGAGGCAACTATTAGTGGCAATGCTTTCGTAGGCAACACTATCACGGCTGAGGGTCGTCAGTTGGGTAACGATGTTTGTGCAAGTGTATACTACACTGATATTGACCTTTCAGGCAACTACTGGGGTGGCAATGCACCAGTTGAAGGTGTTAACTACTACAAGGAGTACACTAACCACAGCGTTATTATCAACGACTACCTAACAACTAATCCTATCAAGTAATAGGTAACGTCTTAAATAGAAAACAGCACTCTTCGGGGTGCTGTTTTTTTTGTTGGGCAAGGACGCTTAGAGAGTAGTTGATTTAAGACGGAAGAGACAAAGAGAAGTCTGGTATCACATTATAAATGATCCGAGAACTCGCTGCTGTCTCTGCGTCCCTATCGTCCCTGCGGTCTCTGCCGGTAAATATTATTAAAAATATTTATGAACTTATAATTGCTTTATCCGATTTGTTTTCGTAACTTTGCGACGATTTTTGCAACAGATATAACTAAGTGATTTTATAATAACTAATTAAAAACTAATTGACTATGATTTACTCACACGAAGTGCAGCAGATGTGCTGCGTGAAGAAGGGTGCTAACCACGAGTCAGCTCCTATTCCTGAGGAGGGAAAATGGGTACGCGCAAAGGAGATTAAGGATATCTCTGGTCTTACTCACGGTATTGGCTGGTGCGCACCACAGCAGGGTGCTTGTAAGCTTACCCTAAACGTTAAGGATGGTATCATCGAGGAGGCTTTGGTTGAGACTATCGGTTGCTCTGGTATGACTCACTCAGCAGCTATGGCATCTGAGATTCTTCCAGGTAAGACTATCCTTGAGGCATTGAACACTGACCTCGTTTGCGACGCTATCAATACTGCTATGCGCGAGTTGTTCAAGCAGATTGTTTACGGTCGTACTCAGTCGGCTTTCTCTGAGGGCGGTCTTGTAATCGGCGCATCTTTGGAGGACTTGGGTAAGGGTCTTCGCTCACAGGTAGGTACTATGTTCGGTACTAACGCTAAGGGTACTCGCTACCTCGAGATGGCTGAGGGTTACTGTACTCGCATGGCTCTCGACGCTAACGACGAGGTTATCGGCTATGAGTTCGTACACCTTGGCAAGATGATGGACTTCATCAAGAAAGGTATCGAGCCAGCTGAGGCTTTGGAGAAGGCAAAGGGTTCATACGGTCGTTTCAACGACGCTGTTAAGTATATCGATCCTCGTCACGAGTAATCGGAGTTATTAACCATTAAATTTCTAGAAAATTATGGCATTATTTGAGAGCTACGAGCGCAGAATCGATAAGATCAACGCTGTGCTTGCACAATATGGTATCAAGTCAATCGAGGAGGCTAAGGCTATCTGTGACCAGAAGGGCATCGACCCTTACAAGATGTGTGAGGAGACTCAGCCTATCTGCTTCGAGAACGCTAAGTGGGCTTACGTTGTAGGCGCTGCTATCGCAATTAAGAAGGGCTGCACAAATGCTGCTGACGCTGCTGAGGCTATCGGTGAGGGTCTTCAGGCATTCTGCATCAACGGTTCTGTTGCTGAGGATCGTAAGGTAGGTATCGGCCACGGTAACCTCGCTGCTCGTCTTCTTCGTGAGGAGACACAGTGCTTCGCATTCCTCGCAGGTCACGAGTCTTTCGCAGCTGCTGAGGGCGCTATCAAGATCGCTGAGATGGCTAACCGCGTTCGTAAGAACCCATTGCGCGTTATCCTTAACGGTCTTGGTAAGGACGCTGCTAAGATTATCTCTCGTATCAACGGCTTTACATACGTTCGCACTGAGTTCGACTACTACTCAGGTGAGGTTCACGAGGTTGAGACTATCTCTTACTCAGTGGGTCTTCGCTCAAAGGTACGCTGCTACGGTGTTGACGACGTTCGCGAGGGCGTACCAGTAATGTGGAAGGAGGACGTAGACGTATCTATCACTGGTAACTCTACAAACCCTACTCGCTTCCAGCACCCAGCTGCAGCTACATATAAGAAGGAGCGTACTCTTGCAGGCAAGAAGTACTTCTCAGTAGCTTCAGGTGGTGGTACCGACCGTACTTTGCACCCAGATAATATGGGCGCAGGTCCTGCATCATACGGTATGACCGACACTATGGGTCGTATGCACTCTGACGCACAGTTCGCAGGTTCTTCATCAGTTCCAGCACACGTTGAGATGATGGGCTTCCTCGGTATGGGTAACAACCCTATGGTAGGTGCAACTGTTGCTATCGCAGTAGCTATCCAGCAGAGTTTTGCAAAATAAGGCAGACATCTACTGCCCCTAACAAAAAGTCCCGACAATGGGTCGTACGCTCAAGTACTACCCATCGTCGGGATTTTTGCCGAGTGTTGTATCTGCAGCCTTCTTTTGCAAAACCTACAACCGACATCTGACAAGAAATTGCCGTGCGTTCCCCATCCGTCTTTTCTTGTCATCGACACTATTACACCACTCTGACATTATATTACATATCTTGTCTTTGTATGTCATTATCTATTTGCTCAACTCCGCCTTTATGACTTGTGTCATGCAGTGTGCTGCGCCATATCCCTTTATAAGCGTTTCAAGAGGTATCCACTCTACAGTTACCCCATGCTTTGCAAATGCCTCCTGTAACTCAATTGACTGATTTCCTACTGCCATAATGTGGCGTGGAGCGATGGTGAGGTAGTTGTTGGCATAGTGTAGCTCATCTTCGAGCTTGATGGGTATAATTGTGAATCCTTGTTTTTTCAGGAACTCTACAAATGGGATGTCCTTATGTGTTAGAGTGTAGTTTTTCTCTCCCTCTTTGCGAGTGTATAGGTCCACAGTTACCCATTCTGGATCACCCTCCTTTGCGTAGTATCGGCTCTCAACAAGTGTGCATAGATCCTTGTCGATAATGTTGAAGTAGGTGTCAAGGTGCATCTGCATCTGCCACCACTTGTGGTCGTTTACTACCGCTATGGTGTTGTGACCAAAGGCATCGGCATCCATTATCTGTTGTATGGCCTCTAAGTTTGTGCGCATTCCGCAACCAATATACGAGATATCATCACCACGCAGATAGTCACCACCCTCCAATCTGCCCTCACCGGTGATTGTGAGTATCGGCTTGACGCCCAACTGCTCGTAGCATAGCAATATGATTTCCGTCTCAAAAGCACGCTGCGAGGAGTTCATCTGGCTGATGATGTGGCCACGAGGTGTGGTGATGCTTTGATCACGTGTGAAGTATAAATTCATAAGAGGCTGATGTGAATATACAGCCTCAACTCCAGTGTTCGTATCTGTCCTGTAGAGTGTCACGGTGGGGCGAAGGAGTATGCATCGGATAAGATCACCGCGTGACATCTCGCCAATGACATATTCACGATAACTCTCTGACTCTATTTCGCTTACTCCCTCTATGTTTGTGATATCATAGGTGAGCGTCTCCATAGCGTATTGGCGTAACTTCTCTATGGGCACTTGGTTGAGTAGCTCTCGTACGGTATATACCTCAATGCCATTTTTCTCAAGTGCTGCGATATATCCACGGTGCTCCTCTGCCGCTTTGTCCACATCGAAATAGTACTCAAATAGTCCTGCGTATGGGTGTATAACACCATCGAAAAGCTCCACTCCGGGAGTGTGCATTAGTATCGCTTTGGCTTTATCCCACTCAGCTGTAGGGTAGGTTATAGTATCTTGCGCCCATGTGGCAAGTGATGTCGTGAGGATAAACGACATCATAAGAAACGTGCTCTTCATAGTCCTAATGATTAAATGTTAATGTAAATACAAATATAAGAAAAAAAAACGGAATATTATACTACATGACAATCTTTTTGTAATATTCTAAGTGTTGATAGTTATATAGTTTAGAGATTTTTGCATTACGTAATCTCTGTTGAATTTAGTGAATATAAGGAATTTAACGATGTATTTTTATTCTTAACACTAAACTCACTAAATTCTCTAATTTCCTTAAACTCTCTAATGAAACACTAAGGTAAAAAATAGCCCTTAATTGTGTTTCGTCGCACCCGTTTTGCACCCAAATTTTCTGAGTTATCCTTACTCTTTTGTTATATAAAAATAAAACTGTATAACTATGAGTGCAGGGATAACGATCCGATTTTACATAGTACTACTGGTCGTATGCACTCTGACGCACAGTTTGCAGGTTCTTCATCAGTTAATTCGTACCGTCTTTTCCTCCTTCGTACCTCGGCATAGCCTGCAAGCAGTCTCTGCTCTCGGGTTGTCGTCGGCTCCAGCACACGTTGAGATGATGGGTTTCTTGGGTATGGGTAACAACACAATGGTAGGTGCAACTGTTGCTATTGCAGTAGCTATCCAGCAGGCAAAGAACTAATCCACTGATTGGTTTACAATACAATGAAAGGAGCAGACCTTCGGGTTTGCTCCTTTTTTATATGGCTATTCCTTTGATTGGGTGGTATTATCAGATGGAGTACCCGAACCATGCTCTACACCTAATAGATCCTCGATAAAGTATTCCAAGGAAAGTTCTGTACTCATTCCAATCTTTTGACGAAAGCGATGGCGCAGCATCAACACACTTCGTGGGGCTATGGCAAGCAGTTCAGCAATCTCTTTATTGTTTTGCTTAAGCACAATAAGCATAGAGAGCAACTCCTCGCGGCGTGTGATAGATGGCACTTTATCGCGCAGACGAGGTAGAAAGAGTGGATATAGTAGCTCAAAGCATTGGCGGAATTTAGTCTCGCCACCCTCCTTAAGGATATATGGTGTTATGGTCTCTAACTCTTGGCGGTTGTCGTTATCCATCAAGAACTCCTTTATCTCCTGCGTTATCTTCTCCTTCTCGGTATTCGACTTATTTAACTCCTCGCTAAGCTGCGCAAATCTATCATTTACCCTCTTTAGCTCAATCTTACTGCGTCCACGATAGAAGTATAGCGTTATGGCTATAATTGCGATGACAATAATCGCTATGGTCATACCTATCGAGAACCAAAGACGTTGATTGGTTAGCTTTAGCTGTACCATCTTTAGCTCCTGGCTTTTTTGCTCGGTCTGCATCTCTACGATGCTCTCTACAAGATTGAACTTCAGACTTCTCTCCTTAAAAACCTGCTGTTCTTGGAGCATAAGCCTTACATATTGTTCCACACAATGATGGTTATTAGTTGCCAGATAGTGGTCTATAATAGGTTCATAGTCGATACCAATATGTATGGGTACATCACTCTCGCCTAGTAAGGTGTGGAGGCTATCCAACATTGCCTCAGCGCTTGCATTATCGCGAGTTCGTAGGTATGCCTGTGCCAGATGATGATATGCTCGTGCGCGATTTACGGCAGTACCTTGCTGTGCCACTTGCTGCAACTCTATGAGACCTAAACGCAGAGAGTCTCCTCCTTTCGCAATTAGACAACTACCCGATAGAAGGTTAACATCCACCATTCCACTGTTGTATGGCAACGCCTCGCATAGTCTGCGAGCCTTCTCGGTATAGCGTGACACTGAATCTATTTCGCCTAAGTGTTGCAAGGCGCGACCCTTATTTATGTATGTCTGCGCCGAGACCATAGGATTCTGCATTGTAAGGTTGCGCTCCATACGCACAGCCTCTGTAGCGTATATGTTAGCATACTCGGGGATATCCCAATAGAGAAAGAGATCAGTAAGCGCGTGTAGACTATTAAGCACACCGAGACCGTCGCCTCTTTGCTCCGCCTCATTCTTACTTTTGTTTAGCAACTCTAGCGCCTCATTTAGATGTCCGTCACGTTTGTATAATGAGCCGAGTATCGCCTCTACCCATTGTATGCCCGAGGCATTTTCGCTTAGCTCAGCTTGTATTAACGCCTCCTGACACCAACTTATTACCTCTCGCTGATAGTCGGGGTTACTATAGAATACAGCTGCAGCATAGGCATAGTCACGAAAGTAACGCTCAGGGGTGGCTCGATATAGGGGGAGGGTGAATACACGCAACATTGTAGCCTCAGCCTCTTGCATACTCTCTGTGCGTGATAAAGCATAGCCAAGCACAGAGTAATAGTCTCTTAAACACTCTTTCTGTAAAACCACAGATGTACTATACACCTCTTGCAGTGTGGCAATACAAGCCTCTGCCTCGCCCATGCTTTGATAGGTATTCATCAACTGTACTAACGCCTCGGTGTAGTAGAAGAGTTGCTCGTCGGTAAGCTTCTCTACCTTGACAGGTTGCGCAAGAAGTTGCTTGTACACGCCAAGCGCTTCGTCATATTTCCCTTCGCGCTGTAGCCCTTTTGCCTCCTTAAAAAGGGCTTCGTTAGCTGTTGCGTTACCGCCCACTAATGCGAGGAATAGTAGTGCGAATATAGTCTTTCTAATGGTCGAAAATGTCATAGTTTTGGTCGTATTTTGACTTAAAAAACTCTACGCTTTGTAAACACACAGTAGATGATATACCTGTATTTTGTATATTATCACTGCAAAATTATATAAAATTGACCGAATTTCCAAATAAATGTGTTTACATTTTGATTTACAAATGGGGGGGGGGGTAAAACCATAATATACTATGTATAGCAAAATGTAGGATATTAGAATTTGACTTTTTTTGAATATTTAAATAACTTTGTAGGTCTTATTAATAATAATGTAAAACCCGCACGTAAGAATGAAACCGCAATTGAGTTTTTGCCTACTACTTGTACTCCTCATCTTTGGAGGAGGTAGGACATCTCTCTATGCACAAGAGTATGCAGTTAAGACCAACGCACTGGCAGAGGCTACCGCAACACTGAATCTCGGCGCCGAGATTGGTATCGCACCCAAGTGGACTGTGGATATATCAGGTAGCTACAATGCTTGGAGTAAAAATAAGAGCGTGAAGTGGAAACATCTATTAATTCAGCCAGAGGCACGTTATTGGTTTTGCGATCGCTTTTCGCGTCATTTCATTGGAGCACATCTTCTCGGTGGAGCCTTCAATTTAGGTCGCATTAACAACAATCTTTCGATTTTCGGAACAGACTTTTCGGTTCTAAGCGACATGCGTTACCAAGGTTATGCTTATGGTGGCGGCATAGCATACGGCTTTGCCTTCATGCTATCTAAGAGTTTAAACCTAGAGCTTGAGGCAGGCTTTGGCTATGCCTATCTCGATTACGACATCTACAAGTGCAGTGGCTGTCAGCGCAAAGTTGGTGATGGCACTCACCATTATATTGGCCCTACTAAGGCTGCTGTTAATCTTGTCTATCTTTTTTAAAACCGCAGAGCTATGATTAGAGTTATCTCCTTGATTGTGGTTGCCCTATTCTCAGTATGTGTAGGCTACTCGCAAGATATACCCAATGTAGAGATCAAAGATTTCACATTAGAGCTTAAGGATGGCTATTTGAACTTGGATATTGATGTTGACCTCTCGGAACTTGACATCAAGGGTACGCAGGTCGTTGTATTGACCCCTAAGATTATCAACGAAGCCGACACGTTGTTGCTCAAGTCTATTGGTGTTTATGGTCGTAACCGCCGTATTTATTACCAACGCAATGAGCATATCAAGCCTACGCATCCAGGCGATATTGACCTTGCAGCGACTGAAACGCAGAATGTAGTCAACTACAACTCTTCTACTGTGTTCATGGATTGGATGAATGGTTGCCGTGTGGAGCTTGAACGCAAAGATTATGGCTGCTGTGGTCATCACGAACTTATCGCCGACAGCAAACTTGTCGACAAATTCCCACTTGACCCATACTACCCCGAGCTTATCTACCTTCGTCCAGAGCGCGAGGTGGTTAAGACCCGCGAGATTAGTGGTTCTGCATATGTCGACTTCCCCGTTAGTGAAGTTGTCATCTATCCGACCTATAGAAACAACGTCGAGGAGCTTGCCAAGATTACTGGTACCATCGACTCAGTAAAGCATGATAGCGATATCACAATCAAGTCGGTATCTATCAAGGGTTATGCTTCTCCTGAGAGTCCCTATAGTAACAATACCCGTTTGGCAAAGGGTCGTACTGAGGCGTTAAAGGTCTATGTTGAGAATATGTATCATTTTGGTGAGGGCTTTATCAAGACCGACTTCGAGCCTGAGGACTGGGCAGGTCTTGAGCGATATGTTATGACTTCATCATTAGAACACAAGGATGAAATTTTGGAGGTTATACGCTCTGATAGAGATCCCGATAAAAAGGAGTGGGCCATCAAGTCGACTTGGAAAGAGGAGTATCGCTACTTGTTGAAGAACTGCTATCCAGCATTGCGACACTCAGACTACACTATCGAGTACGAGGTAAAGAGTTACGTTGACCCCGCAGAAATTGAGAAGGTCTTGCACTCAGCACCACAGAATCTATCATTGGAGGAGTTCTATATCTTGGCACAGACCTACGAGCCAGGTAGCGAGGAGTTCAACGAGTTGTTTAAGACTGCAGTGAGAATGTATCCTAACGACCCAGTAGCAAACCTTAATGCTGCCAATTCGGCAATTCTACGTAAGGACTATCGCGATGCCTTGCGCTTCCTCAAGAAGGCGGAAGAGTTGCCTGAAGCGGTCTATGCGCGTGGAGCGTTGGAGGTATATATGGATAACAACGAGGCTGCAAAGCCATATCTTGATAAGGCTAAGAAGCTTGGTATCGACAAGGCAGAGGAGGTATTAGCCGAGATTGCAAAGAACAGAAACATATATCGAATGTCGGACAAAAATCAATAACAAAACAAACAATAACAAACTAATTAACAAACAACAAACTAATTATTTATTAACTTAATTTTCAGTTTTATGAAAAAGTATTTATTTATTGCACTTGCAGCATTGGGTTTTGCTGCTTGCGCTGAGAAAGATGATCACAATCTTTCAGCTAACAATGGCGAGACTGAGCAGTCTTACATCGCTGTTACATTTTCAGCAGATGATTTGGGTACTCGTGCACCGGGTGATGCTTACGATGAGGGCACAACTGATGAGCGCGAGGTTAAGTGCGCACACTTCTTCTTCTTTGATGGCAACGACAGACCATTCCTAATTGATGATACAAACAACTGGTTGCGAGTTGGTGTTGAGGATATGACTGACGGAGAGTTTGGTGCAGATAATACTGGTGATGGTAAGCCAAATGTTTCTGATGTTAAGACTATTATGGCAATCAAGAATTACAAGGGTGAGTATCCATCTCAGATAGTTGCTGTTCTAAACATGAATAGTGCTTTGGCAGCAACTTATACTCTTGATGCTCTTAGCAAGGAGCTTGTTAATATCAAGGGTGAGGGTGATGCTTTCGTTATGAGCAACTCTGTATATGCTGAGGAGAGCCAGAAGTTGGAGATTAACGCTACCGTTCTTACTCCTGCTAACATTGGTAAGACTCAGGATGAGGCTAAGCAGAACGCTGTAACCATCCATGTTGAGCGTCTTGCTGCAAAGGTTGTTGTTAAGGCAGCTGGCGATGGCAACACTGTACGCACTGGTACATATGAAGTTGGTGAGGTAGATGGTGAGAAGGTTTATGCAGAGATTTTATCTTGGGATTTCTACAACGAGTTTAAGGATTCTCGTCTTATAAAGGATATCGACGCAAATTGGACTGGTGCATATATTGGTTTCCCTTGGAATGACGAGGCTTGGTATCGTTCATACTGGGCAGAGACTCCTGAGCGTGCATTCCCAGCAGACAATATGGTGTCATATAACGATCTAAAGAACAACCTTGAGGTTAAACCATACTATTGTGGTGAGAACACTCTTGCAAATGAGGCTGATAAGACTCAGGTAGTTCTTAAGGCTAAGTTCGTTAAGGCAGGTGGCTCTAACTTGGAGGTTGCAACTTGGTGGGCGCACTCTTATCTTGGAGAGAACAATCTTCTTACAGCTGTAGCTAACTCTTTGGCTAATCAGATTTACTATATGGACGGCAGTGAGTATAAGAGCATCACTGCAGGTGATTTGAAGGTTGTTGAGGCAAGTGAGACAAATCCTAATACAGATGCTGAGGTTGAGGCATACCATGTATTCTTCCAGCTTTCTGCTGCTGGTGAGGCTAAGGATTGGTATCTCTATAGCGCTGCTGATGGTTTCCAGTCTAAGGATGATAATAAGATTAATGTAGTTCTTGGTGGTGTAGAGCCTGCATTGCTTTATAAGAGTGGTCGCGCATACTACTACACTAATATTCGTCACCTTGGTGCTAATAAGGACAATGTTGGTTATGATGGTGTAGTTCGTAACCATAGCTATGTAGTAAACATCACTAAGATCGAAGGTTTCGGTACTCCTGTTTACAACCCTGATACTAAGTTTGTTCCAGAGACTTCTGAGGAGGTTACAACTTTTGTTGCTGCTGATGTTCGCATTCTCTCTTGGAGACTTGTTGATGCTAATTACGAGCTATAATCGAATTTAACCCCTTTTAACATCCGAGATGAAGAGATTTTCATTCATAATTTTTGCCGTGTTGGGCTTATTGGGATGTTCTGAGAAGACGACCGAGCCAGCGCCCCCTGTAAACAAGGGGGAGCTGGAGAGGTCGTATATCTCGGTCTCTCTAAAGTCTAACGACGACACTCGCGCGGGCGAAGAGTTTGAGTATGGCGAGGCTGAGGAGCGTTACGTTGAGAATGTTCACTTCTTCCTATTCAAGCACGACGAGACTGCCTTTCCCGTAAACGGCACGGGTGGTAAGAACTACCTGTCGTTCACAATGGAGAGCAACGGCACACAACCCGACGAGAGCGGCGAGGCAAATGAGGGCCCTAATGTCTCAGATGTTAAGGATAAGGTGCTTATATTCAACAACTACAAGGGAGAGTATCCCGCATACATCGTTGCGGTGTTGAACTGGGATACGGGACTTCTTCAGCCATCATATACGCTTGATGCACTCTACAATGCTCTTGCCGCCATACGCAATGCTAAAAACCATTTCGCGATGAGCAACTCGGTATATGCCGATATGCAGGGCAAGGCTATCTACGCCATGCCTCTAACGATAGCGAACATCGCAAAATCGGAGGAGAAGGCTAAGGCTAACCCTGTGGAGATATATGTCGAGCGTCTATCGGCTAAGGTGGAGGTTGTGGCTAAGGGCGATGTTGCCACTAAGGAGGCTACATACGATATCGAAACTTCGGTAGATGATATTGCGCTATATGCAAAGGTGATAAACTGGGAGCTGCACAACGACTACAAAAGCTCTATCGTGCTTAAGCATATCTATCCCGATAAGTGGGGTATGACAAGCGAGATAGGCTTCCTCTGGAACGACCCTAACAGATATCGCTCCTACTGGGCGGCATCCTATGTGGGTGGCTTCCCTACGGACAACCACTTCAACTGGGGTGATGGTCTTGCGCCTAATGCCGCTGTGGCATACTGCGGCGAGAACACCCGCCCTGTGGTGAAGGATAGCGAGGGTAATATCACCTCAAATCCACGCACTAAGGTGATTGTCAAGGCACAGATCGTTGATGAGAGTGGCAAGCCTGTAGAGGTGGCGGTATGGTTTGGTCATAGATACTATGGCGAGGCAGCTGTTCGCACGGAGATAGCATCGTTGCTATCCTCGGAGTTGTACTACAGCGAAGGTGGCGAGTATAAGGGTATCGGTATGGCGGATATCAAGGCTGTTGAGGGTGGCGAAGCACCTCAGGGTGTCGATGTTGAGACATACGAGGTCTTCTTCCAGCTCTCGGACGATGCTCTTATGAAGGAGTGGTTTACCTACTCCAGCACCGAGGGTTATGTTGCCGTGTCGGTTGATGCTGTCAACGCCCGCCTTGCTAAGGTTGAGCCAGCACTTATCTATAAGGATGGTATGACCTACTACTACACAGATATTAAACACTTGGGTAGTGCAGGCTCAGATGCGGAGTATGGCGTTGTTCGCAACCATATATATAAGGTGAACATCACCAAAATGTCTGGTCTGGGAACACCTGTCTTTGACAAGGATATCGAGTTCGATGACCCTGACCGCCCAGTGGATGTTAATAGCTATGTAGCTGCCGAGGTGCGCATCCTCTCTTGGCGAATTGTAAAGAATGAATATAATGTAGAATAGAGGGAATTATCTACCTAAGGTTATCGCAATACTGAATAACGCTAAGGTAGATGGTTACGAATTAAAATTAACAAACACAGATATGAAAAAGTATTTATTTATCGCGTTAGCACTTCTTGGTATGGCATCGTGTGCAAAGGATGATGTTACCGGAGGTAATAAGCCACACCACAACGGCGAGGTTGAGGAGTCTTATATCGCTATTAACCTTATGGCGGCAGATGTAGACTCACGCGCTCAGGATACAACTAATCCTAAAGATGGTGGCTACGAGGATGGTACAGATGAGGAGCGTGCTGTAAAGACCGCTTACTTCTTCTTCTTCGATGAGAATGGTAGTCCTTTTAATTTGTTGGGTGCTCCTGCTACAGCTCCTGGTGGTACTAAGAACTACTTGCAACTTAACATCGCACCAATGCAGAAAGAGGGTGAGGATGTAAATGTGTCGGATATCTCACAGGCTGTTTTGGTTTTGAAGACATATAAGGGTATCCATCCTAAGCAGATTGTGGCTGTTCTTAACTGGACTCCAGCAGACCGTGCATATACTTTGGCAGATCTTCAGAATATAGTCGAAGAAAACTCTCTTGGTAACGATGCCAATGGTTATGTTATGAGTAACTCTGTATATCTCAATGGCGAGAATATTATGGTTGCTACACCTATTGCAGAGGCTAACATTAAGACATCTGAGACTGATGCACTCGCTGCTCCAGTTGAGATCTATGTTGAGCGTACAGCAGCAAAGGTTGTTGTTACTACAACAGCAGCTGATAATCGCTTTGAGGTAGCTACAGAGTCTGAATTTAAACCAGTTGGTGATGACGCTCGTAAAGTATATGTAGAGCTACTTGGTTGGGAGCTATATAATGAGTTTGATAAGACAAATATTATCAAAAGCATTGAGAACTGGGATGTTAATGATTTAGGTCTTACTTGGAATGATTCTCCATTCTTCCGTAGCTATTGGGCAGAGACAATGAATGTTCGTACTACTAACGATACATTCGCTTGGTCATATGCTACAGCAAAAGGTTTTCCTACTGACTATGGCTATATGGTTGCATCAGATGCATCTTATGCTGCTGGTACTTACGCATACTGTGGTGAGAATACTCTTGATTGGACAACTAATGACGTTCGTACAAAGGTTATTCTTAAGGGTCGCCTTGTAGAGAAGGTTGGTGAGACTTATCAGACACTTGAGCTTGCTCGTTGGTATGGCAACGAGTATGCTGGTGAGGGTGATCTAAAGACTGCTGTAGCAAATTCTCTTGCATACACTGTATTCTATGAGAATCCAGATTACGATGCGAACGATCCAGAATCACCAATGTATCTATCTATTACACCAGATCATATTCAGGTCGTTCACGGTGAGAAAATTGGCAAGGCTGCTTATGAGGTAGGTTTCCAGCTTACAACTGCTGCTGAAGATTTGGATTGGTATCAGTATAGTTCTGCTGGTGGTCATCAGGTATTCGGTGATTCAGGTGTTGACGGTGATAATGCAATCAAGACTAACGAGCATCTTGCTAAGGTAGAGCCAGCTGTTTTGTATGAGAGTGGTGACACTTACTATATCGTAGATATCGAGCATCTTGCTAAGGATAAAGCTAAGCCTGCATATTACGGTGTAGTTCGTAACCATGTTTATCAGATTGATATTCAGACAATCAAGGGTTATGGTTCTCCTGGTTATAGCGGTTTCGCGCATGTGGTTGAGAAGCCAGAGTATCCAAAAGATGATGATAAGGAGTCTTATGTTGCTGCTAAGATCAATGTTCTCTCTTGGAAGGTTGTTAAGCAGGGCGTAAATATCGTTCAGTAATTTATACAATACTTTAAGGGGTCGCCTGGCGGCTTGCTCGACGACCCCTTTACAAAAAAAATAATTGGGGAGACCCGCAGATAATAAAACTTAAATAAAAATGAATAGAGTGCATGTATTCAGAAGAATTGCTCTAGCATCGGCTATGGTGGTGGCGATGTTGGCAACATCTTCGTGCAATAATGGGCTTGGAGTCTTCGAAGGCCAAGGAGATTGTGGTGTCTATATAAGTTTCAAATACGACTACAACATAAAGTTTGCAAATGCCTTTGCCAACGAGGTAAATTCAATTGCACTCTACGTCTTCGACCAGAACGATGTTCTTGTCGAGCATACCACCACTACAGATAAGGAGGCTCTCTCGAAAGATAAGTTTGAGATGCCTCTGCAGCTCGCCCCTGGGAAATATACTCTTTTGGCATGGGGCGGATTGATGAATGAGGAGTCGTTCGATCTGCTTGCAGATGCTAAGGTCGGAGAGACAACCCTCCAGGAGGTGCAAGTAAAGATGCATCGTAAGTACAACGAAAATGGAGAAGCTATCGTTGACGAGGACCTTCTACCGTTGTATCATGGTTCTATGTCTATTGATGTAAATGATGAGGACGGAACATATCGACATACAATGTCGTTAACAAAGAACACAAATGTTGTGCGCATTCTGCTCCACGAGATGTCGGGACAGCAGATGGACGCAGATCAATATATCTTTGAAATCAAGGACAATAATGGTCTATACGATTGGGATAACACACTCCTTAATGACGAGGAGATAACATACTCGGCGTGGTATCAGGAGACGGGTAGTGCCGATGTGGAGGAGAGCAGGGCTATAACATCGATAAGTGTTGCCCTTGCAGAACTTACAATAGGACGTATGATGGCGGATAAGTCGCCTATACTATATGTTAAGAACCGCCAAACTGGCGATGAGGTGGTGCGTATACCATTGGCAGAGTATGCGTTGCTTGTAAAGGGTAAGTATCGCGAGCAGATGAGCAATCAGGAGTATCTCGATCGTCAAGATGAGTACACCTTGACCTTCTTCCTCGACGAGGGTGTATGGTTGGATGCCTATATCCTTATCAACTCGTGGAGAGTTGTGATAAACAATGCAGAATTGAACTAATACCTATAGTAATATAGCGTGAGAGAGTTTGTAAAATATCTAATGTTGCTCTTAGTGGGCATTCTATCCGCATCGTGCATTTTCGATGGGGAGAGTTGCTACATATCTGCTGATGAGCCACACGAGATTCTCTTTACAGTCTCTCTTGAGGGTCATAGTACTCGTGTTTCGTGGGAGGAGGGGTATCCTTCAGAGGTTGGAGTACCGTTCGACTTCCGTATCAATCACGATGAGTTGCACATGGTGGTCTTTACCGCTGATGGTACTCGCTTAGGCGAGGTTGGCGATGTTACATATTGGCCTATTAACGAGGAGCATACCGAGTTCCAGTTTATGGGACAGATGCCTGTGGAGTTTGTCGATCATATCAATACCTTTGGTGCTGAAAACCCAGTATATAGGTTTATGGTGCTTGCTAATTGTGGTGCTAATGCAAGTGGTGAGGAGTATATAACATATAGTCAGAGCCAGCTCGACCCATTAAAGGCAGAGTCGTCAATACCTATGTGGGGCGTTAAGGAGGCAAATGTAACACCTCTGCTTGATGGTAGCCACCTTGATTTGGGCGCTATATCTCTATTGCGTGCGGCAGCTAAGGTAGAGGTTAAGCTCTGCAATGAACTAAAGAGCAAGCGTACGACTATAAATTCTGCAAGTCTGAAATACTACAACCAGACGGGATATCTGCTTCCTACAGGTTGGTCGCAGGTATCTAATACGCAGGAACTCGATCAGGAGAACTGCATCAGAGTATATCGTCACGCGGCTGTCAATATGCCATTTGTTAAGGACGAGAATAGCGGCGATTACTACATCTATGTTACCGAGTACGACAATATCAACTATTCGGGCGAGCGTAATAAGATAAGCCTTGAGTTTAACGTAGGCGGCGAAAACAAATATTTCGAGGATGCTATCTCCTTCTGCCAATACAGCAATGGTGCGCCAGTGGAGAATAGCCACTACAACATTGTGCGTAACCATATCTATGAGTTTGAGGTGCTTAGTATCGCAGGTTCGAGCCTTGTGCTTGAGTATAACGTGGCGGATTGGGCTACCGAGGATTGGGACGGCAACGGTGCGGAGTATGAGGAGCATGACCTATCCTACCCTACCTACCACAATCCTGTTGTACCATACGAGTTCTTGACACTTGCTGGCGACAAGCAGGCGAGCTATGTGATTAAGCAATCACCTACGATGTACTATGGTGGTCAAAACAACCTTGAGGCGGGTGCCTTCGAGTGTTATTTCCAGATTTTGGCACCTCAGTCTGTAGAGTGGAAACCATCATTTATGGGTTCAAAGGAGAATTACCGTATCCGAGTATATCACTTGGATAAAAATCTGGAGCAAACGACCACCACGCCAATCTTCGACTCAGGTGTAACGGGTTTGCAGACTAATTTGCCTCATTGTGGCACTGGAGAGTGGTATAAGATTGTTGTCTTCCCATTGAGTGATGATGGTGCAGATAAGACAGATATTGAGTTTGGTATATCATATTATCAGAGTTGGACCGATCAGTATATCAACCTCTATGTAAATGGCGAGTACAACAATATTAGATGGCCAAATAGTGGTAATAACCCTAAGATTATAAACATTAGACATACATCAGCGGTGTCGCCTATTGGTGATGAAGAGTAGAGAGTATGAAAGAGAGGATACTACATATAATTTTGATGTTTGTGCTGCCACTTATGGTGGTGTCGTGTGCAACGGAGTTCGAGGATGATACGATATTGTCGGGCGATAATGGCTATATAACTCTTAACCTCAACGTCCCAGGCGTGGGCACGCGTGGTGAGGTTGCAGACAACGAGTATGAGTCCTACTTGAGCCATATCGACGTGGTTATATATGAGTACTTGAATGGTGCATACACTCCATTCCACTACCAGCGAATCGACGTTTCAAATACACCTTATGGTAGGGTTACTATCGCCAAGACAAAACGCGATTTTAAGGAGTCGGTGCCATATCGTTTCTATGTTATTGCGAATAGTAGCCTCAATAGCTCGGACTACCATGATAATAGCGGCAATATCATCAGCCGAGATGCCTTTCTACGCCTTGAGCAGACCGATGAGTATATCCACCTTTCTGGTATCGAGTTTGGCGTTTCTGGTTCGATATATCCGCAGATGTTCCTAATGGACGGTGTAGCATATATGGCAGACAAGGAGCCTCAAACGGCGGGTAATATCGTAATCAACAAACCTGGTACTGAAGAGGATGTTACCATTAAGGTAACCTTGCGCCGTGCTGCTGCTAAGGTGCAAATTTCAATCACTCCGGGCGAGAATGTAACGCTCACGAAGGGTCTTTTAGCGTTGTCGAATGGTTATATGGTGCGTAATATGCCTATTCGCACACGAATTGCTGCGGCAGGAGAGTATCCTACAAGAAAGCCATATTGGCAGTCGTCTACGATCTCGCAGACCCCATATTTCGAGGTAATACCTATGGAGGATGGCGAGGGTAATATCACGAACTATCAGCTAAAAATTACGCTATACTGCTACTCCCACACATGGAACAAAGATGATGCTTTCGAGGAGGGTACTACTGTGGTATTGATGCTTCCGATGATCTATCAGGGTGTGGAGTATCGGAACAACTACTATCAGATTTCGTTTAGTAAGCGCGAGGGGGCCGATGATAACGACTCCTACCACCTTATCAAGCGCAATACCTTCTATGACCTACGTATTAATCTCAACGCTCCAGGTGCAGAGGACTTCAACGAGCCTGAGGAGATTGAGAACATCACCTATTTCACCGCACCTTGGGAGAAGATGGACTTTGAGGTCTCGGGTGAGAGCACGGTGCAATATCTTAAGGTGAATAAGGAGAAGATCTATATGTATAATGTCGCAGATGATAACTCAACGCTCTACTTCTCCTCATCATCACCTGTTACTGTACAGCTCGTTTCGGGAAGTGCATACTACTATAATAAGTATAACCAGAAGATGACGCTATCGACAAACGAGCAAAAAAACATCTATGCATCAACCGAGTCGGAGGCTACATCGGGTAATATCTCGGTGCATAGCGATATTCCAACCAACAATACCATTCGTTACTTCCAGCTTCAGGTAACAAACGAGGAGGGCTTGAGCGAGATTGTCAATGTGGAGCAGTATCCACTTATCTACATTACCAACAACCTACCTTGGTACTCCTATCGCGATGACTACTACCATCGTACTACAGGAGGTCATAAGTGGAATGGTAATGTGGCTACAAGTACTACCTCTGGCGATCAGCCAACCACCTATGAGTATGCTGGCGACCACATTGTAAGTATCTACACAATAGACAATGTGGATGTTGACACAAAAACTGTGAAATATACCTATTCGAGTGCTGCCCCTTCGAGTAATCACGGCTGGACTTGTTCTAAGGTGCGAGGTAATAAGCAGAATAATAGCGAGAACTACGCCATACAGTACTACTACTTCGAGTATAGGAGTAGAAAGTGGACAAAGAAGGAGACAAACTGTGAGAACCACAATGTTCGTAACTACCACGTGCGTATGATGGCATCATCGAAGGATTATACTCTTGCCCGCCCTGCGCTTGATGAGTATGGCTATACTGCAGGCGACGAGGAGAACTCGAAGCTTGTATCACCATCATTCGTTATTGCATCGCGTTTGGGTGCTGTGCTCTCTACATATAGTAATCTGTCGAGTATGTCGAACGATAAAAAGTTGATCGCCTTTGCCGACCATTGCAAGAACTATGTAGAGGTGGATGATGTTAACGACGATAAGAAGGCCCCAGTGAAGGTCTACGATAACTGGCGATTGCCTACCGAGGCGGAGCTAAAGATTATTATGGAGATTCAGGGTACGAGTGGTCAGAATGCCGATGCTATCGACTTCCTGCTTAATGGTGGTTACTATATGAGTGCGAGCGGACCGGTGTATAACCATAAGAATAACGACGGTACCGATGAATTACCAAACCCTATGAATGCTTCGGGTGTGGCTATTCGTTGCGTGCGCGATGCCTTTTAATTTTGAGAATATATGAAGAGAGTCATATACATATTACAGATGTTACTCATCTTACTCAGCTCTTGTGTAAGAGAGGATCTTGTTGTGCCAGTGCCGGTTGATGATGTCCCAGAGGGATACACCAAGATTACCTTTAGTGCAAATATAGCAACGCCAACTGTTGGCGTTGACACTCGCGCTGTGGACCCTGATGGTCTGGATGTGAATAATATGACACTCTTCTGCTTCAACGAGTTTGGTCTATATATCAGCTCCGAGGAGGCGCAGTTGGTACCTGGTAGTAAGTCGGAGGATGGCATCTCGGAGAGTGGTGAGTATACCGCCGTTGTGCCTAACCACACCCGTATTATACACTTCCTTGCCAACCATAGTAAGGGTCTCTACGATGCCTCGGAGTTCCCTGGCCAGACCGAGAGTATGGTAATTGCGAATATGGAGGGTGGCTCAGGTATGCTGGTATATTGGTCGCGCTTTGTGTCGGACGCTACATCGAGCAAGACTATTGAGGATCAGCTTAGAGAGCTTAAATATACGATAAACGGTAAGACATACAATGGTATCAAGCTTATCCGTAATCAGGCGAAGGTAACGATTGAAGATTGGGAGACCGATAAGTTCGTTGTTACGGGTTTCCGTACAGTAAATATCCCAGCCTTCGGTACTGTGGCGCCGCACCACCCAAACCTTAAGTTCGATATCGTTGATACGTGGGAGAGTACGGAGGACTTTGTTACGCTGCCTAACAATCAGTCGTTGATGTCCGACATCTCGGATATCAACACCAAGTCTGCGGACTATATCTTCGAGAGCGAAAATTCGGGAGATAAGCTCATTAGTGTTATCATCAAGGGACACGCCAAGGGTGAGACCGAGAGAGATGATAAGTACTACCGTGTGGTGATGCAGAATAGCGATGGTAGCAACTTTATGATTCGCCGTAACCACCACTACAACATCAAGATTACGGGTATGCTAACCTATGGTCAGGATAGCTTCGAGAAGGCTCTCACTTCGTCAGCGTCGAACAATGCGTGGATCTCTATTGATGAGTGGGTAAACGAGATTTCGGACGGCGTGGAGACCTTGTGGGTAGAGCAGACAAGCTATGTGCTTAGTAGCGATATATATGCTGGTACCGATTGGTCATTCCCTTACAAATACACAAAGAATGGTGTGGGCGATAGCGTGGCTCCTACGGTAACGTGGATTGACAACAATGTGGCGTATAGCTCTATTGTCAACAACTACAATAAGTCGACGGGCGAGGGCAGTGTAACGCTTAGCCTATACCCAATGTATGAGGGTAACGAGCAGCAGATTGGTACGCTGCTTATCAAGCACGGCAAACTGCAACGCAAGGTAACAATCTATATTATCCGTACACAGCATTTCACCCCATCGTGGATATCATCGCAGGTGTATGGTGTGGCTGACGAGCACGTTACACTGATGTTTACCATTCCTGATACCTGCCCCGATGCGCTCTTCCCATTTACGGTGTTGGTGTCGGCAAACCATCTTGATGTGCGTTCCGACTCTGGTGAGCAGCTTCCAGTCTATATTAAGGGCGAGGAGGGTTACTTCGGTGTAGACTGGGAGGATATCAACTACAAATATGCCTATACGGTTACCGAGCCAGGTAAACATCGTCTCCACATGCGTTCAATCCTCAAACACCAGGATGGCGATATGGAGAGTGTGCATCTTGAGGCAAACTTCTTTGAGACCATCACCAAGAATGCTATATTCAGTGGATACGATCATGCGCACCATAGAATCTTCGTCGACAATCTTCACTCCTATGGTAATATGTATGCCGATGATGAGGAGCTATACTATATGCTTGTACCTCAGAAGCGTGCGCATCCACTTGTATTTACCATTATGTTGCAGGAGCGACAGGCTGATGGTACTTATACACCTTATGACCACGCACCTCAAGATGATATTGCCCAGTGGCATAAGAATGGTTGTGATGAGTTCTTGATTTACTCAAAAACTTTTAGCGACTATCGAACATATTATGACCATAACGAAGATGTTTACGAGGAGATTCAAGGCTTGGCATGGGAGGGCGATGTGATACTCTTTAGCGAGGATACTTGGAGTACCAATGGCCGTGTTATGGCTTTCCGAACACAGGACTACAAAACGCCTCCGTCAACACCAGAGATGTATGGTCTGCAGGATGATGGAACATATAATATCTTCTTCCTTACTAACAGCGCTGATAATAAGGATGTTGTGCGTGTGGCATCAAACAACAATATGAGCCCTCACGCCTATAAATATAAACGCGATGGTATAACATCTATTACAGACCACAACTACGATGGCAACGAGTATCGCTCGGTTATCTTCGATGTGGCGCACTATCGTCCATATCGCTTTGCTGCACAGGTGAAAGTGTCAGATGCTGATGGCAAAAATGCGGTGGTGATACCTTCAAATAGTGAGTTGTTGAGTAACGAGGTCCACGGTTCGCAGGAGGAGGCTGTAGATGATGTAGAGCTAAGTTATGAGCCGGGTCAGAAAGTAGATATTATCTTCGACATCACCAGCTTTAAGGGTTCAGACGGTTGCTCGGTACACCCCTTTGGCGAGAACTTTGGTGACCACTTCGAAGTATATATTGATGCTCCAATGCTTGAGATAGACTATGATCGCTATCCTGAGGGTTGGTATAAGGAGAATAATGGCTCGGGATTTAATGTGGATAAGCTACGCCGTGATCCTACAACCCCTGGTAGATTTATATACACCGTAGACCGTCACCGTAACCACGAGCGTGAGTTTGGTTCTCTCCCAGCGACAAACAAAGATGTGTCTCAGGTGCAATTCAATCAGTTCGGTCAGAAGATACCAGTAGAGGGTAGCATCAACCAGGAAGGCGAGCGTAAGTGTCTGCCATTTAAGAAGAGCTCAATTACGGCGGGTGGTGATATACATATTTCTACCAATAAGGAGCGCATAGTCTTCTGGGATAAGACCTTCAATGTAGATACAAAGCACATTAAGGGTAATATATACTACGAGAAGAATGGCGTGAGACGAGCCATACCAAAGGATGCCTTCGTAGCCTTTGTGCGTCTGCGTACCGGTGCCCGTATCGGCGTAGTATCTATTAGCAATGATGGCGAGTTTGAGTTGAACTTGCGAGATGAGTACCAGTTTACATGGGAGGATGATAGTATCGACTTCTACTATACCGATGCAGATGGAGTGGTATACAGCTTCAACTACACCGAGAATGGCGTTGCTAAGGAGGTCGACCTCAGCACCCTCTACGACCTTATTGTCGTGCGTGGCGAGTCCATCGTCCTAACCGAGGGATAACCGCATTTTGGCATCATTCCCAGCATTATTACTCCAAAACAAATAGGGATAATCCATCAGGATTATCCCTATTCATGTTATTATGTTATAAGTTTAGTCGAATTTAAGTATCGATATCTATGGTTTATGCCAACCTCTTTAGCAACGCTAATATTACATTGTTAAATACTGGTAATTATAAATCATATTACCATGCTTATCATATTTTACAAGTTCCGCAGACGAGCCTACAGTGATATAGCCTTTGTTGTAGAGAGGCTTGCCAACCTCATAATGGATTTGGGCATCATTGATAGAGAAACTGCGATTTCCTGCAATATCGTACACATCGTACTGCGTACCCTGTTCAGCATATATATATCCATCAGGCATGATATGTACTACGTCATACGATACAGGCACGATTTCAATACCAGAAGTGTTAATAACACCCCACTTACCACCCCTCGAAACAATTGCCACCTGATATTCAGGGTCGAAATCCTTAGCAACGTCATAACGGAATCTTGAGATAGACTGTACTGTATCCTTATTGATATAGCTATATGCGCCAGCGAGCATAACTGGAATTATGCCACACGAGCAATTACCACCATCTTGATAGCGTGGAGCAATAATCCAATTACCATTCAAATCAATATAACCAACAAGTCCATCGACAACAACGCGGGCACAGCCCTCAGAGAATGGATATGCCTCATCCGCAATTGGCTGAACAAATATTCTACCAGAGCTATTCATATAGCCGATCTTCTGCAAAGAGGTAACAATTGAAATGCCATTTGAGAACTCGGAGATATTGGAATATATGCATGGTACAATCTCATTACCGTGCTTATTATAACAGCCATAGAAACCACCACTACAAACTACAATAATATCATCCGACATATCGCCTATATCATCATATTTCAGTGGGACGATGATATCTCCATTGATTTTAACAACTCCACAATATCGACCTTGCGTTACCTTAAAGTAATTTGGATTTTTAAGATGCTCTATATTATCATATACAAAGTCGAATATCATACTGCCATCGCGCCCCATAAGACCGTACTTGCCAAAATGGTTTACAACAAGTGTCTTACCCTTAAACTCCTTAAACTCCCAGTTGAATGCTGCACACTGCTGGTCCGGGAAGTAAATAGGAGCCTGCAACCACTTACCATTGAAGTCAATAAGTCCACATCCACCAATCTCTTTGCCGCCCCAATCCTCCCAAACACAGCATGGGCGAACACCTACTTCGTCATCCAAATCGGGCAGTGCATAATGAGGATGATAATCTACATCTGCCAAGCTATTACGCTTAGGCATCTTGGCATACAAAATAAAGCCACTACACTTAATACCTGAGAAATAGTGAGAAACTGTGCTATCTTTCCAGCTTTTGCAATGCTCGCCATACTTCGAGAATTGCATCAAATATGGGCGCATCACACCATCCTCTACTATCGAGCCACCAAGATAGATGTAGTTCTCTGTCTCCTCAATATCATGGAACTTCTCACCCTCTTTGGCTGTGAAAGTTCTGCATAGGTTGCCATTTTCATCATACTTTCTCAACACAGAATCGCTATCAAGGAGTCCTTTTGTAGCACTGGTAGTGTAAAAACCTCCGAACTTAGATGCAATCATTGGCGCTGCATCGCTCGATTGAAGCGGTGCAAAAGCCGTTATTTCAGACCCCGTTTTACTAAAACAAATAATCGCATCACTACACTCCGCTGGCGACACAGGATATGCATACACACTTATACCATCAACCTGAACTGGCAACTTATCCTCATCACTCTCGATAAGCGGAGCCATAACATCATCACTATATCGCACAAAGGCAAGACGTAGGATAATATCTCCGTTTGATGTGTATATAAGATCCTTTGGATTGACACCCTTACATGGCTTAACATTATACTGCTGCATTATATCGCGCAAAGAGTATACTCCATTATTGACAATCAAGTAATACTCTCGTGTATTACTCTCAGATGCCAAGGCTACCCGACCATCGCCCGACCAACATATTGTCGAGTAGGTTTTATTATTACGAACGATGCTTTTTGCCCTCTGCACAAAACCATAACTGCCCTTAACGCCATATTTGTTGTTATTGTCAGCATAAAAACTCAATGGGATATCCTCTGGAATGTCCTCACTGCCTTTCAAACGCGACACATCATAGTTCTGGGCAGCCACCATACGGCAGACTGCTGAAGCTTCATATATCTTCTCTTCTCGCTCCTCAATATTCTCATCGATAATGGATTGTTTCATCCACTCGGGTAGCTCCGTCGTCGTTTCATAGTCATTCGGACGATATGCCTCATAAAGGTCGGAACAATGCTGCAACTTAACATTACCACCCTTTATATTCGCGGCATAACAATCGTAGCCATCATATACTCTGTACAACTCCTTAGTCAAGATAGGTGGCTCTGGAGACACTGGAGACATAATCACTGATAATGTTCGCGATAATGCGCCATAGAGTCCATTTTGCTTCGTAATGAAATATTGTGATGACTCATCCATATATATATCGTCGTATATACTTGGCGTAACATACCTGCCGTCAGAGGTAATAATACCAACCGTACCATTCAGCTCTGCACTGAATAGGCTCGGCATATCATCATTACCCTCGCATAGGAACTTAGGACAACTATCCCACTTATGCTCCAATATTTCAATACCATCCTTCAGTATACCCCACTTATCATCCTTTAAGAAGTATGATAGACCTCGTCTGCGTTCGAGATCGCCCAATTCATCGAATTGATCTGCTAATAACACAGAACCATACCTATCGATTGTACTGTATGTGCCATTTCTGAATGCTACATAACCATAGTCCGTCTCCTCTATTAAAGCATAGTAGCTATCATTTACATTGTTACCCTTGGTATTAATCAGAAAATGAATCCCGTTATTTACAGCTATGGCTATACCCTCCTTCGAGAAACTCTTTATCTCATCATATTTCGGAGTAACAACAAAGAGACCATTTCTACCTATAATGCCCCAACGATCATCCACACACACACGAGCTACGCCACATTCATAGGGACACGCCTGTGTAAAGACAGGCTTTATAACATACCAACCATCCCTATCGGCATAACCCCACAAGCCCTTTTTTTTGTGCTCTCGAGGGGTGATCCTGACGTTAAGCATATCTCCCTTAATCTCTTTAAGCTTGGGGAGGTTATCGTCTTGCGCCAAGACTGGATAGGTTGATAATATAAGTAAAAACAGTATAACTTTTATTATCCTATTCATTCTTTAATAATATAATGATTCAGACTATTATCCTTTCTGAGTAACTGTAATAGTTATTTTTTGACCTGATGTCTCATCAGTAACGATTATATTAGCAACACGACTATTTTTTGTCTTATTTTGCGATTTCGTTTTAACATCGAGGCCACCTTCATTTTTCTTAACTTCAAGCCACTTCTTACTCTTTTCATCTTGTGTAAAAGACCAGTTACCGTCGTTTGCTGAAGTCTTGATAGTAATAGACTTAGAACTACCCTTTGTAGACTCTAACTCTATCGGATTAGGTGATACCTCAATATAAGCTTTCTGTTTGAGCGTAATCGTTTTAGTTTCAGTTTCCCCTAAATCATCATTGATAATATTAATATCCACAGAACGTTCAGAGGCTGTATCGTTTGGTTTAATGGTAAACGTCAAGGTTTCATCACCACCAGTACCAGATGTTTTAGATAACGATTCTAGCATACCATCTTCTTCATCATCAGTATCCACCCTCCAGCTACCGCTTGACTCAATTCGTATCTCACCTGTATAGCTTTTACCATCTGAGTACACAGGCTCAAATATAAATGGATCGCCCTTATCGCAGCCTACATTCCAAGTATACTTTGGTTGCTTTACATTTACATTCTTTGTTTCTTTTATATCTAAAGCCACAAGCTCAAGCACAAGTAGATTATCATGATCAACCGATAAGTTTCGCTTTTTAACAGTTACATCTATAGTCACATTGCCCCTTTCCGAAACTTCGAATACATCACTTTTAAGTTCACAATCAATTGTATTACCCTCTTGATCGCGGAATGTTAATTCTGCCCAATCATTAGCCTTAGGATATGAAATTTTCCAATCTCCCTTAGTCGTCAAAGTAAAACTTTCCGAACCACCCTTATTATCAATCTCTATCTCAGTTACATCCGTCCCTGCACCATCTTTGACATTAAACTCATATGCGTTCTGCACAAATTCCACACTAAGATATGCGTCATCAAGGACATCTTCGACGCAAGGCTTAATATAGCAAGTTATTGTTCTTGGGTTCACAAAATCGGGGTTAGCTTTTGTGAACTTTGCTCTATACTTCTTCCAATAAATTTTTCTATCATCTTCATTCGGCTTACTATACATACCACTATTATTGCCATCAGCCTCATAATATTCAAAGCACTTCAGAGCAGCTTCAGATGGCTTAATATTAATATTATATTCCAAATCCTTCTCATAAACGACATAGAAAACAACCACATCCTCATTACCTAACTCACTTAAATTTTCGAAAGCCTTTTTAGTAGTAAGATTATTAGGATTAGTAAGATCTATCGAAGAATCAACAACCTTCAAATATCGGTAGTCCTGACTGACATTAAGTTTACGCCTCAACACGTCATATTGCTCATCATCATCCTCATCATCATTATTGAAACATGGTATAAATGAGATCACATTATCCTGTCTCTTTGAGAAATTATAATTGACCTTAACACTTAGTTCATTTGTATCAATACCATACGACTTATTAGGATTCCATTCGCTATCATCGACCTTAACGGTGGCGTTATCAACACTTCCATCGTTAATATTAAGCTTCCAGTTGAAATTCGACTCAACCTTATACTTTCTTTCTTCTTCTTTCCAGTCAAAAGATATATTATTATCATTTATATCATTGCTTTCTGATGTGCTATCATTTGACTCAACGATTTTGAAATAGGCTCTTTCCTGAGAAACCGTAAACTCCTTCAACGTCTCCTTATCTCCAGTTCTTGACCTGAAAACAATTGTCGCTTCACGAGGGTCTGTCTTCTCTAAGATACTGTCCTCATCAATATATGGGTCTATTGTAATCTCAAGATCAGTAGTACCCACACCACCAAATTTCCCTTCGACATTGAGAGTGCAATTCTTGAAATGCAACCATGTAGCTTCTGTAGTAAGCGTCCACTCCGAATCAGATGTAAATGACACATGTGCGGTATAACCTAGAGGATATAAATTTTCCATATCACTGATAGGTAAATATGCAGAGCTATCTCCATACTGCTCCTGTACCTCCTTATCGCAAGATACTAACGGCATACACAATGCCATATATATTAGTGCAACAATATATCTTTTCATAACTTTCATAGATTTACTGTCTGTCATAAATCAAATCGCCAGGTGTAGCTTTCAACAACTTGTGCATTACAGCACCTACAGTATATATTGAAACCACTACGATAACGATAATTGAAAATACAGTCTTAACACTCCAAAGTGATAGATAATCAAACATACCATCCTTAAGAATACCACAAATGTGTAAGCCTCCCTGAATAAACCATGTTATTGAAACAGAGAACACAACAGCTGTCATAATGATCACTGCCATGATAAGCACATAAACACTAATCAAATCACTATTGCTGATACCAAAAGCCTTGAATGTACCGAGGTTACGCTTAACCTTTTGGAAATACGACTGCAAAAGGTTGACAACAAATAGAATAATTGCAATAATGGCAAAGACGATAATCGCCCATGATAAAATATTACCCATCGCACTTACCACATTGAAATTTTGCTTTGCATTTACCTGCGACATCTCAATATCAACTTTATACTCAGAGCTAACATACTGCTCAAACTCAGTCAACATATCAAGATCCCTAAAATGTACAGATATATAACTTGCTGTTGGCAATTTTGCATCACCAAATGTGTAATCATAAACACGGTGAACGTCCTTTGCTTTATATATATTTAATATTTCAGAGTTAATAGATCTCCATGTATCGTAGTCAAGAACGGCGTAATCACTGGTTACAAGTACCAAATCGCCAGTTTTAAAGGAATCTATTTGTGGAAGATAAAATGAAAAGTCATCTATGAAAAGTTCAGCATCAGTATATTGCTTGGCTATATCCCTTACACTTTTACTAAATTCATCGATACTGATTGATGCAGGCACGAAATAGCGCAAATCCTCCGCATAGATTTCTTGACACAGGTTAAATGGTTTTTCATCCGTCTCTGTCTGTTCATATAGGTATGTGCTGGCAATAATATCAACACTACCAGGCAATCGATTCACAACCGCCAACACTGGCAATGGCATCTTTGCAAAGCCGTAATTATCTACATCAAAACCATATTCATCAGCGCCTTCACATCCTGCAGACTGGAAGTAGATATAAGAAGGTGCATCCTCGTATCCAAGCTTTGACATAAACTCCTGCGTGATAATAACACCTATTGATTTGGAATCGATGCTTTTAGAGCCTCCGATACTCCAGTCATTTACTACATTTTCATCTCTAAGAATTGCATCGACAAGCGGAGTATTCATACTCTCAAAGAAACGCATCTTTGCAAATGAACAATCATCAGCAGATGCAGTATAGAACATTCTTGCGATATAATGGTCTGCCTGAAAGTTATAAAAATGGAATGTTTCCTTATTGGAATCCTCATTTAGAGCATACAATAAAGCCTCTACATTTTGATCAGTCTTATAACTGTTCTTGATGTCAACCCAATTAATAAATGGATCATCCATCTTGTAAGACAAATAATTTAGACTCGCATTACTGAACGCAATGGCAAGGAATGTTACGGTCAGCACAGCCGTAAGCAACCAAAGAGTAGAGAACTTTCGACCCAATACGACCTTACTCTCGCGCTTTACAAATAGGCGAAAATAGTCGTTTTTCAGCACATCATATAATTTCATAAGTCCTTAAATTTGTTTTAAGAATTGCTCAAACTCATTGGAGTTATAGGTATCTAAGCCATTACTCCAAGAACTTCTATCAGCAGATGGAGTGTAGACGCAATCCTGATCAATAACGCCATAATATGTAACCTCATCCTTAACATTCCACTGCTTACGACTCTCCTTGCGAATCTTGATAATCATATCAGCAAATGTCGCAGAGAGGTGCATATCATGAGAAACGATAATTGCAGAACTGCCATCCAACTGATTGAGCTTTGCAGAGAGAAGCTCCATAGCTCTCTTCGCATTGTCACTATCAAGGTTTCCAGTAGGCTCATCACCAAACAGTACTGTAAAATCAGGAAGAATAGCTCGAGCAAAAGCCAAACGCTGCTGCTGACCACCCGAAAGTTCCTGAGCCATTCTATCCTCTGCTATCTGTCCAAGACCGAGATCCGCTAATACAGAGGCAGTCTTGGCGAAAGCCTCACTCTTTGAGTAACCTTGAATCATTCGTGTCAGTGCAATATTCTCATACGCTGTGAAGTTACGCATAAGATTAGTACTCTGAAAGATGAAGTTAAAATGATTTAGACGAAATGCAGACAACTCCTTATCACTATTCTTGCGCCATAGAGCAAGAAGATCAACCTCCGTAGAGTTCTTATCATAGAACAAGAACTTCGTATCGTTGTCATGCACAATGGTATTGTTCATCAAACCTAACACCTCAAGAATGGTACTTTTTCCAATACCAGACTCTCCAACAATAAAAATTTTCTTACCACGAGGCACAACAAGATTGTGTATCTCCAATACCACCTTCGAGACACCCTCTTTATAGTTCTTATCGTAGGAACATCTAAGATTACTTATATCAAAAAGTTTTTCCATTGTCATCCTTCTTTTTTACTTCACTATGGCATATCCTCCGCTGGAATCCAATAGTACTTAATTCCATTCATTTCAATAGCATACTTCCAATCCTTTTTATCCTTAATCGCACGCAAATTCTTATACTTTTTACGGAAGTCTGTCAACAAGCCGAGATATGTCTGATTATCTACAGCCTGAGGATTTGCAATCTGCTCTGGAGTATAACCATTCAATGCACCAGTTGCAGCGTTAAGACCTGAAATCATTCGCATAATCTCTTTATGACCCATTGAGTTCGCCCTATCTACATCGTTTCCTGTCAATTGCATTGCTAATGCCTTCATTGCATTAACATATGCCTCACGGTTATTAGGGTTCTCCATTGCAGCCGCATCATTAATAGGATCGAGTTTTGACAAAAGTTCTGTTAGCTCATCAGAAGAGATAAAGACTACTGGCTTAAATAGATCACGAGCTTCATACTCTCTCTCTGAATATCCGCTGAATGTGATAAGTGTATTAGTCGAATTAAGTACCTCATAGTAATCCTCACCAACTACACTTTTTACGTAGTCTTTTTGAATCTGTGGCACATCACCTGCTATATTTGAATTTGCAAAACCAACAGTTGTTAGAGTCGTCAAAGCATCAATTCGAAGCTGTACTGATGCGGCACATTTTGATACAGAGTTCGTAATAAGCGTAGACAATTTAGTTGGATCCATCACAGTATTCGATGATGGACGACTATGTGAACCAATGTAAATAGTACTATACTGATCATTTACAAGCTCATAACCATCACTGGTTGGTTGCATCTGAACAGATATAGGAATCTCACTTTCGAGGTTTGCATACTTACGCTCAAGACTTGACTTAATCAAATATGTCATCTGCTGATTAAACAGAGGGAACGCTGGCTGTGCAGGATTGTTTCGCACCTGAAAACCAATCATGTGTACATCCTTGCTCACAATCTTGTCAACAAGTTCCTCTCGATCGAATTTACTATCATTTCTATCATTACCACAATCACCAACAACAATCAGGATGTTGCTCTGCTCAGGCTTAAAACCGAGCTGATCAAGCGCAGTATTAATACCAAGATAAAGAGCCTCTTCATTTGTTCTATCTGCAGAGGCACTCTTGATACCATAGCCATTACCACTCTTCAACCTCTGATAAAATTCTTCTTGATTAGGTGAAGTGAGTTTGAACACTTCTGTCGAATGATCTCCATCTGAATAATCGCGATAGATAACAGCGCCAACCTTTACTTTATACTTTGAGTCAAAGATATCATGACAGCTCTTCTTGATTGCTTCGATAACTGCTGGATAGAACTCCTCCATTGAAGTTGTGCCATCAATAACAAGACCAATATTTATATTGGTTTTCTCCTTGGTTATCTTTTCAGTAAATGCAGTGGCCACAGCCTTTTCATTTGTAGCAGACATATCGTACACGCCCTCATTATTAAGTCTGGTAAATGTAGATATGTTATATAAACGTGATGTGCTACCATCAAGGATTGGATAACGCAATTCATCCTTTTTCATTCGATACAAGTATTTATCATACTTTGCAGGCTCTTCTTTAAGAGCAAAACCGCTACGCGCAATCGGTTCTGTTGCGTTTTTGTCACGATAGAATTTAATTCCAACATCATTCTTTACAAAAAATGACACGGACTCCTTATCCCAAGTAGGCTCTAAACATGAACGCTGATTCCATGGCACAAAAGAGTTATGGTCAACCCAACCATAAAGTATTTTATTCGAACGACCATCAAGAGTGTGAGTAAACGCAAGAAGCGACATATTACCCTCTGTTTTCATAATGTAGTAGAACTTCATATCTGAACGAAGAGGTTCACACTTACTTGGATCATCTGGATTGTATATAAGTCTACCTCGAACATTATCATCTCGCATCTCATCTAAGTTAGCACAAATCAAAGCTTTCTGATAGATACCAAACTTATCTGCAGGACAAGAGTGCCACAAGAGCAACTTGCTCATATGAATCCATCCCTTTGACATATCCTGAGCCTGATCTGAAATTTTGGGGTAATCAATACCCGACATCGGCTCAGTATATACCAAAGCATATCCATTCACAATCTTTGCAATTCGGACCTGCTCATTGAAGCCCAATTTAGTAAACTCCACCTTTCCATCTGGTTTTGTATAAGTAACATTATCCATACGATCACTATACACCACCCAATGCTTTGGATTACTTGGATTTTTCGATTGTCCATAAGGAGCCTTTGCAACCGCATTTGCATCAGTTAACTCAATAACAGCCTTCTTCGCGAGGTCTTCTGGATAAAAAACTGTACACTTTCCTGGCAGGTCTGTTTGAGCTTTGCCGATACCAACAAAACCCAACATCGCCAATGCGAATAATAAAATAACTCTTTTCATATTATCTTTATTTATAATTATCACATATATATATGTATTACTTAATATGGCATCATGACAAAATTCATCTGACGACAAAGGTTTTTATTCCCAAATGGTCTATCTCTATCCACCTGCAAACCATCGTCTCGAGCATGCCAAATCTGCGTACTTACATACCCCTTGTATTTATCAAGTTCGAGTGTAAAATATAGCTTTGCTATTAAGCTCTCATTACATCCCCAGTCCCAAAAATATGGTGTAATATACCAACAAAACAGCACAGATGAATATTGGTAATTTCCATCTTCATCTATAAAGTCATACTTATTAATCAAATTAACGATAGCTTCATAATCATGATATGCATAATTTTCATGAGCATCTTTCTCGCGTAATTCTCTAATAAGCAGTCTAAAATCATTTCTATTATCATTATCTAAATTGATTCTAACCTCAATATGTTCATCATAGTTTGGAAAGAAGAATATCACTGCACTCGACTCATCATTAAGAGCATTCTCATAGACATACTCCAAGCGATCGCACAAAATATCAACAGGAGTAGTTCTATCGTGTGAGATGTAATAGAATTCAAAATCCTGGTCTTGTGCAAATGACGTAAATGATATGACTACCATCAATAATAAAATAGACAGTCGCTTCATAATAGATCTAAAATTCACTATTTAATGACATTTACATATATCTCTACCAACTTATTTGTTGATGGGTCAACTACAACATTAACCACCTTATAATTAACCAGATCAAGATATGTATCTTCCCATAGTCTAGAGAAATCTTCACTTATGAGTTTTCCATCTGCAGCATTAAAGACCTTCTGCTTACTACCAAATCGATTTATGAAGTGTACAGGTACAAGACCATCTGTTGTACTATTAAGAGACTGGTTAATCTCTTCCTTTGTAAGTGGTACAATATTAGGTTTTACCTTAATCGGATCGAAACCACTGACCTCACGATGGTCTCTCTCACGTGTTTCTGTATTCTCAACCCACACATGATACTTTCCATTAGAAGAATGAGATAGCGTATTAAATTTTCCATCGTCATTGGTATCAACTCGCTCGTTGCCTTTGTCATCTTTAGTGATGTAGTACTCAAGCCTATCTCCACTCTCAACCGAAGCCTCCACAATCAGGCTATATGTTTTGTTATCTTTATTTTTTACAGGAGTTGGAGAGTTTGTAATTTCAGGCTTTGTAGAGAGTATAACCTCCGGAACAACTGGAGCCTCTATAACCTCAGGAGCAATCAGAACCTCTGCAACCTCAGGAACTACCACATTATCAGTTTGTAATTCTTTCTTGTCAAATACTCCACCAATAAAATAACCAACCGCTCCACACACAGAGAAGAGTAGAATCAATGAAACTATTTGTATTCCTTTATTCATAATCAATATCTTAAATTAAAATTTATACTTCACACCCAACGAAATCCACAACGCCTGTCGCCTTAAAGAGAGTCCACTGATCATTGAATTAACAGCCACATGATCGATGCTGTTGTCTTCTTTATTTACTTTAGGCATTATAGGTTTTGAGTATACAGGCTTGTCAGATACATACGAATTCCAAAATCCATACTCATAACCGATAGCAGCGTTGATATAGAGCCTGTTTTTCATTACATTATAGTCAACACCCAAATTTGATGTCGCGCTCAGATCTATCAAATTCTTTGCATAGGTATTTGGTATGATATAGCTATCAAATTCTTTCTCTATATCAGTTGCGCTTTCACTAGACTTAATAAACTTAAATGTTGCTGTGTATGGAATCTTTGATGTTGCAGACATATTGAAGTACGACTTAACACCAAAGTTCCATGACAACACCACACGATTCGCAGAACCTAACATACGCTCTATTTCGAAGTATAGAGGCACATATAAATCTATATATGACACCTGTTCCATAGCACTCTTTATAGAGTAAGTATATTCTTTCATCTCATACTTTTTGTCAACCGTGTTGAATACAGGTACTTCGTGTGGATTATTTATCTCTTTATCTAATCCAAGAGTTACATTACTAAACGAGATACCTGCACCGAAGAATATTCCCGCCTTACTTTTACGACTAGAACTAAAAGTAAAACCATAGTCTATACCAACATCAAATGCCATCGATTTATCTTTTATACGGGTCTCATTACCAGATACAGCATACGCAAATGGAGCATATGCGAACTTCAACTTTGCACGCTGAAAATGTCTAATAAAGTCGAAATCTACAAACTTATATGAATCTGTTTTTCGCTCTGTATCAAACTTTGGTTTTGGGGTAATATCAAAATCGTCAACAGTAAACTTTGTATCACTACTGTAAATAGCATATCCATTTTCATCAAAAGACAGAGAAGCATTATTAGCCTTAAGCATATTAAAATACTTATTATCTTGACGACTATGCTTGCTTCTTCCATTATTATCAATGATAAGAAATGGAGCTTTTGGGAACTGTTTTTGTGAATTGCAACTGACTTTAATAGAATCAATATAGCACATATCATCTTCTTCATTATACAGAAGATTCATACGTACATCGATCGTCTCACCATAATAGTTTCTAATATTAAAGTAGACTCCATTGCAATCATAATAATTCAACTGCTTACTAAATCTAATTGGAATATACCAGCCACGATTGTCGTCATATGACAATTCGTGCTTCTTCACGTTTATAATCTCCGTATAAACATTAGCACTCTGCAATTGCTTGATATATTCATCAACCTTTACAGTGCGCAAATATGAGATATTACCAATTATATCACTATCAATTTCTGCGTTTTCAACAAATAATTGGCTAAACTCATACTCATCACCATCTGCTGACAACGAAGCCAAACGCTCATACTCCTCAATAGTAGTATGCACCTTCTCAAGGATATTTCGTCTTTGTTGATTTGTAAGAGTCTGTGCTGAAAGTGGGACAGACAACTGCAGAGCGATTATCAAAAATAATATGTAAATGTAACCACGTCTCATCATCCTAACTGAGATAATTCAACACCATACCAAATAGCAATCCTGCCACAGCTACAACAATCCAAATCCATGCGGCAAGAGGCTCAGCCTTCTTATCTGATTTAATAGCAAACTTTGCCTCTGAAGTAGGCTGCATCTCTGCAACAACATCACTGCTATTGCGAACAAGTCCAACAGTCTTATTATCTGCAAAGACATCTGATGTATTAATCATAGTCTTTTTCAAGTCTGCATTTGACATTTGAGCGCTCTGATGAGCGTTGTTTAATGCCTGTGCTACTGGAGTTTGCTTTTCTTGATTATCTACGATGATATTATTTGGCACCTCAATATCCGCAGCAATCTTCCAGGTAATCTTTAGAGGAGCACCATTTATGTACTTATTCGCGAAATCGGCCAGTTGTTGTGCAGTAGGACGGTTCCAAGTCTCCTTGGTCATACATGACTGGCAAATCATATTAAGTGTACGCGAAAACTGTTCAGGCAACTCCGGGAGGTCTGCACCCTGCTTCAATAGACTACCACCCATACCACAGAATGGTAGCTCCTCGGTTGCAAGCTCAAATATTGAGACACCTAAAGACCAGATATCACTTGCCTTAACAGCCTGATAGCTCTTGCTGAAACGCTCTGGACCCATATAGGAAATCGCACCTGCCGAATTGAGCGAGTTAGCACTCTTTCGTAATGTTGCGCGCAACTGTTTACTAATACCGAAATCTGTAATCACAAAATCTCCATTTCTAAGTATTAGTATGTTATCTGGTTTGATATCCTGATGAATAATAGGGGGATTCATCGAATGAAGATACGCCAAGCCACTGGCTACATCACGAATAAAACGCCATAAATCAGTCTCTGACATACTACCAATATGACGAGATACTGAGCCATCTGGACAGAATGGCATAACCAAATATGGGCACTTATCTGCAGGGTTAACTCCAAGATAGTTAGCATGCAACAAGTTTGAATGGTTAAGCTCAAAAGATATTTGGAACTCCTTTTTAAACTCCTTATAACCAGTTTCGTCCATCGAAACATATACCTTGATAGCCACTTCAAGATCTGTTGCCGTATCATTGGCAACCCATACCTCACCAAATGTACCGCTACCTATAAAGCGTTTTAATTGGTAACGATCATCAAGTAAATATCCCTCTGAATATTTCATATTTTATGTATTGTAAAAAGTATATTGACGAAATTAAGTATGTGTCGTGTGTTTAAGTGTGTTAGCAGGCTATTACTCTGCAATAATAACCAATGTCTCAAGACGATTGCATGAATCAAACACACACTCCTCCTCAACAACTGTAATACGAGAATATATCTGCAAGAACACTCGCTCCCAAACTACACAGATGTCTAATCCTATACATGCATCTGGATTATTCTTAACAATAACCTTTTGCTCTTTTGGAGAAAGGCGTGCGAAAATCTCCTCTGGAACAAATCCATCTATTGTGTTATTGATAGACTCCTCTAGTTCGGTCTTTGTGAGTCGCTCAACAACGACATCATTACTTTCAACATCAACTTCCTCAACCTCTACATTTGTGTTTTTATCAGAGTTAAAAAAGTATAATCCTGCAGCTATAATAGCTCCTAATACTATAATAACTGCGACACCTTTTATTGCTTTACTGGATTTATTATTTGTTGCCATATTTCAGTTTGTATTAATTGTTTGTATCTATAATATTATACGACGTTATGAGCTTTAACACATGTGGTTAAGCATCTATATTTTCTTGATCAGTAATCTGATTCTCACCATCTACATTATCCTCGTCACACGACTCCTCAACCATATCAACTACTTCTTGCTCAATAGGCTCCACATCAACAGCCTCCACAACTACCTGAGGATACCCTACATATTGAAAGTATACATATGCGACAGCTGCTGCAATTATCAACATCAAAATAAATGCGACAAGCTTACCACCACGCTTCTTACCTTTAGATTTTGTATCGTTGTTATGTGTTGACGTATTATCATTTTCAGTCGTCTCCGTCACTTTCTTCTCAACCTTACGCTTCTTTGGAGCAGATGGAGCCACAGTATTGGCAAGACTAATCTCCTTAGCGCTCATACACTCCATCAAGGCAATGGTAACATTATCATAGCCACCAGCCTCAAATGCAGCATTAAATAGTTGAGTTCTATAATCCTCGAGACTTGGATACTCATTCATCATTATATCCAAAATCTCCTCATCGCGACATAATCCGCATAATCCATCTGTACACAGCAGCAAATAATCTCCTGTCGACAGACGCTTGCAGACATAATCAGGGCGAGCCTTAGTTGATGAATCACCAAGGCTTCGCGTAATTATATTGCTATTAGGATGGTCAAATGCCAACTCAGCATCCAACTGACCAGAGTCAACTAACTCCTGAACATAAGAATGATCATTGCTCAATCGACTCAATCCTGAATTTCGATTGAACAGATATGCTCTTGAATCGCCACACCATGCTACATGGACCACTTCGCCAACAACCCATGCTATAACGATTGTTGTACCCATGCCTGATGTTGATTCATCCTCCTTTACTCTCTTTTTGATTACAGCATCTGCATCAACTATACTACGTCTGAGGAAATCCTCAATATGATTGCTACAATCGATAATTTGAGAGAAGTTTTTAACCTTTGCAAAAGACTCCTTAATAGAGTTGACAGCCAACTCAGAGGCAACCTCACCAGCGTTCATACCTCCCATACCGTCGGCAACAACCATAACACAACCATTCTTTCCCAAAGAAAACACCTCATTTGGATTTGCGGGCACATACCAGTTGTCCTTAACACTCAAATCTGGACAGACAATAAAATTATCCTCATTATTGCTACGTACTAAACCCACATTGGTAGCAACCGTCATTTTAAAGGTTACATCAGACATATCGTATATTTAATTGGTAAAGTATGGTGATGGATGAGCCATCACCATACTGATTAATTTTAAGAAAGATTCTATAAATTCAGCAAATATATCATTCGCTTAGACCAGTTTAAATTACTGCAATGCTTATTATCAAGATATCAGAAATCTATCTAAATAAACATAAAATTCATTGTAGTCTTTTTACAGAATCACCCTTTGATTAGTAAAATTATTCGTACAATTAAGACTAGTTAAGATCCTGACCAAAGTCATCATAACTACCAGTCTCAAGATACAATGTAGTACCCTTCTCGTACTCACGGATAGTCTTATTGATCTTGTTGTAAAGGATGTTATACTCCTTCTGTGAAGACATAAAAGCCTGCTTACCTGAAGAGAGGTAACGCTTGATCAAAATAACATTCTCACGAAGCTCACGAATCTCATCGATTGTCTCGCAATCAACGTAAGCTTTGTTAGCCTGGCTCAACAATTCACTAACGATCTCAGCCTGATTCATCTTAGAAGCCTTCTTGAACTGCTTGAAAGCTGCGTCAGTGTGAACCATGTTAAGAGGAATAAGAACATCGTTACGAGTCCAAGACTGAGCTGAACATGAACTGAAACCAGCAAATAGAACTGTTACGAACAATAATAGAACCTTTTTCATAATTGTAATTTTTTTAAGTTAGTTATTTGTTTTTTATTTTAGAACTTCTTCAAAGCGACGCCCTTATTCTCCTCTTTAAGGGTTGGAACTTTAGCGACATCCTTACCAACGATATTAAGCTTATTAGCCTCAGCCTCCTCTGCAGCTTTCTTCTCAGCCTCAGCCTTCTCAGCCTCAGCCTTCTCAGCCTGATCAATTCTCTCCTTAAGCTCTGTCAACTGATTTTGTAGTTCACCAGCATTCTGACCAGCTTTTTTTGCCTCTCCAGTCATCACGTCAAGTTCCTGCTCGAGTTTTGCTGCATTCTCAAGAAGAGCATCACGCTGAGCCTGTGCCTCTACAAGCTGCTCTACTATACGCTTTCGCTCTGCCACTGAAGCCTGCTGAGTAGCATCAAGTTCTTTGCTAAGAGCGTCTATCAATTTATCACTCTCATTCAAGTTCTCATAAACGAACTCTATCTGTTGCTGCTTATTCTGAATCTCCTCATCAAACTTCTTAGCCTGAAGAACATTCCAAGAAACAAGACCTGCGATAGCCAAGATGAAAAGAATAGTCAAAATCCATAATGCGCGCTTGTAAGGGACAAGAGCCTGCTGACGGAAGAGGTTTAGACGCTCGGTCATACCGATACTGCTAACAAGGCTCTGCTTGCCCTGTGGAATGATAAAGCCCATAAGAGGACCCTTTGAAGAGAGACGAATCTCATCGCCTGATTTAAGGATTACCTCTCCATTGATAGCCTGACCATTAACCAAAGTTGTGTTTGTCTGTGACAATGGAATAATCTTCCAGTTCTCACCCTCCTTAACGATAGCTGCATGACGGCGGCTAACAGTCTCAAATGACTCATCGAAACGTACCTGACAAGCTGAATCACGACCCAACTCAACCTGGTCAACGATAATCTTCTGAGACTCACCTGCATGGTGATACAAAGACTCTGTTTTGTGCTCCAAAATGTAATACTGACGACCAGTTGCATTAAAAACGGCTGCGACACCTGCGCCAACTGAGCCAGCTACAGTTCTTTTGTAGTTTGTCTCCATAAAGTTTAGTTTGTTTAAATTAGTTAATAGATTGTTTAGTCTTGTTTTTATTTTAATTCAAACTTAAGTTTCACATCTCCAATGGTTATAATATCACCGTTGCTCAACAACTTACCATTCTGCCCGATATCCTCAGAGTTGATAAAGGTACCGTTGGTTGACTCCTGCCATATCATACTTTCAGCATTCCACTGACCATCTCTGATTTGCCAACGGTTGTCTTGTAAGCACTCCATCGTGCAGTGTCTTCTTGACAAATATGATTCGCTATAATCAACTATACACACCGAATTGCTCACATCGCGTCCCATTGTTAACATCCTTCGACCTGTAGACGCCACAATAGCATTTAGGTCGTAAACTCTGCCGAACTCCTTGCCCTGCATAACTCTCAGGGTATAATCGCCCGCTACAGAGGCACCATTTGATGCTGTAATCGGATTAGAACGATACGATGGCTGACTCGCGGTATTATAATAACCACTTATAGTATTATTTGATCGACCATTTTGATTTGGCAATAGTCTAATTGCCTCCTGCGCCGACTGTATTCTATCCTTATAATCTGGAACAAGGCATCGAGCAATCAACTGTTCCCACTCATAACCAGATGGCATCGACAGAAGTTTCGATCTATTCCAGCTACCAGTCTTTCCAAGCTTCTGATAGTGTACCAAATCGTTTTGATCCTCCAACTTACCAAATGGAAGTTCTCCTGTAATAAGCTGATACATCATAACACCAAACGAGTACATATCGGTTGTTGGCAACACCGTACTATTTCCTCGCGCTCTGTTTACCTGCTCTGGAGGCATATATGCATAAGTTCCAAAAATCTGCGTAGGCTTACCAAAGATATTTCGCTCAGTCATACGCTTATTTCTATCGCCACTGATTCCGAAATCAGTAAGGACAGCCGTACCATCAGCCTTGAACAACACATTCTCAGGCTTCAAATCTCGATGCACCTTTCCGTTAATATGCAAATCGTGTAGACCATTCAATACATCATGAGCAACATCTACCAACGATACATCTTGTCTACCGATATACTGAGCGAGGTCTCCCCCATCACAGAACTCCATAACAATATATGGGTTACCTTTGAAGAAGCCCGAATCTACGGAGTGAACAAGATTTCGACTCTTGATACAACTTGTCTTATACTCCATCTCGAAGCGACTGATAAGTGGCTCTCGGATTGTTGAAGGCACATCCCACAGACGAAGCAGCTTCATCGCCCACACATTTCCGGTTGCATCCTTAACCTTGTATACAATACCAAATGAACCCTCACCAAGCGTCTTCTCTACAACATAACGCATAGCAATATTATCACCCGGACTGCAAATGCAACGCTCAGGAACAGGCATACCTCCTATGTGCGACGACCCCAACATATTTTATTTTTCCAATTTATAACGTATACCATTAATTACAAAGACCTCACCTAAGCGCACCTCAACTGCTGGCACATCCGAAGCATCAATATTTACAAGGCGATAAGCCTCAGACGCTACATCACCCTCCACTCTTTCAGCTACAGTATCCTTAAGACAAGAAGAGAAGTCGCGTACAGTCTTTGCTAAATTACGATCCACCGTTTGCGAATAGCTCTGAGGCGTTGTCTCTACCACAACCGGCTTAGGAGCATTCTTTATTGTTGCGCCACAATTAGGACAATACTCAACACACCCAGTAATAGGATAGCAGCACTTAGGACACTTAACTGGCACAGCCTCCGCCGTTTGCTGGGCACTCTTCACAGTCTCCTTTACGGTTACAACAGACTGAACTGGCTGATCTGATCCAATTGCTACCGTTGCCTTAAAGTTATTTACAGGCTTTACCTCCTCAACTACTGGCGCTGGCTTATTAGGCTTAGAACCAAATGCAACTGTAGCCTGCAGATTCTCCTTTGCCTTAGGTTTCTCCACCTTTGCAGGAGCAACTTTATCAGAACCAAAAGCTATTGTTGCAGCAAAATGACTCTTCGGAGCCTCTACTGGTTGTTCAAGTTTAACTTCCTCTTTAACCTCAATATTTGGAGTATCCTCTACGATAGGTAACTCTGTAGCAATCGTTTCATTCGATTCTACCACAGGTTCAAATGACTCTTCACCACACTTCTCACACTGCGACGAAGTGTCGAGATTAAACCAACCACAGTTATTGCATCTCTTCATAGTTATGTAGGGGTACTTGAAATTATTGGGTTTATTGATCCTTTTGTGATACAAATATATAAAAACTTTTTCTAATTTTCGCATGAATTCCAATGTTTTTTTTGAATGGGGGGGGGTAATCAACTGAATATCAACATGATAACTTTAACACCCATGCAATTATACACTCTTTGTGTATCTATAAGCTCATGTTAAGCGTTCAATGTTGTAAGTAAGGATTGCCATTCTACACTCTACCACCTTCTCCCTTTTTGATTTTATTATTTCCCTATCTTGTATTTCGTTGACGAGATGATACAACAAAACTTGCATCTATTATCTTACCCTCATTGATAATCAGGTCAAGACTTTGCAAGTGTGCGTAGAACAGCTTGAATTACTCATCATATGCTCAGCATCGTGTCAACTCTTCTAGATACTTCCACATTGTATGGACATCATAAACATCATCGATAGTACCAATGCTTATAAAATCACGAAAGCTTGTGCGGCCTGTTATGATATTCAGTACATTCTAACTTAATCCGCATAACAACCCGCACAAACATCACTTTAAACATCAATCCAGAGGCTAGGGACGACAACATGCATTACTCTTGTGTTCTACTGTTTACTTTTTAAAATATGGGAAACATCTAAAAATAGATAGTTACCCCAAACATGATTGACTCTAAACGTTCATATTTACAACTTGGATAGTTGTTTTCGTAAAACGATAACGGACAACACCCTTTTGGATGCTGTCCGTTTCTCTTATAGATAAGCCTCTATTACAAGAAGCGCTCCGATGGTGCAATCGCACGAGTTGGGGCGGTTGGCATTGAACTTGGGAGTGTCGAGCGGGTATAGATAGATACATCCGTTGAATCGTTGGTAGCAGTCCAAGTCATTGTATCGCTATCAATAGACAGGTAGTAAGATGCTCCCCACGCGACATTATCGGTGTAGACACCGCTGATAACATAATCCTTAATAGTTGTGCTACTCTGGTAGACATCCCAGTAGAGGCTCTCAATACGCTGGTAGAGCGTAATGCCACCCGTAGCTGTGATATCCATATAGACCTCAAACGAAGGCACTGCGCCACGCCATGATGTTAGGTGCCATACGCCAGCAATAGAGGATGTATCGCCACCAATAGGAGGCTCTGGCGTGATAGGAGTCTCGTTCTTAGGAGTTGTGATTGACGCAATCTCAGACTCACGCACCTGACTTTGCGCACCCGCAACGATAGAAACCTTAGCCTCGTAAGTTGTATTATCTATAAGCTCACTTGCAGGGATCAAGACGCTGTTATTAGCTGCAAGCTTATACTCTGTCCATAGGTTATTGCCCTTAGTGCGGAAATAAACATAGGTAGTATAGTCATTTGTTGCCACACCATCACGATAGACTGCGATACTGCCAGCCTTGATAGTAATACCCTCATCGTTATGAGATAGCTGAGGTTTAGCGATTGTAGCGGTAATCTCAGCGTAGGTAGTTGTAAACGAGAAATTCTTGGTTGTAATAGCCTTATAATCGCCATTCGCAGGGGTAATGGTCATACGATAGGTATAGTCGCTATTCTCCACAAGATAGGCATCGCCACTCTTAGGAATAGATATCGATGCCTTACCATTTTTTATGCTGCTACCAGCAATCTCAACCACATTCCACTCATTGGCACCGGCAAGCGCATACTCTAACTTTAGGAATGCAATCTGCTGTGGCTCATCGTCCACCAGATATGCTACATTCTCTAGGTTTACCGTTGCCTTAAGACCCTTAGAATCTACAGTAGCATTGCAACTAATACCCACCTGCGCCTTTGTAACAAATGTAAATATCTCGTTCTGCGAGCCATACGCCTCGCCACCATCTATAACCACCCTTGCCAAATAGTGGGTGCTTGGCTCAAGGTCGTTGATAGTGAATATACGAATAAATTGTGTGTCGCCCTCGATAGAGTCGATTACCTTAGTTGTAGAAATAGAATCTTCGCCACTCTTCCAATACTCTAAATAGATGTTAGCACCATTGTACAACTCATCGTCAACGGTCATATATGCCAATACCTCCACTGTAGCACTACAATCTGTAGTCTCGCTTGTTACCTTACCGAAGTAGTAGACTACATTTGGCTGGTAAAAACTCTCAATATCGCATCCTGCAACAAATAGCAATGCAACAAACAATGTATACAAATATCTCTTCATAACAATAATCTCCCTATATTTTACAACCATCCACCATTTGAGGCAACTGCGCCACGAACAACGATCTCAAACTCTCGCTCGATAGCCATACCGCCCATCGAGTTACCACCACCTACAGTAGTGCCACCCGCAATGGCCTTAACCTTGATACGACCTACACCAGGTTTTGTACAAGTAATCTTCAAGACACCACTTGAAATGGTTGGATTTGTGCTAATACCAAGCTCACTCTTTACCGTAGAGCTAATCTCCACACCCTGATATGTCAAATCCTTATAGCCATCTCCAAAGTACTCGTCAAGCGATAGCTGACTCTGCTCGCCAGTGCGGAAGTACAAACATGGCGTAGAATCCATCTGCATAAGAAGCAAATGAGCATCGATATAACCCGTACCAAGCTTACCCTTATAATATGAGATATCTACCTTGTCGTAACGACCGGTATCCCAATTAAATATACTCTTTGTGCCTGTCTGATATTGGTTTACATCATGTACTGATGTAAGAATAAGGTTCTTCAATTGGCTTGATGTCAGCTTTTTGCCCGTCTTTGCCGCGTATGAAATAGCAAGAGCTGCACAACCCGTTACATGAGGCGTTGCCATAGATGTTCCCGCCATATATTCGTAGCCCTCGCTATTAGCATACTCTACCGAGGTAGATGAAATTAGTTCGTACCACGCTGTGCTATCCTCACCACCAGGAGCACAGATATTTACACCTGGACCATAGTTAGTATAAATTGCCGCCGTATAGTTTGAGGTCATCGCCGACACACAGATATACTTGTTATAGGCACCTGGGTAGATACCCTCGCTATACTCCTCATTACCAGCAGCAAAGAGAACTACACCGCCATCGATAACTCCCTCCAACTTGGCATTAGTCTCGAAGTAGTCAACAGCATTTTTAATCTCGCTATCCCAACGCTCAAACTCGTTATCCGAAACGTATAAACCTGGTTCGTAACCCCAAGAGTTATTTGCCAAGACAGCACCATTATCCGCAGCATACTTAAATGCGCGAGCTATCTGGTGAGAGTAACAACCATTCTCACCCTCGAAAATCTGCAACGACATAATGCGTACGCCATCCTTATTACCAGTACCACCAGCAATACCGCAAGTCGAGAAACCATTGTTATTCACAGCCGAGATAGTACCCGCAACGTGAGTACCGTGCGAGTCGGCAGTAACCTTCCCTGAATCAGAGACAAAGTTATAGCCGTAGATATCATCTACATAGCCATTACCATCATCATCTGTACCACTCTTACCATTTTTCTCAGCCTCGTTAACCCACATATTATCAGCCAAATCGCGATGATTATACATCACACCACCATCGATAACAGCTACGATAACACGGCTATCACCAGTACAATACTTCCAAGCATTGAGCACATTGATATCTGCACCCGCCTTAGCTGTAGAGCTAATGCTACCATCGTTATAGTAGTGCCACATATACTCCAACTCAGGATCGTTGAATGGCAAGTTTGACGCACGTGTAGGCTCTGGACGATTTGCCGCAACCTCCACACGCTTATACGATGGACGCTGGATGTAGATGCTATACTCAATCTTCACCACGCGAGAATCCTCAGCAAGGCACTCCGCAACTGCTCGCACATCTGCCTTCTCATCGAACTTAAGCAGATACCAAGCATCAAACGAACTCTTAGCGCGAGTCTCAGAACGAGGATAGAGCACATCTGCCTCAACCGCGATATCCAAAATCTCGTTAAACACATCAGCACCAACACCCTCCTCAAGGCGCACCATCAAGAATCCTTGTGCAGGCTCGGCATTCACATTGACAATCTTACTCTTCGAAGTCGTCTTCGCAGGCAACTCCCCTGTAGGGTCACTCACACAGGCTACCACAAAGAGAGCCAATGCAACAATAATTGAAAGTTTTTTCATCGTCATCATTAATTTATGCTATGTTTTGTCTGGTTTACATTTCAATATGCGATACCTCGTCGATACCATCAATTGCCGAAATGCTGCGCACAACCCTCTGCAACTCACTAACTGACTGCACCATAAACTCGATATTACATATCGCAATGCGGTCGATATTCTCGGTTGCAAGCGAGGTCATTGTTAGATGCAACTCATTGGTAATGCAGTCGATAAGATCAATCATAAGGTGGTAGCGGTCGATACCCTGCACACGAATCTTCACAGGATAAAGAAACGCAGGGTTAGCATCGAACGTAGCCGCCACAATGGAGTCGCCATACTCCGAAGCAAGACGGATAATATCTGGACAGTAACGCTTATGTAGCACGGTGTTACCATCACTCTTTACAAATCCTATAACCTCATCCTCGGGTAGTGGATGGCAATGTGGGCATCGCTCATACTCCAAACGTGGGAGGTTGGCGAAGTAGCCCTTGAGGTATCTCTTCACACGGAAGGTATATACATGGTCGAGCCAGTCGGGATGTGGCTTAGCATCTTCGGCTGTACCAATCTCCACTCTATCGCCACGACGCAACACCGTGCGTAACGACATTAGTTTACCATTAATTCGCGCATATACCGCCTTCTCACCAATCTTGCTATGTATCTCAAAGGCAAAGTCCAAGGCTGTAGCACCCTTCGGAAGGATTACACCGCGCCCCTTAGGCGTAAATACCATAATATCATCGTTATAAAAGGTCGATGTAACACCTTCCATAAAGGCAATATCGTGGTTGTCGTGTGCCACCTCCTGAAGTATCGATTTAAACTTATCGAGCCACAACGCCACATTAGCCTCGCTGCTCTCCGCCACACAGCCGAGACGCGAATTACGCACCATACGCTCCGAAGAGATATGCACCTCTTCCCAGCCACCCTGCTGACATAGGAGCTTTACATGAAAGCTCTGATAGCCATTCTCCTTTGGCGTGTCGATATAGTTACACAAGCTCCCAGGCTTCTCCTTAAAGTGATCCGTAAGCACAGAGTATATCTTGAGGCTCATCGCCTTCTCGCTAACATCCTGAGGATTAGGATAGATGATGCGGATATAGTGTTTACCGTCGATATGCTTAATATCACTACCCTTCGATTTTATCTTACGCCATACGCTATATGGCTCACGGTAGCGAATCTCGATACGGACATCATAACCTGCATCTGCAAGCACCTCCTTAATCTTTGTAGTAAAAATATCGAGTTGCTCACGCTCCAACTCGCGCTCCTCGTTTAGACGCTCCTCCACCTCAGCAAAGTCGCGCGGACAACGATAGCGGAACGACAGATTCTCCAACTCTGTCTTAATATGGTAGAGACCCAAGCGATTGGCAAGAGGTGCGTAGAAGTAATCTGTCTCTCCAGCAATCTTCATCTGCTTATCTGGGCGCATACTCTCCAACGTACGCATATTATGCAGGCGGTCGGCGAGTTTTATCAATAAGGCGCGAATATCGTAGTGTACAGACTCCAAAATCTGACGATAATTATCAACCTGCTTAGAGTGCTGATAGCTATCCTTTTTGCGCTTAGTTACCGTATCTACAAGGAAGGCAACATCATCACCAAAGAGTTCGCGAATCTCCCCTACAGTGTGGTCGGTATCCTCCACCACATCGTGCAGAAAGGCTGTGATAACGGTATTATCTGTCATCTCCAACTCGCGAGCAAGGATAGATGCCACCGCTATAGGGTGGGTGATATATGGCTCGCCACTACGTCGTAGCTGACTCTTATGAGCCTCAGCTGCAAAGTGGTACGACGCTATAATGCGCTGCAATTGCTCCTCGGTTGTACGCTGCGAGATATAATCGAAAAGTTCGGTTGTACTCTTAGCAATCTGTGCTGCGTAGTTCTCCCTCATATTATAGTTTTGTTAGCGTTTTTACATGGGTGTTGGGCATATCGTTTTGATTAATGCACACTACTCAGAGTACAAAATTATGAAAAAATACGTGTCGTTGTTCTCCAAAACCTTAAAATATGCACCTATACCCTTGTAAATAACTACACAAATTACCGAGATTTTAGATTATATTTGTATATTTGCCCGCAAATAGACCAACTAAAACAGAATATAGATGAAAATTAAGAACTTTACTTTAGTAACAAAGGTTATCGCACTCGTAGCTACAATGATGCTATTTGCTTGTACAGATAACACCTCTACAACACCTGGACCAAAGCCTGAGCAAAAGGCATTTAAGTTTAGTGGCGTTGTTTCGGATCATCGTTCGCTTAAGGTCAATATTATGCCTCAGAACGAGGAGCAGGAGTATATCGTTTTCCTCTGCGAGAAAAAGCACTTCGTACGTAACCAAATCGACACCCGCGAAGAGTTGTTAGAGGATGACTATATCTACTTCACACAGCTTGCTGAGGAGTATAATATGGGCGTTCGCGAGTTCTTGTCGGCTGTCGGCTGGCTCGTTAAGGGCGACAAGGTTGGCTATGGCGCTGTCAACCTATACCCAGGCACTGAGTATGTAGTATACTGCTATGGTGTGGAGTTTGATGGCGACTTCTACGAAGCTACAACGGAGATTTGCTACACCGAGATCTCAACCACCGCTCCAGAGTTAGTGGAGGTAGAGTATGCTATCGACGTTAACGTTGCAGGCAACATAGCGACAATCGATATTGACCCTAAGAGCTATAATGGCTACTACTATTCGTACATTGTACCTGAGACAGATAGATACTACCTACATGAGGGTATGGAGTTCAACGAGGACTATATATCTTACTACCGCAATGGTCTCCTTGATGAAATCACGGAGAAGATGGATGAGGGTACATCAGTATCGCAGTTGTGCCAGAAGGGTAAGGTAACATTTACCGAGCGCTTGGAGCCAAATAAGAGATATGTAGTTCTTGTTTTTACACTTAGCTCTGACAAGACTCCGATTATTGCATCGCTTCCAACAACAAAATATTTCAGCACAGGAGACGTTAAAACCAGCGATCTTACAATCGATATCGCGGTTACCGATATCACTCCATACTACGCACAACTTGCCGTTACACCATCAAACAACAACGAGAGCTATGCGTGCTTGTTACTTGGTAAAAATCAGGTGCCACCTATCGAGGATGTGTATGAGCAGATGTTGACCATTATGGAGTACTATGAGCCTTCAATATTCAAGGGCGCGTTTAGCGAGAAGATATTCCCATTTATGCCAGAGTCGGAGTATGTAATCTTGGCATTCGGTGTAGAGAACAACCTCCCTACTACCGAACTCTTCCGCCATGACTTTACAACTGCTAAGGCTGACCCAGGCAAAATCTCTATCGAGAATATCGAGATTGTAAAGCTATTTGATGTTCAGGAGATTATTGCATTGGATAAGAGCTACTCGAGCGCTCTTGCAGAATGCGAGTGTGTGGCAGTTGTAGATGTAACAACCTCATCACCTACCGATAATGTATACTTCTGGTGGTACGAAGAGTGGATGAAGTTTGAGTATAGCGCCGAGGCATTCCTTGAGGACCTTCTCATGTATGACCCAACCTCTACTCGTGAGTTGGCAGATATGTACTACTCTTATAGCGACGACGATAAATTCTTCTTCGCAGGTATTGCGGAGGATGAGAATGGTAACCTCAGCCCTATCTACTATGGCGAGTCATTCCTACTCTCTAAGGATATGTGCTCTCCTGCAGAGGAGTTCTTCAATTATGTCAACACTCGCGCCACTACCCGCAATACAACAACCCACAGAGTTATCGTAAAGCGATAGCGGCAATCTGTAATAGATTTTTAAAGGAGTTTAGCATGCGCTAAACTCCTTTTTTTGAAGTAAAAACTTGAAGGTGTAGTGCGCTATAGACAAAGGAACCCAAGGGTAGTAAAAGGGCAAAAAGGGTCTTAAAATGTACTAAAGGGTAAAAGTAGGGTCCCTAATATGAAAGTCCCTTTGGTCCCCTTTTGGACGCTTTTGTCCCTTTTAAGAAAGCTCGAGCCTTTTAATAAACCACCTCTTCCCAAGCCCCACGACCCAATTTCTTGTCAGAAGAGGTTAGATTTGGTGCCAAGTCGAAATTGACACGGATGGGGGTGTACTTGGTGTACATCCCCATTCGGGACAATGAGCTTGGTGCCGAAGATGACCCCTTATCACGAGAAATTTCTTGTCAGAAGGGGTCAGATTTGGCTCTGACACGAAAAATGGCGGATGGGACATACTAAGCGTATTTCCCATTCGCCAGTTTGACTGAAGAGTCGAAGATGTGCCCCTTATCACAAGAAATTACAAGTTGGCAAGTGATGGGAACAACATAGTTAACTCCGCCATCAACTTTGACTTACTGAAATCTTCACGGAGAACGAGAAGAATAGTGTTGTCGCCAGCGATGCTACCGAGAATTTCTGGAATACCTTTGCTATCGATAGGCACAGAGATAGCACTTGCGTAACCTGGTTTTGTGGTAATAACACACATATTGCCAGAAAAGGCTATTTGCGTGATGTTATCTGAGATATTTGTAGATATCTGGTGGTCGGCAATAGTGCTGTTAGGTAGCACATAGACATAACCCTTCTCTTTGTGAGGGACTTTAGCAACCTGCATAAATTTCAAATCGCGCGAAAGAGTAGATTGTGTTACCTGCACACCACACTCCTCAAGACGAGCTATAAGTTCCTCCTGAGAAGAGATATACTCTGAGCGAATAATCTTTCTAATTATTGAGAGTCGCTGAGTCTTACTATTCATCATTTAGCCTGTTTATGAAGTGATCTATTTGTCTACAAAAATAGACTATCGTTCTTAGTTTACGATACAAAGTTAATAAAAAGTAGATGAAAATGCAAATTTTATTAAATATTTATGTGTTTTATGACTTTATTTATTAGTCATATTGTCTTCATAGGAATAATTTATTATCTTTGCGCAGGGGTGTATATACCCTAAAGAGAGATTGAAATTTAATAATATTAACTATTTAACTATTTTTACCTAATGAAAAAAATCCTATCAATTTTCAGCATTGCGCTTGTAGCATTGTTTGCTGTGAGCTGCGGCAATGAGGAGCCTACTGATGGTGGCAAGGCTGGTATTAGCTTCAACATCGTTGAGTCAAATGTAAACTCCTCATCTATCGAGGTGGTTATCACTCCATCTGATATGAATGCGAACTACTACGCAGATATCGTTGCTACTGCAGATATCGAGGGAATGAACGATTCAGAGCTTATCGACGAGTGGGTACTCTCTGGCGAGCATAAGGTGCGCAAGGGTGTACAGCCAGTTGCAAAGAGCGGTTTGGCAGCAAGCACATCTTACACTGTTGTAGCATTTGCTATCACTGAGACCCAGAAGGCTACTCGCAAGGAGTTTACTACTGATGAGGCTGGTGTAGTGCTTCCATCAAGCGAGTTCAACATCACTATCGATGTTAAGAATATCACTTCAAACTCGGCTCAGGTAATTGTAACGCCTAATGGTGCTAACCGCTACTACTTCCGCGTCATCCCTAAGATGGAGCTTGACTCTTGGAGCATCTACAACAACGACTACGAGACTTTGAAATACATCTGCGAGAACCCTAACAGCGCAGATTACATCACTTCTGGCACACAGAATAAGACTTGGACACTCCACCCAGCTATGGATTATGTAGCTATTGCCTTCAACTATGAGAACTGGCAAGATATGTACGACAAGGTGGTTAGCACAAAGCTCTTCAAGTACGAGTTCGAGACTCCAGATGCTCCAGCTGTTGACCCAGACTCTATGTTTATCACAGCAAACCTTACCACTACAAACACATCATTCTCTCTTGATGTAACTCCTGTTCGTGGTGAGAGTGCACACTGGACATACTACGTATGGACTAAGGCTTCATATGATGAGACTTTAGCTACTGAGCCTCGTCAGAATATCGTAATGCGTAGCTGCTTCGGTCTTAACAACATCGCTGTTGCGCAGGGTTACGACTTCGGTGCTATGATTCAGACAGATAAGCTTGGTAAGGTAGGTTCAAACACAATCTACGCTTACGAGACGCTTCGTCCTAATACAGAGTATGTAGTTGTATTGTTCTACGTTGACCCTACAAACTCTGACCCAACCGAGATCTACGACTACAACTACATAGCAGTAGAGTTTAAGACTATTGAGGCAAGCAGCGCAGCACCAGTACTTGAGATATCAGAGCCTATCATCGAGAGTTCTGGCTTCGCTGGATACAACATTATGTTCAACATCAAGGTTGATGCCTCTACAGTAATGCTATCTAAGGGTGCAAATATTTGGAGCGACTCTACATTCGGCAAATATTGGGATCCATCAGACTGGAACTCTATCCGTGCATTCTGCTGGCTATACCCTGTAAATGACGAGACTCTTGCTCAGGCAAAGACAGATGCTGGTTGCGTTATCTCATTCTCAAGCGAGGGTGCAGCTGATTATGTCTTCTTCTTCGAGGCTGAGAACGCAGAGGGTACTCGCACACAGCACGCTGTTCGCGTAACACCTGAGATGTTTCAGTAACATATAGCATTCATAGATTATGAAGAGATTATTTCAGATATTTGCTATCGCAGCTCTCGCACTCGGTTTCACCGCGTGCGACGAGCCAAGCGAGGGCATAGAGGGTGGTGGCGAGGTTAGCATCACTTTGACCGGCGATAAGAGCGAAATTGTTGCCGATGGCATTGAGGCGGTAACTTTCACTGCATTGGTTAATGGCGAGGCAAACGATGATATTATGATCATTTGCCTTAAGAACAACTCTATCGTTAACAACAACACCTTCACTACTACTGTAGCGGGCGACTACCTCTTTAAGGCGGTTTACGGTAACAAGAGCTCTGACGCGTTCAAGGTGACAGCTACAGAGCCTACAACGCCTGTATTGCTACTTTCGGCTGATAAGCAGGACATCGTTGCCGATGGCGAAGATATTGTAACATTCACCGTAACCTTGGGTGGTGAAGATGTGACTGCTGAGAGCACTATCACAAATATCGCTTCTAACGAGCCTATTCAGGGTGCGACATTCTCTACCGAGACAATTGGTGGCTATACATTCGTTGCGCAGTATGGTGAGTACACATCTAATGAGCTACTTATCAATGCTACAGCAGTACCTCAGAAGAACTTGACTATCAAGGCTTCAAAGATGCGTATTAAGGCTGATGGCGAGGATAAGGCGGTCTTCACCGTATTGTATGGCGAGGATGATGTAACCACCTCTTGTACAATCCAGACTACAACTGGCAGTGTAATCGAGGGTGGAGAGTTCACATCAACCACACCTGGCACATACAACATCTATGCCCTATATAATAACACACGTTCTAACACCATCAGCATCGATGCTTACGATCCAGCTGTCGCAGGTCAGTATGAGATTGGTCAGATTTACGATGTTGACGGTACTAAGGGTATGATCTACGCCATCAAGAGTGATAACTCTGGCAACAACTGGGTATATCTATGCTCTTTGGATGAGGCAGATTTGCAGTGGTCTACTGAGAACGTGATGTGCAATTGCGTTAGCTCTAAGGGCTCTTGGAATACCTACGATCCATTTGATCCACAGTACTCTAAGGCTGATGGTGGTGTTCGCGACATCAACAACTACCCTGCATTTAAGTGGTGTATGGAGCACGGCGATGGCTGGTTTATGCCATCATCTACTGAGTTGCAGTGGATGTGGGATGCTATCTCTGAGGGCACACACAAATTTAACAACCCAAGTGTTGAGAAGTACAACAAGATCCTCACAAATAATGGAGGTATGCCTTTCGTTGAGACATACTACTGGTCTTCTAACGAGACTGCTTACGATTCTATAGAACTTATCGCCTTTATGGAGGATAGCGTTGTTTGTCTTGAGCCATACAAGAGTAAGCGCTACACCGTACGCGCAGCATATCGTTTCCAGATCTAACGATATTACATATATTTATTAAGAGGGGCTGACTAAAAAGTAACTTAGCCAGCCCCCATAACCTAAGAGAGTGAATAAAAAGATGTAGTTTTAGGCTTGCGAAGCCCGAAAAAGCGGAGTTTACTGAGCGTAAATGAGCATTTTGAGGGCAAGCGTAACGACAAAATACACTTTTTATTCACTCTCTCTCTTTTACTACCTTTGCGCTATGAAAAAGAGCGAATTTGGATTTATCGGCGACATAGCCACAATGTTTGGCGCGCTACCCCACTCGGGATTTGAGCCTATTGGTGATGACTGCACGGTGTTGCCTATAGGCGACGAGGCGTTGGTGATGACTACAGATATGCTTATCGAGGATATACACTTCCTTAGAGGGGCATCCTCGGCTGAGGAGGTGGGCGAAAAGAGCCTTATGGTGAATATCTCGGATGTAGCAGCTATGGGAGCTAAGCCCGTAGCCACACTCCTAAGCATCGCCATTCCAGAATCAGCACAGGGCGAGTGGGCGCAACAATTTATGAGTGGCTACTACGAAGCATCCGAGCGAGAGGGCATAGCATTGGTTGGTGGCGACACCACAGCCTCACGCGACAAGATTGCGATAAATGTGGTGGCTATAGGTCGTGCCCCATTAGCCAACATCAAGCGCCGAAGTGATGCTAAGGTAGGCGATGCCATATGTGTAACTGGCAAGCTCGGAATATCGTCAAAGGGTCTTGTGGACATTATGTTTGGCGACCTTAACACCGTAGCCGCCAAGGCTCACCGCAGAGCGCAAGCTCGCACAGCAGAAGGGGCATTTTTAGGCACTCGCGAGGAGGTACATGCAATGATGGATATATCGGATGGTATCGCGTCTGATATAAACCACATAATGGAGCTCTCGAAGGTGGGAGCCCGCATCGAGTTAAGCAACATCCCTACAGACTACGATATACGCTACGCCACAACCGGTGGCGAGGATTATGAATTACTCCTTACCGTTGCCCCCGAAAGCGTAGAACACCTTGCAAAGGCGCTATATGAGGCTACGGGAACTACTCTCACCAAGATTGGCGAGATTACCGATACGGAGTATGTAGAGTGGCTTGAGGGCGGAAAGCCCACAGAGTTGGAATTAAAGGGCTTTACGCACTTTTAGTGAGCATAGAGCGTAGTAGCTGCACACTCTCTTTCAGAGCCTTTAGGCGGAAGATAAGTGCCAACAATAGATAGACTACGCCACCGCATAGAATCTCGCACACAAGGCGCAGAGCAACGCCCATATCTGCGATATAGGGCATAATCAACATAATGGCGAAGTACATCGCTACAGCAATAATAAACGATGGTAATAGCGCTCCCACAAGGCGTATAACACCAATCTTAGCAAGGCGCACCGCAACAGAGGTGTTGAGCAAGAACTCCACTGCAGCCATAAGTGTCATACCCCACGCCACAGCCATAACGCCACGCGGTATGGTATAGCAGAGTACGGCAGTCATTATAATGCGCTTCACGACCTCCAAGCGAATAATAATACGTCCGTCGCTTCGCACCTTCAACACATTATAGGCTACAACAGCCAAAGGATAGAACAGACCCGAGAGCGCCAAGACCTCGAAGTATGGCACTGTAGGCATCCATTTCTCTCCTAACAATAGCATAAACATATCCTCGGCAATAGCCACAAAGCCAAGCATCACAGGGAAGGTTACAAAGCCCAACATACGCACAATACGCTCGTAGCCATCACCAAATTTAGCATCATTGTCGTTTAGCTCCGAGAGCGCAGGATAGGTAACGCCCTGCACCGCCTGCACGGTAGAGGTCACGGGTAAGTCTTTGAGCTTTTGTGCTTGAGAGTAATAGCCCAATGTCGTTGTGGAGTGCATCTTACCGATAAAGAGCTGCGCTACATTATTATATATAGAGGCAATCAGATCGGTAGCAAGCAAACGCAAACTAAAGGGCATCATCGTCCTTATAGTAGCGATGCTAAAGCGGGCATCTGTGCGCCAACGACGTATCGCCCAAAAGGCAATAGCCTTAATACCCATCATCAAGAGTCGCTGCGCTACCAAAGACCATATTCCACACCCAGCGACTGCCATCACGACAGCCACGACACCGCTTATAAGCGACGATAGAAATACTATTTTTGAGAGCAGAGCAAAGCGAAACTCCTTAGTAAACATCACCGTCTGCACCACGCATAGTGAGTTTATCGGTAACACCAAGAATAAGACTGGTGCGATCTTCGCAATCACGCTATGACCGTAGAAATTGGCGATAGAGGGGGTTACAACTAGCAGTACAACATATAGAATTAGCGAGACGGAGACGTTGAAGCCAAGAACAGATTTATACTCCTCATCCGAGGGATTTTGCTTGCGAATAAGGGTCTGCGAAAAGCCACTATCCACAATGGCTAAGGCTACGGATGTAAAGAAGGTCAAAATCGCCATAATGCCAAAGTCCTCTGGCATAAGCTGGCGCGCCACGATGATACTAACGACCATCTGTATAAGCATCGTGAGAAACTTTTCCGAGAAACTCCACGCTATGCCCGATGCGACCTTGCTCTCCAACCCTCTCTCAGCCATACGCTAACCGATGATATACTCCACAGCAAGACGATAGGACTCCATACCAAAGCCCATAATCGAGCCACGCACCACAGGAGCGATAAGCGACACATGGCGAAACTCCTCGCGTGCGAGGATAGAGGAGATATGCACCTCCACAACGGGTGTTGCGATAGCAGCAATAGCGTCGCGTATTACTACCGATGTATGGGTGTATCCCCCAGCATTAAGCACCACAGCGTCATAGACACCATCTGTGCGCTGTAAGGCATCGACAATCTTGCCCTCTATATTTGACTGGAAATAGTCGATGGTATGCTCTGAGTAACGTGCGCGAAGAGCCTCGAGGTAGTCCTCGAAGCTCTCACGACCGTATATCTCAGGTTGACGACGCCCCAAAAGATTGAGGTTCGCCCCGTTGATAATCAAAATTTTCATCCTATAAAATTTACTTTATATAGGGGATAAAGTTAGATGTTGTGGCTATTTTGAAGCTGCTCGCAGTCAGACAAAGCGGAGTTTACTGAAGCGTAAATGAGCATTTGGCTGACAAGGCAGATGCCAAAAGAGCCGAACAGGCAACTTTATTAATACTCCTTGGCTGCTGTCTCGCCCTTAAGTACTCTTAGAGCGTTCTCAGCAAGAGACTCAAGCTCATTCTCGCCTGGGTAGATCTTAATAGGTGCAAGGAACTTGCAGTAGTCAACGATGATGTCGTTAACGCAGTCGTTCCAAGCAATACCTCCAGTAAGAAGGATTGCATCAACCTTACCCTTCAATACAACCGCCATCTCGCCGATAAACTTAGCGATAGAGTATGACATAGTGTCGAGCATAAAGCGTGCCTCCTTATCACCTGCAGCGGCACGAACCTCGTTAAGCTCCTGAACATTGTTGCAGTTCACATGGTCTACAAGACCACCCTTACCTGCAAGAAGCTTCTTAATCTCAGCCTTCTCGTACTTGCCTGAGAAGCAGAGGTCTACGAGATCGCCAGCAGGAAGAGTACCTGCGCGCTCTGGTGCGATTGGGCCATCGCCATCAAGGGCATTGTTAGTGTCGATAACACGACCCTGACAGTGCGCTGACACAGAGATACCACCGCCCATGTGTACAACTACAAGGTTAAGCTCCTCGTAAGGACGACCTACCTCCTTAGCATAACGACGTGCGATGGCCTTCTGGTTCAAAGCATGGAAGATAGAGCGACGTGGAAGCTCCTTAAGACCGCTCACACGCGCCATATCCTGCAACTCGTCAACAACAACAGGATCTGCGATATATGCCTCAACGCCTGCCTCATCAGCGATACGACGTGCAATCAAAGCTCCGAGGTTGCTGGCATGCTGACGCTTAGGTGCGCTAAGGTCTGCAATCATAGTCTCTCCAACACGGTAAACACCACCCTCGATAGGGCGCATAAGACCACCACGACCGATTACAGCATCCAAAGAAGAAAGCTCGATGCCGGCAGCCTTAAGCTCGCCAAGGATAATCTCCAAACGCCAATCAAGCTGGTCGGCAACAGTCTCAAAGCGAGCAATCTCCTCTGCCGAGTGGCTAAGCTTCAAAACCTTAACCTGCTCCATATCCTGAAACAATGCCACCTTTGTAGATGTAGAGCCTGGGTTGATAGTTAATATGTTATAAGCCATAATTATACGTTCACTTTATGGTTAGATTATTTTGCTGACAAGCAAGCCAAAGCGATAGAGTACAACTTAGTCTTAGTTGAGTCACCACGAGATGTAAGCACACATGGAGCAGTAGGACCTGCAACCATAGCTGCCAACTCAGCACCACCAAACTTAGAGCAAGCCTTGAAGAATACGTTACCAGACTCAAGGTTAGGGAACAACAAGCAGTCTGCATCGCCCGCAACAGGACCGGTAAGCTTCTTAATCTTAACGCTCTCCTCGTCGATAGCAACGTCGAGTGCCAAAGGTCCCTGGAACTGACCCTTGCCCAACTCGCCAGCCTGACCAAGGTCTGAGAGCTCCTTAGCCTCAACAGAGCTTATAACCTTTGGAAGAAGCTGCTCTGATGGTGCGATAAGCGCAACCTTAGGCTCCTCGATACCAAGGTTGTTAGCTGTAGTGATAAGGTACTTAGCAATCTGCTTCTTCTGCTCCAAAGATGGGCATGGAAGAACAGCTACGTCACTAACTACAAGAAGTTTGTGGTATGCTGGAACCTCCAATACAGTAACGTGGCTAAGAACAGTACCCTGTGGCAACAAACCCCACTCCTTGTTCAAGATACCACGCATATATTTATCTGTAGGAACTACACCCTTCATCAAAACGTCGTACTCGCCATTGTGAACAGCCTTAACTGCAATCTCAACAGCCTTTACATCCTCTGACTCTGGGATGATAGTGTACTGGTTCATATCTACACCCTCAGCCTCGCAAGACTTCTTAATCTCCTCTGGATCACCAACCAAGGTAACATCAGCAAGACCTGCCTTGATAGCCATATCGGTAGCACCGATAGAGTGTGTGTCCTGACCGTATGCCACGATCATCTTCTTCTTACCACGTGCCACAGCTGCAGCAACGAGTTCGTCCAAATGCTTAATCATAGTTGTTTTAAGTTTTTATTGTTAGTTGATATTTTCTATACATAAAGCTTTAAAAGTCGTATGGTGAGGCTAATTTGAAGCTCCTCGAAGATTACCAAACCGCAGTTTACTCGGCGTAAATGAGGATTTGGAAATCGAGAGAGATGCCAAAGTAGCCCACCAGATGGCTTTTATTTTACAAGGCGGAAAGTATCCTTAGCAATTACCAACTCTTCATCGGTGCAGATAACCGCAGCCTTAACGCGTGAGCCCTCAGCGCTAATCTCATAGTCTGTGCCACGCTTACCACGGTTGCGAGTAGCATCGAACTCAAGACCCATAAACTCCAAGCCCTGAAGAGCATACTCACGTACCTCTGGAGAGTTCTCACCAACACCACCAGTGAAGATTACAAGGTCTACGCCACCCATCTCAGCAGCATACTCACCGATATACTTCTTGATGCGGTTAGCATACATATCACGAGCGATGATAGCGCGCTCGTTACCCTCATCGTATGCAGCGTCGATATCACGCATATCGCTTGAGATACCTGTAAGACCCTGAACACCCGACTTCTTGTTTAGCATATTATCGAGCTCAGCATATGTCATACCCTCCTTGCTTGCGATATATGTTGCAGCACCAACATCCATAGAGCCAGCACGTGTACCCATCACAAGACCATCAAGTGGAGTAAAGCCCATAGATGTATCGAATGACTTACCATTCTTAACAGCTGTAACAGAAGCACCATTACCGATGTGGCAAGTAACAATCTTCGCATTCTCGAAATCGAGACCAAACATCTCAGCACCTACGCGAGCAACAAACTTGTGGCTTGTACCGTGGAAACCATACTTTCTAACGCGATACTTCTCGTAGTACTCGTATGGAATAGCATACAAATAGTTGATTGCAGGGATAGTGTGGTGGAATGCTGTGTCGAAAACAGCTACCTGCTTAATACCTGGCAACACCTTCTCCATTGAGAGAATACCCTCAAGGTTTGCAGGGTTGTGAAGTGGAGCGATAGAGTACAAAGACTTAATCTTTGCCTTCACATCCTCATCAACAAGGCAGCTATCAGTGAAGAACTCGCCACCGTGAGCTACACGATGACCTGCAGCCTTAAGCTCGTCGAGTGATGAGATAACACCATGCTCTGGGTGTGTCAAAGCATCGAGAACAAGACGAATACCAGTAGTGTGATCTGGAATAGGACACTTAACCTCGTACTTATCCTTACCCTGAGGCTTGTGTGTAAGGTCACCCTCAGCAAGACCAATACGCTCTACAAGACCCTTGGCCAAGAGCGTCTGGGCATTCTCCACAACATCAAGCACCTGATACTTGATTGAAGAGCTACCGCAATTAAGAACCAAAATTACCATTTCAATTATTATTTAGTTTGTTTCAAAGTTTCGACTGAAAGTTAGGTTTATACCTAATAGCACACAAAGGTAATAATTTTAAGCCAACTTTCCAACCAATTTCAAACTTTTTTTCCACTTACCCAAACAACGCCCCAAATAGCGATATTTTTCTATTCTTCCGAGCGTGCTTATTAACCTTTAACTAATACGTTATATCATCCAAATTTCAACTTTACATCACATACTCCAATCATACCATTTTAGCCTTAAAAAGAATAAATATTCACAAAGAGTTTGAAAGTAGGGAATTAATACTTATATTTGCACGAATTACGCGAGTGCGCATATTAGCACGTTAGCGTGAAGAACTAAAACATATACTACGATGACTACTGAAAAGAACAATCTTGCGGCTCTATCAGAGCCTGTCGGCAACACTGCCGAAGATGCGCAGAAGACTACAATTATTGAAGCAAATGAGGAGCAGACTCTCGACAACGAGACCACTACCAACGCTATGACCGAAGAGTTTGCCGACGAGGAGGCAGCACTCGCAGCTGAGGAGGCAGGCTTAGATATTGGCGAGGAGACTGAGGAGGAGGCTGAGGCAGCTTCTCACAATGACTCTCTTGCAGATCTTAGCGAGTCAGAGCTTGTAGAGCTACTCGCAAAGAGACTCGAGAACGAGCCAGTGCAGACGCTTCGCCCAGTAGTTGAGGCTATCAAGATTGCTTTCTATAAGCAGCACCGTGCAAAGGTTGAAGCTGAGCGCAAAGCATTTATCGAGCAGGGTGGCAGCGAGGAGGAGTTTACCCCAGCGGTAGACAATGACGAAGTGCGCTTCAAGGAGCTATTCGCAGTATATCGCAACGAGCGCGACCGTCATATCGCAGAACTCGAGGCGAGCAAAGAGGAGAACCTAAAACTCAAGCTCCAGATTATCGAGGAGCTTAAGGAGTTGATAAACTCTGACGAGGATACAAGTACAACTTTCACCCGTTTCCGCGAGCTACAGAGCAAGTGGAAGGAGATCGGCCTTGTGCCACAGCAGAGCGTTAAGGATTTGTGGGAGACATACAACCTCCACGTCGAGAACTTCTACAACTATATCAAGATCAACCGCGAGCTTCGCGACCTTGACCTAAAGAAGAACTACGAGGCTAAACTATCGCTATGCGAGCAGGCTGAGGAGCTAACTCTCGAGACACAAATTGTGGAGGCATTCCGCAAGCTTCAGAAGCTCCACGACGAGTGGCGCGAAACTGGTCCAGTAGCGATGGAGTTCAAGGAGGCTCTTTGGGAGCGCTTTAAGGAGGCATCAAGCCGCATCAACAAGCGCCATCAGGAGCATTTCGAGAGTCTCAAAAATGAGCAGACAAAGAATCTCGCCCTTAAGACAGAGCTTTGCGAGAAGATCGAGGTCTTGGCTACACGTGCAATGGTATCTCGCAAGGATTGGAACAAGGCAAGCGAAGAGCTTCTTGAGATACAGAAGATTTGGAAGACAATCGGCTATGCACCTAAAAAGGAGAACAACCGTATCTACGAGCGTTTCCGTGCTGCGTGCGACAAATTCTTCGAACATAAGAGAGAGTTCTACGCTGGTGTTAAGAGCGAGATGGAGCATAACCTCGCTGTAAAATTGGAGTTGTGTGCTGCGGCAGAGGTGTTATCTACATCGGAGGATTGGAAGCACGCTACAGACGAGCTTATTGCGTTGCAGGCACGCTGGAAGCAGGCAGGTCCTGTATCACGCCGCCACTCAGACACCATCTGGAAGCGTTTCCGTGCTGCATGCGACAAGTTCTTCGAGCGTAAGGCTGAGCACTTCTCATCAGTAGACTCCGTACACGAAGAGAATCTTAAGCTAAAGCTCGCCCTTATCGAAGAGATGAAGGGGGCCAATATCAAGGAGGGAGGCTTCGAGGCTATCAAGGAGTATCAGCGCCGCTGGAGCCAGATTGGCTTTGTGCCTATCAAGCAGAAGGATGCCGTGCAGAAGGAGTACAAGGCTATTGTCGATGCCATGTTCGCCACCCTACGCTCATCAGAGCGCGACCGCTCGATGAATCGCTTTAAGGAGCGCGTACAGAATATGAAGGGTGGCAACCAGCTACGCTCAGAGCGCGAGAAGCTATACAACAGACTCCGCCAGATGGAGCAGGATATCGCTCTTTTGGAGAACAATATCGGTTTCTTCTCGAAATCGAAGAATGCCGAGAGCCTTATCGCTGACGTACGCGAGAAGATTGAGCGTGCTAAGAGCGACATGGCAGGCGTTATCGAGAAGATTCGCGTTATCGACGAGCAGGAGGCAAAATAGTCAAGCAAAGTAAACAAAACAAGATACAGTTATGAAACTATCTAAACCAAAGTACATATTCGTTACTGGTGGTGTGGCATCATCACTTGGTAAGGGTATTATCTCAGCATCTATCGCCCGCCTACTACAGGCTCGCGGTTACTCTGTTACCATTCAGAAGCTCGACCCATATATCAACGTCGACCCAGGTACACTAAACCCATACGAGCATGGCGAGTGCTACGTTACCGAGGACGGAACAGAGACCGATCTCGACCTTGGTCACTACGAGCGTTTCACCTCGATTCAGACAACTAAGAACAACAACGTAACAACAGGTAAGATTTACCAGTGTGTTATCGACAAGGAGCGCAGTGGCGAGTTCCTCGGTAAGACCGTACAGGTTATCCCTCACATCACTGACGAGATTAAGCGTCGTGTGCAGTTGCTCGGTGCGACAAAGAAGTATGATGTTATCATCACCGAGATTGGAGGCACTGTAGGCGATATCGAGTCATTGCCATTTATCGAGTCTGTACGTCAGCTCCGCTATCAGCTTGGCTACCAGAACACCGTTCTTGTACACCTAACACTCATCCCATATATGGCAGCATCGGGCGAGCTTAAGACTAAGCCTACGCAGCACTCTGTTAAGGAGTTGCTATCGTACGGTCTTCAGCCAGATGTATTGGTACTCCGCTCGGAGCATGTACTTGGCGACGATGTACGACGCAAGGTTGCCCTCTTCTGCAACGTAGCTCCAGAGGCAGTAGTGGAGTCTATCGACGTACCTACAATCTACGAGGTGCCACTACGCATGCACGCCCAGAATCTCGATGGCGTACTCCTTGAAAAGCTTGGTTTGGAGGCTAATCAGGCTCCAGATCTTGCTCAGTGGGAGGCATTTGTGGAGCGTGTAAAGAACCCTAAGAGCGTTGTAGACATCGCCCTTGTTGGTAAGTATACCGAGCTTCCTGATGCATACAAATCTATCAGCGAATCATTCATCCACGCTGGCGCAGTGAACGAGGTTAAGGTTAAGCTACACTACGTTAACTCGGAGCACCTCACAAATGAGAATGTCGAGGAGCAGTTGGGCTCAATGTCTGCAATTATGGTTGCTCCTGGCTTCGGTAATCGCGGTATCGAGGGTAAGTTAGTCGCTGTGCGCTATGCCCGCGAGAACAACGTACCATTCTTCGGTATCTGTCTTGGTATGCAGTGCGCAGTTATCGAGTTCGCACGCAACGTCATCGGCTGGGACGATGCTAACTCAAGTGAGATGGCGCAGACTAAGCATGCTGTTATCGACCTCATGGAGGAGCAGAAGAAGGTTACTGCTAAGGGCGGCACAATGCGTCTTGGTGGCTACCCTTGCCACCTGGCAGAGGGTTCTAACGTACGCGAGGCATACGGTGCAGAGAATATCGTGGAGCGCCACCGCCACCGCTACGAGTTTAACAGCACATATCTTGCCGACTTCGAAAAGGCTGGTATGAAGGCTGTAGGTCTAAACCCAGACACTGGTCTTGTGGAGGTTGTGGAGATTCCTGAACACCGCTGGTTTGTGGGTACGCAGTACCACCCAGAGTACCACTCTACAGCTGCCAACCCTCATCCACTCTTCGTACGCTTCGTACAGGAGGCATTGAAGTATCGCGATGAGAATAAGACTGAGGAGTAGAACGTAAAATAGTTTGTGTGGAAACTGTGTAAAATGGGTATTATGGGGAGTCTGGGGAAAGCCCCATTATCCCCAGCTTACCAAGAATCCCCATTGTCCCCATTAAAATAGAAAAAACAACTGTTAAGAAATGGATAAAAACACGATTATTGGTATTGTGCTGATGATAGCCCTCTTTGTGGGATTCTCGTTCTACCAGAGCCACGAAATGGAGGAGCAGCAGCAGATTGTAAACCAAAAGGCTAAGATTGAGCAGGCAGAGCGCGCGATGCGTGTAGCCGAGGCTGAGGCAGAGCGTATGCTCGAAGAGGCAATGACAGAGGAAGAGCGCTTCACACGCGACTCTATTGCCGAGGTGGAGAGAACAAATGTCGAGGTGGCACGTCATGGTGCTACACTCTATGCGGCACGCACAGGCGTTGTTAAACAGGAGGTGATAGCCAATGATTACTTTACCGTAACCTTCGATAACCGCGGTGGTAAGATTGTGGATGTTACACTCAACGATTACACCCGCTATGCTGAGGGCGAGCGCACAGAGCTTGTGAAGCTTATGACCCCAGAGTCTATGCGCATGGGTATCAACTTACGTCGTGGTAACGAGATGCTCAATACAAACAACTACTTCTTTACACCTAATGTTGTAGAGTTCGAGGACCACACCACGATTACTATGACCCTAAACATCGAGCGCGATGCATGGGTAGAATATATATATACGGTATATCGCACTGGCGACAAGAGCCGCGACTACCTCATCGACTTTACGCTTAAGCAGCACAACATCGACCAGATGCTAAGCAACCGCGACGAGATTGTACTCACATGGCACAACAAATCAAACAAGAACGAGCGTAGCTTCAAGAATGAGTCTATCGCTACTACCATCGAGTACTTCGCAGATGGCGACGTTGAGCAGTTGGATGCCGATGGCGAGCGCGAAGAGGAGGAGGGCGTAGAGTGGGTTGCCTTCAAGCAGCAGTACTTCTCATCAGCCCTTATTTCGGAGTATCCTATGGAGGCTGCGATGAGCTTCAAGAGCGCTAAGAACGAGAGCGCTGGCTACCTTAAGGAGTTCGACGCACAGATTGCCATTCCTCACGTAGCTGGTCGTGAACTATACAACCTCGCCTTCTACTACGGTCCTAACGACTATAAGGTAATGAAGAACGTGGAGTTTATGGGTCGTGATTGCGAGCTTGAGAAGGTTATCCCAATGGGTGGTACTCTTATCGGTTGGTGGAACAAGGTCGTTACAATCCCTGTATTCCACTGGTTGCGCGACCTCGGTCTTGGCTTCGGTCTTATCATCCTACTCCTTACCATCCTTGTAAAGGCTGTAATCCTACCGCTTACATACAAGAGCTATATGTCTACAGCTAAGATGCGCGCTATACGCCCTGAGTTGGAGGCTATAAATGCGAAATATCCTAAGCAGGAGGATGCTATGAAGAAGCAGCAGGCTACAATGGAGCTATACCAGAAGGTGGGCATTAGCCCTATGGGTGGTTGTCTACCACTTCTTATCCAGATGCCTATTTTGTGGGCTATGTTCCGCTTTATCCCTGCAAGTATCGAGCTTCGTGGTGAGGGCTTCCTTTGGGCAGATGACCTCTCGACATACGATAGCGTGGTGCAGCTACCATTCAACATCCCATTCTATGGCGACCATATCAGCCTCTTTGCCTTGCTTATGGCGTTGGCATTGTTTGGCTACTCGTTTATCAGCTACCAGCAGCAGTCTGCAACTACTGCGGGTCAGCCAGGCGCTGGTATGATGAAGTTTATGATGGTATACTTCATGCCATTGATGATGCTCTGCGTGATGAACGAGTTCTCTGCTGGTTTATGCTACTACTACTTCCTATCACAGATCTTTACAATGATTATTATGTTTGTGATACGTCGCACAACCAACGACGAGGAGGTACGCGCAAAGCTTATGGCTAAGAAGCCTAAGAAGAAGTCTAAGTTCCAGGAGCGCTACGAGGAGGCACTTCGTCAGCAGCAGGATCAGATGACCATCAACCGCGAACAGCGTCGTCATCAGAGCAGATAAGTTAGAAAGGCATTCCGTTTGGGATGCCTTTTTTAATAACTCCTCATTGAAAAATTAGAAAATTTTTCTTATCTTTGCGCAATTGATAACCCAACATTTATCGTATGGCAATTAAAAATAACGTAATGATTGTGCGCCAGAGACTTCTTACAAAACTTGTAAGCCTCTGGGATGAGGGAGAGTTGGTTGAGAAAATCGACAGAGTACCCATTGAATTTAGTCCTCGTAACTCGCAGGTGCGTGGTCGCTGCTGTATCCACAAGGAGCGCGCTGTATGGAAGTACAAGTCTTTGCCACTTCTTGGCTACGATATGACCGACGAGAGCGACGAGCTTATGCCACTATCGGCTTATGCTAAGATGGCCCTCGACCGCGACAAGATGAAGGAGAACATTATGTGCGTTATCGACGAGGCTTGCTCTTCATGTGTACGCACAAACTACGATATTACAAACCTTTGCCGTGGCTGTGTAGCACGTGCTTGTGAGCATGCCTGCCCTAAGGGTGCTATCGAGTTCGACCCAGACACATCGCAGGGTAAGATCAATCACAAGGTATGTATCAGCTGCGGTAAGTGTTATGCGGCTTGTCCATACCACGCTATCGTTTACATCCCAGTTCCTTGTGAGGAGGCTTGCCCAGTAGGCGCTATCTCTAAGGATGAGTACGGTGTTGAGCATATCGACGAGTCGAAGTGTATCTACTGCGGTAAGTGTATGAACGCTTGTCCTTTCGGTGCTATCTTCGAGATTTCTCAGGTATTTGACATCTTGCAGGCTATCCGTCGTGGCGAGGAGGTTGTAGCTATGGTTGCTCCATCAATCCTTTCGCAGTACAACGTACCTACAGAGCAGGTATATGGTGCTATCAAGGCTATCGGTTTCAAGGATGTTATCGAGGTAGCACGTGGTGCTGAGATTACTACAGAGAAGGAGACACACGAGTTCGCAGAGAAGATGGAGGAGGGTCAGCCATTTATGACTACATCATGCTGTCCTTCATATATGGAGATGGCACGCAAGCACGCTCCAGAGCTTCAGAAGTATATCTCATCGACATACTCTCCAATGGTCTACACCGCAGACATCGCTCGCGATAAGTATCCAAATGCTAAGTTGGTATTTGTAGGACCATGTATCGCAAAGCGTAAGGAGGCACGTCGTGAGGACTTACAGGGTAAGGTTGACTATGTTCTTACCTACGAGGAGGTACACGCTATCCTTGGCGGTATGAACATCGAGCTTGGCGAGGCTAACATTCATCCAGTAGATTGCGCATCACGTCGCTCAGCACACGGCTTTGCAGAGAATGGTGGTGTTACAGCTGCGGTTAAGGAGTTGGTTAACGGTAAGCTCGACTTCACAACACTGCAGATTGCAGGTCTTAATAAGAAGAATGTGGGCTTGTTGAAGGCTTACGGCAAGACTGGTAAGGCTCCAGCACAGTTTATCGAGGTGATGGTATGTGATGGTGGCTGTATCTCTGGTCCAAGCGTACACACCGCCTACGATGCTGGTGGTAAGAAGACCTTCGATACCGAGCTTCAGAAGCGTTAAGTTATACTAAATGAGAGAATTAGTTGAGCGTTTAGTTCGAGATAAAAGGCTTGATGCCTCTGATATGGGGGAGTTGCTTAAAAGTGCTACCCAAGACTTGAACGTGCTTCAACTACTTCGTGATAATGCCGTCCGAATTGCGCGCCAGCAGTTCGGACTTGGCATATATATACGTGGACTTATCGAGCTATCGAGCTACTGTCGCTGCAACTGTCTATACTGCGGTCTTAGACGTAGCAACCGCACAGCCGAGCGATATAGGCTCACGCAGGAGGAGGTACTCGAATGTTGTAAAGAGGGTTACCGTCTCGGTTTCCGCACCTTCGTCTTGCAAGGTGGCGAGGATGGCACACACTCCGACGAGTGGTTGGAGACGCTTATTTGCCAGATGCGTAGCCAGTACCCTGATGTCGCCATTACGCTCTCGTTGGGTGAGCGTAGCGAGGTATCGTACATACGCCTTAAGCGTGCGGGTGCTAACCGCTACCTCTTGCGCCACGAAGCTGCAAATGCCGAGCTGTACGACTCGCTACACCCCGACGGTCGTGGTCTTGCACATCGCATATCCTGTGCCGAGGCACTTAAACGTGCCGATTATCAGGTGGGACTAGGGATGATGATAGGCGTTAAGGGACAGACTATAGAGCATCTTGTGGAGGATTTGGCTCTTATCGAGCGTATGCAACCCGAGATGGTGGGCATAGGTCCCTTCCTACCACATAAGGCTACCCCACTCGGTAACGAGCCTGCGGGCGACCTAAACCTCACGTTAGCGATTATTGCCATCGTGAGAATTATGCTACCAACAGCACTGATACCCTCCACCACAGCCCTTGCGTCGCTCACACCACGCGGACGCCTGGAGGGAATACTATCGGGTGCGAATGTCGTTATGCCCAACCTCTCGCCTTCGGACGTGAGAGCAAAGTATGCGATATATGAGAATAAGGCCTCGTGGGGCAAGGAGGCTGCCGAAGGGCTATCGGCACTTGAAAATGAACTCAACACCATTGGCTATCACATCGACTGGTCAAGAGGTGACTATCATATAGAATAAGTTGAACATAAGAGAGTTAGAGTAACAATGATTGAATATAACGTTAAGTCGGAGAGAGCCGAAGAGTTTATCCACGATGGCGAGATACATGCCACACTGGAGTATGCTCGTGAGCATCGTGCCGACAAGACCTTAATCGAGGAGATTCTTCTTAAGGCGGAGCAAGGAAATGGCATCTCGCACCGTGAAGCTGCGGTGCTTATCGAGGTGGAAGACAAGGAGATAGAGGATCGCATGTATGCCATTGCGCGCAGATTGAAGGAGCGCATCTATGGCAACCGTATCGTGATGTTTGCACCGCTGTATCTCTCTAACCACTGCGTTAATGGCTGTGTCTACTGCCCCTACCACGCACAGAACCGCACCATCCCACGCCGTAAGCTCACACAGGAAGAGATACGTCGTGAGGTTATTGCCTTGCAGGATATGGGACACAAGCGCCTTGCCTTGGAGACGGGTGAGCATCCGAAGCTTAGCCCTATAGAGTATGTCTTAGAGTCTATCGACACCATCTACTCTATCCACCATAAGAACGGCGCTATACGCCGTGTGAACGTAAATATTGCAGCTACGACAGTAGAAAACTACACCCGCCTAAAGGATGCGGGCATAGGCACATACATCCTCTTCGAGGAGACCTACGACCGCAAGGCATACGAGAAGCTACATCCTACTGGTCCTAAGAGCGACTGGGCGTACCATACCGAGGCTATGGATAGAGCTATGCTCGGTGGTATCGACGATGTAGGTGTTGGTGCATTGTTCGGCCTCTCGAACTACCGCTACGATGTTGTGGGTATCTTGATGCACGCCGAGCACTTGGAGGCTCGCTTTGGCGTAGGCCCTCACACCATCAGCGTACCTCGTATTCGTCCTGCCGATGATATCGACCCTAAGGACTTCCCAAATGCTGTTACCGACGATGTCTTCCGTCGTATTGTAGCAGTGTTGCGTCTTGCTGTGCCATATACTGGTATGATTGTATCGACACGCGAGTCGCAGCGCTCACGCGAGTTGGTCCTAGATGTGGGTGTGTCGCAGCTTAGTGGTGGCTCTAAGACCAGCGTTGGTGGCTATGCTGAGGGCATCGAGGATGCTGAGGATTCGGCACAGTTCGACATCTCGGATAACCGCACGTTAGACGATATTGTAGGCTGGTTGTTGGAGTTGGGCTACATCCCAAGCTTCTGCACCGCTTGCTATAGAGAGGGTCGCACGGGCGACAGATTTATGTCGCTTGCGAAGCGTGGCCTTATTGGCAACTGCTGCGCACCAAATGCCCTTATGACCCTTGCCGAGTACCTCGAGGACTACGCCTCACCAAAGGTTAAGGTAGCAGGAAAACTTATGATTGACCGTCTTACAAAGGTTATTCCGTCGGATAAGGTACGCCAGATCACCGAGCGCAACCTTCAGGAGATTATTAACGGTAAGCGAGATTTTCGTTTCTAACTGATTGGGTTATGCAGAGCGTATCTACATCTGAACGAGTCCATATCGCAGTCTTCGGGCGCTGTAATGCGGGCAAGTCTACACTTGTTAACCGCATCACGGGGCAGGATTTATCAATAGTGTCGCCTATTGCTGGCACTACTACCGATCCCGTGCAGAAGGCTATTGAGATTAATGGTCTTGGCGCCGCGATAATCATCGACACACCCGGCTTAGACGATAACACAACGCTTGGTAGTGAGCGTGTGCAGCGCACAGCAAAAGTTCTCGATAAGACAGATATTGCAGTGGTACTACTTACTGATAGTGAGTTAAGTGCCGAGGAACGTATTATAGAGGAGTGTCGAGTAAGAGAGATTCCTGTTGTGGTTACTCTTGCACATATCGACCGAATAGATGACTTCCAGAGATTAGCATCGACTCTTAGCGAGCGTCTTGGTCGTAAGGTTTTGCCTATTAGCGCACTTACGGGCGAAGGCATCGAGGCTCTTATGCAGGAGATAGTTGCTATACGCCCTGCTGAGGAGCGACTTATAACCGAAGGCTTCTGCAAGGCGGGCGATAGAGTTCTTCTTGTTATGCCACAGGATAAATCGGCACCTAAGGGTCGCCTTATACAGCCTCAGGTGCAGACCATCCGTGAACTACTCGATAGGGGTGCTATTCCTATATGCTGTACGCCAGACCGTATGGCTGAGGCTTTATCATCGCTACATACACCACCAGAGCTTATCATCACCGACTCCCAAGCCTTCGAAGAGGTATACCGACTAAAGCCAGAGGCGAGTGTGCTAACCTCATTTTCGATACTCTTTGCTCGTTATAAAGGCGATATTTCACTCTTTATGGAGGGAGTACGCGCTCTTAAGCGACTAACGCCCACCTCGCGCATACTTATTGCCGAGGCGTGCACCCACACCCCTCAGAATGAGGATATTGGCAGGGTGAAGTTGCCACGCATCCTACGCAAGAAGTTTGGCGAGGAGCTTAAAATCGACATCGTAGGTGGCGCAGACTACCCTGAAGACCTTACCGTCTATGATTTAGTTATCCACTGCGGAGCCTGTATGTTTAACCGTAAACATGTGCTTAGTCGCGTGGAACGTGCTCGACAGCAAGGTGTTGCGATAACAAACTATGGTGTTATCCTCGCTGCCCTAAGTGGCATTCTTGACAGAGTTCGTGTTGAGTAACTTTGAACTTTTGAAAAAAAATATATATCTTTGAAGAAATTTATTGTAATATGGATAAGATAAAGTTGTTAGATCGCCATTTCAAGACGATGATTCCAGCCGAAGAGATTGACAAGGCTGTACAGCGTGTTGCCGACCAGCTTAACGAGCGATATGCTGGCAAGACCCCAATCTTTGTTGGTGTGCTAAGTGGCGCCTTCCTCTTCCTTAGCGACCTTGTGCGTAAGACCACATTCGACTGTCGCCTTGCCTTCGTTAAGATCTCATCATACGAGGGCACACAGTCTACAGGTTCAATCAAGCAGCATCTTGGCATCGACTTCGATATCGAGGGTAAGGATGTTATTATTGTTGAGGATATTGTGGAGACAGGCCATAGCATGAACTACTTGCTCGACTACCTTAAGGAGCGTAATCCTGCAAGTGTCTCTATTTGCACACTATTCTTCAAGCCTGAGAAGTTCCTCTACGAGTACAATATCGACTATGTGGCGATGCCTATCGGCAATGAGTTTATCGTTGGCTACGGTCTCGACTACAACCAGATAGGTCGCAACCTAAAGGATATTTACGTTTTAGATGAAGATTAATCCCGATTTGGAGTTATTGGAGGGCGGTCGTAAGCTACCTCTTGTAGAGGATTTCTACACCATCCAAGGCGAGGGCTACCACTCAGGTAAGCCAGCATACTTCATACGCCTCGGTGGCTGCGATGTAGGCTGCCGCTGGTGCGATGCTAAGTACACTTGGAACCCTAAGATATTTCCACCTACAGCTATAGAGACTATTGTTGAGCGCGCAGCGTCGTGCTCGGCACAAGCCATCGTAATCACTGGTGGCGAGCCTCTTCTATACCCTTTGGGTATGCTTACCCGCGAACTACACTCACGCGGTCTTGAAATCTTCCTCGAGACCTCGGGTACAAACCCTATCAGTGGCGAGTTCGACTGGATATGCCTCTCACCAAAGCGACAGATGCCACCTCTTAGTGAGGCACTGCGTCGTGCTGACGAGCTAAAGGTTATCGTGCAAACGAAGGAGGATTTGGAGTGGGCTGTGGAGTGCAGCACAAAGGTTAGTTCAAAGTGCCTGCTCTATGTACAACCTGAGTGGAGCGTATATGAGAGCATCATCGGCGAGATGGTGGAGTGGGTAAAGGAGAATCCTAAGTGGAACATCTCCATCCAGACACATAAGTTTATGCATATACCATAATGGCTAAGCAGAACGGAGCAAATAGCAAACAGCAGAGATATATCAATATCTTCTGGGTTACGCTGACAGTGGTTATCGCCATATGTACTATCTTTGTAACCATCAGCACCTTGGGCAATATGTTCCGCACAGGGTCAAATCGTCGCGAGGTGGAGCGTAAGATTGCCACGTTGGAGCGCAAGATTGAGGCCGACAGCATCTTTATCGAGCGCATAAAGCACGACCCTGAGTTTATGGAGGAGTACGCCCGCGAGACCTTCCGTATGCAACGCAAAGGAGAGACGGTATACATTTTAGAAAATTAGTAATTAGTAACTAGTAATTAGTAATCATTTTATTATCAGATAAATACATACTTGAAAATCATTACTCATTACTAATTTTTCACTACTCATTTGAATATATAGCAATAACGCGCCAAGTGGCGCGTTATTTGTTTGTAATAACTAAAAAAATGCTTTGCCTATTGAAGAAACATCGACTCTTGAGAACAAAATTTTAGAGTGTTATGAAAAGAGATGTTTTATCCTATCTTGCTATCGTAGCGGTGTCTGCGGTAACAAGCATTGCTACACTATACGTAGCAACACCAAGCAAAGTGAGCAATAATCCAGAGCAAATCGCAACCATCAGCGACCAGCCATTTTCCACCAACCACGCCGTAGATACGCAGTTCGCCTCACAGGTTGTGCGTGGCGAATATCCCGACCTAACGTATGCTGCCGAGAATGCAGTAAAGGCGGTGGTAAATATCCGCGCTACGGTAACCGTCGAGAGTAGAGCCATGCCACGCGACCCATTTTTCGAGTTCTTCGGCTACCCACAAGGCGGCATGCAACGCGAGGCTGAGGCTGGAGGCTCGGGAGTTATAATCTCTGAGGATGGATATATCGTTACCAACAACCACGTCGTTAATAACGCCACAAAACTACGCGTAACGCTCCACGATGGCAGAGCCTACGATGCTAAGGTTATAGGCACCGACCCTGCTACGGATGTCGCCCTTATAAAGATTGAGGCGGAGGGTCTTCCCACCCTACCTTTTGGTTCATCCGACGATCTACGCCTTGGCGAGTGGGTACTCGCTATCGGCTACCCTATGAACCTCCAGTCGACCATTACTGCCGGCATCGTATCGGCTAAGGCGCGCCAGTTAGGTGCTATCGATGGCAACACAGGTATCGAGTCCTTTATCCAGACCGATGCGGCTGTAAATCCTGGCAACTCGGGCGGTGCGCTGGTAAATACACGCGGCGAGCTTGTCGGCATCAATACCATCATCAAGACCTCTACGGGTAGTTATGTTGGCTACTCCTTTGCCGTGCCTGAGACTATCGTGCGTAAGGTTGTGGTCGACCTTAAGGAGTCTGGCGTGGTGCAGCGCGCAGTACTCGGAATATCATACCGCCCTGTAGACCAGAAATTTATCGACGATGCTGGCGAGCATACTGGCATCGACAAGATTGGAGGCATCTATGTAGCCTCAGTAGTGGAGGATGGTGCAGCATCAAAGGCAGGCATCCGCAAGGGCGATGTTATCACTAAGGTCAACGACACTGAGGTCAACGACTCCGCGATATTCCTCGAGCAGATAGGCAAGCGCCGCCCAGGAGATAGCATCGACATCGAGTTGCGTCGTGGCGAGAAGACCATAAAGACCACCGCAACACTCCAAAACCGTGCTGGCGAGACCTCGCTTTTGGCGAAGGAGAATGTTGATTTAGCTAAGGCTTTGGGTGCTAAACTCAAGAATGCGCCACAGGAGCTATGCGAGAAGTTAGATATACGTGGTGGCGTACAGGTAACCTCAGTTACAAGTGGTGGCGTGCTGGAGCGCTGCCGCGTTAAAGAGGGCTATATCATTACCCATATCAACGATCGCCCAATATCGAGCCTCGATGATATCGACCGTCTTACCGCAAAGATTACCAGCATCGACGGCATCTACCCTAATGGCAGGGCTTCAAGCTATATGATTGTGGAGTAAACAAACTGAAAAGTGAAAGGTTTTGTGAGTTACTATGGGTTCAGATGAGTTCAGATGTTTTCATTGATGATACCGCTATACCCATCGTAACCCATCTGACTGCGCCTTTTAACCACACACACCTTCCCCAAGCCGCACGACCGAATTTCTTGCGAGAAGGACGATTCCAGCTTATTTAGAAGCACGACCGAATTTTTGATTTTAGAGGAGCAGATTTGTTATATCACAAAAGAAGAGACCTAAGGATAGTACAAGAAGTACAGCCTTAGGTCTCTTGCTTTTTGAGATAGGACGAAGATGCCCTATATAAATCGAAAATTATCCGAGGTAGGACTTAAGTAGCTTGCTTCTTGAAGACTGACGTAGCTTTCGAATAGCCTTCTCCTTAATCTGACGTACACGCTCACGGGTAAGGTCGAACTTCTCGCCAATCTCTTCGAGAGTCATCTCAGAGCAACCGATACCGAAGAAGTAGCGGATGATATCGCGCTCACGCTCGGTAAGAATCTCAAGGGCGCGCTCCACCTCAGTAGCGAGAGACTCATTGATAAGACCGCGGTCGGCATTTGGAGAGTCGGTGTTTACAAGGACATCGAGAAGAGAGTTATCCTCGCCATCAGCGAATGGTGCATCCACAGAGATATGGCGACCTGCCACACGTAGGGTGTCGGTAACCTTCTCCTTTGGTAGCTCAAGCTCGGTAGCAAGCTCATCAGCAGATGGTGTACGCTCGTGCTCCTGCTCGAAGCGCGCGAATGCCTTGTTAATCTTGTTTAGCGAGCCCACCTGGTTAAGTGGCAAGCGCACGATACGCGACTGCTCAGCGAGAGCCTGAAGAATAGACTGACGAATCCACCATACGGCGTATGAGATAAACTTAAAACCACGAGTCTCGTCGAACTTCTCAGCCGCCTTGATAAGACCGAGGTTACCCTCGTTGATAAGGTCAGGGAGGCTAAGACCCTGATTCTGATACTGCTTAGCTACAGAGACCACGAAACGAAGGTTTGCCTTGGTAAGCTTCTCAAGAGCCTCCTTATCGCCCTTCTTAATTCTTTGGGCGAGTTCTACCTCCTCCTCAACAGAGATAAGCTCCTCCTTACCAATCTCCTGCAAATACTTATCCAACGACGCACTCTCACGGTTGGTAATTGACTTAGTAATTTTTAATTGACGCATAAAAATCTATCTATTCTTACAACTTCTATTCCTTTGTATCGACCTATATACGCACAAAGGGTCATATTTGTTTCACGCCCGCGCAACATTTTTACACTCGGCGGTAATTTTTTCTGTTTATCGGATGGTTGTTGATATTGTTTAGGGTGCTACGGTTGCAGATATTGTCGCGCTTTGATAGGTCAAGGAATATAGCTACAAAAAGGGGCTGACTAAAAAGTAACTTAGTCAGCCCCCATAACCTAAGAGAGTGAATAAAAAGATGTAGTTTTAGGCTTGCGAATTTTATTCACTCTCCACTCCTATTTGCGCAATGCCAACTTAATTACTTAAGTTCAACATTAGCCTCGCCGTGCTTCGCAATAGCCATCTCTGCATTTGTGTAGTACAAGCCATTAGCAGCAGCACTACTATACTGCAAATAACTGCTCCACTTTGTAGCATTAGTTGCCTTAGCAGCAAACTTATCGCCAAACTCAGTGATAACTGGACCACCTACAACCAAATAACCCTCGTCGTTGATATACAAACCTACGTTGTAAGTCTGCTTGTCAGTACCGATACAGAATTTATTAGCAGCATCTGCGGTCATAAATGTAAACGACTTGAATGTACCGCCAGAAATCAAACGATGTGCTGTCGAGTCTCCAGTACAACTAAACATTCCGTGGAAAATACCGCCAGTAACTTTAAGCATCGCTTTTGTTAGGTTGATAGACTTGTTAAATACACCGCCATTAAATACAAAGTATGGACAAGCCTGACCACCATTATTACTTGATGAAGAGATTGTACCGTTATAGATACCGCCATTGATAGTTACCATCAAACGATCATTTGAACCATCGGTCTTTTTGTAATATATACAAGCCTTAGATCCCGCCTCAATGCAACCTGGATCAGATGCATCAGCATTGATTGTAAGACAAGATCTTGCAGCCGTACCAGCACCCTTAGGAGTAATCTCAATAGCATTCTTTCCGCTTGCTGCAGTCAAAGTATAAGTGGCAAGGTCTAGAATATGATGCTCTGTAGAGTTAAGCGTGATAACATCGTTAAGAGTTACATCTGATATCAATGTTAGAGTAGTGTTGTTTGTCCAAGCGGCGATAGCATCATCGATATTATGATACTCTGTGTTGCCTACCTTAGCAACTTTTACATCCTTTACTACTTGATATCTACCGTCAATCTCATCAACAACATAACCCTCAGCCACCTTGATAAGATGACTCGCATAGAGACCTGATACCTGTGGATCTGCAGAGAAATCACCGCCTGAGATTGTAGCAGATGGGTTTCTTGAAGCATCGCCCAAGTTGTTTGTCATATCAATAATCGCCTTTACTGCGTTGAAAGTACCACCCTCAATCTGAATATTAGCACCTGTATCAGCAAGAAGCAAACCACGAGCATGAGCAGCAAGAGTATTCTCACCGAAGTTGTCATTTGAGAATGTACCACCCTTGATGATAAGTGTACCACCAGAGTTTAGAACACCGGCACACCAAGGGCCGTGTGATGTACCCTGATTGTTAGCCTCCTCTGCTGTGATGCACTCAGTTGAGTAAGTACCGCTATTAACAGTCACTGTACCGCCACCATTTACAGAGATAGCCATAGAGTTATAAGGAGCAGTGTACATACCCTTCTGCTCAACCTTAACATTGGTCAACTCAATAGTACCACCAGCAGACTCAATACCACCACCATACTGTGAGTAAACCTCAGTATCAGTAATAGTAACAGTAGTACCAGTACAAGCCTTTACATTTAGACCATTACCACGATAGTTATATAGTATTACATCATCCAAAGTTACATTTGCAGTACCCTCTGTACGAACTGTACCATAAGCACCAGAAGAGTAGTCGCCCGCTGCTACCATAGTACCATTCTTGATGATTACTACAGATGAGCCGTTAACCTTGAAGTTACGATTATTGGTATTTGCACCATTAGAAACTGTGAATGTATAGTCATTCAAGTCAATAGTGATATTCTTATCTGTAATAATAACACCATCCTCCTGCTCTACATCTGCAACAAATAGAACAGTATTGCCATTCTGTGCTGCTGCAACAGCCTTCTGGATAGAAGTATAGCCCTCCTCGCCAATCTTGGCAACATCATCCTTACGCTCAATAGTGATTTTACCATTCTCATCCGTCTTAACCTCGTAGTCATCGCCTACCTCGTCAGCATCAGGAGTATATGTAAACTCACCACCAGTGATTGAGGTTGTACCGTTTGCAGTGTTAGTGATAGCATCCTCGTTAATCTTACCACCAGAGATGTTAGCCTCGCCATTGTTCACAATAGCACCTTCGTTAAGCTCACCACCCTCGATGTTGATTGTACCATTGTTCTCAATAGCAACACCAGTACCCTGAACTACGATAGCACCAGTGCCCTCCTCGTCTACGATAGTGAGTGAGCTACCCTCTGCGATTGTAATAAGTGGCTCGTCTGTGTCGTTTACAAATGTAATTGTAAAACCGTTAAGGTTGATTACTGCGTTGATAGGCTGCTCACCTGCACGTGTTGTACCCTCCTCGAAGTTCTTATCAGCCACAGTTGCAACGATGTCGTTAAGTGCGATAATCTTACGACCCTCGCTAATAGCCTTAAGAAGGTCTGCACCATTTGTAACAGCTGCATAATAGTATGGAATATCCTCAAGGTTACCAGCGTTATCGAAACCAGGAAGGATCTCAACATTGAAGTCATCAGCGTAAGTAAGGATATTACCCTTGATAGTAGTAACATAGTTACGCTTTGCTGGGATAGGAGTGTTGAAGCTCTTAGTACCGTCGATAATCACGTCGTTCTGGTCGTAAACGTTCATATTGAAGTTAACGATATCACCCTCCTGTGCAAAGAAGTAGTCAGTGAAGAGAGTCTTGTTCTCACCAGTCTCAC
>JAZQZQ010000004.1:0-14148 GCA_045634125.1 Alistipes sp. | reverse complement strand
AGATTTGTTCTATCGTATAAATAAAATATCGCGGGATAGTACCAAAGTGTACAGCCCGCGATATTTTGTATAGGATAGGACGAAGATGCCCTATATAAATCGAAAATTAAAAGTTGTAGCCCTCAATAGCATCAGCATAATAATATTTCCAACCCTCAGCACTCTTATACTCCTCTACCGACTCCATTGGTACATAAATCTTACGATCTGAGGCATTATTGTAAAACACAATAGAATCACCTAATACTGGCGGTGTTGTAGCCTTGCAATATACACTTGTAAGGTTGGTGCAATTACAGAATGCAGAACTTCCAATTGTAGTTACACTATCGCCAATACTTACACTTGTTAGGCTACTGCAATTATAGAATGCATCATCTCCAATCGTAGTTACACTATTGCCAATAGTTAGACTTGTTAGGCTACTGCAACCTTTAAATGCGTAATCTCCAATTGTAGTTACACTATCGCCAATAGTTACACTTGTTAGGCTACTGCAATCATAGAATGCATAATCTCCAATTGTAGTTACACTATCTGGAATAGTTACACTTGTTAGGCTACTGCAATTTCGGAATGCATCCTCTCCAATTGTAGTTACACTATCTCCAATAGTTACACTTGTTAGGCTACTGCAATTATAGAATGCATGACCTCCAATTGTAGTTACACTATCTGGAATTGTTACACTTGTTAGGCTACTGCAAGCATAGAATGCAGAATCACCTATTGTAGTTACATTATTTCCAATGGTAACAGATGTAAAATCAGCAAATTTGAATGAGGTATCAGGAATATTACAATTAACTATCAATTTGCCAGTACAGCTTTGGAATGCATCAGTGCCAATTGTAGTTACACTGTCTGGAATAGTAATGCATTGGCTACTGCAACCCCAGAATGCGTAATCTCCAATTGTAGTTACACTGTCGCCAATAGTAATAGATGTGAATTCACCTTGATTAAATGCGCTATCTAAGAATGATGATACAGATGGAAGATTGCAATTAACGACCAATGAACCTGTGTAACCATCGAATGCAGAAGGTAAAATTTTAGTTACACTCTTTGGGATAGTGATATTTTTTAGATTGTCACAACCATAGAATACACCTACTCCGATTTTAGTTACACTTGTTGGAATAGTGTACTCTTTAATACCTGCAGGAGCGAATGCTGCGAGTATACCGCTGACAATTAGACATCTTCCATTATCAGATGCAAATTTACCCTTAAACTCGCTTAATCTATTACAATAAACAAATGCATAGTATCCAAGTGATGTTACATTCTCTGGAATAGTTATACTTGTTAGATTGCTACAACCGCCAAATGATTCGCGTCCAATATACGTTACGCTCTCTGGAATAGTTATAGATGCAAGAGTGCTACAATTGGTAAATGCGTAATCTCCAATCGATGTAACTTCATCATCAAAAACAAGTACTCCACGACCATTACTATATGTATTTGAAACAAGGATTGCACCAAATACTGAAGCGTCAGAGTCGTATGGCAATAGTGTATTTCCATCTGTAGTTGTGTACCAAATCTCCTTGTTAGCAGATGCTTGCGTCTTAACCGTCTGAGTTATAGAGATGATTTCAAGTGTGTTATAGTCATTATCAACCAACTCAACCATTGCGCTACGCTCCTCTGTTTCAGAGTTAGGAGCTACAATGAACTTTAGTTTCTCCATTCGTGTTTCTGCACGGGTGTCCGCAACGCTTAGCCAAGACTGAGCATCCGTTGGAATAACAACATCGTACTCTATATCAGTGGTGATTGCTACTACAATCTCACCACCCTCTGCATTGACTACATAATCTCCCTCGCTATCGGTTACAAAGGTGTGATTTACGTCTGGGGTAACATTGTCGGTAGGACTCTCGCAGCTAACCGCAAGCACTCCAAAAAGCGCTAAAAGTAAAAATAGCTTTTTCATAGTAATAAAAGTTTTTAGGTTTGTGTTAAACTATATTACCATACAACTCCAATATGGCGAGTTATAAAAAAAAGAAAGTGTGGAGTTGAATTCCGTTTATCACTATGAAGGTTGTGGAAAGACCTAAACTGAAATAAACTACACAATGCCCCACACTTGGATAGTATGGGTATCGGTACGCAAAATGCGTACAGCCACATAGCTATACAAGAAATGAGTGCTATTCGTTTATCCTTCAGTTTAGAAAACTTCCACATTTTCATAGTAGGACTGCGAAAACACTTTCAAATATGTCTGCTATTTATTCAATAGCACTACAAAATTAAAAAATATTTTCCAAACGAACAACACTCTGTGGAACATTGTTTAGAAATAATACAAAAAATCGCCTCTCGCAAGAACGCGAAAGGCGAAATTGTTTGCTTGTAAATTAAAACTATCTAAGCCAAATAGCCTAAATTAGTTACGCCTGCAACCACTTATGCTTTGCAACACTATAGATAGGCACAAATGGAAGGATAAGTGGAGTCTTCTTAATGTATGCCTGGAACTCAGGGTCGTTGCCGTAGGTCTCGGTCTGGCGAAGCTCCAAGCGGCGGGCGCCACTGAACATCACATAGACGATGCCGATATAGCCGATGATGGCGATAACCCACTGCCAGAATGTGCAGCAAGCACCAAAGCAGATAAGGAAGCTACCTGTCCACATCAACACCTCGCCAAAGTAGTTTGGACAGCGCACAATGCGATAGAGGCCTGTGTCAACAAATCTGCGAGCATTAACCTTCTTAGCAGCACTCTTCTGAGCATCGGCAACCATCTCGATAATAACACCGATAGTGGCAACCACAGCGCCTATCCAAGCCCACAACTCGTTAACAGCAATGCCATTAGCAAGGTTGTAGAGGTAGAATGTAGCAGGGGCTATTTGACCGACATACAACACAGCACACATAATCCAGATTGAGAACATCACGAACAAAGGCTTCTTTGTGGTATTCTCTGGCTGATACAAAATCTGCTTGTAGGTAGCCGACTTACGCTCGCGGTGTAGAAGGTAGAGAGCCAATCGTAAACCGTAGACAAACAATACCGCACAGAGAATTGCTGTAGGCAGTGTTAGTGTGTCGCGGAAAATAATAGCGGTAGCAGCAGCAAGGGTCGTAATAGTCAAGCCGTAGCCAATGCTAAAGAAGTAGATAAAGTAGACCCAACCCACTGACGATACAGCGAATGAGAGAGCCAAAAGAATAAGTAAATAGGTCATAATATTAAGTATTTAAAGTTTACTTATTAGCAAAGTTATGAAATATTTTGCTTAATGCAATAACAAATTTGCATAATTGACTGCGTATAGATATTTTTGTGGCAAAATAGAACTATGGCAAAGAGTAGAATAGATAGAGAAAAGGCGGTTGTAGGGCGAATGATAGAGTTGTATTGCAAAAAGAGACTCGGTATGGCAGAGATTTCTGAAGAGTATAAAACACTTGAGGTATACGCATACAAGAGGTTGGATATGTGTAAGTTTGGTAACGACAAACCAAACTGCAAGCGATGTCCAATACACTGTTACAAACCCGAAATGCGAGAGAAAATACGCGCTATAATGCGATGGGTGGGACCTCGTATGCTTATATACGATCCCATTGCTGCGATACGCCATCTGTTTAATAAATAAAATGTGAGTAAGATGAGAGAGATAGATCCCAAAACGACATCGAGAGCCAAGGCGTTTGAGTTATGGATGAATGCTACGATGCCTATGGTAACGATGACCAAGACATTTGATATAACACACCTACGTCGCATAGCCAAGCGTAAGGGCATAAAACTTAATATGTTGATGTGTTATGCTGTGGTTAAGGCTGCATCGGAGTTCAAGGAGTTTTATATGTTGCCCGTGGGAGACAAGTTGATGGAGTTTGATAACCTCGCCATCAATACTATCGTGATGACTAAGGATGACGGTATCAACACCTGCGATATCCCATTCTCAGAGGATATTCATCAGTTCGAGGCAGACTATTTGCGTATTACATCATTGGCGCAGAGAAGTAGCGAGGATGTAGTGTTGGGCGACGACTATATGGTTATCGGAAGTTCGGCGCTGACAAAGTGCGAACTCGACTCGGTGGTTAATGTCTACGCGGGATTTTGGAACAATCCATTTGTGGTGTGGAGTAAGTATCGTAAGGGGTTGTTTAAGACTACCCTTTCGCTCTCGTTTCAATTCCATCATACGCAGATGGATGGACCAATATCAACGGGCTTCTTAAATAGGCTACAAGAGGTAATGAATACGATAAGGTATTAGTATGAAAGAGATATATTTTGCGGGTGGATGTTTCTGGGGTACAGAACATTATTTTAAGCAGATAAATGGTGTCATCTCAACCGAAGTTGGATATGCTAATGGCAATATAGCCAACCCTACTTATGAGGAGGTCTATACCGACAATACTGGCTATGTTGAGTGTGTAAAGGTAGTCTACGACCCGCTAATTATAACACTTGAATATCTGGTTGAGTTATTCTTTCGCTCGATTGATCCGCTATCACTAAACCAACAAGGTAATGATTGTGGTACGCGCTATCGTACTGGTGTATACTATGCAGATGTTGATGACATTACAAAGATTAAGTCAATATTTGATGTAGTTGAAAAATCGGTTGGAAAACCATTGGTTGTAGAGCTTTCGTTGCTCCAGAATTTCTATCCTGCCGAAGAGTATCATCAAGGCTATTTAGACAAAAATCCAAACGGCTACTGCCATATACCAACGTCACTTATGATGATGGCGAGATTGGCAAACAAAAAGCTATAGTATCGGGTAGATTGTAGGTGGCTGTATAGAGACCCACTCGGCACCATTACCGCGTGATGTGCAAGTGATGCATACTGCTTTGATTGGTTGTTTGGGGTATTCTATTATGAGCATACCACGCTCTAAATCATCAATATAAACAAAGTTATCTCCATCAAAACTTAGCTCTACGTAGCCATTCTCAAAGATATATCGTGGTAGCTGGAAGTTGCCCGTTGCAACCTTTATTCGTCGACACTTAACTGGAGTCTCGAAGGTAAACATTACCCAGTCACCCACATCGCCAGCGCGTGTTGTGCGAGCTAAACGACCATAGTTCTCTGCCTTGTCAAAGGAGTATTTCTCGCTCTCGGGAATCGATGATGTAATATTGAATTTTGGTGTTATAGTCCCAAAATGTGCGTTGACAGCTGCTACTGGGGAGTATGCCTTACCACGACGCGCAATAAAGGAGTACTCCGCAGGTTTGTTAGTGGTGATCGGCTTTGTGTAGAGCATTTCGGTAGCCATAGGCTCTCTACGGTAGTATATATCGCTATTGTCGTCGGTAGTTACAGTTAGTAGGCTATTTTCATACTTAACTATTGGAGTAGTAAGGCGATACGCTACACCCATAGCATCCAACCTATCGTAGTGATTAACCATCTTATGGTAGAAATGGTTGCTATCACGCTCATCAGTTGCTATCCATGCAATCTCTGCAAGGGCAAGAATACGAGGAAAGGTCATATAGTGTAGGTATGTGGGCACTTCAGGAGTGTGCGAAGCGTATAGTTCACTAAAGAAAGAACCTTCAACACCAGCTATATAAGCACTCTCATATAAAGTAAAACCTACTGATGTGGGGATAAAGTTATAAACCTTAGTCCAGTCGAAGACTGCCGCCCAATCATGTCCATCCTCGCGTGGTGACTGCTTCATATCGAAGTAGAAATACTGTCCTGGCATAACAACGGTTTGATATCCCTGAGTAGTAGATTCGCGACACTCCTTCACGCTTTCCCAACCATATACAAGCGTCTGATCGCTAAGCTCACCCCCATCTATAGCCTCGTTCCAGACCGCTGGTAGCTTACCATACTTAGCTAATATCTCAGTTAGTCGAGACATAAAGTATCGCTGTAGTTCAGATGTTGTGGACATCTTATTATCAACCATTAACTTTTGACAGTCAGGACAACGTTTCCATTGCGACATATCAACCTCGTCACCGCCTATATGGATATATTGGGATGGGAATAATTCGCAAACCTCTCGCAGGATATCATCAAGTAGAGTGTAGTTCTCTTCGCGTGACGCACAGAAGGCTGAGCGTGTATCGTAGCCAAATGCCGAACTTGTCTTAGGTGTGTAATTGCACAATATCTCTGGATGCATCGTAGCAATGCAGAGGCTGTGTCCTGGTAGATCTATTTCTGGTACTATCTCGATATTTCTTACACGCGCATACTCTATAATCTCACACATATCCTCCTGTGTGTAGTACCCTCCCCAGCGCTCATTCCACTTGCCATAGCGTGGCCATATTGGACTGTCGCCACCACGAAAACCTCCTATCTCTGCCAATTCGGGGTGCGACTTAATCTCTATGCGCCACGCCTCGTCATCAGTAAGGTGTAGACGCAGAGAGTTAATTTTGTGATATGCAAGCAGGTCGATATACTCCATAACTGCCTCCTTATCCATCCAAGTTCGGCAGACATCGAGCATAAAACCACGATGCGAGTATCTCGGAGCGTCCTCTATGGTGCAGTATGGAAGCTCTGTAGTTGCAATACCCTGCTTTGCATAGACCTCTGCAGGAAGAAGCTGAAGAAGTGTCGTAATGCCATTAAAGACTCCACCATAGTCTCCACCAGTGAGCGATATTCCTAAGGAGCCAACCGAAAGTCGATACTCTTCAGGCGATAGTGTTGTGTCTATATTTAACTTTATATCGCTCTTGTTATAATTCTCAGTTGTAGCTATATACGATGATAAATACGCAATAATTGGCATCAGTGATTTATCGCCAACATTAATCTTTGCCGGTATAGCGAGAGCATACTTACCTTCTTCGAAGATTGCTGACTTAGGCGTGGGGATTATACACACCTCTTGAGCCTCTACAATAGTAGTGGCAAAGAGAAGTGTGATAATACATACAAGCCTAAGTAGCGTCCTCATATACTACCTCACTCTCAAGCGTTGACCAATACGGAGTATTGAGGTAGACTTGATATTATTTAACTGACAGAGGCGAGTTACTGTAGTGCCATACTTACGAGCAATAGCACCGAGAGTGTCGCCAGAGCGCACGGTATAATATTGAATGGCTGCAGCAGCTTTACGCTCTGCCTCCTCCTGTTTCTCTGCCTCAATCTCATCATCGAAATTCTGGTCAAACTTAGCGTAAATGCTAAAATGACGGCGCTTAAGAAGTAACTCTTCGCGTCGAAGCTCTCCAGTTTTAAAGTCGATAATACGCTCGGGATCAAATGACTGTCCCTTGTATCTAACCTCATAGTGTAGGTGCGGACCTGTACTTCGACCAGTGTTGCCACCAAGACCTATCTGCTGACCTGCAACCACCCAGTCGCCAGCCTGAACACTACGCTCAGATAGGTGGGCATAGTAGGTCTCAAGACCGTTGCAGTGGCGAATAATAATCAAGTTGCCATAGTTGCCCGCTGTCTTAGATAGGCGCACCTTGCCATCGAACGTTGCGTATACTGGGTCGCCAACTTTTAGCGACATATCTATACCCTGATGTGGGCGACCACGACGTGGACCATAGCGTGAGGTAATGCGACCTATGTACGGGTAGTGGTAGCTCTTAAGTGAATCCACAAGTCGTATTGGCGTAGCCTCAGCAAGTGAGTTTAGCTCTACATCGGTATATGGATTTGTTACCGATGTATCCCAGTGGTCATTGTATACAGTAGAGTCGTTTCTAAAGTCCTCTGCAAGAAGGTAGCGCCATGTGTTGTCGTTAAACAACAAAATGCTAATTGCACTATTTGGGGTAGCAAGTGTATCAATAATTGCCACCTGACCCAATGTGTGCGTTGGACTAACACGTCGATTTTTGCAACTATCGACCTTTGTATCGCACTGAAGCGTGTCGCGATTCTCCACGATTAGAGAGTCTACATCTTGTGCAAAAGTAGCTGTTACAACAAGTAAAAATATAGTTGAAATAAAGTATCTTAACATTGTAATATACATCTTGTTATTGCGCATCTTTAATCATGTCCTCGGCAAGTTCCAACTGGTGGTAAAACTCCTCACCAAATGCGCGAATAATAGGCTCTTTAAGTCCTTTGTATACTGGCAAGCCAATTTTCTTACCGCACTCACGTGCAGAGCCACATACTGCCCAACGGTGGTAGTTGAGACCTACTGAGCCATTGCGGAAGTGGCTAACACGAATCGGATATAGATGACATGATATAGGCTTGATAAATGAGCACTTCCCCTCGCGGTAAGCACGCTCAATAGCACAGAAAGTAATGCCATTTTCCTCGAAGGCATAAGCACATGCCGCATTGTCAACCAAAGGAGTTGTGTAGTCGCCATCTGCATCCACAACCATAAAACCCTGCTCCTCGACAGCAACTCTACCCTCCTCAGTCATATATGGGCTATAGTTCTCCCACTCCTCCTCTAATATATCTACCTCGTCGATATCGAGTGGTGCGCCCGAGTCTCCCTCAACACAGCAGATACCCTTGCATAGACCCAAATCACAGCTAAAGCACTCTCGTAGTAGGTCAAGGCTAACTATTTTATTATCAATCTCTATCATTGTATTATGGATTGTATATATCTTTGTAACGGAACGATAAAATCTCGTAGACCATATCGTGCAACTGCTTTGCCTCCTGATTCTCTGGCTCGAGCTTTAGAGCGTGGTTGAAGTCGTTGATTGCCTTGCCCCACTCGTTGTACTGGAAGTAGCACTTACCGCGCTCAATATAGACCATAGCGCGCTCATCGCCAGCCTCTATCATAGACGTAAGACGCACAATGCGACCTGCCGGTGTCCAGAGCTGATTCTTAGAAATGTATTCGGCAACAGACTTGCTCACCATAGCTGAAATATCGCCACCACGACCACTTGTATCGCGAATCTCGGTAGATGAATACTCTACATATGGTGCATCCTCAAGTATGGTTACCCTATCTGCAAATTTCTCTACCGCATATCCCTTGCGTGGGTATACATATATCTTATACTCCGCTAAGATGCGCTCATACTCCTTCCACTCATCGAAACGCGACCAAATATCGCTACCGGTAATGATAGCAAACTCCATTGCATCGCCACAATTTTCCTTTAGATAATCAAGAGTATTGATTGTATAAGATGGCTTTTCGAGAACAAACTCTATAACCGATGGTTTAATCTGCTCTGGATACTTAGACTCTTTACACGCCATCTCGGTCATCTCGTAGCGTGTGTACTCGGGAGTCTGTAGGAGATCTGCCTTAAATGGGTTTTGTGGTGATATGATAAGTGCTACCTCATCTGCAAGGTTATGCTCAATAGCGTATTCGGCAAGCGCAATATGACCATTGTGTACTGGGTCAAACGAGCCGAAATATAGCAACATACGTTTCTTCATATCTACCCTTACTTTATAAAGTCTGTAATAATCTTTGTAACCTCTGCGACAGCATCCTCCAGCTTATCGTTTACTACGACATGGTCGAACTCTGGAGCCTTCGAAATCTCGAACTCAGCCTTTGCAATACGCTTTTGAATAACCTCCTCAGCATCGGTGCCACGACCACGTAGTCTACGCTCAAGCTCCTCGATAGATGGTGGCATCACAAATACAGAGCAAGCATCGTCGCCAAAGAGTTTCTTGAGGGAGATGCCACCCATAACATCTACATCGAAAAGAATTATGTTACCCTTTGCCCAGATGCGCTCCATCTCACTCTTAAGTGTTCCGTAGCACGTACCCTGATATACCTCCTCCCACTCTACGAACTCGTTGCGCTCAACGCGAGTCTTAAACTCCTCGTTCGAGAGGAAGTAGTAATCCTTACCATCCTGCTCCTGACCGCGTGGCTGGCGTGATGTTGCTGAAATAGAGAACTCGAAACAATTAAAATGCTTGAGCAACTCATGTACGATAGTGGTCTTACCTGATCCACTGGGTGCTGAAAATATTACTAACTTACCCATAATTACAAGATATTGAGTACCTGCTCTTTAATCTTTTCCAACTCATCCTTCATCTTAACTACAAGGCGCTGCATATTAGCCTCGTTAGACTTCGAACCCATGGTGTTGATCTCACGACCAAGCTCCTGAGCGATAAAGCCGAGCTTACGACCTGGAGCCTCCTCCTCGTTGGCTACCTCGCGGAAGTATGCACAGTGGTTGTCAAGGCGCACCTTCTCCTCTGTAATATCGAGCTTCTCGATATAGAAAATCATCTCCTGCTCGAGACGGTTGTTGTCGACCTCTACAGCATGTTTATCGAGATTCTCGCGGATGCGATTCTTGATAACATCAACACGGGCGCTTTCGAATGGCTCAACCTCGTGGCGGTACTGCTCAATTAGGTCGATACGCTTGAAGAGGTCTGCAATAAGGATTGCGCCCTCCTGCACTCTAAAAACGTTGAGCTGCTCTACTGCCTGCACGGTAGCATCCATAATAGCCTTTAGTTCATCGTTGCTAACATCTTGCTCTTCAGATGTAATTACATCTGGCATACGCAATATTGTACTTAGGAAATAGTCGCTGTCAGCAACCACCGAATTTGCCGCGCAGACCTCTCTAAGTTCCTTAGCATATGCTGCAAAAGCATCGCGATTAATATGTGCTGAGGTTTCAGCAACGCTACTCTCGAACGATATAAAGCAATCAACCTTACCTCGCTGTATTTCGCGAGTGATAATAGCGCGTACATCTGCCTCAACAGCGCGGTATTTGCTTGGGATTTTGATGCTTAGGTCAAGCTGCTTAGAGTTAAGCGACCTAAGTTCTACCCTAAATTTCTTATTTCCATATACGGCTTCTCCCTTACCGAAGCCTGTCATAGACTTTATCATGCCAATTGAGATATATTTATATCTCACAAAGGTATGAAAAAAAGGGCGGTCTCACAAATTTTTGCACAAAAAAGAGGATAAAAAGAGGGCGAGACCACTCAATGACACGACATCATTCGAGTAGTCTCGCTAAATATTTATCAAGTAGTCCTACGCCACCCTATTTCTTACTCAGCGCAGCGATCACACTTAGTGGCAAGCATCGCATCTGCCAACAGCTCTAACGCTGGGATATCTGTTGGCTTAAGGCGCGACATAATCGTTACCATATCCTCTACAACTGCCACATCCTTAAATCGATCGATAATATTGCGCATTGCACGACCTGCAGATGGCGCCCATGAGCCATTCTCGATGATGCCTATGCGGCGCTTGCAGAAGTTCTTGATTGCAAGATGGTGCAAGAAATCGTGCATAGGGGGGAAAACATCTGAGTCGTATGATGATGCTGCTACCACCAAGTGGCTATATCTGAAGGCATCTTCCACTGCCTCTGCCATATCTACGCGAGCAAGGTCTGATACAACGACCTTTTTAGCGCCCTTAGCGCGAAGGATATCAGCAAACTTATTAGCCACCTCGGCAGTGTTACCATGTATAGAGGCATAGGCAACGAAAACGCCCTCCTCCTCTGGCTCATACTTGCTCCAAGTATCGTATAGACCGATGTAGTAGCCCAAGTTCTCGGTTAGTACTGGACCATGTAGTGGACAGATAATAGCGATATCGAGAGTGCTTGCTTTCTTAAGAAGCGCCTGCACTGGCGCGCCATACTTACCACATATATTTATATAATATCGACGAGCCTCATCTGCCCACTCCTCTTCGTGCGACAACGCTCCAAACTTACCAAAGCCATCAGCCGAGAATAGTACCTTGTCGGTGCTATCGTATGTAACCATAACCTCTGGCCAGTGTACCATAGGTGCCATTGCAAAGTGGAGTGTGCGACCACCAAGCGATAGAGTACCACCCTCCTTAACACCAATTACACGACCATCCAAATTTGAGTCAAAGTAGAACTGTGGCAACATCTTCACTGCCTTATCCGATGCTATGAGCTGCATCTCTGGATAGCGATTCATAACCTGAGCGATAGAACCTGCGTGGTCTGGCTCAAGGTGCTGAACAACAAGATAATCGGGAATGCGACCCTCCAATGCTGTGTCGAGGTTTGAGAGCCACTCATCGCACTTGCGACGGTCCACAGTATCCATTACAACAACCTTCTCATCGAGGATAAGGTATGAGTTGTACGACACGCCATTAGGTACAACATACTGGCTCTCGAATAGGTCGATATCGGTATCATCTACTCCGATATACTTAATTTTGTTAGTTATATTCTTAATCATTTTGCACATGTTTTAGGTTTTCAGCGACAAATATCTAAAAATATACAGATAAAAGCAAAACTTTTAGCCACTTTTTTATACCTTTGCCCAATAATTGTGCAGGATAAATATATATGATTAAGAAATTAGCTACATTACTAATATTTGCCACTCTGCTTGGTGGTTGTAGTGGCACATCTAAGGAGTGTGATAAAAAGACGATTTATGTAACCATAGCCCCTCTACGTGCTATTGTAGAAGAGGTTACGGGAGGCGACTACAATGTCGAGATTCTTGTTCCTAAAGGTGCGAGTCCTGAGACCTTTGAGCCTACGGTAAGCGACCTTATTGCTCTGAACGATGCCGAGCAGGTATTTACGATAGGTCTTATTAACTTCGAGCAGTCGTTAGTTAGCTCGGTTAAGGATCACGACAAGGTAGTTAATCTTTCGCAGGGTATAGAGCTTGTTGCTGGTAGTTGTTCGCACTGTAACCACGCTCACACTCACGGTATCGATCCCCATATCTGGACATCGCCACGAGCCTTAAAACGTGTGGTTGAGAATATTGGCGTAGCAATGCATAACGTTGCACCAGACTCTATTAAATATAGAGATAACGCAGATAAACTACAACATAAGTTAGATGCATTAGACTCATTGTGTAATAGTAAAATAAAGATAAATGGAGTGGATGCTATAATGGTATACCACCCTGCCTTTACATACTATACTAAGGACTACGCCATCGAGCAGATATCCGTAGAGCAAGATGGCAAGGAGCCTTCGCCACGACAGCTTACTGCGCTTGTGGAGCGTGCGCGTCAGCATAATATCTCGAAGCTCCTTATTCAGCCACAATACAGCAAGGATAAACTTCGTGCATTAGCCACGGAGTGCGGCGCTGAGATTGTGGAGATAGACCCACTTAGCGAGGATATAATAGCCGAGATTGAGCGAGTAACAAACCTAATTTGTGATGGCAATGAGTAGCAGAGAACCTATTGTAGAGATTAAAAATCTCGGCGTGCGCTACGATGAAGTTGTAGCATTGGAACATGTGAATCTTACCATCTATGATAACGATTTTATTGGAATTATAGGTCCTAATGGTGGAGGTAAGAGTACTCTGGTAAAAGCGATAATGGGCATTGTGCCTTATAGCGGAAGGGTTAAATATAGTACTACCCTGCTACGCCATAAAAAGCCACATATTGGTTATCTGCCACAGATATCATCCTTCGATAAGGCGTTTCCAATCTCTGTCTCTGAGGTAGTGATGTCGGGGCTACAAGCGGAGCGCGGACTCTTTGGTGGATATGGTCGTAGCGAGCGTAAGCGTGTAGATGCGGTACTCGAAAGAGCCTCTCTCTTAGAACTACGTGGACGTGCTATTGGAGAACTTTCGGGTGGTCAGCTCCAGCGAGTTATGCTCTGCAGAGCTATTATATCGAATCCTAAGTTACTGGTACTCGATGAGCCTGCTAATTTTGTGGATAATCGCTTTGAGAATGAGCTATACGCACTTCTGCACGACTTGAACGAGGATATGGCTATTGTTATGGTGTCGCACGACTTGGGTACTATATCGAGCGTTGTACATAACATTGTCTGTGTAAATCGCCATGTACACCGCCACGACTCGAATGTGATTACCGAGGAGCAACTCCGCAACTACGACTGCCCTATCCAGCTAATCTCGCACGGAGATATTCCCCATACCATCCTGGGCGAACATCACCACTGCTCAGAGTGCAGCGAGGGGAAGTAGGATTGTTAGAAGAGTATCTGTTCGCGTTCGTTCGTTTTCCCTATTAGTTCGAACGAACGAACACTCACCTCTCTTGTGGGGATTATCAGTAAAGTATTGTCTTGGGGTTAAGTGGTAACCTTATATATAAATGCGGTTACACTTACCTATATTATCACTGATATTATAATATATATATTATATTAAATTATATTATATTATATTATATTATATTATATTA
>JAZQZQ010000003.1:0-31510 GCA_045634125.1 Alistipes sp. | reverse complement strand
AATTGACATCCATAAGTCGATGCAACACCTTTAGGTCGCAATCATCAAATAACGCACGCATAGAGAGGCCCGCATTACAAATCAGCACATCGATACCGCCATAGGCCTCGACAGCCCTCTCCATAAGGCGTTTGCAGTCATCCTCCGAGACAACATCACACGCCGAGTAAGCCACCTCGCCACCCAACTGACGAATCTCCGCGGCTATGCGCTGCAACTCCTCCTCGCGGCGTGCTGCCATAACCACCTTTGCACCCATCTTGGCATACTCGCGCGCCATAGCCTCGCCAATACCCGACGACGCTCCAGTGATAACAACGACTTTGCCCTCAAGATATCTCTTCATCATTACCTAATTTTAACCATTCAACTCTACCGTAAGCCCATCGTATGCCAACTCCACACCATCGGGCAGACGCTCCGAAGCCTCGGCGTGAAGGCCAATACGATGTGACATATGGGTTAAATACGCGCGCTCGGGAGCTACCCTGCGGATAACCTCCAAAGCCTCCGCAACCGAGAAGTGCGAGCTATGAGGTTCCCAGCGCAATGCGTTTATTACCAATACTTTAACACCCTTCAACTTTTCCAACTCCTCGTCGGCGATATGGTTCATATCCGTAAGGTATGCCAACTCGCCAAACCTGAAGCCCACGGCACGAAAACGCTCCGAGTGAGAACCGACAACGGGAATTATCTCCACACCACCAATGGTGAACGGGCGTTGCTCATCTAACGTATGAAGTTTGATTTCTGGTACACCGCGATACTTATTTTGCGAAAAGGCGTAGTGGAAATCGCGACGAATACTCTCTATCGTAGGCTCATTGCCGTAGATATGCGTGGTGTGAATCACAGGGAAATCCACAAAGTTGAAGGCACGAACATCGTCGATACCTCCCGTATGGTCCTTATGCTCGTGCGTGAGTAGGATGGCATCGATATGTGTCACCCCCTCGCGCAACATCTGATATCGGAAGTCGGGGCCCGCGTCGATTATAAATCGCTGTCCCTCAACCTCTACCATTGCAGAGGTACGCAATCGTCTGTCGCGCCTATCCTCGGAGCGACAAACCTCACATCGACACCCTATTACGGGTACGCCCTGCGATGTTCCTGTGCCTAAAAATGTTAACTTCATATCACTTTCCCAGCAGCCTTTAGAGTCGAAAATAGGCAACAAATCGAGAATATATCCCCATCTATACTACTCCACCAATTTCTCCTTCCATTCGGCTGGTGCATCGCTGTCGAGTGTACAAAGATAGATAACTCGGCGAGATGCGTAATCCTCATTCATAAAATCGTGCTGACCCAACACGCCATCAAAGATTATTGTATTACCCTTGAAGTATATAACCTTTGCAGAGTAAGTATAGTCGTGACACTTACTCTTTGTAAGCAAGGCAGCGTTCTCCACGTCATAGGTGCAGTCATACTTCAGACACACCAAACCATCACACTCCGCCACTGGGCCCGTCACAGGAAGATATTCGTAGATAACACAGCAGTTATCCTCGAGCACAAAACCCACGACTGCTGGAGAGCCTGGATATAGATTATCTCTCCACTCTCCATCATAGAACTCAAAAGACTTATTGGTGACTACGCCACTCTCCGAGAGCGCCTCAAGCACCTCCTTGCCATCAATAACGTCGTCACATTTTATCAATAAATCATCTATATCGCCACGTGTGATATCACCAATCACAATCTCCTTTTCAGCTTTGTCGTCATTAGGAATACTCACCTGATTCCCCTCAGTATTTTCGCAAGATACGGCAAAGAACGCGATTGCCATAATGAAATAAAACTTTTTCATAGTCGTAATAGTTTTAAGTGAGTTTTCGCAAATTTAAGTAAAAAAATTCTATTTTTCAAAGAAACAGAGTTTCTTTTTTAATATACTCCGAAAATATGCGTTGAATACGACCATCTCTATTTCGCCACTTCGCAGACTTCATCCAACAAATTTGCACAATTGATGTAGTGGAAAAATTGACCAAATTAGAGGGATTGTTATTTTCTTAACAATTAAATCTTCTTATTGTTAGAAAGTTAACAGCGAAATTTCTATGATTTTTCACTCTTTATGTGTACCTTTGCACCGATTTTTTGTCGTAACGAAAATTTGAAGCAACAGAACTTCATTCGCCGATATACCCCATAGGGGTAGAAAACCGCCAAGGCATACGACAATATTTGACCTAAGAATAAGAGATTTAGAAAACAAAATTTTATTTGAAGAATATGGCAGAAAAGAGATTTATCACGTGTGATGGTAACTACGCAGCAGCGCATATCGCTTATATGTTCTCTGAGGTAGCAGCCATCTACCCTATCACCCCATCTTCAACAATGGCAGAGCTTGTTGACGAGTGGTCAGCACAGGGTAAGAAGAACATCTTTGGCGACACAGTAAAGGTCGTAGAGATGCAGTCGGAGGCAGGTGCTGCAGGTGCAGTACACGGTTCGTTGCAGAGTGGTGCATTGACATCAACATTCACCGCTTCACAGGGACTTCTCCTTATGGTCCCAAATATGTACAAAATCGCTGGCGAGTTGCTCCCAGGCGTATTCCACGTATCGGCACGTGCCTTGGCAGCACAGTCACTCTCAATCTTCGGTGACCACCAGGATGTTATGGCAGTACGCCAGACTGGTTTCGCGATGTTGGCAACTTCATCTGTTCAGGAGGTTATGGACCTCGCAGGTATCGCTCACATCGTATCTCTTAAGGCTCGCATTCCTTTCGTACACTTCTTCGATGGTTTCCGTACCTCACACGAGATTCAGAAGATTGAGCTTATCGACGAGGCATCACTCTCGGCGATGTTCGATCGTGAGGCGTTGCGTGAGTTCCGCAAGCGTTCGCTCAACCCAGAGCGTCCTGTAACTCGCGGTACTGCGCAGAACCCAGATATCTACTTCCAGACTCGTGAGGCTTCGAACAAGTTCTACAACGCTGTGCCAGATATGGTTGCAGAGGCTATGGAGAAGATTTCGACTATCACAGGCCGCGAGTATAAGCCATTCACATACTACGGTGACGCAGAGGCTGAGAACATCATCATCGCTATGGGTTCTATCACCGAGACTATCAAGGAGTGTGTTGACTACCTCCGTACACAGGGCAAGAAGGTCGGCGTTATCACCGTACACCTCTACCGTCCATTCTCGGCAAAGTACCTCTTCAACGTATTGCCAAAGTCGGTTAAGCGCATCTGCGTTTTGGACCGCACAAAGGAGCCAGGAGCTAATGGCGAGCCATTGTTCCTCGATATCCGCGATGCATTCTACGAGTGCGAGAACCGCCCTATGATTATCGGTGGCCGCTATGGTCTTTCATCAAAGGATACTACTCCACCACAGATGTTGGCAGTATTTGCTAACCTCGAGGCTGCAGAGCCTAAGAACCACTTCACAGTGGGTATCAACGACGCCGTTACAATGTTGTCACTCCCTGTTGGCGAGGAGATCTCTATGGCTAAGGAGGGTACTTTCGAGGCGTTGTTCTTCGGTCTTGGTTCTGACGGTACGGTAGGTGCTAACAAGAACTCTATTAAGATTATCGGTGGCTCGACAAACAAGTATTGTCAGGCCTACTTCTCATACGACTCTAAGAAGTCGGGTGGTTACACCTCATCGCACTTGCGTTTTGGCGATAACCCTATTACATCTCCATACTTGGTTACTACGCCAGACTTCGTAGCTTGCCACGTGCCATCGTATGTCGAGAAGTACGACGTGTTGAAGGGTCTTAAGCGTGGTGGCTCATTCCTTCTTAACTCTGTTAACGATGCAGAAACCACTTGCGCTACACTTCCAGTACATATGAAGCGCTACCTTGCTAAGAAGGAGATCAATTTCTACATCATCAACGCTACAAAGATTGCTGCAGAGCTCGGTCTTGGCTCACGTACCAATACTATCATGCAGGCTGCATTCTTCAAGATTGCCGATATCATTCCTATCGAGAAGGCTGTTGAGGAGATGAAGAAGGCTATCTACAAATCATACGGCAATAAGGGTGAGGATATCGTGAATATGAACTATGCCGCTGTAGATGCTGGTTGCGAGGCTGTTATCAAGGTTGAGGTGCCAGCAGAGTGGGCTGAGTTGGAGTGCGCTGAGATGTGCCACAAGAGCGAGGATAACGTTCCAGAGTTCGTAAAGAATGTCTGCGCTCCTATCGATGCTTTGAAGGGTGATCAGCTACCAGTATCGGCATTCAACGGTCGTGAGGATGGTACTTGGGATAATGGTACTGCTGCCTATGAGAAGCGTGGTATCGCTACATCTGTGCCACAGTGGAAGATTGAGAACTGTATCCAGTGTAACCAGTGTGCATACGTTTGTCCTCACGCAGCTATCCGCCCATTCCTCGCTACTGAGGAGCAGGCTGCAGCAAGCGGTCTTGAGTGGAAGCAGGGCTTGGGCGAGACCAAGCATCTTAAATTCCGCATCCAGGTATCTCCAATGGACTGTACAGGTTGTAACAACTGTGTTGATGTATGTCCTGCTAAGGAGAAGGCTCTTGTTATGCGTCCTTTGGCTGAGCAGATGCCTGAGGCTGAGAACTGGACAAAGGTTACTAAGGAGATTGGCTACACTGAGCATGTAGATAAGACGAAGTCGGTTAAGAACTTGCAGTTTGCACAGCCATTGTTTGAGTTCTCTGGTGCTTGTGCTGGTTGCGGTGAGACACCATATATCAAGGCTATCACGCAGCTCTTTGGCGACCGTATGATGGTTGCTAATGCTACTGGTTGTACCTCTATCTACTCTGGCTCTGCGCCATCAACACCATACTGCACAAACGCTAAGGGTCAGGGTCCTGCATGGGCTAACTCACTCTTCGAGGATAACGCTGAGTTCGGTCTCGGTATGCGTGTCGGTGTTGAGAAGGTACGTCAGGCTTTGGAGGATACTATGCGTAAGGCTATTGCAGAGTGCAACTGCTGCTCTGAGGAGCTTAAGGCTACAATGCAGGAGTGGATCGACTCACGCCACCTTGCTGCTGCATCACGAGAGGTTGCAGCACGCCTTATCCCTATGGCTGAGGCTTGCAATTGCGAGGCTTGTCGCACAATTGTTGAGTACAAGGATTGGCTTGTTAAGAAGTCGCAGTGGATTATCGGTGGCGACGGCTGGGGCTACGATATCGGCTTCGGTGGTGTAGATCACGTTTTGGCATCTGGCGAGGATGTAAATATCCTTATCGTTGATACTGAGGTTTACTCAAATACTGGTGGTCAGTCATCTAAGTCTACACCTGTGGGCGCTGTTGCTAAGTTCGCCTCTGCAGGTAAGCGTATCCGTAAGAAGGATATCGGCGCTATCGCAATGACATATGGTTATGTATATGTTGCTCAGGTATCTATCGGTGCATCACAGCAGCAGCTCTTCAACGTTCTTAAGGAGGCTGAGGCATACCCAGGTCCATCACTCATCATCGCATACGCACCTTGTATCAACCACGGTATCAAGGGTGGTATGACACGTACACAGACTGTAGGTAAGCAGGCTGTAGAGTGTGGTTACTGGCACCTATGGCACTACAATCCACAGCTCGAAGCTGAGGGCAAGAATCCATTTGTTATGGACTCTAAGGAGCCAGATTGGAGTAAGTTCCGCGACTTCCTAATGAAGGAGGTACGTTATACCTCACTTAAGAAGGCATTCCCAGCTGAGGCAGAGCAGCTCTTCGAGGCAGCCGAGGAGAATGCTAAGTGGCGTTATAACTCTTATATCAACCGCACCAAGTAATTTCTTGTGATAAGGGGCATACCTTTGTCCCATCCCAAAAGTAAGATCCCACGGGCTGTACTATGTGTACTATCCCGTGGGGATCTTCTTTTGCGATAGAACAAATCTAACCCCTTCTGACAAGAAATTAGGTCGTGCAGGTGGGTAGGTATGTTCAGTTAAAAGTCTGCGACTTTTTATTAGAGAGTGTAAGGAGTGTAAGGAGTTTAGGGAGTTTAAGGAGATTAGTGAGTCTGTATCAATAAAGCACTAACCTCCCTAAACTCTCTAACTTCCCTAATTGCCTTAATAACCACTTAAAAACCTTTAACCATTACTAATTATTACTTATTCGTCTTTATCAGTACCACACCATTGACTCCTCTAAAGCCGTACATATTCGAGCCTTTGATAATCTCTACCGACTTGACATCATGAATGTTGATATAGTCGAGGTTGCACTCCACGCCGTCGCAGAGGATTAATACCCCTGATTTGCTATTTATGGAGTTCTGTGTCATCAAACATAGTTCTCCATTTATGTACTTCAAGCCTGGATAGCACATCATTATTGCCTTGCGAAGATCGGATGTACCCGTAGCGCGTAGCCTATCGCCCGAGATACCCGACGAGTAGTCGATGCTCTCTCTGCGCTTAACATAACCAAAACCGTAGTTCATCAACTCCTCCGACTCATCGTTGCTAACCACTTCGCCAGCCTCAGCAAGTACGATATGTATGCTTCTATGTCCTGCAAGTTCCACTATTGTCGTATCGCGCTTGACGATGACATAGAGTGTCTCATCGCCCTTGATATCAGTTAGTCCGAAGCGACCCTTGCCATCCGAGCGTGTACGCTTATCTCCTCCCTTAACCACGATGTTTGCCTTTACGCCCGAGCCATCAAGGCGTGTGATAAGACCATTGAAAGGTTCCTCTGCCAGTGCTGTTGTGGCGATAAACGCCATACAAAGCAAAATATATCTCTTCATATATTTCGATGTGTTGGTTTTCTCTTGTAAAGATACTATTTTTTAGACGAATGAATTATAGTGGCATAAAATTTATTATTATTAAAAATATTTAGTATCTTTGTGGGGTCGAAATAATGATTATTATCAATTTAATATAAAACACTATGAAAGAGGCTATTGCAATTCTAACAGGTGGCGGTCCAGCACCAGGTATGAATACCGTTGTTGGCTCTGTTGCTAAGACATTCCTTGCAAAGGGTTACCGTGTTATTGGTCTTCACTACGGTTATTCTGGTCTATTCAACCCAAATCCACGCTTTGAGGATTTGGATATGTTTCGTGTAGACTACATCTTCAATCAGGGTGGTTCATACCTTACTATGAGCCGTTTCAAGCCATCTGAGGAGGATTTCGAGAAGAACTTCAACCTCGATTTCTTCAAGCAGAACAACATCAAGTTGCTTGTAACTGTCGGTGGTGATGACACTGCATCTACTGCAAACCGTATCGCTAAGTTCTTGGAGGCTAAGCAGTATCCTATTGCTAACATCCACGTTCCTAAGACTATTGATAACGACCTTCCATTGCCAGCAGGTATGCCTACATTTGGCTACCAGTCTGCAAAGAATGCTGGTGCTGTAATTGGTCGTGCTGTTTACAACGATGCTCGTACATCTGCAAACTGGTTCGTTGTTGCAGCTATGGGTCGCTCAGCAGGTCACCTTGCATTCGGTATCGCATCTGCTTGCCACTACCCAATGATCATCATCCCTGAGATGTTCAACAAGACAAAGATTACTATCGACAAGATTATCAGCCTTATCGTATCTGCTATTGTTAAGCGTAAGATTATGAATATGGACTACGGTGTAGCGATGGTATCGGAGGGTGTATTCCACGCACTTGACGAGGAGGAAATTTTGAAGTCTGGTATCCACTTCTCATACGACGATCACGGTCATCCAGAGCTTGGTAAGGTATCTAAGGCTGAGATGTTTAACACCCTTCTTGAGAAGCGATGCAAGGCTCTCGGTGTTAAGGTTAAGTCTCGTCCAGTAGAGATTGGTTACGAGGTACGTTGCCAGACTCCATGTGCTTTCGACCTTGTATACTGCTCACAGCTCGGTATGGGTGTTTACAAGCTCTTCTCTGAGGGTAAGACCGGCTGTATGGTATACATCAGCCAGGAGGGTTATGTTTCACCGCTCTATTTGAAGGATCTTCAGGACCCTGAGACGGGCAAAATTCCACCACGTCTTGTAGATATCAACGCTGACAAGATTCACCAGGTTATCGACAACCTTATGCACTACATCACTCCAGAGGATTACGAGGCAGCTAAGGCATATCTTCCAAATCCAGAGGAGTATGACTTCCGTAAGATCCTCAACTGGTAATTTCTTGTGATAAGGGGTCATCTTCGACTCTTCAGTCAAACTGGCGAATGGGAAATACGCTCAGTATGTCCCATCCGCCATTTTTCGTGTCAGAGCCAAATCTAACCCCTTCTGACAAGAAATTGGGTTGTGGTGCTTGGGGAGGTTTGTGTTGTTAAAAGGCTATGCCTTTTTATATTTTACCCTTTAAGCCCTTTTCTGCCTCTTTCTGCCCTTTGGTATTAGGCGCAGTAATCAACCTCCGCGCGAAGCGCACCTCACTTTACAGTTGTCAGTTCTCACTTTTCACTTTAAGAAGCGACGAGTCGCCATAGCTAAGGAAGCGGAAATCGTTAGCAAGGGCGTAATCATATATCTTTGTCCAATTGCCACCGACGTAGGCGCTAACCAACAGAAGAAGTGTCGACTTTGGTTGGTGGAAATTCGTGATTATATAGTTCACCACGCGGAAGCGGTAGCCAAGTGGTGTAATCATAATCTGTGTTGCAGCCTTCATGCGCTCAATGCCTTCGCGCTGCATATAGTCAAGCAGTGTTTGCAGAGCTTTAGCACCACTAAATTCTACTGGTATATCGTACAACTCCCACTGACCCACGGTGCGCTCCGTGTCGGGGTTCCCAGATGTCTTAATACGCCAAGCAAGAGCAGATAGCGACTCCAATGTGCGCACAGACGTAGTACCCACAGCTACGATATTGCCAGCTTTTTGGAGTAAATTCTCCACCGCACTGCGTGTTACCGAGAAGTGCTCGGTGTGCATGGCGTGTTGTGTGGCATCGTCATCCTTAACAGGAAGGAAGGTTCCCGCACCCACGTGTAGCGTAACCTCTTCGAACGAGAAGTCCTCGCCACGCATTGTGTCAATAAGCTCTGGTGTGAAGTGCAGACCCGCAGTAGGTGCTGCCACAGAGCCTTCGAAGCGGGCGTATACGGTCTGGTAGCGGGTGTTATCTATCTCCTCGCTCTCGCGATTGAGATATGGAGGAATAGGGATGCGACCGAGTATTTCGAGGAGCTGTCCGAAGCTGCACTCTGCCGACCAGCGGAAGCGCACGATATGTTCGCGTGTACCGCGCTCCACAATCTCGGCACGCAGGGTGTGTGGCTCGCCTGCATACTCGAAGTTGATACCGATTTCGCCCTCTTTCCACTTCTTGAGGTTGCCCACGATGCAACTCCACTCCGACGTTTCGTATTGCGCAAAGGCGCGCTCATAGTCCGCAGGGTTGTGTGGTTCGAGGCAGAAGACCTCGATACGTGCGCCCGAGTCCTTATGCATCACTATGCGCGCACGCACAACACGAGTATTATTAAATACAAGCATCGCGCCCTTAGGCAGATACTCCGCTACATTGCGAAAGTGGCTCTCGCTAATAGTCCCGTTGTCGTATATAAGCAACTTCGAGGATGAACGCTCCGCTAAAGGGAACTTCGCGATACGTTCATCGGGAAGGTTGTAGTTAAAGTCGTTAATATTGATATATCTCTCCATACCGCAAAGGTATATAAAAAATGGGTTGCACCCAAGAGGAACAACCCAAATTTCATAAAATGTGGCGATTACTTAATAGTAAGCTCATCTACGAGCCACTTAGCGTTGCCATACTTCTCGATGATGAACAACACGTAGCGTATATCTACTGCGATGGTACGTTGTAGCTCTGGCTCAAATGCTACATCACCCGACATAGCCTCCCAGTTGCCATCAAATGCCAAGCCTATAAGCTCACCCTTAGCATTCATCACTGGAGAGCCAGAGTTACCGCCAGTGATATCGCAGTTTACAAGGAATGCCACTGGTAGCTCGCCACGCTCGTCGGCATAGCGGCCATAATCCTTAGCGCTGTATAGCTCCTTGAGTCGCTCAGGAACGGTGAACTCCACAGGGTTTGATGGGTCTTCCTTGGCCATAACACCCTCGATAGTGGTGTAGTGCTTGTATACAACGCCATCGCGTGGGCTGTAAGGCAAGACATTACCATAGGTTAGACGTATTGTGAAGTTGGCATCCGATGCCCAAGCCTTCTCTGGTTGCATCTTCATAAGACCGTTAATATAGAGGCGATGACCCTCTGCAAACTTGGTATTAGCAGCATAAACAGCAGGCGAAATCTCACGGTAAAGAGCAAGGATAGAGCTTGTTAGCTCATACACTGGGTCGTTCTTGAATGCCTCGATACGCTCCTCCTTTGATAGTTCCTTTATGGCGTTATACTTCTCCAATGATGTAAGCTGAGAGTTGTCGTAAAGCCAATCTACGTATGCATCGCTGTTCCCTCCAAACTCGGTGTCAATCTTTTCGTAGATAGATGGCAGACGCTTGTTGTTCTCGCGGTAGATAACGAACATACGCTTTGCTACATCGCGGTCTACATCGGCATTGTAATCCTTGTAGAAGCGCTCGAAGTCATCCATGCTGAGCATTGTCTGCGTAAGCTCTATCGCGCGCATAAACGCCTCGCCAAGATATTGCAATGTAGCATTCTCCTCGCAAGCTTCGCTCTGCGACTCTGCAATTAGGCGTAGTGCATCTGCGTAGCGCTCCTCTGGAAGGGTGTTCTTAATAGCCCACGCCTGATACTCAGCCTCCTGCTTTGCCTTCTTATCGCGCACGTTTAGCTTCTCAATACCGCGCGACATACCTATAGAGTTCTTCCAATAGTTTGATGAACTTGCATACTTCGAGTCATACTGAATACGGATAGCCTGATCTGAGTCCATCCACTTACGAAGTATCTGCTGGCGCTCGCCACGGATATAGATACGCTGTGGGTTCTCCACCTCGAGCATATAGTCAATCTCGTATGAGGTCTTGTATCGCTCGGTAGAGCCTGGGAAGCCCATAATCATACCGAAGTCGCCCTCCTCGATGCCATCGAGCGAGATGTTGAGCCATTTCTCAGCCTTGTATGGCACGTTGTCCTCAGAGTACTCAGCAGGGCGGTTGTCCTTGCCTGCATATACGCGGAAGATAGAGAAGTCGCCCGTATGGCGTGGCCACATCCAGTTGTCGGTGTCGCCACCAAACTTACCGATAGATGATGGTGGTGTACCTACCAAGCGAACATCAGGATATACCTCATATATAAATGCAAAGAACTGATTACCACCGAAGAACGATGGAATGGTAACAAGCATGCCTGGATACTTCTCCTCAAGAGCCTTGATAAGTGCCTCCTTATTTGCTCCTGCAATATTCATATACTCCTCCTGACTTGCTGTAGATGGAATGTTACCCATAATATCGGCTGTTACATCGAAAATATGGCGTACAAACTTAACCTCCAAGCCCGCAGCTGGAAGCTCCTCAGAGTTGTTCATTGCCCAGAATCCATCCTTAAGGTAGTCGTGTTCTACGGATGAGAGCTGCTGAATAGCGCCGTAACCGCAGTGGTGGTTGGTAAATAGAAGACCGTTAGGCGATACAATCTCGCCAGTACAGCCACCACCGAATACCACAACGGCATCCTTTAACGATGACTTCTCGGCTGAGTAGATATCCTCTGCCGATAGCTTACAGCCGTGCTTCTTCATATCCTTGCTGTTCATCTTCTTGATATATGGCAATAGCCACATACCTTCATCGGCAATCGCTGTGAACGACACGCACACCAATGCCAATAGTGTCAATAATTTTTTCATAGTATAGGTTGTTTATTGGTTATTCTAACACTGCAAAAGTATTAAAAAAACTCTGTTTTGAAATATGAGTTGAGTAAATATATAAATAAATTTTGCATATTAGAAAATTAGTTGTATATTTGCACCGCTCTTTTACAAAAAGATGGTTTAAGGAGGGTTGGGTGAGTGGCTTAAACCAGCAGTTTGCTAAACTGCCGATATCGTAAGGTATCCGCTGGTTCGAATCCAGTGCCCTCCGCCAGAGCAATTTTTTTGCGGAATAGACGACCGATTGGTCGTCTTTTTTGTTTTGTAAAATTTTTGTCGGCTTGGACAAGTGGCTAAAGAGTCCAAAAAGGTCCTAAGGGTGTTTTCGTTTTTAATTCCCCCGTTAGGACCCTTTTGACCTTTTTTGCCCCTTTGTATAAAAGTGTTAGCCTCTAGGAGTGTTACTCTCCGAGTTGCCTAAACATTTCCCACATAACGACACCCGCTGAGACCGAAACATTTAGCGAGTGTTTAATGCCTACTTGTGGAATTTCGATTGCGCCATCGACAATATCAGCAACAGCCTGGTCTACGCCATCTACCTCATTTCCAAATACAAGGGCATACTTCTCACCATTTGTCGCTGTGAATTTATCAAGCATTGTCGCCCCCTCGATTTGCTCGATAGCAATAATGCGATAGTCCTCCGAGCGTAGCTTCTCAATGCACTCCAAAGTTGTAGGGTAGTAGCTCCATGCAACGCTAAGTTCTGCGCCAAGAGCTGTCTTATGTATCTCGCGGTTTGGGGGTGTGGAGCTGATGCCACAGAGCGCAATATGTTCAATACCAAAGGCATCGGCAGTGCGGAAGAAAGAGCCAACATTCTGTGCCGAGCGCACATTGTCAAGCACAGCTACAACAGGTAGCTTCTTGCTCTCAGCGTACTCGTCAAGTGTTGGGCGACCAAGCTCCTCGTTAAGTAATTTTCGCATAATTATTAAAATATTTCAAGATTGTGTTGCAAAAGTAATAAATATAAAAATATTTTAAGTAAATTTGCGCTGAAATGTTTATATCGACTATTATGCGCAAACTTAGATTGTACGTTGTAACTATTTTGGCTCTTGCGGCAGGGGCGAATACCCTTATGGCGCAGGAGTTGAAGTATGGGGTGGATTTTGTTACCCTCTTCGATAATACTGAGTATGCGGGAATGCAGCAGCAGTGGTCTGAAACTCTATTCAGTGCGCGTCTAACGCCTAAGGTTTCGCTAAACTGGGATGGCGGTAATGAGCTTGTTTTGGCAAGCGACTTCACTCGAGACTTTGGTCATAAGACCGATTTTGTGAGCGACACAAATCTCCATTTCTACTACGGCTATCGTGCGCCACAGGTGCGACTAATGGCGGGTATATTCCCTCGTAGCGAGATGCGAGGTCTACGAAGTGAACTCTTTTTCGATCGCCACTATCGCTACTACCACAATACGTTGAGCGGTGTGTTGGCGCGTAAGGAGTCGGCATCGGGAGCATCCTTCATAGAGTTTGCGATGGACTACAACGGTAAGCGTACGGAGACTACCCGCGAGGCATTTGCGATAATGACCTCTGCGCGTTATGCCGAGAGGACTCTATGTGTTGGTTACGACATAATGATTGGTCACTACGCTAAGGACTACAACCCTGCAACGAATGATGGTGTTGTGGATAACTTTTTGTTAACCCCCTATGTTGGTGTGCAGGGCGAAGACTACGAGATTGGTGTTAAGTATGTGCAGTCGGTGCAGAGGGATAGAGTCAACGAGAACACTTTTGAGTCTCCAAAGGGTGTGGAGCTATACGCAACATACAGATATAACAAGTTGTCGGTGCATAATGTAACATATTGGGGTGAGGCGCCATTTGTCTACTACGAACGTTATGGCAAGGATTTGTATCACGGTTTGCAGCACTATGCCCCCCCCCATACAAACTATTATGATGCTGTAACTATCTGTTACAGTGAGTGGTTTGCGAATAAAAGTGTGTCGCTCGATGTAGGCTTTACTATCGAGGGTGATGGTACGGGCTTGGGTACACGTCAGTGGTTGTGTGTATCGGTGATGTTGGACAACTTAGGAAAATAAAATTTAACAAATTATATATTATGGTTATTGAGACAACTGAGGTTAAGGAGAAGTCATTGAACTTTGTGGAAGAGGTTATCGAAGAGGCGATAGCAAAGGGTAAAACTCGTGTTCAGACTCGCTTCCCACCAGAGCCTAATGGCTACCTTCACATTGGTCATGCCAAGGCTATATGCTTGGACTTCGGTGTAGCAAAGCGCTACGGTGGAGTATGTAACCTCCGCTTCGACGATACAAACCCTACTAAGGAGGATGTGGAGTATGTAGAGGCTATTAAGGAGGATATCAAGTGGCTCGGCTTCGAGTGGGGTGCGGAGTATTACGCCTCGGACTACTTCCAGCAGCTTTGGGACTTTGCCATCCGTCTTATTAAGCAGGGTAAGGCGTATGTCGACGAGCAGACATCTGAGGAGATTGCTGCGCAGAAGGGTACGCCTACGCAGGCGGGAACAGAGAGCCCTTACCGCAACCGCCCAATAGAGGAGAATCTCGACCTCTTTATGCAGATGACACGTGGCGAGATTGAAGAGGGTAGAATGGTGCTTCGTGCTAAGATCGATATGGCAAGCTCAAATATGCACTTCCGTGACCCTATCATCTATCGTGTTGTTAACCACCCACACCACCGTACTGGTGATGCTTGGAAGGTATACCCAATGTACGACTTTGCGCACGGTCAGAGCGACTACTTCGAGGGTGTTACACACTCGTTGTGTACCCTTGAGTTTGTACCTCACCGCCCATTGTACGACTTGTTCGTAGACTGGGTTAAGGAGGGCGTTGACCCATCAGATGAGCGTCCACGTCAGTATGAGTTTAACAAGCTCAACCTTAACTATACGCTTATGAGTAAGCGCAACCTGCTTATCCTTGTTAAGGAGGGCTTGGTTAATGGTTGGGATGACCCACGTATGCCTACATTGTGTGGTTTCCGTCGTCGTGGTTACTCGCCAGAGTCTATCCGTAACTTCGTAGATAAGATTGGCTACACAACATATGATGCACTTAACGATATGGCGCTTCTTGAGAGTGCTGTGCGTGATGACCTTAACAAGCGCGCAACACGTGTAAGTGCCGTTATCGACCCTGTTAAGCTTGTGATTACCAACTATCCAGAGGGTCAGGTGGAGTCGTTCGAGGCTATTAACAATCCAGAGGATCCAGAGTCTGGAACACATACTATCGAGTTCAGCCGCGAGTTGTGGATGGAGCGTGAGGACTTTATGGAGGATGCACCAAAGAAGTACTTCCGTATGACACCAGGTCAGGAGGTGCGTCTTAAGAATGCATATATCGTGAAGTGTACAGGCTGCGATAAGGATGAGAATGGTAACATCACCACCGTATATGCAGAGTACGACCCAGATACTAAGACTGGTCTACCAGGTAGCAACCGCAAGGTTAAGGGTACACTCCACTGGGTGAGCTGCGACCACTGCATCAAGGCAGAGGTTCGTCTCTACGACCGCTTGTGGAAGGTTGAGAATCCTCGCGACGAGATGGCTGCAATCCGTAAGGAGAAGGGTTGTGAGGCTCTTGAGGCTATGCAGGAGATGATTAACGAGGACTCATTGAAGGTGCTTACCGAGTGCTATGTTGAGAAGTATCTTGCCGATGCTAAGCCATACGACTATCTTCAGTTCCAGCGTATCGGCTATTTCAACGTAGACCCAGATTCAACATCTGAACACCTTGTGTTCAACCGCACTGTAACATTGAAAGATACTTGGGCTAAGATGAATAAGTAGTCTTACGTAGTAAGAAATTGATAAAAAAGCCTAAAAAGTGGTGTAAATATTTGCCTAACCGCAAAAAAATACATATCTTTGCGCCATAAAAGCGAGAGAGTAAGGGGACGGAGAGTCCCCTTATTTCGTGCTTATAGGTCCCGATTAGGGGACGCATCACTGAGGGAGAGATAATAAAGTTTAGAGATATATGATTGATAATAAGAAAGTTGTAGAGATTGCTGAGCGTCATTTGGCGGGTAGTGATATGTTTGTTGTGGAGTGCAAGGTCTCTCCTATGGGTGATATTGAGTTGCTTATCGATAGCGATACAGCAGTACGTCTTGAGGATTGCGCAACCCTAAATCGTGCTATCGAGGCAGAACTTGACCGCGAGGTTGAGGATTACTCACTTATGGTCGCTTCAGCGGGCATCGGCTCAGAGCTTAAGCAACTACGTCAGTACAAGAAGATTCTCGGTTCATCAGTAGAGGTACTTCTTAAAGATGGCGTTAAAGTCCTTGCAAAGCTAAACGATGCAACTAAGACAGGTGTTCAGATCTCTTACGAAGAGAAGCAGCTTATTGAAGGTAAGAAACGCAAGCAGACCGTAGAGGTTACAAAGGATTTTGCGTGGGAGGAGATTAAGTACGTTAAAGAGTACCTCGACTTCAAATAATTTCTTGTGATAAGTGGCAATCTTTGACGCTTTGCTTGTCTGAAAAATGCTCATTTACCGAAAGTAAACTCCGCTTTTTCAGTCTGCGACAAATCGCCAAATCTTACCACTTCTGACAAGAAATTAGGTTGTGCTGATGGTTTAGTTGTTGGAAAAGTGCTTGTCTTAAAAATGCTCAACAACCCAAAGCAGAATATTGCAATCAATATACGAAAACAAATAAAACAAAATATATAAACAACAATGAAGTACATTAATCTTATCAGCAACTTTGCTGAGTTCAAAGAGCTAAAGAGCATCGACAATGCTACCCTTATCGGAGTGTTGGAGGATGTATTTCGTCACGCTTTGCAGAAGCAGTTCGAGAGTGACGAGAATTTCGATGTAATCATCAACCCAGAGAAGGGCGACTTGGAGATTTGGCGTAACCGCACCGTCGTAGAGGACGAGATGTTGGAGGACGAGAACACCGAGATTGCACTATCAGAGGTTAAGGCTATCGACGCATCATACGACGTAGGCGACGAGTATGTAGACCAGATTGACATGACCAAGTTCGGTCGTCGTGCTGTCTTGTCATTGCGCCAGAATCTTGCATCACGCATCCTCGACCTTGAGAAGGCCGCCCTCTTCGAGAAGTACTCTGAGAAGGTGGGCGAGATTATCGCAGGTGAGGTTTACCAGGTATGGAAGAAGGAAGTTTTGGTACGAGACGATGATGGCAACGATCTTGTTTTGCCAAAGGGTGAGCAGATTCCTAACGACTTCTACCGCAAGGGCGACAGCATCAAGGCTGTAGTAAAGAGTGTTGAGATGAACAACAACCAGCCACGCATCATCCTATCTCGTACCGACAATCAGTTCCTTGAGCGTCTATTCGAGCAGGAGGTGCCAGAGATCTTCGATGGTCTTATTACCATCAAGAAGATTGCACGTATCCCTGGCGAGCGCGCTAAGGTGGCTGTAGAGTCTTACGATGATCGTATCGACCCAGTAGGTGCTTGTGTGGGTATGAAGGGATCACGTATCTACACTGTAGTTAAGGAGTTGCGCAACGAGAATATCGATGTTGTGAACTACACTTCTAACACATCGCTTATGATTCAGCGTTCGTTGAGCCCTGCAAAGATCTCTACAATCAACGTTGACGAGGAGAAGATGACAGCATCTGTATATCTCAAGCCAGAGGAGGTATCGTTGGCTATCGGTAAGGGTGGTCTTAACATCCGTCTTTCGAAGATGCTTACAGGCTACGATATCGACGTATATCGCGAGATTGAGGAGGAGGATGTTGCTCTTACAGAGTTTGCAGACGAGATCGAGGGCTGGATTATCGAGGCTCTTAAGTCTGCAGGTTGCGATACTGCCAAGAGCGTATTGGAGCTATCAGCAGAGGAGGTAGCACAGCGAGCTGACCTTGAGATTGAGCAGGCAGAGCAGGTGATGTCTATCCTCAAGGCAGAGTTTGAATAGTGGTAATGATTAATCGATTTATTGAATGGATAATAATAGCAAAAAAATGAGGCTTATACAGGTTGCAAAGGAGTTTAAGGTGGGTTTTAACACACTTGCCGACTTTCTCCAGCGCAAGGGCTTGCAGAGCGATTGCTCGCCCTCATCGCCTGTGAGCGACGAGATATATGCTGCTCTTGAGAAGGAGTTTGGTCGCAACCGTCAGTCAGGTAACGAGCGTAAGGCAGTGCGTGAGCGCATTCAGCAGAAGGGCTCTGTGAGCATCAGCAACGAGAAGGATGATGCTGAGGAGGTTGTAGTAAAGTCTAACACAATCAATGTTAAGGACGAGGTGCGTGGCCCAAAGATCTTGGGTAAGATTGATCTTAACCCAAAGGCAGAGGTTAAGCCAGAACCAAAACCTGAGGTTAAGCCTGAGCCAAAGCCTGTAGTTGTAGAACCAAAGGCGGAGCAGCCAGCAGAGCCAAAGCGTGATTCTGTATATCGTACAGAAGTTGAGCAGCTTGGTGGTCCAAAGATCTTGGGTACTATGGACGTATCGAATATGGTTCCTGGTGGCAAGCACAAGCGTAAGCGTTTGGACAAGGAGAAGGTAAATGTTGCTAAGGAGGGCAAGAATGTTACTGGAGGTAAGCAGGAGAAGGGTGGCAACAAGGGCAACAATAACAATGCCCAGCGCCCACAGCAGCAGAATCAGCAGGCTCAGCAGAATCAGCAGCAGGGTGCCGGCAAGAAGAATAAGAAGCAGAAGCCAGCACCGAAGCCAGTAGTTCGTCAGGAGGTATCTGACGAGGAGGTATCAAAGCAGATTAAGGATACCTTGGCTCGTCTAACAGCCAAGGGAACAAAGTCGAAGGGTGCAAAATATCGTAAGGAGAAGCGTGAGGAGGTTCGTGAGCGCATGAACGAGGAGATCGAGCGCGAGGAGATGGAGCGCAGCGTGCTTAAGGTTACAGAGTTTGTAACTGTAAGTGAGCTCGCTACCATGATGAATGTCTCTCCAATGGAGGTTATCTCTGCTTGTATGAACCTCGGTCTTATGGTATCTATCAACCAGCGTCTCGATGCTGAGGCTTTGGTTGTTGTGGCTGAGGAGTTCGGCTTTAAGGTTGAGTTTGTATCTGTAGAGATTCAGGAGGCTATCGAGAGCGATGCCGACAGCGAGGAGGAGCTTGTAGCACGTCCACCTATCGTTACCGTAATGGGGCACGTAGACCACGGTAAGACTTCGCTCTTGGATAATATCCGTAAGACAAACGTTACTGCGGGCGAGGCAGGTGGTATCACCCAGCATATCGGTGCCTACTCTGTAGAACTTAACGGTCAGAAGATTACCTTCCTTGATACCCCAGGTCATGAGGCCTTTACAGCGATGCGTGCGCGTGGTGCTAAGATGACCGACGTTGCCATTATCATCGTTGCTGCCGACGACAGCGTGATGCCACAGACTATTGAGGCGATCAACCACGCTTCAGCAGCGGGTGTACCTATGGTATTTGCAATCAACAAGATGGATAAGCCACAGGCTAATGCCGATCGTATTCGTGAGCAGCTTTCGCAGATGAACTACCTTGTTGAGGACTGGGGCGGTAAGTATCAGTGCCAGGAGGTATCTGCAAAGCAGGGTCTTAACCTTGATAAACTCCTTGAGAAGGTGCTTTTGGAGGCTGAAGTACTTGAGCTTAAGGCTAACCCAGATCGTAAGGCGAGTGGTGCAGTCATCGAGTCTATGTTGGATAAGGGTCGTGGCTATGTAGCTACTATCATGGTGCAGAACGGTACTTTGCGTGTAGGTGATGTCCTTCTTTCAGGTACATACACTGGTCGTGTGAAGGCTATGTTCGACGAGAATGGTAAGAAGGTTGTTGAGGCTGGTCCTTCAACACCAGTGCAGGTGCTTGGTCTTAACGGTGCACCACAGGCGGGTGATACATTCAATGTTATGGATGACGACCGCTCGGCACGTGAGATTGCCAACAAGCGCGAGCAGTTGCAGCGTATGCAGGGTATCATGACGCAGAAGCACGTTACCCTCGACGAGATTGGTCGTCGTATCGCTATCGGCTCATTCAAGGAGCTTAACATCATCGTTAAGGGTGATGTGGATGGTTCTGTGGAGGCTATGACAGGCTCACTTATCAAGCTCTCGAAGGAGACTGTACAGGTTAACGTAATCCACTCTGCTGTAGGTCAGATCTCAGAGTCGGATGTATTGCTTGCTGCAGCATCAAATGCTATCATCGTGGGCTTCCAGGTACGTCCTTCAGCAGCAGCGCGTAAGGCAGCAGAGAAGGAGCAGATCGATATCCGTCTCTACTCTATCATCTACGACGCTATCAACGAGATCAAGGATGCTATCGAGGGTATGCTTGAACCAGTGATGAAGGAGGAGATTGTATGCTCCACCGAGGTTCTGGAGACCTTCAAGATCTCTAAGGTTGGTACTGTTGCCGGCTGTATCGTTCGCGAGGGTAAGATGCAGCGCAACACACCTATCCGCGTTATCCGCGATGGTATCGTTATCTATACTGGTAAGCTCGGCTCACTACGTCGCTTCAAGGACGACGTGAAGGAGGTTACCGTAGGTCAGGACTGCGGTCTTAACATCGAGTCTTACAACGATATTAAGGTTGGAGATATTATCGAGGGTTACGAGCAGGTAGAGGTAAAACGCAAGTAATTTCTTGTGATAAGGGGTCATCTTCGGCACCAAGCTCATTGCCCCGAATGGGGATGTACGCCAAGTACACCCCCATCCGAGTCAATTTCGACTTGGCACCAAATCTAACCCCTTCTAACAAGAAATTTGGTCGTGCTACCCGTTAGGGTGTTGGTTGTTTGATTTTTTTTGGCATCTGCCTTGAGTTTGAAATGCTCATTTACGCCGAGTAAACTCCGCTTTCAAACCCTGCGAGCAGCTTCAAAATAGCTCAACAATCCAATGCAAAATCTTGCAACCATTCTGACAACAAATAAGTACGCAACTTTGACTAATAAATATATAGAATAACACGAACAATTACCTAAAATAAAAACTTAAAGAGATGAGTAACATTAAGTTTACTACTGCCGAAGAGGCTGTAAAGTGTATCAAGTCGGGTGATCACATTCACCTAAGTTCTGTTGCATCGGCACCTCAGTGCCTTATTAAGGCTATGTGCGATCGTGGTCGCGCTGGCGAGTTCAAGGATGTACACATCCACCACCTCCACACAGAGGGCCCAGCACCTTATGCTGATCCAGAGTTCGAGGGCGTATTCCAGCTCGACTCATTCTTCGTAGGTGGCAACGTACGTAAGGTTACACAGAGCGGTTTCGCGGATTATATTCCAATCTTCCTCTCTGAGACTCAGAAGCTTTATCGTTCTGGTGCTGTGCCTTGTAATGTGGCTATGATTCAGGTATCTCGCCCAGATAAGCACGGTTATGTATCTCTCGGTACATCTGTAGATGCTACATTGGCTGCTGTAGAGTGCGCAGACTATGTTATCGCTGTTGTTAATAAGTATGTGCCACGTTCTTTCGGTGATGCGATGATCCACAGCTCAAAGATCAACTTCTTCGTTGAGGATGATCAGCCACTTGAGGAGGCACACTTCACAACTCCAGATGAGGTAGAGACAAAGATTGGTAACCTCTGCGCAGGTCTTATCGAGGATGGTGCAACTCTTCAGATGGGTATTGGTGCTATTCCAAACGCTGTACTTGCACAGCTTGGCAACCATAAGAACCTTGGTGTTCATACCGAGATGTTCGCTGACGGTGTTCTCCCACTTGTAGAGAAGGGCGTTATCAACGGTGCTTTGAAGAATATCGATAAGGGTAAGATGGTATCTACATTCCTTATGGGTTCACAGAAGGTTTACGACTTCATTGACGACAACCCAGGCGTACTTATGATGGATGTAGGTTACACTAACGACCCATTCATCATCTCTAAGAACGATAAGGTTACAGCTATCAACTCTGCACTTCAGGTAGATATCACAGGTCAGGTATGTGCTGACTCTCTTGGTCGCAAGTTCTACTCAGGTGTAGGTGGTCAGGTCGACTTCATCTATGGTGCATCACTCTCTAAGGGTGGTAAGGCTATTATCGCAATGCCTTCTATCACTAACAAGGGTGTATCAAAGATCTCTGACGCTCTAACTGAGGGTGCAGGTGTTGTTACTACTCGTAACCACATCCACTGGTTCGTAACTGAGAACGGTGCTGTTGATCTCTACGGCAAGAGCCTTCAGGAGCGCGCACGTCTTATCATCTCTGTTGCTCACCCATCAGCACAGGAGGAGCTCGACCGTGCAGCATTCAACCGCTACGGTAGCCACCACCATTATATTAAAAGCTATATGAAGAAATAAACAATTTCTTCATATAATTACAAAGACCTTCCTTTTGGGAGGTCTTTGTTGCTTTTAATATAGTGGTGGTGAACCACCATTCATATATACAATCCCTCTAAATCCCGCTTTGATAAGGGGGACTTACTCACTGTGGCTACTATCCGACTGCACTGATAACAAGAATGGGTGTGCTATTAAAAGTTTAAGAGGATTAACAATTTCTATAAAAATATATAAATCTATTCCTTTATTTACCTTAATAACATCTATTTTTATTATCTTTGTCGTAACCTAAATACTCAATATTATGAAAAGATTGTTACTTCTCGCGCTAATAACAGTTATTGGAGTTATAAAGATTTCCGCTCAAGAGATAGATATGTCGCAAGAAAACTCTACGGCTGCTCGAATTGAGGAACTGTCACAAGAGGTCGTTGAATTGTCGCAGAAATTAGAAAAACTACAGGAGGATTACGAATATCTTGCTTGGGTAAATCAATTAAATGACGTACGCTATGATGTGGAAATATTCACGAATAATGTGAAAATTAGAACAAATGAAATAGTAGTACGTTGCTACAATAGTAGTTTTGATATAGATCTATATCTTTTAGACAAGGATATGTATGACCAATTCCAGGATTTTTATGACCTTTGTTCACATAAAAGGGATGAACTTTCAAAGCAAATATCAAACCTAACATTCTCAAATGAAAAGCAATATCATATAAATATACGATACGATATGCTTAATTATGACTTACGTACATTAGAACACTCTATATATTATTATAAACAATATCTCGACATATATAAGAATAAGAAACAGGGGAAAGGTTTTTAATGCTTTAGTTTAAGATAAAGGTATATTAGAGTAAAATATATTAAGGGCTATATGGGCAAGTAATACCTTTGTGCAGTGTAATACTATATGTAAAGCCTTCCCGCTTGGGAGGGCTTTTCTTTTATCCCTTAATATAGTGGTGGTGGCTATGCCACACCACCTAATATTTACATTCCCTCCAAACCTCCCTTTAAGTTCGCTACGCTCCTTTTCGTTGCTTCGGCTTGGCAGAACAAGAAACTTGCTCTGCTCTCGCCTTAATCGCAACGCTGACAAAGGGGGACTTGATGCTGTAGCCGCTATCACCACATCAGCACCACTCTGACGAAAAATTGGTCTCGCGCTGAGTTAAGTGGTAATTTTGTTAAAGGGTGTAAAAGTGCAAAAGGGTTATAAAAGGACCTAAAGAGTAGTATTATATTGACCCTTTGGCTCTCTTCGGACTCTTCTGCCCCTTCCTTAAAAAGGCGAAGCCTTTTAACCTTTACTAATTAAACACAAATGGCTACCCAACGGGTAGCCATTTTCTGTTATGCGATGCGCTCGATTTTGCTTTTTGCGTAGTCGAGGGTGATGACCTTCTCGCCGTCGGTTGGCATATCGAACATCACATCCATCATGATAGCCTCGCAGATAGTTCGCAGACCTCGTGCGCCGAGTTTAAACTCGATAGCCTTATCTACGATATACTCGAGTACATCCTCCTCAAAGCGGAGCTTAATATCGTCGAGTTCCATAAGGCACTCGTACTGGCGGATAATAGAGTTCTTAGGCTCGGTGAGGATTGAACGTAGCGCCTTGCGCTCCAATGGCTCCATATAGGTAAGCACTGGAAGACGACCGATAAGCTCTGGGATAAGACCGAAAGAGCGTAGGTCCTGAGGCTGGATATACTGCATGATATTGTTTTCGTCGATGCGCTTATTTACCGATGCACCGTAGCCGATAGCATTGGTATTTAGGCGCATGGCGATCTTCTTCTCGATACCGTCGAAGGCGCCACCGCATATAAACAATATATTAGATGTATCCACCTGGATATACTTCTGGTCGGGATGTTTACGACCGCCCTGGGGTGGCACATTCACAACCGTACCCTCCAAAATCTTAAGCAATGCCTGCTGTACGCCCTCGCCCGATACGTCGCGCGTGATAGATGGGTTGTCGCCCTTGCGCGCAATCTTGTCGACCTCGTCGATAAAGATGATACCGCGCTCGGCAGCAGCAACATCGTAGTCCGCAGCCTGAAGTAGGCGCGATAGGATGCTCTCCACATCCTCGCCCACATAGCCCGCCTGTGTCAAAGCTGTAGCATCGACAATAGAGAATGGAACGTGCAACAACTTGGCGATAGTGCGCGCCATAAGGGTCTTACCAGTACCAGTAGGACCTACAAGCACGATATTCGACTTATCAAGCTCTACGTCCTGCGTCTTACCCTTAGCAAGCAATCTTTTGTAGTGGTTGTACACCGCAACGGACAGATATCTCTTTGCTGCATCCTGACCGATAACATACTCATCAAGGAAGCTCTTAATGCGGTCTGGGCGCATAAGGTCCTCCTTTCTTAGTGGGCGGAACTTCGAGTTGCTACCTTTTGACTTTTTGCCACCATTTTGTGCGATGATATCATGCTCAACAAGGAGTTCGTAGCCATGCTCGATACATGATGCGCAGATAGATGAGCCATCCGCACCGTTGAACATAAGTGCTACCTCATTGGCTGGAGCACCACAGAAGGAGCAGTGTGCGCCATTATGCTCGCTACCTTTTCGTGTTTTCTGTGTCATAGCCTACTTGCGCTTAGTTTGTACGATGTCGATAAGACCATACTCCTGAGCCTCCTTAGCTGTAAGCCAGTAGTCGCGGTCGGCATCCTTCTCAATCTTCTTAATAGATGCACCAGAGTGGTGGGCAAGAATCTCGTATAGCTCCTTCTTGGTCTTAGTGATCTCGCGGGCTGTAATCTCGATATCCGAAGCCTGACCCTGAGCGCCGCCAAGTGGCTGGTGAATCATAACGCGCGAATGGGGTAGTGCCGAGCGCTTGCCCGCAGCACCTGCGGTAAGAAGCACAGCACCCATAGATGCTGCCATACCAGTACAGATTGTAGCCACGTCCGAAGAGATTAGCTGCATAGTGTCATAGATACCCAAACCTGCCGATACAGAGCCACCAGGTGAGTTGATATATAGCTGAATATCCTTATCTGGGCCTACAGACTCAAGGAAGAGCAACTGAGCCTGAATGATATTAGCAGCATCGTCGTAGATAGGGGCACCGAGGAAGATGATGCGATCCATCATCAAGCGCGAGAAGACATCCATTGCAGCAACGTTTAGGTGTCGCTCCTCGATAATCGTAGGCGAGACGTAGTTGCTTATATCTGTGCGGAAGTCGTGCAGTGTCATCGAGTTGATGCCACAATGCAAGCGTGCGTATTTCTCAAACTCTTTCATAGTTAATCTTGTTAGTTTGAAGAAAGAGGCTATCCTACAATCGTGGGACAGCCTCTTCGCATATTTATCTTGTATAGCTGTATAGCAATGCTTGATTAAGCCATCTCAGAAGCAAGCTTTGCGAACTCATCAGCAGAGATAGCCTTCTCAGTGATCTTCACCTTGCCACGGATGTACTCAACAACCTTCTCCTCGAAGAGCTTCTCGTAGATCTTCTGAAGCTGCTCCTTGTTGTCCATAATCTGCTTTGCGAAGTTCTCAAGCATATCTGCTGGAGCAGATGGCATACCGTACTGAGCGAACTGCATCTGAGCGAACTGCATAGCCTCAGCCTTAGCCTCCTCCTGAGAAACCTTCAACTCGCCCTCAGTGATGAAGTGCTTCTGTAGGTAGTTCCAAGTGAACATCTTGATAAATGCACCGAAGTCCTTCTCGATCTCCTCGCGTGAGAACTTACCCTCGTTGATAACATACAACCAACGCTTCAAGAACTCCTCTGGCATCTGGATACCAGCCTTCTCGATAACGTAGTCGCGGATAGTGTTGGTGAACATGAAGTCGCACTCGCGCTTAAGCTCTGCCTCGATCTGCTCGTCGATGAACTTCTCGAACTCCTCCTCGTTAGTTACATTACCTGCAGGGAATGCCATCTTGAAGAACTCCTCGTTAAGCTCTGGATCGCTGAAACGACGAATCTTAGTGATCTCCAACTCGAACTCTGGCTTAACCTCTGCCAACTCCTCCTGCTTAACGCCAAGGATTGAGGCACGCTGCTCAGGCTTCTTGTAAAGCTCCTCGATGTTAACGGTAGTCTTGTAGCCAACCTTCTTGCCCTTCCATACCTTGCGCTCCTCCTCAGTCATTGAGATAAGACCAACGTATGCCTCCTCGATGCGCATATCGCCGTTGTCAAGAGTTACGCTCAAAGCCTCATCATCAGCAACCTTATCTACCTCTACCAAACGACCGTAGCGACGTAGGTAGTTAGAGCGGTAGTCAGTGCGCATCTTCTTGTCAACCTTGATCTTGTTGTAAACAACCTTATCCTTAGCTGTGAACTCGATATCGATCTTTGGAGCCTCGCCGTACTCGAATACGAACTCGAACTCTGTGCCATTCTCAAAGTCGAAAGCACCCTGCTCCTCAGATGGGATGATATCGCCTACATAGTCGATATTCTCATTCTTCAAGTACTCAAATACTGAGTTTGAAGCGAGGTGGTATGACTGCTCAGCAACGATGTGCTTACCGTACATCTTCTTAACGATGCCCATAGGTACCATACCTGGACGGAAACCTGGAACGTTAGCCTTACGCTTGTACTCCTTCAACTGCTTCTCTACTGCCTGACCGTAGTCTGCCTCACCAACAACGACCTTAACGATTGATACACCACCGTCGCGCTGCTCTTTTGTAATGTTCATAGTCTATATATTTTTTTGTTATTGTATTTTCTCTCCTTATATTTATATAGAAAATCGCGCAAAGATACATAAAAAACTCTTAACCCCCAAATTCTTTGATATTATTTATGTTTTTTGTATCTTTGCCATCGTATAATGGCGCTTCTATGGCGATATATTGTAAATCCCGTTACTTTACGAGGATAGAGGTTGGTGCAATTGTAGAAGGCTTATTGTGAAGTGAAATTATGATATTTGATGTTGCGCGACATAAATTTTCGGAAGGACTTATTACGCTGATGTTTTTTGCGTTAGTGTCGGTCTTTGCTGCTCTATCTTCTACCGAATTGGAGGTTGTGGAGGGTGGTGCTTTGTTGCGTGGCGTTATAGATCACTTTTCTGTTAACCATCCCGTTGCGTCTGCATTATTGATGTTCCCAATGTTGATATATTCGGGTCTACGTTTTGCGCGTGCAGCAGTGCGAGTGGGCTTATACTCTGCCTCGTCATTAGGTTTGTTGGCGCTCGGTGGTGTGGCAATGTTTGCTGCTACAACTTCGTCAAGCTATATGAGTCTTATGGTTGTGGTGTGGCTGGTGTCGGAGTTATTAGGGCGTTTGCTCTATTGCTTAGGTGCGAATATGCGTATAAGCTATCTCTTTACAGCAATGTTGGCACTAGGTGTTATGCCATTGGTAGATAGCGCTTTAATACCGATTGTTCTTGCGCTCCCTGTGATTGTTATTGCGATGCGAGGCACTTTGCGAGAGACGATTATAACTCTTGTTGGAGTGGCGTTTCCGACCTTCGTCTACTGTTATGTGGTATGGCTTTTCGGTGGGGAGTTTAACGAGGCCTTTATGACGATTTGGCAAGATGGTGGCGCTCTTGTAGCGCGTGATGCACTGCTCTCTTATTTGGCTCTTCCTCGTTTGATATTCCTTGGAGTAACGCTCTTTTTAAGCATTTGTAGCTTGATCTCGTATCGTGGGGTGCGTGTTGCTCTTGTTGACTCGGCGCGTACTATTTGGCGATTGCTTATCATGCTTCTGATTATGCTTGTCGCAATGCTTATGTTGATGCCTTTAGCATCGCCTACAGTAGTGGTAGTTTTGTTGCTTGTAATGACCCTTATGTTACCACAATTATTCATTAGAGTCGATGTGGTAACTGCTACATTTGTCTACTTAATTTGGGTTGTATCTGCTCTTGCAACCCTTATCTAAAAGGGAACTTCGGTAATCCTAAATTTTGATATTTTTATTCCTTTTTAATCCATATATTGGACTATTTAGTAAGTGGTGCTGACTTTGACTATTTAGTACTCCTTCTTAAATTGTGTTAATTTGTGTAACTGTTTGGTAATTAATAATATGACATAAAGTCCATAGATAATATATTATAATCTTGTAAATTTTATAAGAATATTCTATCGGTATTTTGGCGATTTTGGGGTGTTTTGAGTAAAAAAAATGCCTATATATATTGTGTTTGAAAAATTTTTCGTATCTTTGCGGGCAATTTCTTCGGAAATGAAATTGAAACAGTTAACAAAAAATTAAAAGGACAAAATTTTTTAAGAGATGCCAACAATTCAGCAGCTTGTAAGAAACGGTCGAGTGTCTATGGTGGAGAAGAGTAAGTCTCCAGCACTCGCTGCGTGTCCTCAGCGTCGTGGAGTTTGTACTCGTGTGTACACAACTACTCCAAAGAAGCCAAACTCAGCGATGCGTAAGGTTGCACGTGTTAGATTGACAAATGGCAAGGAGGTCAATGCCTATATCCCAGGCGAGGGCCACAACTTGCAGGAGCACTCAATCGTGCTCGTACGTGGTGGTCGTGTAAAGGACCTTCCAGGTGTTCGTTACCACTTGGTTCGTGGTGCGCTTGATTCAGCAGGTGTTGACGGTCGTCGTCAGCGTCGTTCGAAGTATGGTGCTAAGCGCCCAAAGGCTGGCAAGACAGCAGCTCCAGCTAAGGGTAAGAAGTAAAAAGAAATTTAGGAATTGTATTTATTTAATTTAGCAAGTAACAATGAGAAAAGCTAAGCCAAGAAAGCGAATTCTACTTCCGGATCCGAAGTTCAACGATGTTGAGGTTACTCGTTTCGTGAACAATCTTATGCTGGATGGTAAGAAGAGTATTGCTTACACTATCTTCTATGATTCATTGGAGTTGGTAGGCAAGAAGATGAAGGATGCTGATAAATCTCCACTTGAGATCTGGAAACAGGCTCTTGAGAATATCACACCTCAGGTCGAAGTTAAGTCAAAGCGTATCGGTGGTGCGACATTCCAGGTCCCAACTGAGGTTCGTCCCGAGCGCAAAGTTTCGATTTCTATGAAAAACCTTGTCCTTTATTCACGTAAGCGTTCGGGCAAGTCAATGGCAGAGAAACTCTCAGCAGAGATAGTAGATGCCTACAACCAGCAGGGTGCTGCCTTCAAGCGTAAGGAGGAGATGCATCGTATGGCAGAGGCTAACAAGGCATTTGCACACTTCAGATTCTAAAATAGGTAGACCAAGATGGCAAGAGATCTTAAATATACTCGTAATATCGGTATCATGGCTCACATCGATGCCGGTAAGACAACAACCTCGGAGCGTATCCTTTTCTACACAGGTAAGACTCACAAGATCGGTGAGACTCACGAGGGTGGCGCCACCATGGACTGGATGGTTCAGGAGCAGGAGCGTGGTATTACCATTACATCTGCTGCTACTACCGCGTTTTGGAACTACAAGGGTAACCAGTATCAGATCAACTTGATCGATACCCCAGGACACGTTGACTTTACTGTTGAGGTAGAGCGTTCACTTCGCGTATTGGATGGTGCTGTTGCAACATTCTGTGCAGTAGGTGGTGTTGAGCCTCAGTCTGAGACCGTATGGCGTCAGGCAGACAAGTACAACGTTCCACGTATTGGTTACGTTAACAAGATGGACCGTACTGGTGCAGATTTCTTCGCAGTATGTGCCCAGATTAAGGAGCACTTCGGTGCAACAGCTCTTCCAGTAGTATTGCCTATCGGTTCGGAGGATAAGTTCGAGGGTATCGTTGACCTTATCTACAACCATGCTTTGTACTACTACGATGACAAGACTGTACGCGATAACTTTGAGATCAAGGAGATTCCTGCTTTCATGCAGGCTGAGGCTGCAGAGTGGCGTGCAAAGCTTATTGAGGAGGTTGCTGCAACTGACGATGCTCTTATGGAGAAATTCTTCGAGGATCCAGATTCTATCACCCCAGATGAGCTTATCGCTGCAATCCGCGTAGCTACCATCAACATGACTTTGGTGCCTATGATGTGTGGTTCTTCATTCCACAACAAGGGTGTTCAGAAGCTCCTCGATTACGTTATGGCATTCCTTCCATCACCATTGGATGTTCCAGCAGTTGAGGGTGTGAACCCTAAGACTGATGAGATGGAGAAGCGTGAGGCATCTGTAAACGACCCATTCTGCGGTCTTGCGTTTAAGATTGCTACTGACCCATTCGTAGGTCGTTTGTGCTTCATCCGCGTTTACTCTGGTGCTTTGGATGCTGGTTCTTATGTATATAACGCGCGTAGCGGTAAGCGTGAGCGTATCTCTCGTATCTACCAGATGCACGCTAACAAGCAGAACCCTATGGAGCGCGTAGAGGCAGGTGATATCTGCGCAGCTATCGGCTTCAAGGAGATTCGTACCGGTGATACTCTTACAGCAGAGAACGCACCTATCGTACTTGAGCAGATGACATTCCCTGAGCCAGTTATCGGTCTTGCTGTTGAGCCTAAGACTCAGAAGGATCTTGATAAGCTCGGTATCGCTCTTGCAAAGCTTGCAGAGGAGGATCCAACCTTCACTGTTCGTACAGACGAGGAGAGCGGTCAGACTATCATCTCAGGTATGGGTGAGCTTCACCTTGATATCATCGTTGACCGTCTACGTCGTGAGTTCGGTGTTGAGATCAATCAGGGCGCTCCACAGGTTAACTACAAGGAGGCTCTTACTCAGACTGTTCAGCACCGTGAGGTGTTCAAGAAGCAGACTGGTGGTCGTGGTAAGTTCGCTGATATCATCTTCGAGATCGGTCCTGCAGATGAGGGTGTTACAGGTTTGCAGTTTGTTGACGAGGTTAAGGGTGGTAATGTGCCTAAGGAGTACATTCCAGCTGTTCAGAAGGGCTTCGAGTCAGCTATGGCAAACGGTGCTTTGGCAGGTTACACTATCGACTCAATGAAGGTTACTTTGAAGGATGGTTCGTTCCACCCAGTTGACTCAGATCAGCTTTCATTCGAGATTTGTGCTCGTAACGGTTTCCGTCAGTCAGCTCCTAAGGCAGGCTCAGTAATCATGGAGCCTGTGATGAATGTGGAGGTTGTAACTCCAGAGGAGAGCATGGGTGATATCATCGGTGACTTGAACAAGCGTCGCGGTCAGATTCAGGGTATGGAGTCTAAGGGTACAGCTCGTGTTGTTAAGGCTCGCGTACCACTTTCAGAGATGTTCGGTTATGTAACAGTATTGCGTACCATCTCATCTGGTCGTGCAACATCATCAATGGAGTTCTCTCACTTCGAGGAGGTTCCTGCAAACCTTGCAAAGGAGATCATCGAGAAGTCGAGCGGCAGACGTAAGGATTTAGAGTAAAAAACAGGAGATTAGATATGAATCAGAAAATTAGAATCAAGTTGAAGTCTTTCGACCACAACCTCGTTGATAAGTCAGCTGAGAAGATCGT
>JAZQZQ010000002.1:0-88186 GCA_045634125.1 Alistipes sp. | reverse complement strand
CCTAAGTCTGACGTGGCTACCAATTACACCATGTCCGCAAGGATCGGCCAACGAAATATACCCATCCGATATATCTTTTCCCTCGTTGACGCTGCAAAGGTAACAACTTTTTGTAATATAACAACACCCATTTGCAATTTTATTATAATTTTTTCGTATTTTTGTATCTTGAACATTGTGCGACTACCCTCGAGAGCGGTTTCCCGAAGGATGTCGCATAGCTAAAAAGATACTTTATGCCAAAGATAATAACCCTTCAGTTGTCTCCAAAACAGGCCGCAGATGAGAAGTTCTACCTTGCACGTGCCGCAGAACGTATGGGAATACGTCAGAGCGATATCGCCCTCGCGCGTGTCGTGAAGCGCTCCATAGATGCACGTCAGCGTATGGCAAAGGTGAATCTCTCGCTTGAGATTTACGTCGACCAGGAGCCGCAGCCAGCACCATTGCATTTCGACTATCCTGCGGTGGAGAATGGCGTGGAGGTTATTGTCGTAGGTTCGGGACCTGCGGGACTCTTCGCCTCGCTGCGCCTTATAGAGTTGGGATACAAGCCAATACTCTTGGAGCGTGGTAAGTCGGTGCTATCGCGTAAGTACGATATTGCGCAGATTAACCGCGGTGGCGAGATTAACCCCGACTCGAACTACGCCTTTGGCGAGGGTGGCGCGGGAACGTTCTCTGATGGTAAGCTCTTTACCCGCAGTAAGAAGCGTGGCGACTATAACAAGGCGCTCCAGACGCTTGTATGGCATGGAGCCAACCCAAATATTCTCTTTGAGGCACATCCGCATATCGGTACCGATAAGTTGCCACGTATCATCTCGAATATATGTCGTACCATCACTGAGCGCGGTGGTAAGGTGATGTTTGAGAGCCGTGTTTCGGGCTTTGTGATTAAGAACAACCGCATCACGGGCGTAAAGGTTGGCGACAACACTATCGAGGGTGCTGCAGTAGTTCTCGCTACAGGACACTCGGCACGCGATATATATGAATTGCTGCATGCATCGGGCGTGGCTATCGAGGCAAAGCCGTTCGCTATGGGTGTGCGTATCGAGCATCCGCAGAGGCTTATCGACAGCATTCAGTATCATCGTGAGGAGCGCGGAGAGTGGTTGCCAGCAGCAAGCTATTCGCTTGTAAGTCAGGAGGCTGGTCGTGGTGTCTACTCCTTCTGTATGTGTCCAGGTGGCTTTATCGTGCCTGCGATGACCGATACTACCCAGTCGGTGGTTAACGGTATGTCGCCAAGTGGTCGAAACTCGGCATTTGCAAATTCGGGTCTTGTTACCGAGGTGCGTCTTGAGGACTTCGCCTATCTCCGCGAGCAGTGGGGCGAGTTGGCGGGATTGCGCTATCAGCAGCTATTTGAGGAGCTTGCAAGAGAGCATAGTGGCGACAAGCAGGTTGCCCCAGCACAGCGTGTATCTGACTTTGTGGCGGGCAGGGCATCAAGCTCGTTGCCACGCACATCATATATTCCGGGTTTGACCCCTTCGCGTCTCGATAAGTGGATGCCTGAGGTTATTGGCGAGCGCCTGCGTAGCGGTATTGCTACGTTTGGTCGCAAGATGAAGGGTTTTGTCTCGGATGAGGCTATCGTGGTGGGTGTGGAGTCGCGTACGTCGACACCAGTGCGTATCCCACGCGACCCTATTACGCTGATGCATACGCAGATAGATGGACTCTTCCCTGCAGGCGAGGGTGCTGGTTATGCGGGAGGTATTGTTTCGGCAGCGTTGGATGGCGAGCGCATAGCAGATGCTGTAGCGCGCTATTGTAAGGTGTATAATCTATAATATATATATGGGCGTAGGTGCTATCGTATTGACCCTTGTTGTTTATATCGCGCTACTCTTTGTAGTGGCGTGGCGCGCCTCGCGTAATACAGATAATAATACATTCTTCACGGGGGGGCGTGCCACACATCATATTGTTGCCTCTATCGCTATGGTGGGCGCTGCGATGTCGGGCGTAACCTATATCTCTGTGCCAGGTACGGTTGCTGCCGACGGTTTCTCCTATTTGCAGACGTGCGCAGGCTTCTTTGTAGGATATGTCGTCATTGCCTTTGTGCTTGTACCACTCTACTATCGTATGGGCGTTGTGTCACTGTATGAATACCTTGATAGGCGTTTTGGTGCGGTAGCATGTAGCACAGGTGCTTGGTTTTTCTTTGTGGCAAAGATTCTCTCTGCCTCGCTGCGTGCCTTTGTGATATGTGTGGTGTTGCAGGGTCTGCTATATGATAAATTAGGCGTTCCGTTTGGTGTCAACGCCCTCGTAATGATGCTCTTTGTGTGGCTCTATACTCGTCGTGGCGGTGTTAAGTCGGTGGTGTGGGTAGAGATGCTCAAGACTATCATTATGGTATGTAGTATTGTTGTCTGCATAGGGCTTGTTATCAAAGCCTTAGGTCTTGACTTGGGGGGCGCTGTAAGGGCAATTGTGGATAGCGACTATTCGCAGGTGCTGTTCGCGGATAATCCGCTCGATAGGCGATATTTCTGGAAGCAGTTTGTGGCGGGAGCATTCCTTGTTATTGCGATGACGGGACTCGATCAGGATATGATGCAGACGGTGTTGTCGTGTCGTAGTAAGGATGATGCGCAGCGCGGTCTGCTAAGCTCTATCGTGGTGCAGATTGTGGTTATTACGCTCTTCTTGTCGCTCGGAGCTTTGCTCTATTTATATATTGATAGTCAGGGTGTTAGTGTTGCGCGAGGCGATGACCTCTTTGGTTTTGTGGCCATCGAGTGCGGACTTCCTGCGATTGCTGGTATTCTGTTTTTGTTGGGTCTTGTAGCCTCGACATACTCATCTGCAGGCTCTGCACTTACGGCACTTACAACATCCTTTACGATTGATATTTTGAAGTTGCGTAAACGTTACGATGTCGCTACCGTAGAGGGAGGTAATGCTGTTGCTCGTTATAGGAAGTGGGTGCACGCCTTTGTTGCGCTCGTGATGACGGGTATTATCATCTGCTTTGGCAGATGGAGCGAGGGTGGAGCGATAACGCTAATCTTCACGATGGCAAGCTATACTTATGGTCCACTGTTAGCACTCTTTAGCTTTGGTCTCTTTACTAAGCGCTTGTTGCGCAGTTGGGCAATACCAGTGGTGTCGCTTCTGTCGCCTATTCTAAGCTATGTCGTAGCCACACACTCTAACTCTTGGCTCGGTGGCTATGAGTTTAGCTATGAGATACTTATCCTTAATGCCTTGATAGCCTTTATAGGTCTCTATCTTGCTTCGTGTCGCTCCTCAAAATAGGGTCAATACGAAGACTCTTTTCGGCAATTTGCGACTATTATTTTACTCTGCCTTAGCTGTGAATGTGCGACCAAAACGGTCGGTGGCAATAATGGTAATTTCGCTATTTTCGGCTGTGCGTTTGCAGCGGAAATAGTGGTTGTGTGGGTGGGCAGATTTGCGTAGGCGCTCCATATATTTATTGGCGTAATCAGCCTTGTACTCAACATAATAGATGTAGTCTGGATCGAGAATAAATATTTGCTCCATAGCCCCCATATCAAGACCATTCTCCTGCCACTTGATACTCCATTTATCGTCCCAGCCAACGACCTTTACAACGACATAATCTTCATGCTCTTGCACCGCTCCCTCTTGCCATAGGATAAGTGGCTCGTCGAAGCCCCTGCCGAGGATGCGGTGGTGCCACTGCCACTCGCCATTGCGCTCCTCGATGCAGAAGACTCCGCGTGGTGTGCCGTCAGAGCCAATAGGGGCATACCATAGGTTGCCATTTACCTGCGCCACGTTATGCTCAATCATCTTCTCGGAGAGATCTGCAGTACCGTGGTGGTGGCGATGACCCGTGATAAAGTGTACCTCTCTATCGTCCAAGATGCTTACAAGAGGCTTAACGTATGATTTTAATATCCCCTCGTTAAAGTTCGTCGCTGGCGCATGCATGCATACTGCAATGCGCTGATTATTCGGGGTGTTTTCCATGAGTTCCGATAGCCAAACGAGTTGTTTGCTGTCGATATCCTCTTTGTAGTGGCGCTCGAAACTGATGTTGTCGAACGTTACAAAGAGCGTCTCGCCAAGCATAAAGCTGATATTTCGCGATCCGAAGGTCTCGACAAATTTGCGCTCGGCACGCTCCTCGTTGTAGCGGTGGTATCGGTTGTGATCGTGATTGCCGATAACTGCGTATACTGGCACACCGAGACTCTCAAAAGCCTGCTTTACACGTGGAAGAAATTTTGTTGTATCCCAAACCACATCTCCCGTGATAAGTATCGCAGTAGGGTGGCCCGTAGCGCGATACTCCTCGACTATTGTGCCAATTTGTGGAATTATAACCTCCTCCAACTCTTTGAGTTGTTTCTTTGTCTGAGGCTGCGAATCGCCCACGACAACAAGGTTGAAACCTCTATTTGTTTCCTGCTGTGCTGAGGAGTTATTGCTAAAAGTGAGTATAGCTAAAACGGCTAATAATAGGCTAATTTTTCTCATAGTTTCATATGTTGGTTATTGGTGCAAAGATAGTGTTTTCTGTGAATTAACGTGTCTGCCGAGAAAAAAATTACGCGTACGTGCGTATAGCGTGCGAAAAAATCATTATCTTTGTCGAGTTATGGAGAATTTTATTGTTTCAGCACGTAAGTATCGCCCTGCAACCTTCGCTTCGGTTGTGGGACAGCGACATATTACTTCGACATTGAAAAATGCTATAGAGCGCGGACAGCTTGCGCATGCCTACCTCTTCTGCGGTCCTCGCGGTGTGGGTAAGACAACTTGCGCCCGCATCTTTGCTAAGGCTATCAACTGCCTTAATCCGCAAGGTGGTGAGGCGTGTAACGAGTGTGAGTCGTGTCGTTCGTTCAACGAGGGTCGCTCGTTGAATGTGCATGAGTTAGATGCTGCATCGAACAACTCTGTAGATGATATTCGTAACCTTATTGAGCAGGTGCGTATTATCCCCCAGCAGGGTAGCTATTCGGTGTTTGTTATCGACGAGGTGCATATGCTCTCTGCTGCGGCGTTTAATGCTTTCCTTAAGACTCTTGAGGAGCCACCACGTCATGCAATCTTTATCCTAGCAACTACCGAGAAGCATAAGATTATCCCGACCATCTTGTCGCGATGTCAAATCTACGACTTCAATCGTATCAAGGTGGAAGATGGTGTGGAGTATCTCCGCTATATTGCCAACAAGGAGGGTGTAACCGCTGATGACGAGGCGCTAAACCTTATCGCCCACAAGGCTGATGGAGGTATGCGCGATGCCCTATCAATGTTTGATAAGGCGGTGTCGTTCTGCGGTGCTAATCTCAACTATAAGGATGTAGCGGCTACGCTCAATGTATTGGACTACGATACCTACTTCTCGGCTACCGATTTGCTTCTTGAGGGTAAGTATATTGATGCGTTGATGTTGTTCGACAATATCTTGGCGCGTGGTTTTTCGCCACAGGTCTTTATATCGGGTCTTAATGCCCATCTTCGAGACTTGTTGATGGCTAAGGGTCCTGCGGTGTCGCTTGTGGAGTTTACGGGTACGCTTGTAGAGCGATATAAGCAACAAGCCCAGAGATGCGACGAGCAGTTCCTCTTTAATGCGATATCGTTGCTTACGGAGGCGGACGGAAAGATACGACAGTCGTCAAATCAACGATTGCTTGTGGAGCTGGGACTTATGAAGATTGCGGGTCTCGGTCAAAAAAAAAATGAAGAGGTCATAGATGACTTCGAGGTGTTGACCTTCGATACAAATTTTGCCCTTCCAGAGTTGGAAGCTTCTGCGCCAGTTGCAAAACCGGCACAACAGCAAACACAGTCAGTGCAACCGCAGCCTGCGCCAATACCGGCTCCAGTGCAGAGAGTAGCATCAACGCCCGCGCCCACAGAGGTAAAACCAAGTGTGGCGGCTAAGAGTGAGGAGCAGCGCCCAGTGCGTCCATCTACTCTAAAGCAAAGGGTTGGTGGTCTCTCGTTGAACAATCTTTTGGGAGGCGGGGCAAAGACTGCAACAGAGCTTATTGCTGAGGCCGAGGCGGAGTCTAAGAGTGCGGTATCAGCTATAGACCCTGCATGTCAGGAGAAGATTTTGGTTGCAAAGGAGCGTATTATCGAGGCTCTGACACGTACACGACAGCGTTATGGTGTCTTCTTCGATGCTATGGTAGTCGATGGCAACGTTGTTAAAGTGAGCGTTCCATCAGAGCAGTTGGCATCGGATATTATGCACGATAAGGCTGAGTTGCAGAAGATTTTTGCTGAGCAAAGTGGTGCTGTAGGACTTATTGATATAGAGGTTACAGTAAACGAGCGAGTGAAAATATATCGTCCTATAACTCTTGAGGATAGACTTCGCCATCTTGTGGAGAAGAACGACAGACTAAAGGAGATGATAGAGACTTTGGAACTCGATGCCGAGTAGCGAGGTCGATAGATTAGGATATAAAATTGAAAAATTAAAGATTATAGACAATGATTAAGGATTTTGTTCAGGAACTTGAGTGGCGTGGTATGATTCATACCATTATGCCAGGTGCTAAGGAGCAGTTGCAGAAGGAGATGACAACAGCATACTTGGGTATCGACCCAACAGCTGACTCGCTACATATTGGTCACTTGGTGGGTGTTATGATTTTGAAGCACTTCCAGATGTGCGGTCATCGCCCTATCGCCCTTATTGGCGGTGCTACAGGTATGATTGGCGACCCATCGGGTAAGTCGCAGGAGCGTAATTTGTTGGATGAGGCTACATTGCGTCATAATCAAGAGGCCATCAAGAATCAGTTGGCGAAGCTTATCGACTTTGACTCTACTGCAGACAACCACGCCTTGTTGGTTAACAACTACGATTGGATGAAGGAGTTCTCGTTCCTTGATTTCGCTCGTGATATCGGTAAGTGCATTACCGTAAACTATATGATGGCTAAGGACTCTGTAAAGAAGCGTTTTAATGGCGAGGGCGACGGTATGTCGTTTACAGAGTTTACATATCAGCTATTGCAGGGTTACGACTTCTTGCACCTCTACAATGATTACAATTGTAAGGTGCAGCTCGGTGGTGCAGATCAGTGGGGTAATATCACTACAGGTACTGAGCTTATCCGTCGTAAGCTCGGCTCTGAGGCTGAGGCATTTGCTATCACATGCCCACTTATCACTAAGGCTGACGGTACGAAGTTTGGTAAGACCGAGTCAGGTAACGTATGGCTTGATGCTCGCTATACATCGCCATATAAGTTCTATCAGTTCTGGTTGAACGTTAGCGACGACGATGCAAAGCGCTACATTAAGATTTTCACCCTACTTGACCGCGAGACTGTTGAGGCTCTTATTGCTGAGCATGATGCTGCCCCACACTTGCGCGTGTTGCAGAAGCGTCTTGCTGAGGAGGTTACAACGATGATTCACTCTAAGGAGGAGTTGGAGAAGGCTCAGGCAGCATCAAATATCCTCTTTGGTAACGCTACATCTGAGGCTTTGCGCTCGTTGGATGAGTCTACACTCCTTCAGGTATTCGAGGGTGTGCCTCAGTTTACAATGTCGCGTGCCGATCTTGGTAAGCCATTCGTAGATGTAGTAGCAGAGTTGTGCAAGGTCTTCCCATCTAAGGGCGAGTGCCGCAAGATGGTGCAGGGCGGTGGCGTACAGCTTAACAAGGAGAAGGTTGCTGATGCTATGCGCGAAGTTGTGGAGAGCGACCTTATCGCAGGTAAGTACCTCTTGGTGCAGAAGGGCAAGAAGAACTACTTCCTTATCACTGTTGAGTAGTGGAGAAGTTGTATACCATACGTCTTGATGGCATCTATGTTCGTGCCTTCCATGGTTGCTATGATCTTGAGCAGCAGGTAGGTAACCGCTTTCGTGTAGATTTGGCGATACGCACACCTTTGGGCGACTTGCCTAAGAGTGATGATGTAACTAAGGCGGTAAACTACCTCACGGTATTTGAGATTGTGGAGCGCACAATGCAGCGTACACAGCGCACTATCGAAGCTGCGGCATCGAATATTATCGAGGCTGTGAAGGATGCCTTTCCACAGATTGTGGAGGTGGAGTGTACGGTCGCAAAGATTGCTCCTCCATTGGGCGGAAAGATTGACAAAGTAAGTGTAACACTAATAGGTTAAAACGATGGAACAGACAACAAAGCGAGGCGGTTTTGGCGGTAAGTTAGCTGCGATACTTGCAGCTGCAGGTTCGGCGATAGGTCTCGGTAATATTTGGCGATTTCCATATATCACCTCGGAGAATGGTGGCGGTGCCTTCATTCTCATCTACTTGGGATGTATCCTATTTCTTGGTCTTCCGCTCCTTATTGCGGAGTTTGCTGTGGGACACAACACCAAGAAGAACCCTATAGATGCCTTCGCAACGATTAAGCGCGGTTGGGGCTGGCTTGGTGCTATGGGTCTAATATCTGTAACCCTCATTATGGGCTACTACTTCGTTATCGCTGGATGGACACTTAACTACACCATTGCCTCGGCAACAGATGCTATAGGTAGCGACTTTGGTGGTTTCTTCCAGAGTTTCACTACAGGTACTTGGATGCCACTTATCTTTGCTTACCTCTTCATCTTTGCCAACCACTTTATCATCACAGGTGGTGTGCAGGGAGGTATCGAGAAGGCATCAAAAATTATGATGCCGCTGCTCTTTGCTATCCTTATCGCTCTTGCTATCTACTCATTGTGGATGCCAGCGGGTCGTGAGGCTTTGGCAAATGTCTTTACTCCAGACTTCTCGATGGTTACGGGTAAGTCCTTCCTTGCGGCTATGGGACAGGCATTCTTCACCCTCTCTATCGGTATGGGTGCTATGCTTATCTATGGCTCATACTTCAAGGATGGAACCAAGATTGCGGGTACGGCAATTAGCGTGGTATCGCTCGATACTATCGTGGCTCTTATGGCTGCGGTGATTATCTTCTCGGCAGGTGTTGAGAATGAGAGTGGTCCTCAGTTGGCGTTTGTGGCTATGCCTAAGGTCTTCTCTACAATGCCTATGGGTAGCGTGTGGTCTACACTCTTCTTCCTCTTGTTGGGTCTTGCAGCCCTATCTTCAACAATCTCTATGCACGAGGCTGTAACCTCATATTTTGTTGAGAAGCGTGGTATGTCACGCCGCAAGGGTGCTTGGGTTGTTACTATCATCGCTCTTGTGCTTGCTACAGCTGCATCGTTGTCGTTGGGCGACTGGAGTGGCTTCACCATTGGCGGTATGAACATCTTCTCGCTCTTGGACAACTTCACATCTATTGTTATGTTGCCTCTACTTGGCATCCTTACAGCGGTGTTTGTTGGCTGGATATGGAAGAAGGAGGATATGCGCAAGGAGCTTACGGCAGAGGGTGGTGTGGATAAGGCTACATATCCTGTTATCCGCTTCTTGCTTCGCTATGTATGCCCTGTGTTGGTGTCGGTGGTCTTCATCTTCGGCATCGTAGACTTTATTAAGACATTATAAATCCAAAAATACTAAAAGATTAAAACTATGGCTGAATTTATCTATCAGGAACCATTTCCTATCCAGCAGGATAAGACTGAGTACCGCCTTCTTACGAAGGATTATGTTAAGGTCGTTGAGTGCGACGGTCGCAAGATTTTGAAGGTAGACCCTAAAGGTCTTGAGCTTTTGGCTAAGGAGGCATACGCTGACGTATCGTTCTACTTGCGCGCATCACACCTACAGAAGCTTGCAAACATCCTTGAGGATCCAGAGGCTACAGATAACGACAAGTTCGTAGCATATACAATGCTTATGAACCAGTGCGTTGCTGCCGAGGGCGAGCTTCCTACATGTCAGGATACAGGTACAGCAATCTGTATCGGTCATAAGGGCGAGGATGTATACACAGGCGCTAACGATGCTGAGTGCATCTCACGCGGTGTATACGAGACATACAAGGAGCGTAACTTGCGCTACTCTCAGGTTGTGCCTTTCACTATGACTGAGGAGAAGAATTCTGCAACAAACCTCCCAGCTCAGATCGACATCTACGGAGGTCATCCAGGTATGGAGTATGAGTTCTTGTTCATCACTAAGGGTGGTGGCTCAGCAAATAAGACCTTCCTTTATCAGCAGACTAAGGCGTTGTTGAACGAGGAGTCGTTGACAGCCTTCATTAAGAAGCATATTCTTGATCTTGGTACATCGGCTTGTCCTCCATATCACCTTGCTATCTGTATCGGTGGTACATCTGCTGAGATGTGTCTTTCAACTGTTAAGAAGGCATCTGCAGGCTACCTTGACGAGCTTCCAACATCTGGTAACGAGGGCGGTCGTTGCTTCCGTGACCTTGAGTGGGAGGCTAAGGTGCAGAAAATTTGTCAGGAGATTGGTCTTGGCGCTCAGTTTGGTGGTAAGTACTACGTACACGATGTTCGCGTTATCCGCGCACCACGCCACGCTGCATCATGCCCTGTAGCTATCGGTGTTAGCTGTTCTGCAGACCGTAACATCAAGGCTAAGATTACACCAGAGGGTATCTTCATCGAGCAGCTCGAGAAGAATCCAGCACGCTTCCTTCCTGCTCAGGCTCCAGCGATGTCTCCAGCTGTAGATATCGACCTCGATGAGGGTATGGACAAGGTGCGCGAGATCCTCTCTAAGTATCCTATCAAGACTCGTCTTAACCTTAAGGGTACCCTTGTTGTAGCTCGCGATATCGCTCACGCTCGCATCAAGCAGATGCTTGACGAGGGTAAGCCTATGCCAGACTACTTCAAGAACCACCCAGTATACTATGCAGGTCCTGCTAAGACTCCACAGGGTATGGCGTCAGGTTCATTTGGCCCTACTACCGCAGGTCGTATGGACTCATACGTAGACCTCTTCCAGAAGGCTGGTGGTTCACTCGTTATGGTTGCTAAGGGTAACCGCTCACAGCAGGTAACAGATGCCTGCAAGTCTAACGGTGGTTTCTACCTCGGCTCTATCGGTGGTCCTGCAGCTATCCTCGCTAAGAACTCTATCAAAAAAGTAGAGGTCGTAGACTTTGAAGAGCTCGGCATGGAGGCAGTACGTAAGATCTACGTTGAAAACTTCCCTGCCTTCATCATCGTAGATGATAAGGGTAATGATTTTTTTGCTGACTTCGCACATTAAAATTGTATAGCAGGGTTATTTTGTCATATTGCTTGCTCTTGAAATCCTCATTTACGTTAAGTAAACTCCGGTTTCAAGAGCGGCGACAATCTAACAAACTAACCCTACTCTCCAATTTTAATTGATGGGAATGGCAGGGTTATTTGGGTGCTTGCTTAGGATGACCTACTCGCCAATTTTAATTGATGGGAATAGCGGGGTTATTTGGGTGCTTGCTTAGGATGACCTACTCTCCAATTTTAATTGATGGGAATAGCAGGGTTATTTGAGTGCTTGCCTAAGATGACCTACTCTCCAATTTTAATAGGTCTATATTGTATTGATCCTATTTTAACACTCTATTGGTAAGGGGGCTAACGTTATGTTAGCCTCCGATATGCCAATTAGGAGTAACAATATTTTCGCTTGCCGAGGCGTTATAATTCGGAATAAGAGAAATTTGTAATGACAAGAGTAACACAACGAGTTTTAGTCCTATTTGTGGCGCTGTTTGTAACGCTGACAGCGTGGGGTCAGGTATCATTCAAGGTTGATGTGCCAGCCATAACAGCCTTAGGAGAGCCTTTTCGTGTGGAGTTCTCGGTAGATGCTGAGCCTGAGCGCAATAGCTTCAAGGCACCAGATTTCGAGGGCTTCGATGTATTGGCAGGACCATCTGTATCCACGGGTCACTCAGTACAATTTGTAAATGGTCGTAAATCAGCAAGTTATAATTGCACATATACCTATGTCTTGATGCCCAATGAAGTGGGCAAGTTTACCATAGGAGCAGCATCGATAACTGTTGACGACAAGAGATATACGACTAAGCCTCAGCCAGTTGAGGTTATAGCCGAGCGAGCGAGCGAGCGTCCAGCAGGTCAGAGCGCGGGCGACACAAATCAGAAGTCATCGCCTGAGAGTCGCATCGCCAAGGATGATATAATGTTACGTCTCAAGCTCTCTGATCGAGATGTCTATAAGGGTGAAGCTATACGCGCTTCATTAGTACTATATACACGAGTAAGTATTTCCGATGTCTCGGATGTGAATATTCCATCCTTTGATGGCTTCTGGTCGCAGGAGCTATCTTTCGACAATGCCCCTTCGCGAGAAGAGTATAATGGTCGCATCTATGAGACACATAAGATAACAGAGTTGCTTCTATCGCCACAACAGAGTGGTAAGATAACCATCCCCGCAGCCTCGATGACGGTGCGTACGCCTGTTGAGGTGCAGGGCAATAGACACTTCGACCCATTCTTTGGTGGTCGTCAGATACACTATGTAACCAAGCAGCTTAAGAGTGAGCCTATCGTGGTAGATGTTCGAGAGTTCCCGCAGGGGGCGCCACGCTCCTTTAATGGCGCTGTGGGCGACTTCCGCATATCGTGCCGTATGCCAAGTAGCGAGATTGAGAGCAACTCGGCAGATCAGCTCGAACTTACCATTTCGGGTAGTGGTAACCTAAAATTTATTGCAGCACCACGACTAAATCTCCCAGATAGCTTTGAGTTATACGACACTAAGATTGTGGACAATATTAAGGTGGCAGCATCGGGTACAACGGGCAGCATAACCTACACATATCCCTTTGTGGCACGTTCGGCAGGCGAGTTTACCATCGCACCGATAGAGTTTAGCTACTTCGACCCACAGAGGGGAGAGTATAAGACCCTTAGCACAGAGCCATATACCATCACAATCAAGGATGATGGCTCTGCTCCAGCGCAGCACAGCGTGGGTAACTATGTAAACTATGGCGCAACGATGCGGCAGTTGGATAAGGATATTCGCTTTATCCATATTAGAGCGTTGCCGCCAAAGAGTGCATCAATCTTTATCTTTACCCCTATATACTGGTTGATCGTAGTGGTACTATTGGCGATCTTTGTAGTGGTATATGTTGTTATGCGCAAGCGTATACGCGATAACCGTAATATCGTTGCGCGACGTATGAAACGTGCTGATAAGGTTGCTATACAGCGACTACGTATGGCGGAGCGCTCGATGAACGAGGGTAACCGTCATACCTTCTACGAGGAGACGCTAAGGGCGATGTGGGGATATATCAGCGATAAGTTCAACATCCCAGTTTCAAACCTCACAAAGGAGAAGATTCGTGAGGAGTTGTACCGCAGAGGTGTTGCTATGTCTGTTGCCGAGGAGTTTTGCGAGATTATATCGCGCTCTGAGGAGGCGCAGTATGCCCCAACCACCGATGGCGAGATGAGTGTTGTCTATGCCGATGCTATAGATGTGATGTCTAAGATTGAGGATGTTGTAAAACGATAAACCGAAGAGCTATGAGAACCATATATAATATAATAGGTGTAGTGATATTTGCTATTGTGGCATGCTCTAAGGTCGTAGCTGCCGATGCTAAGACTACAGCCGAGGCATGCTGGGCAGATGGCATTGCGGCATATGAGGCTAAGGATTACGAGTTAGCGGTAGAGAAGTTCGAGCATATAGTGGCGCTTGGCTACGTCTCTGGCGATCTCTACTACAACTTGGCAAATAGCTACTTCAAACTTGGCGAGCAGACCACCGAAGAGGGACTACATAAGTTTGCGGGTGGAGAGCTTGGTCGCGCGGTATTGAACTATCATCGCGCCCTACGTTTAGACCCTACATTGGAGGATGCCCGCTACAATCTTGAGTTGGCGGTCGACAACACCAATGATACAGAGGCGTTGCCTGAGTCCTTTATTACAACTATTTGGCGCAATATGAGCAACCTTGCCCACTCGAATAGCTGGGCTGTAGGCTCGCTTGTGATGCTCGCTCTACTATTGGCACTTGTGATGTTCTATCTATTATCTAATAATCTGACTATCAGAATGGTAGGTTTCTTTGGTGCAATAGTTCTTGTCGTTGGCATTATATTTAGCGTTGCCTTTGCGCTCTATAGCAAATATGAGGCAGAGGATGATAACCGTGCGGTGGTTATCTGCGCTGATACAACGCCAGTACACGCCTCGCCAGAGAGTGGCTCGAAGGTTATTCGCCAACCATCGCAGGGCGTTACCGTAAGAGTCTCGCGTAACCATGGCGACTGGAGTGAGATTATCTTTGCTGATGGCGAGAAGGGTTGGATTAGAAGTGCAAAAATAGAGCATATTTAGGTCTATGTCGCAGTTGTTGGATAATGTATGTAGTGAGCTACAGCGTCTGCCGGGTGTGGGTAAGCGCACGGCATTGCGCCTTGCGATGCACATCCTCAAGATGGAGCCAGAGAGTGCCAACTCGTTGGCATCGAGCATATCGCGCTTTCGCAATGAGATACGCTACTGCGGTTGTTGTAATAATTTGTCGGATAGTGAGCTATGTCCTATATGCTCGGATGTGCGACGAGACCGTTCGACGGTATGTGTCGTAGAGCAGGTTCAGGATTTGATGTCTATTGAGAATACGGGGCAGTATCGCGGTTTGTACCACGTTTTGGGTGGTGTGATATCGCCAATGCAGGGCGTAGGTCCTTCGGATTTGAAGATAGATCTCTTGGCAGATAGGCTCCTTACGGGAGAGATTAAGGAGGTTATCATTGCCATCTCGACATCAGTAGAGGGCGAGACCACGCTCTTCTATCTACTAAATAGATTGAAGGCATACCCCGATATTAAGGTCTCGACTATTGCGCGCGGCATAGGTTTTGGGGATGAGTTGGAGTATGTTGATGAGCTTACGATTACCCACGCGCTAAAGAATAGACGTGAGGTGGTTAAGGGCTAATATTGGTTAGTTTAACCCCTATTTTAGTCGTTTCACCTATGTGTGGTGTAGCAAATTTGCGAATTGGGGTTAAATTTGTAATAGACAAAGGTATATCGTATAACTTCTAAATATTGGTATTATGGATAGATTACTTCGTTTTATCGCGCTCGCCTCTGTTGTGATGCTCGGTGGCTGTACAGCTATGATGGAGTCATCGACATATGGGTCAAGCGACCTCTATATAACCAACAATCGCGTAAGAGTGGCTGAAGAGCTAACTGCACGTGCTGAGGCGCAGAAGGCTGAGGCCGAGGCGCGCAAAGCTATGTGGGAGGCACGTCTCGCTGAAGCAGAGTACTATGCTGCTACGGGCGAGAGCTACACCTCTATCGTAGCTAATGACTACGAGAGTGCCTACGCGCGTCGTCTCTATGGCTTTAACTCGCCAACATATCGTTTGCCATCGAGTTATTACAACCTCTCTATGAATGATGCTATGCGCTACGCCTCGGCCTACGACCCAGCATTCTACAATATTATGGTGTCGGGTGATCAGGTCTGGGTCGAGCCTAAGTATGTAACATCAATGTTCGGTACATGGGGTGCTACCAACGTAACCTTTGGTATCTACTCTTCGCCATGGGTATATGGCTGGGGTGTATATAGCTCGCCATTCTACTACACAATGTGGGGATACCCTCACTACTCGTGGTACGACTGGAACTGGAATATGTGTTACAACCCTTATCACTGGGGTTATGGCTACTATGGTGGCTACTATCCACACTACCACCATCATCATCACTACCCGGCGCATCCGCCACAGTATCGCCCTAACCACAAGCCTGGTGGAGGTAATAAGTATCTTACAAACGAGCGTCGTAACTCTTCGTCTCGCTATACTTCGCCTACATCGAACAAGAACTATGGCAAGAACTTAAATGGCGGTAGAGTAGGTACTGCGATTAGAAATAGTGGCACCACGGCATCGGGAATAAATAACAGTCGTGTAAATGGTGGCGTGTCAAGTCCAGGCTCGCGTTACACTACAACCTCGGGACGTAGCACTACTAAGAGTGGTAGCACAAGTAGCAGTAATAGCAACTTTAAGAGTTCGTCATCATCGAGCAGGGGTACGGTATCGAGTTCATCGTCGAATTTCCGTTCTTCGGGAAGCAGCTCATCATCGAGCCGCTCATCAAGTTCGTCATCGAACTTCCGCTCTTCGGGAGGCTCTTCATCGTCGAGTCGTTCATCGAGCGGTGGTGTTGCAACATCCTCTCGTCGCTAAAGGTTTAACATATAATAACGTATAGTATGAAACGCATATATATAATGAGTGTTGTGGCTCTCTTCACAGCTCTTTTTCCGACATCAAATATTAAGGCGCAGGTACTCGATTTTGGTGGCATGGTGCTAAACAATGATATCCCAACTTGGATGGATTTATACGACCTTTCATCTACCACGCATAATTTTGGTACGGCGCGCTCTATGGCGATGGGTAACGCCTTTACTGCGTTGGGTGCAGATATGGTCTCGGCGTCGCTTAACCCTGCGGGTGTGGCAATGTATGTGGGCGGAGACCTAAGCTTTACTCCAATGATTAGCGTTGCTAAGAGTAACACTTCGGGTGATGCATTCTACGCAGATGGAGGCGATGGTTATTTCGATAACCGCAAGACTCGCTTGGTAGTACCTAATTTTGGCGTTGTAGTGCCAGTATCCATGAGTACTGGCGTGTTGACAAATGTCAATTTCTCAGTATCGTATAACCGCATTGCGGACTTTAATCAAGATCGCCTTATGGCATCGCGTGGTAACAGCGCAAATAACTCGCTTGCAAACTATTTCTGCGAGTTATCAAATGCTGATAACCAGAATTTTACATTTGATAAAAATGACCGCTTGCAGTTTGGAGACCCATTCTATTGGGGTGCGGTGCTTGCATATAAGAATGGCTTGACAAATCAAGATAATGGCGAATGGTTTATCGACCGTATTAGCGAGGATGCTATTATTGACCAGTACGCTGCACTTGAGACATGTGGTGCGGTGGATGAGTGGTCATTTGCCGGTGGTTTCAACCTGATGGATAAGGTCTATCTCGGCATTTCGATAGGTATCCAGGGTATAGACTACACTCGCAACACCTACTATGGCGAAGACTATCTCTATGAGGATGGCGACTCTGGTTTGGAAGATCAGCTTCTCTATACCAACTATATGCAGACAACAAGCTACTATGGAACGGGTCATAACTTCAAGTTTGGTGTTACAGCACGTCCACTACACTGGTTGCGGGTAGGTATTGCCTATCATACGCCAACATACTATAGCTTAGATATTTACTATACAGGAGAGATGCAGACTGAGACTTCGCATTTCGACGCTGAGACTGAACGTGAGACTATTATCCAAGATGGTGTGCAGTCTCCGATTTTCGAGGAGTATGGTATCAACTCTTGGCGTTTTCGCACTCCATCTCGCTTGCTTACAGGTGTTGCTGTAACACTCGGTAATAGAGCCATCCTCTCTGCCGATTATGAGCGTAGCTGGTATCAGACACTTCGCCTGCAGGAGTCGACAATATATGGTCTTGACGATGTCTATAAGGGCTATTTTAAGGATGTGTTTAAGGGTAGCAGTACCCTTCGCTTAGGTCTTGAGTGTTATGTACTCCCTGCTATGGCTCTCCGTGCCGGATATATCTGGAGCGATAGCGCTATTAAAAAAGAGTATGTAAATGCTATAACATCACGCCCTCTGCCTACTACGCAGTCATTCCTAACTGCAGGTTTTGGTTTGCAGCTTAATAAGACGACATATCTCGACTTTGCCTACCAGTATAGCACAACGCACTACACCTCAATTCAGCCATTCTACGTTACTGAGACCTATGATGATCAGACCGTAGCCTATATTGAGAGTGCACTCTTTGATACTAAGACCATAAACCATAATTTTATACTAACACTCGGTTTTAGATTTTAGATTTCGTCTATCGACCAATAATAGTTGTTGGGACAAAATGGAGGTTAAGGAGAGTTGAAATCTACCCCATTTTGTCCCTCTCTTTGTTAAAAATATCGCCCAATTTTGAAGTTTATCCGCAGTGCAAAAATATTCTTCGATGCGAGATTTTTTGCTTGATATTTGCAGGTTTGATAAATTTTGCGTACCTTCGCTAAATAATGATGGATAACCGTACTAAAACGATACGATTATGACAGAAGAGAAGACCCGTTACAATGATGCAGAACTTGAGGAGTTCCGTATATTGATAGAGCAGAAACTGCAGTCAGCGCGTGCAGATTATGAAATGCTCCGCTCAGCCATAAATAACGAAAACGACACCGAGGACTCATCTCCAACCTTTAAGGTTTTGGAGGAGGGTGCTACAACTCTATCTCGCGAGGAGTATGGTTCGCTTGCACAGCGTCAAGCGAAGTTTATCCGTAATCTCGAGATGGCTCTTGTGCGCATCAAGAACAAGACCTACGGTATCTGCAAGACCACAGGTAGGCTAATACCTCGTGAGCGCCTTTTGCGCGTTCCTCACGCTACGGAGTGTATTGAGGCGAAGACTGCCCGCAAGTAAGCAAAGCGTAGAGACTCGCATTGTTGAGCAGTACGATACAGATAGGTGTCACCAATGAGGCGTACTTGAGTACCTCCCATAGGTGGCACTTAATTATTAATAGACAACATATAAAGATGTTATGTCAGTAATAAGATTAACTAAGGAGTTTACATTTGAGGCGGCACATATGCTTGAGGGCTATGATGGTCTATGTCGCGAGATACATGGACATTCATACCGCCTTTTTGTTACTGTGAAGGGTAAACCAGAAACGGATAGCGACTCGCCAAAGCTCGGTATGGTAATGGACTTTGGTGTGCTTAAACGTGTTGTGAATGAGCAGATTGTGGAGCGTCTGGATCACTCGTTTACTATGCGTAATACACCCAATGCCATGAGCATCATCGAGAATATGGGTATCGGTTGTGATTTTTCGAAGATTGTGCTTACCGATTATCAGCCTACATGTGAGAATATGCTCTCGGACTTTGCAGAGCGTTTGTTGGGTGCGCTACCTGAGGATATTGAACTCTACTCGTTGCGTCTTCACGAGACCGCGACATCCTATGCGGAGTGGTATGCTGAGGATAATTTTTAAGAGTTAACACTACGCCCAAATGCAGAAGAAGAGCCTCTACCTTATCGATGCCTACGCGTTGATATTCAAATACTACTACGCCCATTATCAGCAACCAATGCGTAACCACGAGGGTATTAATACCTCTGTGGTTTTGGGTTTTACGAAGTTTTTGCGCAACTTCCTAAAGCGTGAGAACCCCGACCTTATAGGCGTTGCGTTTGACCCTGCAGGTGGCTGTTTCCGTCGCGAAATATCGCCCGACTATAAGGCTAACCGCCCACCTACGCCAGAGGATATAAAACTCTCTGTACCATATGTTAAGCGTCTGCTCGAGGCTATGTGCATCCCCGTTTTAGAGGTTGCAGGCTTTGAGGCGGATGATGTCATCGGAACACTTGCCAAGCGTGGTGCCGAGGCGGGATATAGTGTCTTTATGGTTACGCAAGATAAGGACTACGGACAACTTGTAGATGATAACTGCGTTATCTATCGCCAGAAGGGCGATGTCATAGAGATTGTCGATAGGGCAGCCATAGAGGAGAAGTATGGCTTCAGCGATCCGAGTCTTGTGTGCGATGTCTTAGCGTTGTGGGGCGATGCTGCGGATAATATCGCGGGTGTGCCAGGTATTGGTGAGAAGGGTGCGTCAAAGCTTGTTAGAGAGTGGGGTACGGCTGAGAATATCTTGGCTAATGCCGATAAGATTGGCGGTAAGACGGGTAAGAGTATTGCTGAGTGGGGCGATAAGCTGTTGTTGGCTAAGAGTTTGGCTGCCATACGCTTAGATGTTCCCATCGAGTTCTCGGAGAGAGAGCTTACACGTTGCGCACCAAACTACGATGCTCTTAGAGCATTATATAAGGAGTTAAACTTCACTTTGTTTTTGAAGGAGTTGGAGACGACAATTCCTAAGCCAGTACCATGTCAGGAGCCACAACATCAGCTTGCCGATGCGGCGCGTAAAAAGAGTCAGGCTAAGCGCGAAGCGGCAATGGCGGGTCAGGGCGATTTGTTCGCTATGTTCAATGTTCCTGCCGAAGAGCAAACCTCTGCGTCAGAGCCAGAGGTGGTGGCTGTAGATGGAGTTAAGGATTATCAGATTATAAGCTCCGTGGAGGAGGTCAAAGCTCTTTGTGAGAGCCTACAAAAACGTGATAAAGTTGCACTATATACTGCTACAAATAACTATAATCCAATCGATTGCACAATTATAGGTATTGCCCTTGCAGCCGAGCCATTTAAGGCATACTATATCCCTCTAAATAAGCCAAATAGGGCGGAGCGTATCGATGCTCTGCGTCCGCTTTTTGAGAATGCTAATATCTCCAAAATAGGACAAAATATAAAGTTCGATATTATGGTGTGGCGTCGTGCTGGTGTCATGCTACGCGGTGCGCGCTACGATACGATGTTGTTGCACTATATTATCGACTCGGAGGCGCGCCATAGTCTCGATTTTATTGCCGAGCAGTACCTTAGCGAGACTCTTACCGACATAGAAACATTGATAGGTAAGGGCGCTAAGCAGTTAAGCTTGGATTTGATTGCTACAGAGCGTGTTGCAGAGTATGCTATGGAGCGCGTAGATGCCACATTCCGCCTTAAGGATATGCTGTATAATCAGGTTGCGGAGCTTGCAATGACCGAGTTATACCACCGTATCGAGGAGCCGATGATTGATGTCTTGGCTGATATGGAACTTACGGGAGTGCGTGTTGATTGTGAGGCACTCGCACGTTATGGTGTGGCACTCAACGACCATCTTGCGCATCTTGAACGCGAGATTTGCGAGATGGCAGGCGAGCCAACACTTAATATCAACTCTTCGCGTCAGTTGGGCGAGGTATTGTTTGGTAAGTTGCGCATTACGGATAAACCAAAGATGACCAAAACCAAGCAGTACTCGACAGATGAGGAGTACCTTACGAGCTTTGCAAAGGAGTTTCCTATAGTGGATAAGATACTTGAGTATCGCGGTGTTAAGAAGTTACTTTCTACCTATGTTGAGGCTTTGCCAAAGCTTGTAAATAGTAAGACCGACCGCATACATACATCGTATAATCAGGCTGTTACAGCTACGGGTCGTCTATCTTCTACAAACCCTAACTTGCAGAATATACCTATTCGCGATGAGCTTGGTAAGCCTATTCGCGAGGCCTTTGTTCCATCGGAGGGTAATATTCTTGTGGCGGCAGACTACTCGCAGATTGAGCTACGCCTGATGGCGCACCTCAGCGGTGATAAGGCTCTTATTGAGGCCTTTATGCTTGGTGAGGATGTACACTCCGCCACCGCTGCACGACTCTATGGCAAGACCCCTTTGGAGGTTACTTCGGATGAGCGCCGTAGGGCTAAGACCGCAAACTTTGGTATTATCTACGGCATCTCGGCATTCGGCTTGGCACAGCGCTTAGATATCCCAAATCGCGATGCTAAAGAGCTCATTGAGAACTACTTTGCCTCTTATCCCGATGTGAAGCGATATATGGATGAGGCTGTTGTGAGTGCTACGAATAGTGGCTATGTCGAAACCATGTTTGCGCGCCGTCGCCAACTTAACGACATCCACTCTGCTAACCGTGTTGTGCGCGGTGTCGCTGAGCGCAATGCTATCAACGCCCCAATCCAAGGCTCAGCAGCCGATATTATGAAGCTTGCGATGGTGGAGATTGCTCGAAGATTTAAGGCAGAGGGCATCGAGTCAAAGATGATTATGCAGGTACACGATGAAGTCGTGATTGATACTCTCCCTGCTGAACTCGACAAGGTATGTACTCTTGTCCGTGAGGCTATGGAGTCGGTAGCCACATTGCGCGTACCTCTTGTTGCCGATGTAAATAGTGGTAAAAACTGGTTGGAGGCGCATTAGTCTTAGCTCACATACAGAAAATCAAACCGCTCAGGAAATGCTTCCCGAGCGGTTTGATTATGATATAATCTGTAGTTTATAAGTTTCCGAGCTGAATATTTGTCTCGCGGATAATGCGTAGTGTTGAGCTATCCTCCACAAAGATTGAGTTTAGACCCTGCTGCTCCTGTGCGGGGTCGCCAGTGTAGTCGTCGCCCTTAGCCCAGTACTCGTGGTCCTCGACATTGGTCTGGGCATAGCCGCCCCAGCTCCAGAAGTTGCAACCTGCGAATACATCCTTCTCAGCCTTAGACTTAACAATTAGGTCGAAGACAAAGGTGTAGTACAAATCGCGGCAGATAACTGGACTGCCCTTATGGAAGTCCATATTGTCGCGTGGCATACCGAACTCCTCTACAACCACAGGCTTCATAATCTTGCGACCAAGCTCCAAGTGCATATCGATATACTCCTCGGTGTAGGCGCACGACTGCTCCAAGTCCTCGCGCATCTTATCGCCACGCATCCACTTCCAGTTGTATGGCCAGACATGGCAATTGATATAGGAAATCTCGTCGATGGCGTGTATCTGCTCGCATAGATCCATATCCCACTCGCAACCGTAGTAGCCCTCAGAACCAGTGGAAATCATATGGTTAGGGTCGAGCGAGCGAATAAGTTTTGCCGATGTTGCAAGCCACTCGGCAAAGGCCTCTTTATTGCTAACCTCCTTGCTACTAAAGGCGCGTGGCTCGTTAGAAATCTGCCATGAGAAGATCGCTGGGTCGTCGATATACTTGATGCCAGTATAGCGGTTTGTGCGCGATACGATATACTTTACGTGGTCATAGAAGATCTGCTTTGCACGCTCATTACGCACGAACTCGCCAGCGAAGGTGTTGTATGAGAACCAGCCATCTACACGTGGTACAAGCACTGGAGTCTGGTTTGCCCACGCCACATACTGCGTGTAGCCACCGCTCCACTCCCACGCATTGTTGAAGTACAACACTGCGGTCATATTGCGCTTGCCAAGCTCCATCATAAGGTAGTCCAAGCCCGCCAATACCTCGTCGTTATATACGCCAGGCTCTGGCTGAAGATTTGGCTCAATCTTGCCGAGCAAGCCATTCTCGCCCTCGCCACCAACAAGGATGCGGAGGTTGTCGATACCGTTCTCCTTCATAAAGTCCAACTCTTTGCAGAGTCGCTCGCGGTTGCCGCCCTCGCCCTCAGAGCCGAGTATTGCGCCGTACCAGAAGTTTGTACCCACGAAGTAGTAAGGCTCGCCATTACGCATAAACTGCCCATTTTCAACAGTTATAAAGTGCTTAGCATCAGTGTTATTATCTTTTGGAGAGCATCCCAAAGCCATAAGCACAACCGCAACAGCGCACCACAAAATTGTAAATCTCTTCATTCGTCTATAGTTTTTTAATTTTAGTCTAATGTGTTGTGTTACACTGTGCAAAAATAACAAAAAAATCTAAGATGGAAAAGGATGTCTAAAAACACCCTAAAAAAGGCTCATCATATTTGTAAATTTGGTGTGGAATTTATACTTTTGTAGGGAGAAATTGCACACATATCCCCCAACTTGTGCGATTGGGAATATAAGTCGTTGTGTAGCAATTGGTTATATTGTTAATAACGGGCGGTTTATGCTCGATAAAATAGAGCGAATAATGCGAGTAATCTTATCTGGTGGTGGTACAGGCGGACATATCTATCCTGCGGTCTCGGTAGCCGAGGCTTTGAAGCGTAAATATGGAGCCGATGTGGAGATACTCTTTGTGGGAGCAGAGGGTAAGATGGAGATGGAGAAGATCCCAGCATTGGGGTATGAGATTAAGGGTCTTCCGGTGGCTGGTTTGCAGCGTAAGTTTACGCCAAAAAATCTACTGTTGCCATTTAAGGTTATGGCGAGTTTGCGTCGTGCGAGACGTATCATTCGTGAGTTCAAGGCGGATGTGGTTGTAGGCTTTGGCGGTTACGCTTCAGCGCCAGTATTGTGGTCGGCACAGCGTATGGGTGTGCTAACCATTATTCAGGAGCAGAACTCCTATGCAGGACTAACGAATAAGCTCCTCTCGAAGCGTGCGAAGAGTATATGTGTGGCGTATGACGGCATGGAGCGATTCTTCCCAAAGGAGCGAATTGTGATGACAGGAAATCCGTTGCGTGGTCGCTTTGCTGCCGATACAGGAAATAAGGCTGAGGCATTAAGCTTCTACGGACTTAATGACTCGTTACCAGTGGTATTGGTTGTGGGAGGCTCACTTGGTACACGCACCTTGAACGAGATGATGAAGGCGTGGATTGTAACCCTTAATGGTGAGGCTCCAGTGCAGGTTATTTGGCAGACGGGCAAGTTTTACGAGCGCGAGATGCAGGAATTTCTCAAGGAGCATTCTACGAAGAATATCTGGCAGGGTGCCTTTATCGAGCGTATGGACTATGCCTATGCTGCTGCCGACGTGGTAATCTCGCGTAGCGGTGCTTGCACCGTGTCGGAGCTATGCTTGGTGGCAAAGCCTACGATATTTGTTCCATCGCCAAACGTGGCAGAGGATCATCAAACCATGAATGCTATGGCACTCGTGGAGAAGGGTGCTGCTGAGATGGTGCGCGATAGCGAGGCTGTGAAGCGCGGTATGGTTGAGGCGGTAGCCTTGGCTGGTGATGCTGAGCGTTTGGAGCGCTTATCGGCAAATATAGCATCACTTGCAATCTCGGATGCTGCGGATAGAGTGGTGTCAGAGGTGGAGAAGGTCTTAAACAAGGGGCTATAACAGAGTACAAAGATGAAGCGTAACTACGAAAATATATACTTTCTCGGTATTGGAGGTATCGGTATGAGCGCTTTGGCGCGATACTTTCTCCATGAGGGTTACCGTGTGGCGGGCTACGACCTTACTGCAACACCACTAACAAGGGCGTTGGAGAGTGAGGGTGCGTTGGTGCATTATGAGGATGATGTGGAGCTTATTCCAGAGGCTATGCGTGTGGCAGAGAGTACCCTTGTGGTGTTGACCCCAGCCATTCCATCAGACCATAAGGAGTGGGCGTGGTTTAGAGAGCAGGGTTTCACTATCGAGAAGCGTTCGCAGATGCTCGGTGTGTTGAGCGAGGGTAAGTGCGTTATGGCTGTTGCTGGTACGCACGGCAAGACTACCACCTCGACACTCGCATCATGGCTTAACTATGCTGTTGCCGAAGAGGGTAGTGCCTTCCTTGGTGGCATATCGCGCAACTTCAACTCAAACCTCGTTTTGGGAGAGGGCCGCAGACTCGTTGTCGAGGCTGATGAGTACGATCGCTCCTTCTTGCGCCTATATCCCGATGTGGCGGTTATTACAGCTACTGATGCCGACCACCTCGATATCTACGGAACACCAGAGGCTATGGTTGAGGCATTCGAGCAGTTTGCTTCGCAGATAAAGGCTGGCGGTGCGCTGATTCTTAAGCAGGGGGTTGACCTAAAGTTCGATGCCTCGGAGCGTATGTTGTATCGCTACTCGTGCGATGCTGGTGGCGACTTCCATGCAGAGAATATCTCGCTTGCGGAGGGTGGATACTACAACTATGATATCGTTCTTCCGGATGGTCGTGTGGAGGGCTGCACGCTCGGTATTTTGGGTAAGGTGCATATCGAGAATTCTATCGCTGCGGTAGCGATGTTGTGGTGTGCTGCTAAGATTGAGGGTAAGAGCTTCGACTATGATAAGCTCCGCAAGGCGTTGCGTGAGTTTGAGGGCGTGAAGCGTCGCATGGAGGTCTATGTGAACACTCCAGATCAGGTATATATCGACGACTACGCTCACCACCCAGAGGAGTTGCGAGCAACGATAACCTCATTGCGCGGTATCTTCCCTAATCGCAGATTGGTGGTTGTATTCCAACCCCACCTCTACACTCGTACGCGCGACTTTGCGAAGGAGTTTGCCGAGGTGTTGTCGGAGGCTGATAAGGTTGTTATGGTGCCTATCTATCCTGCGCGTGAGTTGCCTATCGAGGGTGTTACTTCGGAGCTTATCGGTAGGGATATAATTGCAGAGTGGGAACTTGTGGCGCGCGATAACGTGGCGGAGTATCTTAAGCGTGAGAATACCGATGTTACGGTAACCTTTGGTGCGGGTAATATTGATGTTGTATGCGCCGATGTAGCAAAGGTTATAACTGCAAAACTCAAATAGTAATGCTTAAAAAGATAGCGATATACTTAGCACACACAGCACTATGGGCGATGCTCATAGCAGTTGTTGTGTGGGCGGGTATGCTATCTAAGAGTCATAGAGATTCGGCATTGGTAGGTGGTACCGATATCGAGGTTAAGGGTGGCGGTAGCAATCCGCTAATCTCCTCGGAGGATATCAACATCTGGCTTAAGGAGCAGGGGCTGCATCCCGACGGATGTATTTTGTCGAAGGTTGATATCGCTTCGATTGAGAGTATTGTTGCGGCACATAGTGCTGTGGCTAAGGTGAATGCCTATCTCGGTTATGATGGCAAGGTTAAGATTGATATTGAGCAGCGAGAGCCTATTGCTCGTCTGCGTATCTCGGGCTACGATATGTATCTTACAACAGATGGCTACATCTTGCCAGCTAAGGGTTGCAACGCTGCGCATGTAAAGGTTATTACGGGCGATTATGTGCCACTCTTCGATAGCCGCTATGCGGGTTGTGTGGAGACGATAGTTCGTGATTCAATAGCCTCATTAGATCGCTTTGTAGCGCAGTTGGAGGAGGCAAAGTTGCCGCACTACAAACGACACATTGAGAATAATCGTGCGCTAAGAGAGGTTAAGCGTAGTGCGCCTAAGCGTAGCATCTTCGATTCAAAGGAGAAGCATGCGATACTTGAGAAAGATTATAAGGAACGCCTTAGCGAGGCTACAGAGACACACAGCATTAACCGTCGCATGATAAACGAGGATATTGCAGCCATAGAGCGTGCTGTGGAGGAGGCGTTGAACACCAAGCGTCAACTATATCGTCAGGCAGAGGAGTTTGATGCGATGGTGGCTATGATACACCATATCATTGCGGATAGCTTTTTTAATGCCGATGTTACGCAGATAGTGGCTACGGGAGATAAGCGTAGTTCGTTGCAGCTTGCTATCATCCCTCGCTCGGCAAATGTAACTGTTGACCTTGGTACTACTGAGAATTTAGAGCGTAAACTCGCAACGTTGCGTAGATTCTACGACAAGGGTCTTAGTCGTATTGGCTGGGATAAGTACAGTAAGATAAGTCTGCGCTACGATGGTCAGGTGGTGTGCAGGTAGCACAAATATGGAGAATAAAATAGGATAAAATATACAACGATGAAAGGTAAACAAATTGTAGCAATTGATGTTGGCTCGGCAAATGTAGTGATAGCAGTAGGTGCTGTTGAGGAGGATGGTCGTGTCGAGATTAAGGGTATTGCGACTGAGCCTGTTGAGGGTATCACTGCCGGTCGTGTAGATAATAGTGAGACCGTAGGTCGTGCTGTACGCACCGCAAAGGAGCGCTTGGAGGAGCGTCTTGGTTTGAAGATTACTGAGGCATACGTGGGACTCTCGGGCGACTATATCCGTTGCGAGCAGGTTACAGACCATGTCTACGTTCGTGATGACAATGGTAGTGGCTGCAGCCAAATCTCAGAGCGCGATATCAAGGAGCTTGATTGTCGTATGCAGAGCGTAAACCTCCCAGATGATCGCGAAGAGATTATCTGGAAGGAGCCACTTAGTTATAAGGTCGACGAGAAGGTTGTTAAGGAGCCTATAGGCGAGTATGGATATGTGCTTTCGGCAACATATAACTTTGTTCTCTCGGACAGAACGATGCGCGAGCGTTTGCGTATATGCCTAAATAAGGTCGATATCACCATCAAGGAGTTCGTACCTAATGCTATGATTTCGTACCATGGCGTAGCTACAGTGGATGATATGGAGGATGGTGCAGTCATCATCGACCTCGGTGCAGGTCTTACGGATGTTACCGTTGTGCAGAGCGGTAAGGTTCGTTACTTCGCCTCGATACCTGTAGGTGTAGGCGTTATCAACAATGATATCCGTGCCTACGGTATTCCAAATAGCTATGTCGAGACCTTGAAGGTCAATTATGGTTCTGCGGTACAGGAGCTTGCTATTGATGATAAGATTACCTTCCCACACGCACGCAAGGGTACTGCAAAGAGCATCCGTCGTAAGAATCTTGCGAAGATTATAGAGGAGCGCTTGATAGAGATTGCCGAGTGGGTACGCAAGGAGATTAAGGAGGCTGGTTGTGGCAGTCGTTTCGCCCCATTGGTGCTACTTACTGGTGGCGGTGCCGAGATGCAGAATATCGAGCAGCTCTTTGCGCGTGAGCTTAAGGTTGAGGAGGCACGCTCTGTATTCCCAGAGTATGGCTTCACTGAGAGCATGGGCGAGCATATCACTACTCGTGCCTACGCCACTATTGCCTCGTTGTTGTTGTATGGTGCTAAGCGTGGTACGTGTGTCATTTCAGAGCGACAGCCACAGCCTATACCACAGCCTACATTACAGCCACAACCTACACCACAGCCACAGCCTACACCACAGCCACGCCCTGTTGTTACACCACGCCCTAAGCCTGAGGAGCCAGTGGTTGAGACTGGTACTCTTGGTCCAGTAGAGCCAGAGATACCATCGGAGGCTGAGGGCGAGATTGAGATCGAAGTTGATGGTGGCAAGACAAAGGAGGGTCGACTTAACAAGTTTATAAACAAAATTACAGAGTTGTTTACTGGTAAGGACGACGAGTACACATTCTAATAGCTAACGATGAGTATGACAGATAGTGAAAAAAAGACTGCAGGCATGGGTGTTGATGACTTTGTCGTAGCAGTGTCGGATGGTAAGCTCTCCAATTTGGAGATTGACTACCAGTCAAATATAATGGTTATAGGCGTTGGTGGTGCTGGCGGTAATGCTGTAAACCACATGCAGGAGCTGGGTATTGCTGGTGTTAACTTTGTCGTTTGTAACACGGATGCTCAGGCTTTAAACAACTGCCTTGTGCATAATAAGATACAGATGGGACCAGGTCTTGGAGCTGGTAACGACCCTGCAAAAGGTCGTAAGTATGCTATCGAGACTGAGGAGCAGTTGCGCAACTTGCTTGAGACATCTAATGTGAAGATGCTCTTTATCGCAGCAGGTATGGGTGGTGGTACTGGTACGGGTGCATCGCCAGTAATTGCTAAGATTGCTCACGATATGGGTATTCTCACCGTGGCGGTGGTTACTATGCCACTGCGTATGGAGGGACCAAGTCGTTACCAGAATGCTGTGAGCGGTTTGAACGACCTTAACCCATGGGTCGATTCGTTGCTTGTGATTGACAACGAGCGTGTAAGGACTATGTATGGTAAGTTGCCGTTGAAGGATGCCTTTGGTAAGGCGGATGATGTCCTTGGTATGGCAACAAAGGGTATTGCTGAGCTTATTACCGTGGAGTTTGCGTTAGTACGTGTCGACTTTGCCGATGTGAATAAGGTTATGCGCAAGAGTGGTCGTGCGCATATGTCGGTGGTTAAGGGTTCGGGCGAGAATCGTGCTTTGGAGGCTGCGCAGAAGGCGCTGGAGTCGTCATTGCTTGATGACAACCACATTGTTGGCGCTAAGGAGATTTTGCTAAGCTTTGCGGTCAACGACCTTAACCAGCTTACGCAGGATGATGTTACTACCGCCATGGAGTTTATTCAGAAGAGTGCGAGTTATACAGATGAGGATGGCATCATCCATCAGGCAGATATCATCTGGGGAGCAAGCGAGAAGCGTACGTTGAAGGATGACGAGTTAGAGCTTGTAGTTGTTGCTACTCGTTTTGAGGATGGCGACAAACTCCAAATTAAGACTGAGTATGTGGAGGTAAATCCATTTGATGCGGAGCCTAAGGAGGAGGTTGAGGAGAAGAAGCCAGAGCAGAAGCGCCCTCAGACTATGCCTCCGATGGAGCCTAAGACCATCAATCCACAGCGCGACCGTTATAAGAGCATCGATTTGCAGGTTGTAAAGCCAGCATACGTGCGTCACGGTGCGAGCTTCTTGGATGAGAATGATAATGTGCCAGCAACGATGTTCCAGCCTGTATCTCAGCGTGTGCAGGAGGAGAGCGAGCCAGAGACAGCCGCAGGCTCATTGTTCTAAAGAGGTAGATAATGGATGCAATCGTTATAAACCAGAGTCTCGATATAGCTAATGTCATTCTCTTTGGCATTATGGCTTTCGTGCTACTCTCACTCTCGGCAATGGCATCAGGCTCAGAGGTCGCATTCTTCTCGCTCACGCGCTCAGACCTTGAGGTGTTGGAGTCGCGAAGCGATATTGCTGCTCAGCGCGTGCTTGACCTTTTGTCGAATCGCGATAGGTTGCTTGCCACGATACTTGTAGCCAACAATATGGTAAATATCTGTTTGGTTATCGTTGTAACACAACTTATGGGCGAGATATTTACATTTAGCGGTGTTTGGGAGTTTGTCTTCAACACCGTTGTTATCACATTCTTGCTGTTGCTCTTTGGCGAGATTATGCCAAAGGTCTTTTCGCAGACTAACCCTGTGAAGATGTGCGCGTTACTCTCGTTACCGCTAAAACTTCTACGTTGGTTGGTCTACCCGTTGGCGTTTATTCTTATGCGTACGTCAAACCGCGTAAGTCGTCTTGCAACGCGCAATACCGAGATTTCGATTGAGGAGCTTGCCGATGCCGTTGATCTTACTGAGACTGGCTCGGAGGAGGAGCAGAAGATGTTGTCGGGCATCGTGGCATTCGGTCAGACGGAGGTAGTGGAGATTATGCACTCGCGCGTCGATATCACGGGCTTAGAGTACGATACATCCTACGATGAGGTGCGCAAGGTTATTGTTGAGACTGGATATTCGCGTATTCCAGTCTATGGCGACGACTTGGATGATGTGCGAGGTGTGTTGTACGTTAAGGATTTGTTACCATATATTGGCGAATCGTCGGATTTCGAGTGGCAGAAATTGTTGCGCAAGCCATACTTCGTTCATGAGCATATGATGATTGACGACCTTCTTAAAAAATTCCAAAAAAAGAAGATTCATATTGCCATTGTGGTTGATGAGTATGGTGCTACCCAGGGTCTTATCTCGTTGGAGGATATCCTTGAGGAGGTCGTGGGCGAGATTACCGACGAGAGTGATGATGACGAGGAGTTGCTCTACGAGAAGATTGGCGAGCGTACCTATATCTTTGATGCTAAGATTCATATTGGCGAGTTTGTAAGGGTTATCGGCTACGACGAGGATGCCTTTTCGGATGTTGAGGGTCATGCTGAGACCCTTGCAGGTCTTATGATGGAGCTTAAGCGCGACCTGCCACGTCGTGGCGACGAGTTGCAGTCGCATGGCGTGAAGTTCTTTATTGCAACGATGGAGGGTCGTCGAGTAGATAAAATTAAGGTCGAGGTCGATGGTTAATCTCTTTGTCGAGGCGTTGCCTGCTGTATATCTCTGTTGCGATGCACTTATATCGGCGGAGGATGTTGCCTCTGCGATGCGCTTTCAGAATGAGAAGCGTCGTAGGGAGCATCTTGCGTGGCGACGTATCGTGCGTAGAGAGTTGGGGGCAAGAGTTCATATCGACTATAACGATGTTGGCGCTCCGGTAGTCGATGTTGAGAATCGTTGGATTAGCGTTGCTCATAGTGGCGAGAGTGTCGCTGTGGCGATTGCTGATAAGCCCGTAGGCGTTGATATAGAGAGCATTAGTCGTGATTTTGAGAGGGTAGCACTGCGATATATGACAGAGGCGGAGATTGCTCTGTCGGATGATAAGCACTGGGCTTGTTTTGTATGGTGTGCTAAGGAGGCGATGTATAAGCTCTATGGTCGTCGTGGTGTGGAGCTTAGGGGCGAGTTGCGGGTTGATAGTTTCGATAGCGAGAGTATGACCCTATATGGCAGTATGGCGGATATGGCTCAGGCTGTGGTAAAAATATCGCTTTACGACGATGATATTGTAGTTGCGGTAGCAACATATAGATAGATTTACTACCTTTGCGGGTCAAAATAAAATTTAGATAGAAAAGATGGCGTCAGCACAAAATAATACTATATCACTTGGTACAGATTCGTTGGGTAAGCTCCTTGCGAAGTACTCCATACCTGCAATTATTGCGATGGCATCATCATCGCTTTACCACATCATCGACAGTGTCTTTATCGGTCATGGTGTTGGTGGTGCTGCGATTTCGGGTATGGCGATTACATTGCCTATTATGAACATTGCATCGGCTTTCGGTGCTATGGTCGGTGTGGGTGCTGCATCGCGCATCTCGATACGTTTGGGCGAGGGTAATAAGCGCGCTGCCGAGGATATTTTGGGTAATGCAGTGTTGCTTAACTTGGTACTTGGTATCAGTATCATGTTGATATTCCTCTTCTTCCTCGACCCTATTTTGTTATTCTTCTCTGGTGGAGAGGCGAGCGAGGAGACCTTGGAGTATGCGCGTAGGTTTATGCGTATCATTATGTTTGGTAATATCATTACGCACTTATATTTGGGTCTTAACGAGCAGCTCCGTGCTTCTGGTTACCCACGTAAGGCGATGTTTATAATGTTGCTATCTATTGCGCTGTGTGCGATTCTTAATCCACTTTTTATCTTCGGTTTGGGTATGGGTGTTGAGGGGTCGGCTATCGCTACGGTCATCGCGCAGAGCGTATCGCTTATGGTGCTACTAAAGCACTATACTTCGAAGGAGAACTTTATTCACTTCAACCGTCGTAGCTTCCGCTTTAAGCGTAGTATCGTGCAGAATATTATCTCTATCGGTATGGCGCCATTCCTGCTTAATGTATGTGCTTCGTTTGTTACGCGCTTTATGAATACCGCACTGCTAAAGTATGGTGGTACGGGTGCTTATGATGTTGTGCAGGCAGCGGCATTTGATGGTAGTGTTGGTGATGTATATGTGGGTGCTTACGGTATTATGAACCGTGTGTTGTTGCTCTTTATTATGGTTGCCAACGGTTTCAACCAGGGTATGCAGCCTATTGTGGGCTACAACTACGGAGCTAAGCAGTATGGTCGTGTGGTTAAGACCTTGAAGTATACCATTATCTGTGCGTCGTGCGTTACGACGATTGCCTTTATTGTAGGTTTCTTCTTCCCAGACCAGGTTGCAGCAGCCTTTGTGGATACAAGCAATGGCGAGGTAGATCAGGCTATGGTTAAGGTTGTAGCGCAGGGCTTGGGTGTAGCGATGATGGTCTTCCCACTTGTGGGCTTCCAGGTTGTTGCTGGTGGTTTCTTCCAGTATATCGGTCGTGCACCATTGGCGATGTTCCTATCGACAACACGTCAGCTACTCTTCTTGTTGCCATTATTGTTGACCCTCTCGCCAAAGTATGGCGCTATGGGTGCTTGGGTATCTATGCCACTTGCCGATACCGCATCGGTGCTTGTAGCTGGCACATTGCTCTTCTTCCAGATTCGTAAGCTCAATAAGATGGAGCATGAGCGCCACTTTGCAAGGTAGCTCATTCAGATATAGATATAAGAATAGGGATTATCCGTAAAGATAATCCCTATTTTGTTTGATGTTGCAGACCCCTATTACTTGCTGCGTACGAAGCGGAGTGAGTGTGGGGTTGTCTGCTTGATAATGATGCGCTCGTCAAAGGCATAGCGACGGTATAGGTCGTCGTTGTAGTAGCGTATGGTTACAAGTTCTACATCCTCGCGTTTCTCGACGTCGAAACCCTCAGCCTGAAGCTCTAAGATAGCGTCGTCGATATGCCATGATGCATCAACAGCCATATAGAGGTTTACAGCCGAGTTGTGTACTAGGTTGGTGCGTATGCGGTGGCTGTCGAAGGTTGTAAATACCTTGGCAAACTTCTCTTCGAGGACAAACGATAAGTCGCGCGAGTGAAGCTTTAGCAACACCTGATTGCTCTTCTGAATCATTATAGGCTCAAAGACACGCTCAACATCGCCCGTGATTACTGAGCCGGTAGCGCTCTTGTTGCCAAAAGGTCGCACGTATAGCGGAATGTTCTTCTGCTGTAGTGGCTTAATGGTCTTAGGGTGGATAATCTGCGCACCGCTATATGCCATCTCGATAGTATCCATATAGTTTAGGCGGTCGAGTTTCTTGGCATCTGGGAAGATCTTAGGGTCAGCATTTAGGATGCCATCCACATCCTTCCATACGCTCATAGACTCAGCATCGAGGACATTCGCTACGATAGCTGCTGAGTAGTCCGAGCCTTCGCGACCGAGTGTTGTGGTGGTGCCATCTGGTGCGCCACCGATAAAGCCCTGACCTACGAAGACGTTAACCTCGCTATATGCCATTTCGCGCTTTAGACGTACTGCTGTAGCCTCAAGATTTACGTTTGCATCCTTATGTCGCTGCTCAGTTAGGAAGGCACGACGCATATCGATCCAGCGGTTTGCTACACCATGTCCATTTAGGAAATTTGAGACGATTGTGGTAGATACAAGCTCTCCAAAGGCTACGATTGTGTCATACCATAGCTCAGCATCCGAAGGACGATATATGGTGTTGCGCACGGTGTTGCGTAGCTGCTGGAATAGGAGGTCTACCTGCTTGATTGTAACATCTGCGCCCATAAGGTCGTCGATGATACCACGATGGTAGGCGTAACTTGCGTCTATGCGCTCCATCGCAAGACTCTCGTTGCCCTGCTGCATAGCCTCAAATACTCCTTCGAGGGCATTTGTGGTCTTGCCCATAGCCGAGACTATGATAAAGAGGTTGCTCTCGCCAGTAACGATATTTAGTAGGTTTCTCACTCCCGCTGCATCTTTAACCGATGCGCCGCCAAACTTATATACTTTCATATTTAGGTAGTTTCTTGAGTTATACTCCACAAAGTTAATAAAATATTTTACAAAGTGGATATATAAACGCTAACAATCAGTACAAAAAAGGAGCTATCCTTTTGGGATAACTCCTTATGATTGGGTGAGTATTGATTACAAGTACTCGAATGGCTGCTCCTCGCCAACAGGGCAGTATGCAGAGTTAACAACCTCGACACGACCATTGTCGTCCTTAGCGCTAACTACTACGAGAACACCCATATTCTCCCAGTTCCACTTTGTAGATGTAACAGCAAGCTCGCAAGCGTAGTTGTACTTGTCACCAGCCTTAAGCTGGCCGATCTCCAAGCCCTTGATGTCAGTCTTGCTTACAGTCTCAGAGAAGTTACGAAGAGCGAAGTTGTACCACTTGTGCTCCTCCTTAGTTGCACCGTTCTGGTTAGGACTGTAGATGTCGCTCTCAAGCAACCAAGCGTTTACGCAGTAGTCACCATCGACAGCAACCTTAATCTGAGCAGCGCAAAGAATGTTATCCTCGTCGCCCTCAACAGTCATTGAGATACCTACATCAGCACCATCAGCCTTGATGTAACCAGCGAGAAGCTTATCGATGTTGCTCTTAACTGTGCCGTAGCTTGATGAGTTGCCAACCTCGCCAGACTTGAAGTTGAAGATAAGAGTTGGGTTACCAAAGTCGTAGTATAGGCTGTGATAGTTCATAAGAGTTGTTGCAGCTGTAGAAGCAGCAGGATCACCACTTGCCAATGAACCAGCGTGGCATGTTACCTCGTTGTAATGCTTGTGGTTAGGTGTAAGAGCATACTGAATTAGGTAGTCAGTCATCCAAGGGCAGTAACCGCAGTTCACAGCAGTGTGGTCTACCATTACAGCACGGTGGTTGAACTTGAAGTTCTCTGGCTCCATATCCTCTGGTACCTCTGGCATCTCAGCCATAACCTTAACAACTACAGTGTTAGAGTACTCGCCCTCGCAAGTTGCAAAGAACTCGAATGTACCTGTCTCAGTAGCTGTGTACTTCTTGTTAGTAAGCTCAGAGAAATCTGGATCGTAAATCTGAGCAACTGCAGTTACGTCCTGACCCTCCGTATCGGTAACAGTGAAGGTGATGGTCTCACCAATAGTGATAGCTGTCTCGCTTGCCTTAAGTGTGATGTTACCTGATGGCTTAGGTGCTGGCTTTTCTGCCTCTGGCTCGTCGCCGCAACCAACAAATGCAAGTGCTGCAAGTGCAAATGCAAAGAACTTTGTAAGTTTCATAGTTTTTAGTGTTTTAATTAGTTATGATAAATCTATTTAGTAGTTACTACTTATAGTCGTATGTAAGAGTCTCATTTGCCTGACATACAGCAGTGTTTGCTACCTCGAACTTGCCCTTTGCGTTCTTAGCGCTTACAATAAGAAGCACCTTGAAGTTATCGCGGTTCCACTTCTCAGAGTCGATACGTAGGGTAAGGGTTGTAGAAGCAGTCTCACCTGCAGCGATTGTGCCGAGTGCTACACCAGTGATATCGTCAGAAACAATGCGCTGACGAATAGCATTATCGTGATAGTTCATCCAATCCTCCTTAGCATTTGTCTGCTTAGCGTAGATGTTGTCCTCCAACAACCAAGCTGTAACGCGATACTCGTTCTCTACAGCAGCCTTAACCTCTGTGTTTACCACTACACAAGTGTTTGCTACGATTGATGTTGCAGCGATACCTGCCTCTGCGCCCTCTGCTTTCCACAAAGAGCTAATCTGACCCATAATGTGTGAAGCATTCTGAGGAGATGTAGTTGTGTGATAGAAGTTGTATGTTGCAGTAGGATATGCTGTTACACCATAGTGACCTGATACCAAAGCCGCAGCCTTAGAGTATGCAGGGTCGCTTGTGGTATATGAGTGAGCCATAGCCTCGCAGAACTTGTCGTGGAAGCTAACCTGGCCCTCAGCGGCCTCTTTCTCCATAATCTCCTTCAATGCGAGCATCATATCTGGGCAGTTACCACAAGTGTTACCTGTATGGTCAACAAGCAAGATGCGGTGCTTGAATGATGTGCTTGCTGGCTGTGGGTCAGCAGGAAGCTCTGGAATAGATGGTACAACATTTACAGTAAGGTAAGGAGTGTTCATACTATTCACCGAAGCGAAGAAGATATACTCTCCGTCCTTAGTTGGTGTAAATGGGTTTGGAACCTCCACGTAATCGTTGCTCTTATCAAAGATAATAGCATCAGCAGTAAGGTCTGTGCCATCTGCTGCGACTACAGAGAAGTGGATAGGAGTGTTAACCTCTACAGAGTTGTTGTGTGCCTTAAGAACAACTCCAGAAGAGTTTTGCTTGCCACCCTCCTTATCGTCGCCACCACAAGCTGCAAATGCAAGTGCCGCAATGGCAATTGTGAAATACTTAATTAGTTTCATAGCTTATAACTCTAATTAGTGTCGTTTAGAATTAGAATGATAGTGTTACTGCCAAGTTACCACCTGTAAATGCTGGCTGGAAGCGGCATACACCACCTGAGCATACATAGCCCGCACGGTTACGACCGTATGATAGCTGAACGCGGAGGCTATTGTGTGTGTAGCTTGCACCTACCTGGTAGTAGTGCAAAAGGTAGTTCTTACCCTCACCTGTCTCAAGGTCCTCAAAGTAGTTACCACCAAAACCTCCTTCCATCGTCGAATCGCCCGTAGGCTCGCAGTTCCACATATCGCTTGCGTAGATGCTGAACTTTGGTGCGAAGTTGTACTCGATAGTACCAGCCACCCAGTCTCCCTCGAAGTCCTCAGATGAGAGGTACTGTGCCTCAACACGTACTGAGTGCTTCTTGTTGAACTTGTATGTTACATCACCAACAAAGATGTGAGATGTGCAGTACATTGGGTGTGGAGCATCAATGTGGTTTAGCTCCTCGTCCCAACGCTGGAAAGAGTACAAGAATGTAGTCTTGAACTTCTTATTCCACTGACGCTCAACGTCGAAGTTGAAATCTATCCAAGCGTTACGACTCTCCATAAACTCTGGTGTCTCAGATTTAGAACCCAAAAGTGTATGGTCGATAGTGTTAAACATTGAGAAGTTTACGTGGAAATTCCAGTACTTACCACGCACCTTCGGGTTACGCAATGAGTAGTACAAGTCAATCTGACCACCAATCTCACCACCGGTGTTAGCGTTTGTACCAAGATATGGGTTAAGGTTTGCCAACGAGTAGGTGTGCTGACGGGTAAGCAATGGAATGTAGTTCATATTGTTACCACCGCCAATAGGTTCAAGGCGTGGGTCAATAGGAGTTGTCATATTCTCCATACGACGGAATGATGCAGTGGCAGAGAAACGCTTGTAGTTGTAGCCAAAGTCAAGGAAGATAACATTACCCTTTGCTACATCTGCAGCTGGGTTGTGTAGGTCATCTGTTAGCTTGGTTACATACTCACCACGGAAAGTGAAGCCAGAGTGCTCAAAGTTAACACGACCAGAGACCATATTCATATTCTGTAGACCGTCGAGCTTATTCTGAACGCCGATAATCTCAGACCAATCCTCGGTCCAGATGTCCTCATTGAAATCTGAGATGTCGCTATCGTAGCGACCAACATAGCTACCCTCCAAAGATAGGATAGTGCTGTTCCAGCCAAACATATCAGAGAGTGATAGCGATAGGTCTGCACCATATATCCAGTTGTCTGTGCGATCGTTATAGAGGCGTGGCTTACCAGCTAAAGCCTTAATTGTTGCGTAAGTGCCAAGGCTGTAGTAGGCACGAGCACCAAGCAAAGAGTTATTGAATGCTAAAGCGCGGTCCTCATACGAACGGAAGATAAGACCATTACCAAACTGATCGTAGATATCACCAACACGTACACCCCAATTCTGAGCCTCGTACTGAGTGTAGAAACTTAGGAATGTAGAGTTACCGTTGTATCTATCCTTCTTCTTCATATACTCGTATAGGTCGTAACCATAGAGTGCAGGGAAGTAGCCATCTAACTGAGCACCTGCCGAGAACTGATTGAGGTTGTAGTCAACCTTCAAGAAGTTGTTAGAACCATAGTCGCCAAATGAGCGTTTGATTGGCTCGATAAGACCGATGCTCTCGAGAGTCTTATCCTCAGCGTAGTAGCTGCTGTTGCTCTCCAAAGCTACAGATACCTGACCGCCATTCTCGCCAAGCTTAATCTGAGCAGATGCCTCGTTAACACTAAGTGTGCTAGCAAGTGCAACGCCTAAAAATAGTAGAAATTTCTTCATCTTCGAAAGGTTATATTTTGGCACAAAGGGGCATACGTCGTAACGATACCCCTTGTGCTAAGTTCTTAGATATTTTACTTAAGCTTCTTGATCTTCTCGAACAACTCCTGCTCGCTACCTGGAGTGTAGCCAGAGTGTGAGTGAACGATGTTACCCTTACCGTCAACGATAAATGTGTGTGGGGTAAGGCTTACGTTCATAGCACGCTTAAAGTCCTGGTTCTTATCGTAGATACATGTGTAGTCGTCCCAGCCCTGGCCCTGTGTCATAGCACGAGCGCGGCTCAATGTACGAGCATCGTCAACAGAAACGGCAACAACCTTGAAGTTTGCCTCCTCCAACCAATCCTCGAGATTGTCGTTGATAGCGTTAAGCTCCATGATACATGGCTTACATGTTGTTGACCAGAATGAGATAATCATTGGGGTACCGTCTACAAGATCACGTGTAGAGATAACCTTTGCCTCCTGATTCTCAACCTTAACATCTGGAAGAGTCTGTGCTGATGCGCTTACACCTACAAAAAGGGCAACCATCAAAAACATCAATTTTTTCATAGCTTTATAAGTAGTTTAAGTTTATAATTATCTAATCCTCAATAACTAACAGTCTCCGCCTCTCTACTACACTCTTCACGACCCTTAGAGAGATCGTTCCTTATTTAGGATATTCGTGTGCAAGATAGTGATTTTTCAGTAAAATAATGCATTTTTTCTACGAAAAAGTGCCATATGGATTGAAAAATGGAAATAATTGTAATTATTTATGATTTTTGCATAACAAAAAAGAGAGCATCCAACCGCAGTTGAATGCTCCACTTTTTATAAAGCTAATCGCTTACTTGTCAGGTTTTATATCCTTGATTCTAAGCTGTTTAGTTACAGTGCCGCGATAGTGGTTGTCCACAATCTGGTAGCATACCGAGATAGGCTTGCCAGCGCGTACCCACTTGTAGTGCTGTGGCTGCTGGAAGGCGATAGCAGGGATGCTCATATGTGGACGATCCCCCTGCATCAAATCCATGCGCAAATGGTCGCACTCAGCACCCACAAGGCGTGCATCGCCGTGGTTGCTTGCACCGCGTGTCATAAAGACTGGAGCGCTATTTCCTGGACCAAAAGGTTGGAAATTGTTGAGCTGACGGTGGAAATCATCGGTAATATCCGAGAACATCAACTCGCTATCGATATCTACCTGTGGTACAAGGATATTTGGATCGATATTCTTCTCAACATAGTCGTTGAAGCGCTTGGTAAAGGCGGCAACATTCTCCTCCTTCATCGTAAGACCCGCAGCGTACATATGACCACCGAAGTTCTCCAACAAGTCGGAGCATGACTCCACAGCCTGATACAAGTCGAAACCCGCAACTGAGCGCGCAGAGCCTGTAACAAAACCGTTAGACTTAGTAAGAACGACAGTAGGGCGGTAGTAGGTCTCGATAAGGCGCGATGCCACGATACCAACGATACCCTTCATCCACTGAGGATTGTAGATAACAGTACTCTTCAACGCCTTAAGCTCAGGGTGCGATTCCACATAGTCGTGAGCCTCCTGCGTAACATTGCGGTCAATGCTCTTACGATCCTGATTGTAGGAGTCGATAACCTCGCCAAACTTAGCAGCCTCGCGTGTGTTACCCTCGATAAGAAGGCTAACCGCAGCATGACCACCCGAAGGCGCTGCATTCTCATCGTTCTCGTCCATGCGCATACGACCAGCAGCGTTGATGCGTGGTCCAATCTTGAAGACGATGTCGTCGATAGTGATGTCGTGGCTATCAAGACCACAAATCTTGATTATCGATTCCAAACCCTTCGATGGCGACGAGTTGAGTTTGCGTAGTCCGTAGTATGCCAAAATGCGGTTCTCGTCCACAAGTGGCACAATGTCTGATGCGATGCTAACAACCAACAAATCAAGCAGATGCTCGATATCCGCAAATGGGATGTTGTTGCGCTTAGCATACGCCTCGACGAGTTTAAATCCAACGCCACAGCCAGACAACTCATCGAATGGATAGTTGCAATCTGTGCGTTTGGGGTCCAATACAGCCACTGCCGCTGGAATCTCCTCGGCAGGTAAATGGTGGTCGCAGATAATGAAATCTACGCCACACTCCTTGGCATAGGCCACCTTTTCAACGGCTTTAATGCCGCAGTCCAAAGCAATAACCAATGTAACGCCCTTGCGGACGGCGTGGTCGATGCTTCGGATTGATATGCCGTAACCGTCGACATATCGGTCAGGAATGTAGAACGACAAATTCTTGTGTCCTATCTGGCTTAAGAACTTGTAGACTAACGCCACGGCAGTGGTTCCGTCGACATCGTAGTCTCCGTAAATCATTACCTTTTCGCCAGCCTTCACTGCCCTCTCGATGCGCTCCACAGCCTTGTCCATATCCTTCATTAGAAATGGATCGTGCAAGTCGCGCAACGCGGGAGAGAAGAATCTTTGAGCCTTCTCCTTGGTGTCTATGCCCCTCTGAACTAATAGGTTTGACAAGACCTTCGACATACCGAGCTGTGTGGCTAATGCCTCCACCGTAGCGCAGTCGCCTTGTGGCTTGACAACCCATCTTTTTTCTATGGGCATAACGTTTACTTTTTATATATTTTAACATTCAAATTTTTCGTTAAGTGATTGATAAATCGAGGTTTTACCTCCTCCATCGTAACATCGCGACCAACGAGCGAACTAAGCGAACATACGCCTCTGTCCGTAAAACCGCATGGGTTGATAAGCTCAAACCACTTTAGGTCGGTAGATACGTTCATCGCCAAACCGTGCATGGTGACGCCGTGCGAGGCGCGAACACCAATAGCGCAGAGCTTCACAAGGCGACGACCTTGCGTAACCCACACACCCGATGCTCCCTCCGAGCGATGTGCATCGATACCATACTCCTGAGCAAGGTCTATTACAGACTGCTCAAGTATATCTATATAACGTCGGATGCCGATGCCTATTGCATCAAGGTCGATAATAGGGTAGCAGACGAGCTGTCCTGGACCGTGGAAAGTGATATCGCCCCCACGGTCGATATGGAAGAACTCTGCTCCAAGACTCTTGAGATACTCCTCAGCAACAAGCATATTCGCCTCGTTGCCACTCTTACCGAGAGTATATACAGCAGGATGCTCGACACAGAGGATAGTGCCATGTGGCTCACTCTCGTCGAAGCTCTTCTCCATCTTCTTACGACACAATACGTCGAATAGCGAACGCTGTAAATCCCAGCACTCGCCATACGCCATAGTATGTAAGTCTCTTATTTCTACTTCGTTCTGCATACCTCTCTTACTGCTTCAAGTGCGGCATCCGCCAAGTATGACGAACGCACAAGTGGTGCGCTCGCACAATATGCGAAACCTAACTTGAGAGCCTCGAGACGGTACTCTTCGAACTTCTCAGGAGTAATATACGCCTTTACGGGATAGTGCTCCTTTGTTGGTCGTAGATACTGACCGAGAGTGACGATGGATACTCCCACCTCGCGCAAATCACGAAGTGTTTGAAGTACCTCCTCCTCGCTCTCGCCAAGACCGAGCATCAAGCCGCTCTTAGCAACTGCTCCACTATCGGCAATATACTTCAATGTCTGAAGCGATGTGCGATACTTGGCGCGCGAACGCACCTCTGGAGTCAGCCTCTCAACGGTTTCGATATTATGTCCCACAATATCGGGACGCGATGCCAACACTGTGTCCAATAACTCAGGGCGGGCATCCATATCGGAAATAAGGAGCTCTATTGTAGATTCAGGGTTTTCGCGACGCACCGCCTCGACAGTTCGCGCCCAGATGGCAGCACCATGGTCGGGCAGATCATCACGTGTAACCGATGTAATAACAGCATGCTTTAGTCCCATAAGCTTCACGCTCTCAGCCACCTTCTCTGGCTCTGCCTCGTCGGGAGGCAAAGGACGACCTGTAGTTGTGGCGCAGAAGCGACAATTGCGAGTGCAAATATCGCCCAAAATCATAAACGTTGCGGTGCGACGACTCCAGCACTCTGCCTTATTCGGACACATGCCGCTTGTGCATATCGTATGGAGACAACGCCCCTCGACGATATGTTCGACATCTGCCGTATCCGTCGTGCTACGTAGGCCGATTTTTAGCCACTCAGGTTTTCTGAGATAATCTGTGTGCTTATCTACCTTCGGCATTTTTAAGTTCACTTTTTTCCAATTGATGCAAAAGTACAAAAAAATTCAACAAATGCAAATTTTTCTACAAAAAAAGTGAGAAATGGCACATCATACAAAGAAAAGAGACTCTCCATTTTGACATTTGGAGAGCCTCAATAAGGTTGTTCTATAATTCACGATAATTGTATAATTGGTCGCGAAGTTGTGGTGTGAAGCCGGCTCGACGGATGGTAGCTTGCATAGCCTCCTTATCGAAGCGGGTGGTAGCTCCGGCAGAGGATACCACATTCTCCTCAATCATAATAGATCCCATATCGTTTGCGCCACTCTTGAGGGCTATCTCCGCCACATCCTTGCCCACCGTAAGCCATGAGGCTTGGATATTTGGGATGTTGTACAGAATGATGCGGCTCATGGCGATAATGCGCAGATACTCAGTGGCTGAGAAGCGTGGCGCTATGCCCTCCTTCTCGAGTTGTGTGCCTGTAGGGCAGAAGACCCAAGGGATAAAGGCTGTGAAGCCACGCGACCCCTCTGGCTTGCGTGCCTGAAGGTCACGAATAGTGATAAGGTGGTCGACGCGCTCATGCGCAGTCTCGAGATGACCATACATCATCGTTGCGGTAGCAGGGATGCCGAGTTGATGTGCCTCATGCATAACCATAATCCAATCGCGCACCGAAGGCTTTGCTGGCGATATAATCTTTCGAACACGCTCCGAGAGTATCTCAGCACCTGCACCTGGCAGGGTATCCAATCCCGCATCGCGAAGGCGGATAAGTGTCTCACGTGTGGTGATGCCACTGATAGCGGCGATATGTGCCACCTCGGGCGCACCGAGGGCGTTGAGACGTAGTGTTGGGTACTCTCTCTTTATCTGCGAGAAAAGTCGCTCGTAAAACTCGATGCCGAGGCGTGGATGTAGACCGCCCTGAAGGAGTAGCTGGTCTGCGCCAAGAGCGATAGCTTCGTTGATTTTTTGACGATATTCCGCCATTGTAGTAATAAAGGATTTCTCCTCCTCGTGGGGTTTACAATGGAAGTTACAGAACTTACATCCCGACTTGCAGACGTTGGTAATATTGACATTACGATCTATCTGCCAGGTTACCACATTGGGGTCTTTAACAGCACTAATACGCAGTGTATCTGCCACACTACAAAGTAGTTGTAGCGGTGCATTGTCGTATAGGAAATATGCCTCTTCGCGCGTTAGTGGAGTGCGCTCAAGGGCGCGTTCCAAGATGTCGTTAATGTTCATCATAGAAGTAGTTTGAAATCGAGTGTGCGGCGGCGCATATCTACGCATTTGACCATAACCCTAACCGGTGTGCCAAGTGTGAAACTGCGACGTGAGCGCTGTCCTACAACCTCATATTGTGCCTCGTCGAAGCGGTAGTAATCCTCATCGTCAATATCGCGGAGGAAGACCATACCTTCGATATGTGTCTCGTTAATTTCGACATAGAGACCCCATTCGGTAAGTCCCGATACAGTACCCTCGAAGACCTCGCCAATGCGGTCCTTCATAAACTCCGCCATCTTATATTTTATGCTTGCGCGCTCGGCATCCGAAGCAAGAATCTCTCGCTCGGTAGAGTGTACACAGAGCTGCTCCAAGAGCTTTTTATCATCGCCCTTCTTGCCCTCAAGGTAGCTCGCCAAGAGACGGTGTACCATCATGTCTGGATAGCGACGTATAGGCGATGTAAAGTGCGTATAGTATGGGAACGCCAAGCCGTAGTGTCCGATATTATCGGTGGTATATACCGCCTTTGCCATACTGCGTACAGCCAATGTAGTGATGGCGTTAGCCTCGGTGGTACCTGCAATGTCGCTAAGGAGCTTGTTCATCTCCTTTGCTACGGCGCGACCCTTTGCCGCCTTGAAGTAGTGTCCGAAGCGTAGCGCAAACTCTCTGAATCGTTGGAGTTTATCCTCCGATGGCTGGTCGTGAACACGGAATACCATAGGGCGTGGCACTCGACGTCCATTAGATATGCGGTGTGCGCAGAACTCTGCCACACGACGGTTGGCAAGCAACATAAACTCCTCGATAAGTTGGTTCGCCTCCTTCTGCACCTTGGTATATACGCCAAGAGGTCGCCCCTTTTCGTCGAGTCGGAAGCGTATCTCGTCGCGCTCAAAGGCTATAGCGCCACTCTTAAAGCGCTCGGAACGAAGAATCTTTGCAAGGGTATTAAGCGTGAGTATCTCCTCTGAAAAGTCACCCTTGCCCGTCTCGACAACCTCTTGTGCCTCCTCATAGGCAAAGCGACGGTCGGAGTGTATAACCGTGCGACCAAACCACTCGTCCAAGATCTCGGCATTTGCGTTGAGGGTAAAGACTGCCGAGAAGCAGAGCTTATCCTCGTTAGGGCGGAGTGAGCATAGATCGTTACATAATCTCTCAGGGAGCATAGGTACGGTACGGTCGACAAGATATACCGATGTGGCGCGCTGTTGTGCCTCATTCTCTACAACAGAATCGGGTGTTACATAGTGTGTTACGTCGGCAATATGTACACCTACCTCCCAGATGCCATCCTCGATCTTGTGGATTGATAGGGCATCGTCGAAGTCCTTAGCATCGGCAGGGTCGATTGTAAAAGTCGTTCTATCGCGCATATCCCTACGACGCGCAATCTCCTTATCTGTTATCTTGCCACTTATGCACTCGGCATCATGGAGAACGCTCTCCTCAAATTTGTATGGCAGGTCGAACTCGGCAAGTATGGCGTGCATCTCTGTCTCGTTCTCGCCCGCCTGACCAAGAATATCGACTAACTCGCCATAGGGAAGTCGTCTATCATCGTTCCACTCGACAATCCTTACCGATACTTTATCGCCATCTTTAACATCGGGGTAGCGGTTGCGCGAAAGGAATATATCTGAGCCGAGACGTCTGTTGTCGGGCACAACAAATATGGAGTTTGCACTCACCTGAGCAACACCGATATATGGTTTTGGATTGCGCTCCAAAATCTGTGTAACGTATCCCTCATACTCGCCACCACGCGAGCGTCGTGCCACAGCGATAGCCACTCTATCGCCCTCCAATGCTCCGCAGCCATTCTTGCGTGCCACGCATACATCCACGTCTAACTCCTCGACATAGACATACAAAACGCCTGGCGACATAGTAGATACTACGCCCTCGTGATGAGGCATCATACTGCGTGCCACACTATACTTACCTCGCGCTACCTCGGTGATATATCCCTCCTCCAAGAACTGGCGGATTATTGCCATGGTCATAGCGCGACCCTCTCTGTCGGCATGACCTGAGGCTGCCGCAAGGTGCTTGAGAGAGAACTTCTTATCGGGAAACTCCCTAAACATATTCATAATGAACGTGGCACGTTCATCACGGTTGTGTCCTCGTAGACTCTTCTTTCGTACCATCCTCTATTTATTCAGTATGTGTAGTGCCATACGACACATCATCCTCTCGCCCACGGCAATAGATGCCTCGTCGGGGAGGAAAGTGGCACTATGTGAGCCTCCAGCATCGCTACCTACGCCAAGACGGTAGAATAGCGATGGATAACGCTCGGTGTAGAAACCAAAGTCCTCTGCCATAGGGATACGCGCTATGTCGCGCACCTTAATATCCTCATCTTGAGCGATAATCATTGCCTCGTATGCAAGCATGATGTCGTTCTTGACAGAGGGGTAACCTCTATTAATATCAACCTCTACCGTAACGCCATATCTCTCCTCTATGGCTTTGGCATTGCTGTAGATATGTGAGTATATGCGCTCGCGCTCCTCGCTATCGAATGTGCGCATCGTACCCTCGGCACTTACGCAGTCAGGAATTACATTTGTAGCACCGTCTGCGATAACCTTGCCTATTGAAACAACACCATTAGGGCTGTTTAATGCGGTTGTGCGCATAACCATATCTGCCATTGCAGTTACGGTGTCGTTGATGCTCGTGCGACGTGCTGCATGACCACCCTTGCCACGCACCCAGAAGCGCAACTCGTCATTTGATGCCATAAAGACACCAGGACATATCGCCACCTCGCCAACCTCGAACGTGGCGTCTACATGCTGACCTATAACTGCTGCAACATCGTAACCCTCAAATGGGTTCTCTTTCAACACCAATGAGGCACCACCAGGGTTTAGCTCCTCGCCAGGCTGGAAGATGCCAAAGAGTGTACCCTCGAAGTCGGGCTTCTGCTGTAGGCGTTGCAGTACACCAAAGAGTATGGCGGTGTGGATGTCATGACCGCAGGCGTGCATAACGCCCTCATTCTGAGAGCAGTAGTCGATATCGTTTAACTCCTTGATAGGTAGCGCATCTATATCGGCGCGTAGCACCACGCAACGACGGTGGTTGCCTCGCTCTCCCTCGATTTTAGCGAGTACGCCAGTGCCTGCAATTTTGCGACACTCGATGCCCTCGTTTTGGAGTGCCTCGATAAGAAGTCGCTGTGTATTATGCTCCTCGAACGATAACTCGGGGTATTTATGTAGTTCGCGTCGTAACTCTATGCTGTTCATAGCTAATTATTTACGTGGTTTGTAATGGCGTGCCATCTGTGCTATGCTGCGTGTGTATTCTATTGTGGTGCCACAGCAGCCACCAACGATGCTAAGGATTCCCTTCTCTGCCGCTGCGCGTAATGTCTCGGTGTGTTTCTTCACCGTCTCGGGGTATTTGCCCTTACCATCAGGAAGACCTGCCGATGGGGCAACATATGTAGGCAACGAGGTGTAGCGTGTGAGTAACTCGATATTATCCACTACATTCTTAACACCGTGTGAGCAGTTAAAGCCTATGGCAAGAGGGTTGAACTTCGTAACATCCTCGACATACTTCTCTACCGAGCGACCCGATACTAATAATCCGCCAATCTTAGATAGCACTGCCGAGAAGATAATCGGTGTTTCGGGTGCTATCTCACGACATACTTCGGCTGCAATCTCGGCGTTGCGCACATCGGTAATGCTCTCGATAAGGAAGATGTCGGCTCCGTGCTTGTGTAGTGCCTTGATAAGGGTTTTATACGACTCACGTAGCTCCTCCTCCTTAAGGTCTATGGCAAGCGATATATTGCGTGTAGATGGACCTATAGAGCCCGCGATAAATACCTCTTTTTCGCTCGCCTCACGTGCCTTCTTAGCTGCCGAGAGTGCTGCTGCAACAACCTCCTCGGTGGTATGGCTAACGCCACACGATGCCAATGATAGTGGGTCGGAAAGGAAGGTGTTTGTTGTGATAATCTTCGCCCCAGCCTTTATCGACTCTTCGTACATTTTGATAACTTTTGCCTCATCGTCGATAGATATTAGTTCTGGGAGAATATCGCGACGTGTGCCTATGAGTGATGTTCCAATTGCCGCATCCTTAACAAGGATATGGCGTTGGAGTAGATCGTTTATGCGTTCTAAAGTATTCATTGTTTATCGTATTATCTCAATCTCAAAGAGGCGATTCCAATCCTTACCTGCAACATATAGATTGCCAGTCTCAGGATTGTATGCTATGCCATTAAGTGCCTCAGCCTCTGGGTTTCTACGGAGTCTGTCGCGTAGCTCTGTAAGGTCTACAAAGCCAACTACTACGCCAGTCGTTGGGTCTATCTCCACAATGGCATCCGTAAGGTAGACATTTGCCCATATATGACCATTTATCCACTCCAACTCGTTAAGCATGTGTAGTGGCTCGCCATTTAGAGTTACGCAAATTGACTTCTCGGTAGCAAAGGTATCAGGGTTGACCTGACGTATTGTAGATGTACCATCCGACATATAGAGGTGTTCGCCATCGGTGGTTATACCCCATCCCTCGCCACGATATGAGATGCTCTTTATGAGGTTGCCCTTACTATCGTAGAGGTATGCCTTATGATTCTCCCACGTTATCTGGTAGATGCTATTGTTAAAGTGTGTTATGCCCTCGCCAAACTCATCCTCAGGGAGCGATGCTACAACATCCACAGCACCCGTTTTAAGGTCTATGCGCTGAAGGTAGGAACGACCCTCGCGACCAGTACCCTCCCACATTACGCCATCCACATACTGCAAGCCCTGAGTATAACTACGCGTAGAGTGTGGGTACTCAGCAACAATATTGTAGTCGTATAACTTTGCGATAACCATCTTGCGCTCAGTGTGTTGGTTCTTTGTTTCAGGGGTATTATTGCCCTTTTTTATCGTTGTGCCACCACAGCCCATAACAATCAGTGCGGTTGATAGTGCTACGGCGAAAATATATCTAAATCTATCCATACATTATATATATAAAATATAGCCTTGCAAAGATAACCCTTTTTCAACTATTTTTCGTATCTTTGGAGAAAATATTAAGACTGATGATATATTATATAGAGCATACAACCTCTACCAACGATGAGGTGCGCAACCCTAAATATGGTCATCTCGACGCTGTGTGGGCAGAGCATCAGAGCGCGGGACGTGGACAGCGAGGGCACTCGTGGCATAGCGAGCAGGGGGAGAATATCACATTCTCGGTGGTGCTGACACCTTCCTTTCTCCCTATACATGAGCAGTTTTTGCTATCCGAGATTGTGGCGCTCTCGTTGGTGCATACCCTGCGAGAGTATGGCATAGAGTGCTGCATTAAGTGGACAAACGATATCTATGCTGGCGACAACAAAATCGTGGGCATCCTTATCGAACACGCTCTCTCGGGAGATACCATCGCCCGCACAATAGCAGGCATAGGTCTCAATGTCAACCAGCGCGAGTTCCCTGCAGAGCTGCCAAATCCTACATCTATGGCGCGTGAGCGTGGACAACTATTTAATAGAGAAGAGATTATAAAGCGTATCGTGCAGAATATGGAATCTCTGTACAACCGTCTTGAGCAGGGCGAGAAGATTGAGATTGAGCGCGAATATATCGATACTATGTATCACCTTGGCGAGCCTCATACTTACGCCTACCCAAACGGAGAGCAGTTTGTGGCTACCATTCGTGGTGTGCGCCATTCTGGTGAGCTGCGCCTTGAGCATAGCGACGGTGTAATCCGCGAATACGCTTTCAAAGAGGTGGAGTTCGTGCTACCACATAAGGCGAATACTGCCGATAAATAACCTATCTAAAATGGGATGTTAGGTAAAAAAGTTGGAAAAAATTTTCGCGAACAACAAAAAAAATATATATTTGTGGTTGCGAAAGTGTGATAAAGGATATACACCAACCCGCGAAATATACTAAATAACACTTAATACTACAAAACTATGGCAAATGTACCTGCTAATTTGAAGTACTCTAACGACCACGAGTGGTGCCGTGTAGAGGGTGATGTTGCTGTTATCGGCATTACTGATTACGCTCAGTCACAGCTTGGTGACATCGTTTTCGTTGACGTTCCTACTGTTGGCGAGACTATCGAGGCTAACGAGGTTTTCGGCTCTATCGAGGCTGTTAAGACTGTTTCTGACGCTTTCTCTCCAGTGAGCGGTGAGGTTATCGAGTTCAACGAGGCTGTTGAGGGCGACTCATCACTTGTAAACAAGGATCCATACGGTGAGGGCTGGCTTATCAAGATTAAGATGTCTAACCCTGCAGAGGTTGACGCGCTTCTTGATGCTGCTGCATATGAGGCTCTTATCGGCTAATTTTAATTTCTTGTGATAAGGGGCACATCTGCTGCCGCTAACAAAAATAGCCACCAATGGGACGTACGTCAAGTACTACCCATCGGTGGCTTTTTTGCCGAGCGTTGCATCTGACCCCTTCTCGCAAGAAATTGGGTCGTGGGGCTCGGGAAAGTTTGTGTTGTTAAAAGGCGTTGCCTTTTTTGAGATAAGGGTCTAAAGGGTCCTAAAGGGGACCAAAAGGGGATAAAATAATTAGTAATGGTTAAAAGGCTATGCCTTTTTATATTTTACCCTTTAAGCCCTTTTCTGCCTCTTTCTGCCCTTTGGTATCAGACGCAGTAATTAACCTCTGCGCGAAGCGCACCACACTTTTGAGGCAAAACTTCGTAATGCCTCGACTTTGCTCCGGCTCGGCACAACAAGTAAACTTGTTCTGCTCTCGCCTTAATCGCAAAGTTCACTTTGTATGTTATCTCACCACAATCTCATCTACAAACAAGAAACCTGTGTACTTGCTACGGTGTGCCTTGTAGCGGATATAGCGAGTGTCGATGCTGCCAGTCCAGCCGAAGCTCTTGAATGATGGTAGCTCGTCAAGGATAACTTCATGCTCGATTTCGGCAATCACTTCCCACTCCAAGCCATCATTCGAGATGCCAATCTCAACCAAGCATGGCATAAAGACACCTGGTCCGCAGATCTGCATAAAGTCTGCCGAGATACTCTCGATATGTGTGGTCTCGCCCATGTCGATAACCACATCCACACCACCGCGACCCAAGAAGCCCTGCCAACGCTTATCGGCATAAGTCCATGTGCCACGAAGACCATCTGTAAGGGCAGTATCGCCCGCAGCAGCATACTTTGGTCCGTAGTAATGCGAAGGGTACAAATATTCGACGCTCTTACCCACGGCCAAGTGGTCTACTGGTTCTAATGACTCGGGACGGTTACCAATCTCATTCTTTAGGTCGAATGGTTTGTATCCCATCTCCAACATCCTATCCACAATCTTTACAGCGCGCTCGCGGAAGTCGCTATAGGCTCTCCTTTCGGGGTTGCTCCAACCAATTTCGGCGATGGCGATAGCGCGTGGCCAGAGCATATGCTCGTAGTGGTCGTCGGTAACGATAAACTCTGCCCATAGGTTTGCCTGCACGCCCATAATGTATTGCGCTACAGCGTTATCCATAGTTGCTGGTGCTGGGTCGTAGGAGTAGACCTTTTCCAAAGGTAGGTATCCACCGATGCTCTCAGGTTGTGAGTATGGCGCATCCTGCGGAGCGTCGATATAGCAGTAGCCGTGTGGTGACATTACAACCTTATGTCCTGCTGCTGCGGCAGCTAAGCCACCCTCCTCGCCACGCCACGACATCACGGTAGCGTTTGGTGCAAGACCGCCCTCAAGTATCTCATCCCAGCCTATAATCTGGCGACCACGTGCGTTAAGGTACTTCTCGATGCGGTGTATCATATAGCTTTGTAGCTCGTCGACACTCTCCAAATCTTCTTCGCGCATTCTGCGCTGGCAGTCCTCACACTCTTTCCAACTCGATTTACCAGCCTCATCACCGCCAATGTGGATATACTCCGATGGGAAGATCTCGATAATCTCGTCGAGGATAGCTTGCATCATCTCAAAGGTAGCCTCCTTGCCAATGCAGAGGTCGCCCTGACGCTCTGGCTTATGGCTGCAACCAAGCTCTGGATATGCAGCGATAACCTCGTCGGAGTGTCCTGGCATCTCAATCTCGGGGATGATAGTGATATATCTATCTGCGGCGTAGGCAACTAATTCGCGAGCCTCAGCCTTCGTTAGGTAACCACCATAAGCGCCCTCGGTACCCTGCTCCACAAAGCTACGGTCGCCATTCCACCACTCCTTCCAAGTGTAGGGTCTTCGCCACGCAGCGTAGTTCGATAGGCGTGGATAGCTCTCCACTTCGATACGCCAGCCTGCGGCATCGGTAAGGTGCAGGTGCAGGCGATTCATCTTCATCTCTGCCATCATATCTATCTGGCGCATAAGGAACTCCTTAGTGCGGAAGTGGCGCGAGATATCTATCAACACACCGCGATACTCAAAGCGCGGAGCATCGCAAATATGACATGTTGGCAGGGTGCTATTATTAGTTGTGCATAGCTCGCGAAGGCTCTGTAGACCGTAGTATAGACCCTGAGCTGTGGTAGCCTTGATATCGATACCCTTAGTGGTAATATCGAGCGAGTATCCCTCCTCGAAGCTCTTAAATGTGGCTGCTTCGGCAATATCTTCAACAGCTACGATGCGGAGGTTTAGGTAGCCCCGCTTAGCAGGATGCCTTGTTTCCTTAATATTAAGGTTTAGACTCTTTATAGCTGCGGTTAAGTGCGCGCGCTCCTCCGTAGGGGCATTGATATAAAGCGCAAGACCCTTCGCTGTGTCGAGTGTTGTATCGCCCCATACTGCGATATTAGGGGCTGGGGTGATGATATTCTCCTGTGCGCAACAAACCTCTGTGGTGATGACAAGGGTTAGTAGCGCAAGGAGTATTCGCTTTGTGAACTTCATATATATATAATAGGTGTTGCTCGTTTGAAAAGAGGGCGTGCCAACACAGTGCTGGACACGCCCCCATTTATCTATCTAAAAGTCTAGCTATTAGATATGGAATCTCTTTACAACCTTAACGCGTACAAGGTCGCTTGCAACTGTCAAAGGCTCAACCTCGTGGTATGTAACCTCTGCGCTGCGTGGTGCGCCTACAGCCTCGCTCCAGATGCACTCAACGGTAGGCTCGCTCTCAGTTGCTACAACAAGTGACTGAGTCAATGCCTTTGGAGTTGCATTGTTGCACTCCTCAACCAATGCGCGAAGCTCCTCAATGTTTTCATTGTATGCGCTAGGAGTAACACCAAGGCGTGCTACCTTACCCTCTGCACCATTTGTGTCCTGTGCATAAGCAAGGATTGTGCGCTCAACATCCCACTCAGCAATAAAGAAGTAGTAAGGTACTGTTAGGCTTGTAACCTCGTTCCAGTAGCCACGGAATGATGCGATAATATACTGGTCAGTAAGATTCTTTACATCGTTGTAAGCATCTGTAGTGTAAGCAGTATAGAGTGCTGATGCGTTCTCTATGTTATTGTACTTAACAGCTACGATAGGGCAACCTACAGTTCTGTCAGCATCACCGAAGATCGTACCATTCTCTTCGTCGCCATTCCAGATGCCAAGAACCTCGATCTCTGGATCTACTGTACCTGCTGCAGTAGTTGTGATAACATCGCTGTGGTAGCACTTAACAAAGGTTCCAGTCTTGATGTCGATTGCAAGAGCATATGCGATGAACTCTGTCTCAGGAGTTAGGTTTGCAATGTAGAAGTTAGCGTCGCCATTACGGTATGGGTAACCAGCCTCCTGAATCTTCTCCAAAGCCTCCTGGTATGTTAGGCAAGGGTTCTGACCCTCCATGCACATCTGCATAATCTGAGCCAAGCTACCTGCTGAGGCACTGATAACAGAAGCTTCGCTGAAGTTGCTTGCAAAGGCTACACCTGGCTGATAGTATACTGTTGAGTCGTTAGTAAAAACCTCAAGTGTGAAGTCGTAAGGACCTACCTCAGAGGTTACGAACTGGAACTCAGCCTTTGTAGGATCACCGTGCTCAGCTGTCTTGAACGATACATATACAGGTGCTGATGTGATAGTACCTGGGTTAGAGTCGTATGTGCCATTCTCCTCATCGATAACAGTACCATATGTTGGGTTAGGCTCGAAGCTGAATGCTACGATAAAGTACTCAGTCTCAGCAATGTTCAACTCATACTTGTTCTCGCCTGTGAGGTCTACAACGCCCTTAACTGGGTCAAGGTGCTTAAGCTCAGTGTAGTTCTCCCAGTAGTAGATGTACTCTGTGATAGCAGCGTTAGCGATATCGATAGGCTTCATATCACGCTTAGGGCTATTGATGTAGCCGATGTAGTAGTAGTAATCTGCTTCGAGGTCAGATGGGGTAATCTTAATCTCTGCAGAGTAGCTATCTACGTTGTAAACATCGATATCGAATGTAAGGTCGCTCTCAGCAGCCTCGCCAGTGTTGTAACGAAGCTCTGTAAGAGTAGATGAAAGAAGAGCATTGCCCTCGGTGAAGGTAATAGCACCTGCGAAAGCAACGTACTTCGTCTTAGGTGTAAGACCTGAGTCGCTAAGAGTGCGTACGCCTGTGTGGAAGAGCTTATTCTTAATCTGTTCGTCTGTAAGACCCTCTCCCTTAAGTGTCTCGATCTCAGTGCTTAGGTAGTTCTGGAAATACTGATCCTTAGTCCATCCATACTCGCCATCAGCTGAAGTATAAGTCTGGTACTCAGCTACAGGAACGTTGATAAGGTGCCAAAGCTGTGAGTTTACAGATGGGGTAACCTTCAACGCTACGTTTGTAAGATATGGAGTAGCCTTGATAGTGAATGTACAGGCTGACTGTGTTGGCTTCTCTGTAGCGAAACGCTCCATCTCGATAGCAGATGCAATCTCGAAGTTGTTAGCTGAGTCCACAGCGAAGGCAAGAACGTAGTAGTTTGTGCCGTATGCCAAGTTTGTAACCTTGGTATTCTCAATCTTACCCTTCTTAATCTTTGTAGTAAGATAGTCGTTTAGTGTTGTGCCACTCTGAGTAGCATAGGCCTCAACCTCGTCATAAAGCATATCTACGATATCCTCGTCGTAGTCGTGCATCTCCACAGCGTTAGCCTCGCAGATGAATACAAGATACTCAGCCTCGTCGTTTGAAGGTGTTACGGTGTAGGTAACATCGGTCAATGAAGCCTTAAGATCAGAGATAACAAAGGTAACCTCCTCAGTCTGGGTAGGATCCTGAGGCTTTGGGTCGTTACCACCCTTGTCAACATCATCATTGTTGCACGCAACAAATGATACTGCAAAGAGCATCATCGCTGCCATTAGCAGGTTAAATTTTTTCATGGTTCAAAATATTGGTTAATTAGTTGTATGTCAGCTTGTTTGCTCGCTTGGGTTGAGAGCCTATAGGATAGTTTTACTATCAAAGACCAACTCCCCGATACAAATATAGGATTTTTTATCTTAAGATGCAAAAAATGAGTAGGGAAATGGCGCAGACTTTTAAACTGAAAACTTAAAAGTGAAAGGTGAACTTTGCTGCGACGCGTGTTTATGAACGAGTATAATACCAAGGGGCAGAAAGGGTCATAAAAGGGCCTAAAGGGTAAAATATAAAAAGGCAGCGCCTTTTAACAACACAAACCTTTCCCAAGCACCACAACCCAATTTCTTGTCAGAGTATTGTGGTAGTGGTGCATCACAAAAGAAACCACCCAAGGGATAGTACTAATCGTACAGCCCTGGGTGGTTTACTTTTAGGGATGTGCCGCTAACGCGACACTATCACAAGAAATTACAAGCGCTCGAGCTTCACAGTAAAGTGACGCATCAACTCAGTCTCCCAAACGATCTTCACACCGCGTGTGATCTCGTGGCGACGGTCGTATACATTCTTAAGCGCTGCAGCGATAACGTCCATGTGGTTGTTTGTGTATGAACGACGTGCGATGCACAAACGAAGGAGGTCAAGACCACCGAAGCGGTTCTCGCGAGTTACAGGATCGCGGTCAGCAAGGATGTAACCAATCTCGCAACCACGAACACCAGCCTCAAGGTAAAGCTCGATAGCGAGTGTCTGTGCTGGGAACTCCTCCTTAGGGATGTTAGACAACACCTTATCAGCATCTACGAACAAGGCATGACCACCAACAGGGCGCTGGTAAGGGATACCGTACTCGTCAAGCTTAGCAGCAAGATACTGTACCTGCTTGATACGAGTCTCGATAGTCTCAAGCTCGGTGTTCTCGTCGAGACCTACTGCCAAAGCAGCCATATCACGACCGTTCATACCACCGTATGTCAAGAAGCCCTCGAATGGGATGCAGAAACGCTTAGCACCCTCGTACCAGTCCTCGTGGCGTGTAGCGATGAAACCACCCATATTTACAAGACCGTCCTTCTTAGATGACATTGTCATACCGTCAGCGTAAGAGAACATCTCCTTGCAAATCTCCTTGATAGTCTTATCTGCGTAGCCCTCCTCGCGAGTCTTGATGAAGTATGCGTTCTCTACGAAACGTGCAGAGTCGAATACAACGCGCTTGCCATACTTGTCAGCGATAGCACGCACGTCGCGCAAGTTCTTCATAGATACAGGCTGACCACCAGCAGTATTGTTGGTAACAGTTACGATGATGAATGGAATCTTCTCAGCGTTCTCAGCCAAAGCCTTCTCCAACTTAGCGCAGTCTACCTCACCCTTGAAAGGAATCTCAAGCTGAGTATCCTTCGCAGCGTCGATAGTGCAGTCCAAAGCAGTAGCCTTACGCGACTCGATGTGACCCTTAGTAGTATCCAAGTGAGAGTTCCCTGGGATGATGTCACCAGCCTTTACAAGGTGAGAGAACAATACGTTCTCAGCAGCACGACCCTGGTGTGTAGGGATAACGTACTCGAAACCTGTAATCTTGCCGATAGTCTCCTTAAGCTCGAAGAATGACTTAGAACCAGCGTAAGCCTCGTCGCCAGTCATCATTGCTGCCCACTGACGGTCGCTCATAGCACCAGTACCAGAGTCTGTCAAGCAGTCGATATATACCTGCTCAGACTTAAGACCGAAAAGGTTGTAATGTGCATCCTTAAGCCACTTCTCACGCTCTGCGCGTGTGCTCTTCTTCAATGGCTCAACCATCTTAATGCGATACGCTTCTGCAAATGGGATTTCCATAATAATTTAGTTTTTTAGGTTATACTTTTACTTTAATAATTTACTCTTTTTTCGCTTATTAAGTCCATTTTGTGGCAAAGATACACAAAAATATGGTCAATTGCAATAGTTGAACAAAAAAATTGTTATCCAAATAACACAGCCTCTTTGTAGACTATTTCTGCGCCACTAAAAGCTCCAAAATCTGGATGGCGTTCAAGGCTGCTCCCTTGCGGATTTGGTCGGCTACGCACCAGAACGAGAGACCACGCTCCGAGCCTAAGTCCTTGCGGATACGACCTACATATACTGGGTCTTTGCCCTCAGCGTAGAGTGGCATTGGGTAGCACTTCTTTGCTGGCTCGTCGAGAAGAACGACGCCCTCGGCATTGGCAAAGGCTTCGCGAACACGCTCCAATGATAGTTCCTCCTCAGTCTCCACCCATACTGCCTCCGAGTGGGCACGCATAACGGGTACGCGGACACAAGTAGCCGATACGCGGATGTCGGAGTGCATAATCTTGCGGGTCTCGTGGAACATCTTCATCTCCTCCTTGGTGTAGTCGTTGTCGGTGAATACGTCGATATGTGGGATAAGGTTGCAGGCAAGCTGGTAGGCGAACTTCTCCACCTTAGGCTCGTTGCCCTCGACCACTGCGCGCTGCTGCTCCTTGAACTCCTGCATCGCTGTAGCGCCAGCACCACTTGCCGACTGGTAGGTTGCTACGTGAACACGCTCGATATGTGATAGTTTCTCGATAACGTTCAGTGCCACAACCATTTGGATAGTTGTGCAGTTAGGGTTTGCAATGATGCGGCGTGGGGCATTGAAGGCATCCTCGCCATTGACCTCAGGTACTACCAATGGTACATCCTCCTCCATACGGAAGGCTGAGGAGTTGTCAATCATAAAGGCGCCATGCTTGGTGATAGTCTCTGCGAACTCCACAGAGGTAGAGCCTCCTGCCGAGCAGAGTGCAACATCTACATCCTTAAAGTCGTCGTTGTGTTGCAGCTCGCGCACAACTATATCCTTACCGCGAAAACGGTATGTAGTGCCTGCGCTACGCTTTGAGCCAAAGAGGAGTAGCTCCTCAATTGGCATTGGGTGATTCTCAAGTATTGATAGGAACTCCTGACCTACTGCGCCACTCGCTCCAACGATTGCTATTTTCATAATTATATATTGTTAAAAATGTCGTTAAAAAAAGTCATCCTCACCACCAAAGAATATATTCTCCTCTGTGGTCTCGGTTGTGTCGTCATCTAAGCTCTCGGCTTTGTCGCAGGTGTAGTCTGGAACCTCGTCGGAGCGCACAAATCTATCGTCGCGCTCAACGCCCAACGAGCCATTGTTGTAGACCTTAGTAAGGAACTTACCCGCGATAGGGAGCGCTATGCGTGAGCCATCGGCATTCTTCGTGAAGTGGATGCCATTCTCCTCGCCACCAACCCATACGCCAATAACAAGGTTTGGCACAGCGCACATAAACCAAGCATCTACGTTGTCGTTGGTAGTACCCGTCTTAGCGGCAATCTCCACATCGTTGAAGCCGAACTCGTAGAGCATACGTCGTGCAGTACCCATCGTTACCACGCGCTGCATCATCGTAATCATCGTGTATGCCACGCGCTTAGAGAGTACATCCTCAGTTTTAGGCGTGAAGGTGGCAAGCACGTTACCTTGGTTATCCTCGATGCGGGTTACGAAGATAGGGTCTATGTGGACACCCTGATTGGCGAAGGTAGAGTATGCCGATGCCATCTCGAAGGTGTTGCTGTCGTATGAGCCGATGCAGAGGGCTACAACGGGGTCGATATAGCTCTTGATGCCGATGTCGTGGATAAACTCCGCCACAGCCTCGGGGCGCTTAGCTTGCTTCATAATCCATGCCGAGTAGTTGTTACGGCTATTTGCCAAGCCCCAATAGAGAGGGTTTACACCCACATACTCCACCTCCGAAGCCTCCTTAGGCGACCATATGCCCGCTGGTGTCTCGATAGAGACGGGTACGTTAGGTACTGGCGTGCAAGGCGATAGACCAAGGTGGTCGATAGCGAAGGTGTAGATGAAGGGCTTTGCGGTAGAGCCTACCTGGCGCTTGCCCTGTGTTGCAGCATCGTACTTGAAGTAGCGGTAGTCGGGGCCACCTACATAGGCGCGAACGTAACCCGTAGTAGGGTCTATAGCCACGAACGAGGCGCGCATAATCTTTTTGTAGTGGATGACCGAGTCGCGTGGTGTCATAACGGTATCGCGCACACCCTTAAAGGTGAAGACGCTCATATTTTGAGGAGTCTTAAAGGCTGCCAATATCTCCTTTTCGGAAGCTCCAGCCTTTGACATCTCGCGCCAACGGTCAGTCTGGCGCATAGCCTCCGAAATCTTAGCGTCGGACTCCTCCTTCGTAAGGTCGGGGAAGAGCGAGCCTCCGCGACTCTTTATCTGCGACTCCATACGAGGCTGTACAAGCTCCGCCATATGCTCCTTAACCGCTTGCTCGGCATAGCGCTGCATACGGGCATCGACGGTGGTGTAGATTTTGAGACCATCGCGGTAGATGTCGTATGGCTCGCCATTAGCCTTCAAGTTCTTGAAGCACCAGCCATAGATAGGGTTCTCGTTGTACTCCTTGAGAGCCTGCTCGTAGTCCCACTTAGTGTAGTAGTTGCGGCGCTGTGGCTCCTTAGCCATCATCGTACGACGCACCATCTCGCGGAAGTAAGTAGCCGTACCCTCGTTGTGGGCATCAGCAGCACGACGGTAGCGCGAAAGGTCGATAGGGAGTGCCTTTAGTGAGTCGGCAACATCACGCTCTATTGCTCCTGCCACCACAAGACGGTCGAGAACGGTGTTGCGGCGCTCACGTGCGCGCTCGTTAGGCTCGCCACGCTTAAGTGGGGCATATGTACCAGGGGCTTTTACCTGACCTGCGATTACTGCCGCCTCCTCAATCTTGAGGTCGCAAGGCTCCTTGCCGAAGAAGTTGTTGGCAGCCGACTTGATACCGAAGTTCGAGTTAGAGAACTCCACGGTGTTGAGATACATAGCCACAATCTCCTCTTTGGTGTAGTTATATTCAAGCTGTGTGGCGATGACATACTCCTGAGCCTTAGCGGCTAATGTGCCGGCATTACCCTGAAGTCCCTCCTTATGACGACGTGTCTTGTATAGGTTCTTTGCCAACTGCTGTGTTACGGTACTACCACCACCCTGTCCCGACTGGCGGAGAATAACGGTCTTGATACCGGCACGCGCTGTGCCTATAAAGTCAATGCCTGCGTGGTCGAAGAAGCGTACATCCTCCGTTGCGAGGAGTGCCGCTACGATAGGGGGTAGCTTATGACCATCTATCTCAAGCCAGCGCTCCTTATCGGCAGGGAATAGCTCTTCGTAGGAGAGGTATGTGCGGTTCTCGATAAAGTAGTTACCTATGACCTCGCCATCCTCGGAGAATATCTGCGTTGCGAGGTTGGTCTTAGGGTTTTCCAGCTCGTCGAAGGTAGGCATAGGACCCAATATCTCACTCTTGGCAAGCATGAAGAGTCCTGCCACAGCGACTACGCCCACAGCCATTAATGACCATAGGGATATTATTATGATGCGTTTCAAAGACCTATTCTTCTTTTTGGTTGCACCGTTGTTTTTCATAGAGTTAAGTGTTTGTTAGTTGTTAAAATGGTAGCCCCACGCTTAGCGAGTAGTAGTACTTGCCTCCCACGAATGGGTGGAGCGCCATACGTCTATATAACGAGAACTTTGCCGATATTGTTGCTGCCTCTGGCATTGCAATAACGTTGAAGTCGAAGCCGAAGTCGATACCATATGAGCCGATATGGTAGCGTCTCTCCACGATATCTCCCGTAACTGGGTGAAACTTAGTAAGGTAGAACGATGCGGCATCGAGACCTGCGTTGAGGCGTACTCGCTTAAGGTATATCAAACCACGAATACCCATCTCGGGGTAGCATACGGGGAGTTGATAGTTTAGTGCAGTAGCCACATAGTGCTTGTTCTTAATCTCATTCGACGAGAAGCCTCGAGGTAGCAGGCGTGTAGAGCTGAATGAGAGGTTGGAAAGCACGTACTTTGACTGGAAGCCACCAAAGGAGTTCTGGTAGCTCGCCTCAAAAGAGAAGGAGTGGTGCGGAGCAAAGCCGCGTGTGTAGACCTTACCATAACCCACCAAGAGGTGTCCCATATCTTTGCTTGTTGGGTTTAGGGTATAGCTACCCTGCGCCACAAAGCCATATGGAGGTAGGAAGTCGCGGTGTGCCTGACGCACATAGTCTTGGAAGGTAACGCCTACACTAAGCTGACGTACACCCTCCGAGTATCCGAGCTTCTCAAAGTTCGAGATTTTGCCACCATTCTCGTAGCGTATTTTACCAACGTTTACCTTCATACCGTTGGAGTGGTTCCAGACGGCAGATATGGCGAGCTGGCGGGTGTGGTAGCCTCGTTGTAAGAGGATAGGTAGCGTAGCACCCACCGAGGCGGAGTAGTAGCGACCAAGCTGTGGTATGTCTGGGAAGACAATCTTCTGCGTAGCAGGGTCGTAGTAGTAGATGGTGTGCAGAGTCTGACGACCACCATAAACACCTCGAACCCATAGGTTTAAGCCTAAGCCGTAGTAACGCACAAGACCCTTCCATACCGAGCCTTCGTGCTGATTCCAGCCATAGGTTAGGAAGCCTTCGGTGGTAGATAGTATGTTCTGCGACATTATGGTACCTCCGAGGTTAAAGGCGATGCTCTGCTCCTCGACAAGGGTGTATGGATCGTAGGATACTGGCGCCCAGCTATGTATGTTGAACATGTGTCCAAACTTGTTGAAGCGCTTAGGCGGAGTTTGACTCTCGATGCGCTCGCCATCTGCTTGGGTAAAGCGCACTGTGTCGAGGTTCACCACATTCCACTCCCTGCCCTTGGGAAGGAGAATCTTTGGTGGTGCTGAGCGGTATGCAACCTCTCTCCTATTCTCCATATCCTGCATTACAGGTAGGTAGCCACGCCTATCGTATGAGGTAGCCACCACGCGTCTATCGTCGTAAGGCATAGGGTTGAAGGAGCCATAGCGCGACTGCGATATGCGGTACTCCTTGCCCTCGTTGAGGTCGTAGTAGTGCAACTCATCAAGACCCGAAGATATAGAGCCGAAGTAGAGTTTTCCATCTTTGGCGCGAAGGTCGCTAAGTGTCGAGTATGAGGGGCGTGTAACCCTCTCTGTGCCACCATGCACCACGCGGGCGATATGCATGCCATCGTCGTCGGTAACCAAGATGTATAGTCCTTGGGTGGCATCATCCCACGCCATGCCGTGTATCTCGCTGCCACAAGGTAGCGATGTGCGTGTGTCGAGGTCCGAGGCACCATTTACCACGATGGTATATACGCCATCGGGGGTGTACTCCACCCATGCGATGCCATGACCCTCGGTAGGTGTGGGGTAGAGGACATTGTGGTACTCGCGGTAGTAGCGTGGACGCTCATCGGCGAGATCCATATAGCAGAGCATCGAGTATACCTCGTGGTCGAAGAGGGGGCTACGACGATACTCCGTCCACCATAATCTTCCCATCTTGCTTAGCGCTGGGCGTGTAGACACATTGCCAGTATAGGCGATATGGCGCTCTACACCGATGCTGTCTAAGCGCACAAAGGCTGTAGGGCGGTCTAAGTCCTCCTTGAGCATAATAATATCGCCATCGAAGGTAACTTGCGGATGGGAGTATATCGTGTGCGACTGTGGCTCAGGGATAGTGAGATAGGTCGTAGTTTGCTCTGTAGGCAACTCCTTCCATACCCCTGCGAGGGTGTAGAAGGTGTCGTAGAAGAGTTTTGTCTCGGAGAGACCTATCAATTTATTGAGTGTCCACGACGTAGATACCACCATATATGGGCGACGTGTGGTAAGCTCTGCCATGCCATCGCCCAAGATGCGACCAGTGCGGTTGTAGGCGTGGCGCGACATAAGATATCCAAGCTGGTAGTGGTCGGGAATATAATCCTTGTAGGAGCCACAAAACCACTTATCTATATTTTTGAAGGCATTGCCCACATCGCCATAGGCGCGGTAGGTGAGGGTGAAAGATGGCTGCATACCGCGACCAAAGGTCGTCATCTCGGTCTCGGTAAGTACGCAGTCGCCCTCCATAACCCATAGGGGCATCGCAAGTAGACTTATGGTAGAACTCTGCTGTCCTAAGAGGTAGCTTAAGCCCTTAAAGACTCCGCGGTTGAGGTTGTTGTACTGCACTGCATGGCGGTACTCGTGGGCTATAAGCTGCTTTACCCACGGCGTAGCAAAGGAACTGACATTAGGCGTTGCCAGAAACTCTACACGTCGTGGCATCCACATCACAAGACCGTTGGAACGGAAGTTCTCGGGGTGTACAACAAAGGGTATCGACATGGCGGGATAGCGATAGCCATAGCTTATATCATCCTTTACAATGTCGAGATAGTACATCATGCGCGAGGCAATATCGGCAGAGGTCGTGGGGTATACCACGCGGTAGTTCTCGCTCTTCATCTGCTTCCACCTATGACGTGGCGAGTCCACACCCCAGCTGTAATACTGCGCAGTGATGCTCTCTGTGATAAGTAACCCACAGAGTATCAGTAATATAGTGAAAATATGTCTCTTTATTCTACACATACGCGCGCATAATTCGTACAAAGATAGCAAAAAAAAGTAAAAAGGGAAAGGCGGGGAGAGGTTTTTAGGGGGAGTTAAGGGTTTTTAAGGGTTTTTAAGGGTGGTTTAGCTCTGCGAGCGAACATTCGGAACACTCGGAACACTCAGAACATCGGGAACATTCGGAACATTCGGAACATGGGGAACACCCTGTTCCGATGTTCTTTTGTTCCTTTGTTCCTACACAGGTTTGACTACCTACTATCGCTACTCAAAGTCGACAAATCGTTAACTCTATCAGTATTAATAAATTTAACTTGGTGCGTAAAAATATTTGCCAAAATACTTGACAAACGCCTTTTGATGTTGTATATTTGTAGTGGCGTTTAGCACTATATCAGTCTCCGTGCTAATGCGTAAATAGGTATTAATATATTGATACTTAGTGTTGTGGGTGGTTATATATATAACTATCCCCACTAAGTGTGTCGTTATACTATATTAGTATATAACGATATATACATCTCAGTATAAATATTTAATAATAACTGGTGTACCATTGGGGCGCCAGACGTGTAGCGTATCCAGACCACGTAGAGATATATTTGATAAATATATTGAGAGACTCGCTGATACAGACATACTGAGACTCGATGATAGATATCGTTGCGCCGTAGCGAACAAGGGTGTGGCGGAACAAGGGAACAAAAGAACATCGGAACAGGGTGTTCCCGATGTTCCGGATGTTCCCCGTGTTCCCGATGTTCCGGATGTTCGGTGTGTTCGAGGTGAAGGGGACGAAAGAGACGAAAGCGAGGTCGGGTATCACAGAAATCTCCCTGCTCTCTCTGCTCTCTCCTTAATAGCAAAGTCGCAAAGTTCAGTTTTCAGTTTTCACTTTTCAGTTTTTTTTTCTTATCTTTGTCCGATTTATTTACTTACGTAAAAAGTTGGAAATGGAGCAGAATAATATATCTCAAAAACTTACCTCTTGGGGCGAGAGACTACTTAAGAGTGCAGTGCTGCCTTGGGTGGTGGCGGTGGTGCTATTCTTTGGTGTGTCGTACACATTCTATGCTCCGCAATTCGAGGGTAAGTCGCTCGCGCAGGGCGATATTTCGCAGTATGCGGGTATGTCGCACGACATCAAGGAGCATCGCGAGGCTACGGGTGAGGATCCCCAGTGGACAGGCAATATGTTCTCGGGTATGCCTGCCTATCTTATTGATGTAGAGTACCCTACACAGTATGTAAAGCGTGGCGCGAGTGCTATTGTTAAGGTTATGGACAGCCCTATGAATATGACCTTTATGGCGATGCTGATGATGATGGTGGCTGTGGTGCTTATGGGCATAAACCCCTGGATAGGTATCATCGCAGGCTTGGCATATGGTCTGTCGACCTACTTCTTCCTTATCATCGACGCGGGACACATTACTAAGATGTGGGCGCTGGTCTATGCTCCACCGTTGGTGGGGTCTGTTTGGTGCGCTCTAAAGCGAAATATATGGCTCGGCACCGCCTTTGCAGCCCTCTTTGGATCGTTGGAACTCGGTGCTAACCATCCTCAAATTACATACTACTTTTTGTTGGTCTGCCTTGCCCTCTGGATCTCGGAGTTGGTGAGTGCGATACGTCGTGGTGCGGTGGCTAAGTTGTTGCGCCACACAGCATTACTCGCTGTCGCTGCCCTCGTGGCTGTCGGCTCAAACATAGCCCCACTATGGTACACCTTGGAGCATCAGAAGCATACCACACGCGCCGAGAGCGTAGCGGTGGATGCCGAGACTGCACGTCGTGAGAAGATTGCCTACAATACCGCGTGGAGTTATGGCATTGCTGAGAGTTGTAATATGATTGTTCCCAACTATATGGGTAGCTGGTCGGGCGATATGAACGAGGGTGTTGTGGAGTTGTTGCAGCGTCGTAGTGTGGATGGCAGAATCTTTAATTTGGCGGTCGAAGATCTCGCCCAAAGGCTTAATAATGAGGGTTATGCGGTTACTGCTGACGATGTATATGCAGCTCTCGAGGCGCAGGATGAGAGGGTTATCGCCGATATAGAGTCGCTATACTACAAGCGTGCCGACGAGGTGTGGAACTACGCCTCGAACTACTGGGGTACGCAACCATACACCGCAGGCCCTACCTACTTGGGTGCTGTGGTGCTATTCTTGGCGCTCCTTTGTTTGGTGCTATATGGCTGGCGCTCAACGATTTGGGTTGTTATAGTGAGCCTCTTTGCACTGCTTATGGCGTGGGGTGCTAATATTATGGGCTTCTACGAGGTGCTGTACGACTGGTTGCCTGCCTACAAGAGCTTCAGAACGGTATCTATGGCGTTGGTAGTACTGGAGTGGAGCGCTCCGCTGTTGTGTGCTTGTGCTATCTATCGTATTGTTTCTCAGGATATTCCATGTAAAGTTCTACTTCGCAAGGTTGCTATTGCCTATGTCGTTGTTGTAGGTGCTGTGGTGGCGATGATGCTTACTGCCGACTATGGTCTTGCGGATATATACGACCGCTATGGCAACGAGTTGTGGGTTGAGCAGTTGCGCAGTGCTGTTGAGGCGGGTCGCAGTGGTGCTCTGAAGGCGGATGCTTGGCGCACGATACTCTTTGTAACCCTCTCAGCCTCAGCTATTGTAGGCTATGCTATGATGCGTAAACGTGCAGATAAGAGGGTCTATCACGTAGCTCTTGCTGTGGTGTTAGGTGTGTTAATTGTGTGGGATTTGTCGGGCGTGGCGAAGCGTTATATCTCGGATAGTAAGTGGAGAGATAGTAAGCCTACCGAGCATATGGCTACTGAGGCGGATAAGATAATCCTTGCGGATGATGATTTGGGCTTTAGGGTGTTAGACCTTAGTGGCGACCCATTCAATTCTGCCCGCGCATCCTACTTTCACCGCTCTGTGGGTGGCTATCATGGTGCGAAACTTGGTCGTTATCAGGATGTTATAGAGCGCTACTTGCGTAAGTATGATGGCGAGGTCTTGGCGGCCTTGAACACACGCTATGTCATCCACGATGGCGATGCTCTGCCTATGGAGGCTGTTACGGGTGTTGCGCCATTTGGTGCTGCGTGGTTTGTGGCTGAGACCACACAGGCGCACTCTCCGCGTGAGGCACTCGACAAACTCGGTTATGAGGACCTCTACAACGTAGTTATTGTCGAGGGGGTCGATGTCGCAGAGGTGTACGACTGCTCGGGCGAGATAGTATTGGTGGAGTATGCTCCCAACTACCTAAAATATGAGTACGAGACCCCTGCCGAGGCGTTGGCGGTCTTCTCGGAGATATACTTTCCTGATGGCTGGAGCGTGAAGGTTGATGGCGAGGAGGCGGAGTACTTCGTGGCGGACTATATCCTACGCGGTATGGAGCTGCCTGCGGGTAAGCATACGGTGGAGTGGATCTTCCGTGCACCGCGCTGGGGACTTATCTCTACGCTGATGGCTATATGTAGTGTGGTGGTGTTGCTCTTTGTGGCGCGAGCAGTAATGATGATAATCAAGAAGTAAGATATGAAGGATAAGCGAATGGGGCGTAAGGTTATGCGCTCGTATGTAATCTCTACCATCAGCGTTGCGCTGGTGCTGTTTATGGTTGGCGTGGTGTCGTATGTAAGCCTCTCGGCAATCTCGGCAGCACGAAAGCTCAGGGAGAGTGTTGTGGTGTCGGTAGAGGTTAGGGATGACATCAGTGCCGATAGTCGCAGAGCCTTGGAGATGATGTTCGAGGACAGAACGGTATGCGCTGGTGCGCAGTTCCTTAGCAAGGATGAGAAAATCGCAGACGAGGCTTTCCGCTCGCAGTTTGCTGTCGATTTAGACCTGCTCTTGGGCGAGAATCCTCTGTTGGATAGTTACGAGGTTGCGCTACATGCCGACTACTCCAATCGTGAGGGTGTGGAGATGGTGGCGGATATTCTTCGCTCGATGGAGGGTGTGGAGTATGTCTCGGTGCCACCCGTGGAGGTTGTGGAGAGTATGCACGAGACTATCTCACAGGTGTCTGTGGCGTTGGCGGTCTTTATGTTGGTGTTGTTGTTGATTTCTATGTTGCTGCTTAGCAATACCATACGTTTGGTTGTCTACTCTAAGCGTTATCTTATCAACACTATGAAATTGGTGGGTGCTACGAAGTGGTATATTATGCGCCCATTTTTGGGTAGTGCCATAGGTCAGGGCTTTGTGGCAGGAGCTATTGCTGCGGCGATGATGGTGGGTGTGGTGTATAGTGCCGAGAGCCATGCTATCAACGGTATCGAGATGTTGGGTCGTGGCGATGTAGCAACTATCATCGGTGTTATCGTGGTGTTGGGCGTTGTTGTAACGGTGCTGTTTAGCGCTATGGCGGTGAATAAGTTTGTGAATATGCGTTCTAATAAAATATATCTATATTAGTATGAATCAGGATGTTAATAAGGAGCAGATGCCCTTTACTATGAAGAACTATATCACTATCTTGGTGGGTGTGGTGCTTCTCTTTGTGGGCTTTATGCTTATGTCAGGAGGTGGTGAGCATACAGCTACGGAGTTCGACTACTCGATATTCTCCTTCCGTCGCATCAGCCTCGCTCCGGTGGTTGTCATCGCAGGCTTTGTGGTGGTAGGCTTTGGTATTATGAAACGTTTTAAGAGAGAGGAGTAGGTATGGAGATTTTTGAGTCAATGATCTTGGGTGCTGTGCAGGGACTAACGGAGTTCTTGCCAGTGTCGAGTAGCGGACATTTGCAGCTGGCTAAGGCTCTTTTGGGTGTGGAGTTGGAGGAGAATCTTACTTTCGATATCGCCCTTCATGCCGCTACGGTGCTAAGTACCGTTGTGGTGCTATGGAGCGAGATATGGTGGCTTATAAAGGGTATCTTCACTAAGGGTATGAATGACGAGAAGAGCTACTTCCTAAAGCTCGTAATCTCGATGATACCTATTGGTATTGTAGGACTTATGTTGGGCGACTATATCGACGCTATACTCTCGTCGCAGTATGTGATGTTGGTTGTGGGTGGTATGCTGCTACTAACCTCGGCACTGCTTAGCTTCGCCTACTATGCCCGCCCACGTTTGAAGGAGAGTATCTCCTACCGCGATGCCTTCATCATCGGTGTTGGTCAGGCTGTGGCTGCAATGCCAGGACTCTCGCGCTCGGGTACAACTATCGCTACGGGTATCCTGCTCGGAAATAAGAAATCTGCTGTTGCAACCTTCTCGTTTTTGATGGTTCTTGCCCCTATTATGGGTCAGGCACTCTTGGATATTATCGACGGAGGCTTTGCTGTGGTGGGTGTAGCCACTGCACCCCTTATCGCGGGCTTTGTAACCGCCTTTGTAGTGGGCTGCCTTGCGTGCAAGTATATGATAAATATCGTTAAGAGGGGTAAACTTATTTGGTTTGCTCTCTACTGCGCTGTGGTTGGATTAATAGCTATTACTACTTATATAATATAGGTATGAGTGAATTTACATTAAAGGGTGTCGATTTCCCAGAGGGCTATGTTGCTGTTATAGACAAGCCCTATGAGTGGACTTCGGCAGATGTGGTTAGAAAGATAAAGTTTCAGCTCCGCAAGTGCGGACATCCAAAGATTAAGATTGGTCATGCTGGCACGCTTGACCCTTTGGCTACGGGTATTTTGCTTGTCTGCATAGGTCGTGCTACCAAGCAGGTGGAGAAGTTGCAGTCTGAGACTAAAGAGTATATCGCCGAGTTGGAACTCGGTGCTACAACGCCATCAGGAGATATGGAGCATGAGGTGGATGCCACCTATCCTACGGAGCATATCACTCGCGAGATGGTGGAGCAGGCTTTGCAGTCGCTAACGGGAGAGCGCGAACAGCTGCCACCGTTGTACTCAGCCAAGAAGGTGCAGGGTGTTCGTGCCTACGAGTTTGCCCGTGCAGGCGAGGAGATTGAGCTTAAGAAGGCGTTGATTAACATCTACGCTATGGAGTTACTCGAATATGACCAGAAGCGTATTAAAATCAGAGTAGAGTGCAGCAAGGGTACCTATATCCGCTCGTTGGCATTCGAGATTGGCGAGGCGTTGAATAGTGGTGCCTACCTAAGCTCGTTGCGTCGTACACGCAGTGGTGGTTTCTTGGTGGAGAATGCCCACACACTCGACGATTTTATGGAAAAGTTGCGCGAGTGTGAAACAAAATAGAGTTTTTTGCGTATATAATTTGATTGTTACACGTTTTTTTTGAAAAACTATGAAGTTATCGCAGTATGGCTATGAGTTAAAGGAGGATATGATTGCCAAGTATCCTACCATTAACCGTGATGATGCTCGTCTTATGGTGTTACATCGCTCGACAGGCGAGATTGAGCACCGCACTTTCAAGGATATTATAGAGTACTTCGACGAGAAGGATATGTTTGTCTTCAACGACACTAAGGTCTTCCCAGCGCGCTTGCAGGGCTGCAAGGAGAAGACAGGTGCCGATATTGAGATTTTCCTTCTTCGCGAGCTTAACCGTGAGCTACGCCTTTGGGACGTGTTGGTGGACCCAGCGCGTAAGATTCGTATTGGCAACAAGCTCTACTTCGGCAACGACGAACTTATGGGTGCCGAGGTTATCGACAACACCACCTCACGTGGTCGTACCCTTCGCTTCTTGTTCGATGGTTCGTATGAGGAGTTTAAGGAGGCTTTGTATAATCTTGGCGAGACACCACTACCACGTTGGGTGCGTGAGAAGGTAGAGCCAGAGGATGCCGAGTGGTATCAGACTATCTATGCCGATAAGGAGGGTGCTGTGGCAGCGCCAACAGCGGGCTTGCACTTCTCGAAGCACCTTATGAAGCGTATGGAGATTAAGGGCATCGACAAGGCGTTCCTTACCCTACACGTCGGTCTTGGCAACTTCCGCACCGTAGATGTGGAGGACCTCTCGAAGCATAAGATGGACTCGGAGCAGTTCTTCGTAACGGAGGAGTGCGCCTCGGCTATCAATACCGCTCGCAACGCAGGACATAAGGTTGTGGCTATAGGTACTACCGTTATGCGCGCAATGGAGACCGCAGCATCTGTAGGTGGTATGCTTAAGCCTATGGAGGGCTGGACAAACAAGTTCATCTTCCCACCATACACCTTCAGTGCAGCAGATGCCTTTGTATCGAACTTCCACTTGCCATACTCTACACAGCTGATGATGGTTGCAGCCTTCGGTGGCTACGATTTCGTTATGGAGGCGTACGATGTGGCTGTCAAGGAGGGTTATAGGTTTGGTACTTATGGCGATGCAATGTTAATTCTGTAATCTAAAGAGCTACTATTATGAACGCCAATAAGATATTATACGTCTGTTCGGAGATCTCTCCATATCTTCCGGAGACGCCTTTTGGAAAATTAAGTCTCGATATGGCACGCCAGATGCAGGAGCGTGGTATAGAGGTGCGTACCTTTATGCCTCGTTATGGCTGTATCAACGAGCGTAGAAATCAGCTCCATGAGGTTATCCGCCTCTCGGGTATGAATATCATCATCAACGATAACGACCACCAGCTTATTATCAAGGTGGCTACCATCCCTGCAGCGCGTATGCAGATATACTTTATCGATAATGATGACTATTTCGCACGACGTGCTGTGTTGCGCGATGAGGAGGGCAACCTATTTGAGGATAACGACGATAGAGCGATCTTCTTTGCTCGCGGTATGTTGGAGACTGTTAAGAAGTTGCGCTGGCAGCCAACCATCGTACACTGCCACGGCTGGTTCTCGGCTATCGCACCTATGTATCTAAAGAAGGTATTCTACGATGACCCACTCTTCCGCGATGTGAAGATTGTGTTGTCGCTATCGGATGATAAGTTCGAAGGCGAGTTGTGTGCTGAGCTAAAGCATAAGCTCGAGGGTGAGGGTATCATGGATAGCAATATGACGATTTTGGAGAATCCATCATACGAAAACCTCTACCGCTTCGTTATAGATTATGCCGACGGTATTGTTGTAACCTCTCCAAATGCCGATGCTACGGTATTGGAGTATGCTAAGAGCTGTGGGAAGAAGATATTGGAGTATCAGGAGTGTGAGGAGAAGGAGTTCTTCGATAACTACAAAAAATTCTATGAGGAGTTGTAAACGAGTCTTTAACATAGCGTTGCTACTCGGCGTGATACTGATGATTACGTCGTGTACAACGAATGTGGACTATACTATGGGCGAGGAGTTTGTTCCCTCGAACCAGAATATGGAACTTCGACGCAGGGTCTACACCTTGGGTGAGCGTGTCGATGGCGACGATAGGGTAGAGTGCTCGTTGGCTACAACGTGCCTCTACGATGGCGACTCGTTGGTGTCGTCTAATATCTCGCGTGGCTACTTCGGTCGTGAGGTAAGCCAGACATTCGGCACTCGCGAGGCAGGCTTTATGTCGCAGATGATATTTACGCTGTCGTTGCCCAAGGAGCGAGGCTGGGGCTACCGCCCTATCTTCGACTCTATGATGTTGTCGCTCTATATCACTGATTTCCACGGTGATACCACAAGGAAGCACCGCTTCAACGTCTATGAGATTACCTCGAACGACTACCTTAAGTTGTCTGCCGATACAACCTTCTACGAAGGCTTCGACCCACAGCCATATATCTCTTCGGAGCCGATATTCACCTTCGAGTTCCCAAATCAGGAGCGTGGCGCATATGTGGGCGATATGTCTAACCCGATGAATAGCAACGTGTTGCTCGAGCATACTCCGACTACCAAGGACTATGTCGAGCGTCTGATGCTTATGAACAACCTCTCGGTAGATAGCCTTGCTCGTGACCGCGATAGCCTCTATGTCAACGGCAACGAGTTGAAGTTCGTAGATGCGTTTAAGGGTATCTACATCGCCCCTGCCGAGGATACGGAGGGTGTTATGTTCTCTACATCACTGTCTAATACGGCTATGTTGCTCTTTGCGCGTAGTCGCTACGAGCAGGACCCAACCATCATCCGCGATACCACCTATATGGTCTATGGTCTCTACCTCGACCCTTCGGAGTATACCGATGTCGCTGCGGGTAATGTCTCGATAAATAGCATCCAGCACGACTACACCAACTCATCTATCAACCTTGATGAGGGTGTTTGTGATGTTTGCTATGTCGAGGGTATGGGTGGCGTAGTAACCCAGATGTGCTTTACGGATGAGTTTATCCAGTCGCTTGCCGACATCGTTCTTGAGGCTGGCGACGATGCTACGGTATCTATCAATCAGGCGATGTTCTCCATCTACCTTGAGGGTTCTGATTACGACTATAACAACCTCAATACCGCGGTGCTAACTCCACTTATGGATGATGCTATGTTGCGTATGGGTATGTATGTCGACTACGACAACTTTGTTGCTATTGCGGACTACAACTACACTGCCGAGAGTAGTGTTACGTTGAGTTACGACGGCTACTTGAACAGGTCGCTTGGTTGCTATAAGATGGATATCTCGAACTACATACAGGCGTTGATGCTTGTGGCGTCGAGCAACGTGGATGAGCAGGGTAAGGTTGACCTTACGAAGTTCGCCATAGGCGAGAATGGTGGCGCGAGTGGCGACTATGTCAATATGCGTCGTATCTACATTGCTCCCGAGGCTACAGCGTTGTACGATATGAAGCGTCAGGCGTTGTATGGTATGGGTGGCGATGCCCCTATTAAGTTGGAGATTACCTACACTATTGTAAAATAATGGATGTATAACTCCCCAATGTCGGTTGACGGGGAGAGTATGTTAAGATATATTGTAATGCAAGAGAATTTGGTTATTGTAGAGTCCCCTGCTAAGGCGAAGACTATCGAGAGATTCCTTGGTAAGGATTTTATGGTTAAGTCGAGTTTCGGACATATCCGCGACTTAGCAAAGAAGGGACTCGGTGTTGATATAGATAAGGAGTTTGAACCTATATATGAGATTCCAGACGACAAGCGTAAGGTAGTAGACGAGCTTGCCCGTCTCTCGCGCTCGGCAAAGACCGTGTGGTTGGCATCCGATGAGGACCGCGAGGGAGAGGCTATCGCTTGGCATTTGGCGAAGGTACTCGATTTGCCTATCCAGCAGACTAAGCGTATTGTATTCCATGAGATTACCCAGCGTGCCATCTTGGAGGCTATCGAGAATCCTCGTACCATCGACCTTAACTTGGTTAATGCCCAGCAGGCGCGTCGTGTGTTGGATCGTTTGGTAGGTTTTGAGCTATCTCCAATTTTGTGGAAGAAGGTGCGCCCAGCACTCTCGGCAGGACGTGTGCAGAGTGTTGCAGTACGCCTTATCGTTGAGCGTGAGCGTGAGATTATCAATCACAAATCGGTGGCTCAGTTCCGTGTTGTAGGTCAGTTCTACTTGGCTGGCGATGCTACAAAGTCTTTGTTTAAGGCTACGCTCTCGCAGCCTTTCGCTACATGCGCTGAGGCGGAGCAGTTCCTACATAGCTGTATTGGTGAGCAGTTCTCAGTCTCCAAGGCTGAGGAGAAGCCTGTGCAGCGCTATGCAGCACCTCCATTTACCACCTCCACGCTCCAGCAGGAGGCAAGCCGTAAGCTCGGTATGAGCGTGTCGCAGACCATGTCTGTAGCGCAGAAGCTCTACGAGCAGGGTCTTATTACATATATGCGTACTGACTCTGTGAACCTCTCGCAGATGGCTATCACGCAGTGTAAGAATGAGATTACCCGCCTCTTTGGTGCCAAGTATTCATACCCACACAACTTTAAGACTAAGACTAAGGGCGCTCAGGAGGCTCACGAGGCTATCCGCCCATCATATATCGAGCGCCATGAGATTGAGGGTACTGCCAACGAGAAGCGCTTGTACGACCTTATTTGGAAGCGTACTGTGGCATCACAGATGGTGCCTGCGGAGTTGGATAGAACGCAGATTGTTATCGACCTTAAGCACCGCAAGGAGCAGTTTGTGGCTCAGGGCGAGGTTGTCCGTTTTGATGGCTTTATGCGCCTCTATTCAGAGAGTGTTGATGATGATGCCCAGCAGGAGGGCGAGGGTGGCATCCTACCAAAGATGAATGTTGGCGATAGTGTTCAGTACTCAACTATGACTGCTGCAGAGCGCTATAGCGTTGCTCCATCACGATATAACGAGGCTACGCTTGTAAAGCGCCTTGAGGAGCTTGGTATCGGTCGTCCATCTACCTATGCGCCAACGATTACCACCATCATCAACCGTGGTTATGTCGTTAAGCAGAGTAAGGAGGGTCAGAAGCGTCAGGTCTTGCAGCTAACCCTTGCGTCGGATAAGATTACTGATAAGCTCGTTACCGAGAGCTATGGTAAGGAGAAGAATCGTCTTGCCCCAACAGATATAGGTATGGTCGTTAACGACTACCTTGAGACTCAGTTCTCGTCGATTATGGATTACCACTTCACTGCAAATGTGGAGAAGGAGTTCGACCGCGTTGCCGAGGGCGAGATTACATGGACAGATATGATTCGTGGCTTCTACGATCCATTCCACAACCTTGTAAATGTGGCTATTGGCACGCAGAATGATCGCAACTCACAGCCTGCCCGCGTTTTGGGTATCGACCCTAAGACGGGTCTTACTGTTAAGGCTCGTATTGGCCGTTATGGTCCTATGGTCGAGCTTGAGAGTGCTGATGGTGTTAAGGGACAGTTTGCATCGTTGAAGAAGGGGCAACTCATAGAGTCTATCAGCCTTGAGGAGGCATTGGAGTTGTTCGCTTTGCCACGTAACCTCGGCGATCTGGATGGCGAGGCTTTGATGGTTGGTGTCGGCAAGTTTGGACCATATGTCCGCCACGGTAAGACCTTCGCATCGCTAACCAAGAGCGATGATCCATATACCATCACTCGCGAGCGTGCCGAGGAGTTGCTCAAGGAGAATGTTGCTAAGCAGCGCGCTCAGGCAGAGCCAATTCGCACCTTCGCTGAGGATGCCAATATGGTCATTAAGAGCGGTGTCTATGGACCATATATCGCCTATAACGGTAAGAACTACCGCTTGCCTAAGGGGGCAAAAATTGAGGCGCTAACCTACACAGAGTGTCAGCGTATCATTGCTAAGAGTAAGAAATAAACGATTAAACAATTATATCAATCTAAAAACTAACTAATTATGAAGAAAATCTTTGTTTTGGCACTTGGTCTTTTGATGGTTACAGGTGCTATGGCGGCTAAGCCTAAGAAGCAGGCAGACCAGCCAGAGGGTATCCAGTTTACAGTAGTAAAGGAGAATCCTATTACAAGCATCAAGAATCAGAATAGAGCAGGTACTTGCTGGTGCTACTCATCATTGGCATTCATCGAGTCAGAGCTTTTGCGTATGGGCAAGGGCGAGTATGACTTCTCTGAGATGTTCCTTGTACACAACACCTACCTTGATCGCGCTGATAAGGCTGTTCGCACACATGGCGACGTATCATTCGCACAGGGTGGCTCATTCTACGATGTAATCTACGGTATGGAGGCTTTCGGTCTTGTTCCAGAGGCTGAGATGCGTCCTGGTGTTATGTATGGTATGGAGTTGAGTAACCATAACGAGTTGTCTGCTGTTAGCGACGCTGTTGTTGCTGCTATTGCTAAGGGTAAGCTTCGTAGCTTGCAGGTAAGTCCTGATGGCGAGATGTTGTGGAAGAAGGCTATCGAGGCTATCCACGATATCTACCTTGGTGTTCGTCCTGAGACTTTCACATACGAGGGTGTTGAGTACACTCCAAAGTCATTCTATGAGTCTTTGGGTTTGAATGCTGACGACTATATCTCATTGACGTCTTACACTCACCACCCATTCTATACATCATTCGCTCTTGAGATTCCAGACAACTGGCGTTGGGCACAGTCATACAACCTTCCTATCGACGAGCTTATGGAGGTATTCGACTACGCTATTGAGAATGGCTACACTGTAGCTTGGGGTAGCGATGTTAGCGAGGACGGCTTCACACGCGAGGGTACAGCTATCCTTCCAGACGTAGATAAGGCATCAACAGAGCTTGATGGCTCAGATATGGCTAAGTGGCTTAAGATGACAGAGGCTGAGCGTAAGAGCAAGCCAATGGCTGTAGCACAGAAGTGGGTATCACAGGAGGAGCGTCAGCTTGGCTACGACAACCGCGAGACAACTGATGACCACGGTATGCTTATCTACGGTATCGCTAAGGATCAGAAGGGAACTGAGTACTATATGGTTAAGAACTCATGGGGCGAGGCAGGTACTTACAAGGGTATCTGGTATGCTTCAAAGGCATTCGTTCGCTACAAGACTATGAATATCATCGTTCACAAGGATGCGATTCCAGCGGCTATTCGTGAGAAACTCAACCTATAATTAATTTCTTGTGATAAGGGGCAACATCTTTGTCCCATCCCAAAAGTAAGACCCCTCGGGCTGTACGTTTGAGTACTATCCCGAGGGGATCTTCTTTTGCGATAGAACAAATCTGACCCCTTCTGACAAGAAATTGGGTCTTACTATCCCGAAAGTTTTTATTTCGCTACTCCCCCAAAAAGGCGCAGCCTTTTAACCTATAACCACCACTAATCACCCTAATTCCCCTTAAAAACCTTTAGCCAAACTTTTCACTTTTCACTTTTTTTGCTATCTTTGTGCAAAATATAGTCTATTTAGTATGAGAGTGGGGATAATTGCCTTGGCGGTGGTGTTGCTATCGATAGTCTTGGAGGTTACCATAGGTAGCTTCCCCTATCATATTTTTGCCTTTCCGCTAAATATCCTTTCTCTTATATTGTGGCTTATACTCATTATTCGAGCCTACCGCAATCGTGCTAACTCGCGCTTTGCGAAGCTTATGCTCTCGCGCGGTGCTACGTGGCTCTCACTCGCTGTGATGGCACTTATAGGCATCGTTTTAGGTCTGCAGCGCGTTCCGGCATCGACATCATGGTTGGTGGTCGTGTCTCTCCTCTTTGTGCTTAACCACTTAGCCTTTGTGATACTACGTGGCTGGAGAAATAGTAGCGGTATACGTCTTCGCTTTATCCTTACACATGTTGGTCTCTGGTTGGCTCTTGGTGCTGGATTTTTTGGTGCGCCCGATAGGGAGCAGATGCGTCTGGCTGTCGATAGCAACGCAACTAATCAGGCATACACCATGGCGGGTGCGGTGCGTATATTGCCATACGAGCTACGTTTGGAGTCGCTAACTATCGAGCCAACGAATTATGAAGCTCGTGTAGCCATCAACGACGAGATTGTCTCGCTACGAGTGAACCATCCATACGACTACTCTCTCTCCCAGAAGATATATCTTGCATCGGTGAGTGATGCTAACGCGGGTGCTGAGTACGCCATTATAGAGATTGTAGATGAGCCTTGGCAGTGGCTCTCTATGGCGGGTATTGTTATGTTAATCCTTGGTGGCGTATTACTCTTCGTACGCGGGCCACGCAAAACGGTAAATAGAGAGTTATGATGGCGGGTTGGAACATATTTCCTATGATGGCAGCAATCGTTGTTTTGCTATCTGCAACGGGAGCCTTTATTGCACTGCGTAGCAGGGAGCGTAGCCTTTGGGCGATGCTCTGTGCAACCCTCGCTATTGCCACTATGGCGCTCTTTATCGGCTTATTATGGCATACGTTGCAGCGTCCACCACTACGTACTATGGGCGAGACAAGGTTGTGGTACTCCTTCTTTATCCTCGTTGCGGGATTATTGACCTATGCTCGTTGGCGCTACCGCTGGATAATGACCTTCTCGACGGTGCTTGCCACGGTATTCATCATCATCAACATTGCAAAGCCCGAGATTCACGACCAGAGCCTTATGCCTGCGTTGCAGAGTGTGTGGTTTGTGCCTCATGTTTCGATATATATGTTTTCTTATGCTCTGCTTGGATGTGCTACGTTGCTTGCCGTAGCCTCGTTGATAAAGCCTAAGTTGAAGATGGACGATGCTATCGAGCGCCTTATATATGGTGGTTTGGCGTTTCTTACTATCGGTATGCTTACGGGTGCGTTGTGGGCTAAGGACGCGTGGGGGGCCTACTGGAGTTGGGATGCCAAGGAATCGTGGGCGGCAGCCACATGGAGTCTATATCTTGTGGCAACGCATATGGCTTCGAGTGTTATGGCGCATAAGTCGCGCAATCTCTTTTACCTGATGTTGATATTTGCTTTCCTTGCCTTGCAGATGTGTTGGTATGGAGTCAACTACCTCCCTTCGGCTGAAACAAGTGTACATACATATAACCAATAATAGCTAATCTTATGAAGAGATTTTTCAGAAACCTACTAATCGTGGCTTTGGCACTTGTTGTAGTGCTATTTGTCATCTATCGAGTTGTGGTGTCAAGTTCTACTCCAAGTGAGGAGCTTGTTCTCGATGCTCGTGTAACAGCGATTTTGGAGGATGGCGGATGTATAAGTTGCCATACCGCTAACCCAGAGTTGCCATTCTATGCTAACTTGCCAGTTGCGGGAAAGCTTGTAAAGCAGGATGCTGCGGATGGATACCGCGCCTTTGATATCACTCCACTTATGGAGGCGTTGCAGAGTGGCGCTACACCAAATGTTGTAGATGTGGCTAAGGTTGAGCGCGTGGCATTGAATAAGACAATGCCTATGGCTAAGTACTACCTTATGCACTGGGGTAGTCAGATGACCGATGCTAAGGCATCTATCCTTGCTGAGTGGGCGCATGATTACCGTGTTGCATACTATAACGATGGCCTTGAGGGTGAGCGTGCTGGCGAGCCTGTGCGTCCTATCGTTGCTGTGGCTGAGACCAACCCTCTAAAGGTACAGCTCGGTTTCGACCTCTTCCACGATGCTCGTCTCTCGGTTGATAATACCGTATCTTGTGCATCGTGCCACTCGCTTGATACTGGTGGTGTGGATAACCATCAGTACTCTCACGGTGTTGAGGAGCGCTTGGGTGGTGTGAACGCCCCAACGGTATATAATGCTGTCTATAATTTTGTTCAGTTCTGGGATGGTCGTGCTAAGACCCTCGCTGAGCAGGCTGCGGGTCCTCCACTCAACCCTGTTGAGATGGCATCTACATCTTTCGATGAGATTATCGCAAAGCTTCAGGATGACAAACGCTATGTTGAGGTTTTCGAGACCCTATATCCAGAGCAGGGTATTACGGAGGCTACTATCACCGATGCTATCGAGGAGTTTGAGCGCACGCTTGTAACTCCTAACTCTCAGTTCGATAAGTGGTTGTTGGGCGACAACGAGGCTCTAACAGCTGAGGAGTTGCGTGGCTACGAACTCTTCAAGGAGAATAGCTGTGCCACCTGCCATGTGGGCATCAATCTTGGTGGCGAGTCATACGAGCTTATGGGCTTGCGTCGCCACTACTTCCAGGAGCGCGGTATGGAGCTTACCGAGGAGGATAATGGTCGCTATAAGCAGACTCAGGAGGAGCGCGACCGTCATCGCTTCAAGGTGCCAGGTCTTCGTAACGTCGAGCTTACATGGCCATACTATCACGATGGCTCACGTGTAACTATGGACGAGGCAGTTCGTGATATGGCATTGTATCAGTGCGATATCAAGCTTGCTGATGCTGATGTTGAGGCTATTGTGTCATTCTTGCGTACTCTTACTGGCGAGTATAACGGCACAAAACTTACCTCTAAAAACGAATATGGCGTAGTCATTGTTGACGACCATCATTAATAAATTAGGACGCTTTATTAGAATTTATTAAAAAATTTTAGTAATTTTGCACCCTAAATAATATTAATGTACTAAAACAATAAGATATGTTTGCAATTGATAATTACAATTTCGAGGGTAAGCGCGCTATTATCCGCGTAGACTTCAATGTGCCACTCAACGCTGAGGGCAAGGTTACAGATGATACACGTATCCGCGCAGCAATACCAACAATTAAGAAGGTTTTGGCTGGCGGTGGCTCAGTAATTCTTATGTCGCACCTTGGTCGTCCTAAGAAGAATCCAGATGCAAAGTACTCTTTGGAGCAGATTATCTATGCTATCGAAGAGCGCTTGGGCGAGAAGGTAATGTTCGCTGGCGACTGCATGGGTGAGAAGGCGTCAACTATGGCTGCTAATCTTAAGCCTGGCGAGGTTATGCTACTCGAGAACTTGCGTTTCTACGCTGAGGAGGAGGGTAAGCCTCGTGGCTTGGCTGAGGATGCATCAGATGAGGAGAAGGCAGAGGCAAAGAAGGCTGTTAAGGCTTCGCAGAAGGAGTTTGTTAAGCGTCTTGCATCTTACGCAGACTGCTACATCAACGATGCCTTCGGTACTGCGCACCGCGCTCACGCCTCTACAGCTCTTATTGCAGACTACTTCCCACAGGATAAGATGTTTGGCTACGTTATGGAGAACGAGCTTAAGGCTATCGATGGCGTTATGGAGAACCCAGAGCGTCCATTCTGCGCTATTATTGGTGGCTCAAAGGTATCTACAAAGATTACCATCATCGAGAAGCTTATGGAGAAGGTTGATTCTATCATCATTGGTGGTGGTATGACCTATACCTTCGCTGGCGCCGAGGGCGGTAAGGAGGGTAAGTCTATCTGCGAGCCAGATATGTTCCCTGTAGCGCTCGAAATTTTGAAGAAGGCCCAGGAGCGTGGTGTTACTATCCTTCGCTCTCCAGATGCTCTTATCTGCGACGACTTCGCTGAGACTGCAAATACACAGGAGGCACCTGCAAACAATATCCCAGATGCTTGGGAGGGTGTCGACATCGCTACTCAGGGTAAGGCTAAGTTCCGTGAGCATATCCTTGGTTGCAAGACTATCCTTTGGAATGGTCCTGTGGGTGTGTTCGAGATTAATAAGTTCTCTACTGGCTCACGCGCTGTTGCTGAGGCTATCGCTGAGGCTACCGAGAAGAACGGTGCATACTCACTTATCGGTGGTGGCGATTCTGTAGCTTGTATCAACAAGTTCGGTCTTGCCGACAAGGTATCATACGTATCTACTGGCGGCGGTGCTCTTCTTGAGTATATGGAGGGTAAGGAGTTGCCAGGTGTAGCTGCCATCGGCAAGTAATTTCTTGTGTGCAAAGTTATCTGCTCGGCTCTTTTGGCATCTGCCTTGAGTTTGAAATGCTCATTTACGCTAAGTAAACTCCGCTTTCAAACTCTGCGAGCAGCTTCAAAATAGCCACAGCATATAACTTTGCGTTAGAATGTCTGCTCGGCTCTTTTGGCATCTGCCTTGAGCTTGAAATGCTCATTTACGCCTGAGTAAACTCCGCTTTCAAGCACTGCGAGCAGCTTCAAAATAGCCTTAGCATAAAACTTTATGCCATTACAATAGGATCAACGACCTAAAACACTAATTCATTCTATAATGAAACGACTAACATTTATCCTTGCAACAGCGCTTATGATGACTGCGTGTGCAACAAATGGCGATAAGCAGGTAGCTGTGCCTGCTATCGACATCAATAACTTTGATGAGTCTATCGCTCGCAACGATGACTTTTATCAGTGGGCTACTGGTGGTTGGCAGAAGAATAACCCACTAAAGCCTGAGTACTCTCGTTATGGCTCTTTCGATGTTCTTCGCGAGAATAATGAGATTCGTATCAACGACCTCTTCAACGAGATGTCTAAGGTTAAGGCTGAGTTCGGTAGCGTTGAGCAGAAGATCTCTGACCTATACAAGATGGGTCTCGATGAGGAGCGTTTGAATCGTGAGGGCGCAGAGCCTATCCGTGAGGCTCTAAATGCTATCTTGGCTACTTCGGAGCGAGAGGCGCTGCTCGCCTCTATTCCAGCACTTCACACTGACGGTGTTGGCGTATTCTTCGCTGCATATCCAGCTGCTGACCTTGAGGATAGCAATATGAATATCTTCTACATCGAGCAGGGTGGTCTTGGTATGGGTAACCGCGACTACTATATCGATGAGAAGAACGCAGAGATTAAGGCTGCATATCGCGTATACCTCGAGAAGTTGTTCACATTGGCAGGTGTTGAGGGCGATATTCAGAAGATGGTCGACGATGTAGTTACTATTGAGGATGCTATCGCTGAGAAGTCTTGGTCAAATGTTGAGTGCCGCGATATCGTTAAGGGTTATAATCCATACTCTGTAGAGACTCTCTGCAAAGAGTACGCTACAGTTGATTGGATGGCATATTTCGAGGCTATGAACATCGAGGGGCTTGAGAAGGTTGTAGTTAGCCAGCCATCATCTTTGGCAAACATCCTTAATGTCTTGGCTACAACTCCTGTTGAGGCGTTGCGTTCGTACGTTGCAGCTCACTATATTAACTCTGCATCTTCATATCTTAGCGAGGAGTTCGCAGTAGCATCGTTCGAGTTCTTCGGCAAGACAATGTCTGGTACTCAGGAGATTCGTCCACGCTGGAAGCGTGCGATGGGTGTGCCCAACAACATCCTTTCTGAGGCTGTAGGTCAGATGTACGTTGCTAAGTACTTCCCAGAGAAGGAGAAGGCTCGCGTAGAGAAGATGGTGTCAAATATCCAGCAGGCATTTGGTAAGCATATCGACGCTTTGGATTGGATGAGCGACGACACTAAGGCTAAGGCTCACGAGAAGCTCGCTGCCTTTACCGTGAAGATTGGCTACCCTAATAAGTGGAAGGATTACTCTACACTCAACGTAGATCCTAAGAAGTCATACTGGGAGAATGTCGTAGAGGCTAACCGTTGGTATACTGCCGATGCTATGGCAGAGGTAGGCAAGCCTGTAGACCGCGAGAAGTGGCTTATGCCACCACAGATGGTTAACGCATACTATATGCCTACAACCAATGAGATCTGCTTCCCAGCAGCTATTCTTCAGCCTCCATTCTACAATCCAAATGCTGATGATGCTGTAAACTACGGTGCTATCGGTGTTGTTATTGCTCATGAGATGACCCACGGTTTCGATGATCAGGGCTCACAGTTCGATAAAGATGGTAATATGAACGACTGGTGGACTAAGGAGGATCGCGCAGCCTTCGAGACAAAGACTCAGGTCCTTGTTGACCAGTTCAACGCTATCGAGATTTTACCAGGTCTCTTCGCAGATGGTAAGTTCTCTTTGGGTGAGAATATCGCAGACCATGGTGGTCTCCGCCTTGCATACACAGGTCTTGTAGACTACGCATGGGCTGAGGGGCGTCCTGCAGATATCGACGGCTTTACTGGCGAGCAGCGTTTCTATATCGGTTATGCAACCCTTTGGGCGCAGAATATTACCGATCAGGAGAAGGAGCGTCTTACAAAGGTTGATGTTCACTCTCTCGGTCGCAACCGTGTGAATGCCACTCTTCGCAACATTCAGTCTTTCTACGATGCGTTTAACATCACCGAGAATGATGCGATGTATATGCCAGTTGAGGAGCGTGTAATTATCTGGTAATTTCTTGTGAATTTTCGATTTATATAGGGCATCTTCGTCCTATCCCTAAAAGTAAGAGACTCTGGGCTGTACTAAAATGTACTATCCCAGAGTCTCTTCTTTTGCGATAGAACAAATCTGCTCCTCTAAAATCAAAAATTGGGGAGTGCTGCCCTGTGAGTTTGTTTCTGTTTCGCTTGTGCCAAACGACAGTTGCGCTGAAAGGACCAAAAGGGCCTAAGAGGCCAAAGGGGAGAAACAGAAAATCCCCTTTTGCCGCTTCTGCCCTTTTTTGCCCCTTTTATAATCTCGCGCGAAGCGCACCTTCTTTTGAGGCAAAACTTCGTAATGCCTCGACTTTGCTACGGCTCGGCAAAACAAAAAATCTTGTTTTGCGCTCACCTTAATTGCAAAGTTCACTTTTCACTTTAACGGTGAATCTGGCTCCTGTGCCATTACTGCATAGAACAATCTATCGACAAGCGCTGGGAAGAACTTCTTAAGTAGGTGTGTGCCACGTCCCTCCCACTCCATTAGGCAGAGGCGTTTACGGCGTTTGATACCCTTGGCAACGATATGTGCCACCTCTTCGGGTGTCATCATCTTTGACTCGTTGCGAGGAGTTTCTCCCTGCTGTGTGCCATCGGCAGTGAGTGCCGAGAAGCGCACATTCGAGGCTGTAAAGCCTGGGCAAGCGGTCATAACGTGTACACCCTTCTTGAGGTTCTCCACACGAATAGTATCCAAGAATCCTGTCATCGCATACTTTGATGCCGAGTATCCCGTTCTACCTGGTAGACCGTGAATGCCCGCAACTGAGGATATGCCCACCAACGAGCCCTTAGACTTCTGTAGGTGTGGTAGTGCATACTTTGTACAGTTTACCGTACCCCAGAAGTTGACATCCATCAGGCGGTGTAGAACCTTTAGGTCGCAATCATCAAATAGCGCGCGCATCGAGAGACCTGCGTTACAAATCATAATGTCGACACCTCCAAAACGCTCTACAGCAACCTCGATAAGGTGTTTGCACTCCTCCTCGTTTACTACGTCGCAGGCGCAGTATGCTACTTTGCCACCGTTGCTTGCAATCTCTTCAGCGATGCGCTTTAGTTCCTCTTCGCGGCGTGCCGCCATCACAATTTTTGCCCCCATTTTAGCATATTCGCGTGCCATAGCCTCGCCAATACCCGATGAAGCACCTGTAACCACAATAACTTTATCCTGTAAATAGTGTGCCATATATAAAAATCGTTATTATTCGACAATCTCTATTTGAAGTCCATCATATGCCATCTTAACACCCTCGGGTAGACGGTGCTCCAGCTCTCGATGTAGACCTATTCTATGTGATGCGTGTGTAAGATATGCCATGCGTGGTGCCACCTCTTTTATTATCTCTAACGCCTCACTTACGGAGAAGTGCGACGAGTGAGGCTCCCAGCGAAGAGCATTTATAACCATTGTATCTACTCCGCGGAGTTTCTCCACCTCTTCGGGAGCGATGTAGTTCATATCAGTAAGATATGCTAAGTTGTCGATGCGGTATCCTACCGAGCTAAAACGCTCTGAGTGATGACCCACCACGGGAGTTATCTCGATACCTCCCACCTCGAAGCTCTCGCTCTCCGATATTTTATGTGTCTCAATCTCTGGTACTCCGCGATACTTGTTTGTTGCGAAGGCGTAATGGAAATCGCGATGTATAGCATCGATAGTTGTGCTGTTACCGTAGATATGTATGCGGTGTATAACCTCTGGATAGTCCACAAAGTTGAATGCGCGAACATCATCAATACCTCCCGTATGGTCTTTATGTTCGTGAGTGAGAAGCAGAGCGTCTATGTGTGAGACCTTAGTTCTAAGCATCTGATACCTAAAGTCGGGACCTGCATCTATTATAAATCTGCGACCTTGCACCTCCACCATTGCCGAGGTACGTAGGCGCTTATCTCTGCTATCTTCCGACTGGCAGACTGAGCATTTGCAACCAATTACTGGCACACCCTGCGATGTTCCCGTTCCTAAAAATGTTACTTTCATAGGGACAAATATACAAAAAGAATTTAACAACGTACCGCCGAGCTTTGTCCAAGCCTAAGATTTACATATAAATACCTATTCAAACGTCCCATAGACCAATATTTGTAGTGTTAAAAAGTTAACAGCGAAAATGTTATGATTTTTCACTCAAAATTGCTACCTTTGCCCCGATTTTTGTCTAAGGTAATTGGACAAATTTGCTATTGACAATAATATAATTTGATGGAATATGAAGGAGAAGAAATTTATTACATGTGATGGTAACTACGCAGCAGCGCATATTGCGTATATGTTTTCTGAGGTAGCAGCCATCTATCCAATCACTCCATCGTCAACAATGGCTGAGCTTGTAGACGAGTGGTCTGCACAGGGCAAGAAGAATATTTTTGGCGATACTGTTAAGGTGGTTGAGATGCAGTCAGAGTCTGGTGCAGCGGGTGCTGTGCATGGCTCGTTGCAGAGTGGTGCGCTAACATCAACATTTACCGCATCTCAGGGATTGTTGTTGATGGTTCCTAATATGTACAAGATTGCAGGTGAGTTGCTCCCTGGAGTATTCCATGTTTCAGCTCGTGCTTTGGCAGCGCAGTCATTGTCTATCTTTGGTGATCACCAGGACGTTATGGCAGTGCGTCAGACAGGTTTTGCGATGCTTGCGACATCTTCAGTTCAGGAGGTTATGGATCTTGCTGGTGTGGCTCATATCGTGGCTCTTAAGTCTCGCATACCTTTTGTACACTTCTTCGATGGCTTCCGTACATCGCATGAGATTCAGAAGATTGAGCTTATCGACGAGGCTTCGCTAACAGCGATGTTCGACCGTGAGGCTCTTAAGGAGTTCCGTCGTCGCGCGCTCAACCCTGAGCACCCTGTAACACGCGGTACTGCTCAGAACCCAGATATCTACTTCCAGACACGTGAGGCTTCAAATAAGTTCTACAATGCGGTGCCAGATATGGTTGCTGAGGCTATGGAGAAGATCTCAACTATCACTGGTCGTGAGTATAAGCCATTCACTTACTATGGCGATCCAGAGGCTGAGAACATCATTATTGCTATGGGCTCAGTTACCGAGACTATTAAGGAGTGTGTCGATTACCTTCGCTCTCAGGGCAAGAAGGTGGGTGTTATCACCGTACACCTTTACCGTCCATTCTCAGCGAAGTATCTCTTCAACGTCTTGCCTAAGAGCGTTAAGCGCATCTGTGTTCTTGACCGCACTAAGGAGCCAGGCTCTACAGGTGAGCCATTGTTGCTCGATATCCGCGATGCATTCTACGAGTGCGAGAATCGCCCAATGATTATCGGTGGTCGCTACGGTCTATCATCTAAGGATACTACTCCTGCTCAGATGTTGGCAGTATTTGCTAACCTTGAGGCTGAGACTCCAAAGAACCACTTTACTGTAGGTATCAACGACGACGTTACAATGTTGTCATTGCCTGTAGGTAAGGAGATCTCTATGGCTAAGGAGGGTACTTTCGAGGCTTTGTTCTTCGGTCTTGGCTCTGATGGTACTGTTGGTGCTAACAAGAACTCTATTAAGATTATTGGTGATAATACTGACCAATATGTACAAGCTTACTTTGCATATGACTCTAAGAAAGCTGGTGGAGTAACTCGTTCTCACTTACGTTTTGGTAATTCTCCAATTCGTTCTACTTACTATATTAACAATGCGGACTTCATTTCTTGTTCTTTAGATGCTTATATCTTCAAATATGATATGGCTAAAGATCTTAAGAAAGGTGGAACATTCTTATTGAATACAACATTCTCTAAGGATGAATTAGAAGATCACTTACCAAACCGCTTAAAAGCTAC
>JAZQZQ010000001.1:0-60455 GCA_045634125.1 Alistipes sp. | reverse complement strand
CATCCCAAGCAGGGTTCGATGTAACTGTAAACTCAATTGGCTGACCAACCGAAACATTGATGTTGAAGCTGTATGCCTTGCCTGGCTCGAGGTTAACTCCTACTGGTATATTCTTTACATCAGAATTTACGCAATGATCATCATCACCCAAATAGAGAGCGAGGGTCAAGTTAACATTCAATTTGTTTGTTCTGTAGTCGCAAGGAACAACAAGACGCTCATAGTTCGAGGTTACAACATCACGGTCAGCAATTGCATCTGGATCAGCGCCTGCAGCAGTCAAATTTGTAGCATTACCGAAAGCTATTTCACCAGCAGCGCCTTTAGTGGCCCAAGTACCACCAACTGTCCAAACATCCTTACCGTCAACTTCTGTTTTGATATTGTTAATTGTGTAATCACCTGCGGTGTAAGCATTAGTAAACTTAATACCAGTTACCTTGTAGTAGTAACCCGAATCGTGCGCAGTACCCTGATTTGTAGTATTGGTTACGGTGAACTTAACCTTCGACAAGAGGTGGCTCATAGTGAAAGCTACCATAGCGTTGCCAGTAGCACCAACATTCTCTCTCTCCAAATAACCATAGACGAGGTCGGTCTCGCCGTTTGAGGTAAAGTCAAACTTAGTTGGGATGCCATCCGCAACCACAACTTTTTCCTTAGCAATACCTGCAACAGCTGCAAACTTGTAATCTGCACCTGCTACCCAATACTGAGTTTTGTCACACTGCCAAAGCTCGTTATAAATATCTGCTGCTGCTTCCTCCTCGTTCCAAACCTTCTCGTAAGTAAAAATAGATACAGGTTTGGCACTTGTACCGGTTACTGTACCATACACATAAATCTCCTTAAGAAGATTGCTTGCGCTGTACGAAGGATCGATAGCCTTTGTAGCGTTGTCAACGAAAGCGTTGCCGAAGCCGATAGCCTCCTGGTTGTACTTGCCGACGATCTCGTCTTGTGCGCACGATGCCAATGCAGCAACTGCGAACATTGCAAAAAGAATCTTTTTCATAATTGTAAGTTTTTGTTTGTTATTTGTTATTTGTTTGTTTTTGTCTGTCAATTGGCTTTGGTGCGATGGTGAGAATTATGAAAAAGATTCATCTTTACATTCCCTCCAAACCTCCCTTTGACAAAGGCTGGCTTTTGTTGCAAACCTTCGGTGTGGGTATACTGGGGATTATGGGGTACTTAGGGAGCACCCGAAAAAGGTGAGGTTACGCATAAAGTTACAATTGTCAGTTACTTATTAGGTATTGAGCATTGTATCAAAGTTACTGTGATTAGTACACCTGGAATGCCAACAAATATAGGCTCACTGTAAATTTCCGGTGGGGAGCGAAAAATATTACGCAAAAATAGTTTTGAGTCTGTATACAAAGAATGGTATATCTTTGACTCCTCGGAATTGATTTCTGAACGCCTTTACTTTAGCGTTGAAACTCTCGGCAGAGGCATTTGTTGATCGATTCTCAAAGTAGTTAGCTATGGTTGCGTAGTTGTTCTGCATAGTTTGTATAACGGAATTGAAAAACTTGCAGTTTAGTTTCTCAACTTCGTCATACCAATGTGCAAGCTTTGTTAGTGCCTCGCCCTTGGAGAACTTAGTATTAAATATCTCTGTCAGTTTCATTGATACACGATATGCCTCTTCGATAGCAGGATACTCACGGAATAGTATTTCAGCTCTGCGTCGCTGCGAATCTGTCCACTTTGAGAAGTGTTTCATAACGATATGACGGCTACGAGCTAGTAGTTGTCGTCGAGTATCGCCATTGGGGAAAATATCGGGAATAAACTTTCGACCTACTTCTTTTGCAAAAGCTATCTCCTCATTCTCCTGGTCTATAGCTTGCCAGCGATAATCTACACGTAGGTCGCTCACCGCTTCATTCATAAGCTTCTGTACATGAAAACGATCTGATACTATCGTAGCATTGGGAAATGCGCGCTTGGCGATAAGTCGCATTGAGGGACTTAGGTCTATGGTTATCTCCTTTACTTTTAGACGTTTATGACGTGGTAGTTTTGATAGATAGTATATAATATCCTCGCTCTTGGTGCCGTGCATCATAGCCACGAGTGTGCCTTTACCGCCGTGTGCTGATTTATTGGTTACTATGGTGTATAACTCACCTTGCGAGAGTGCTGTTTCGTCCATCGAAAGACGCTCTCCAAGATTCTCCTTGAAGAGGACATACTCCATTGCGTGATAACGCTGCTCCCACACTTCGTAGTCACTAATAAAATACTTGTACCATCGGGAGAGATTGTCACCATCTACACCATACATTTTGCCTATGGTACGGATGCTTACGGTGTTACTATCGATAGATACCTTTTAAAAAATCTGCGAATTCCGCAGTTATTTGTGTACCCAGATGTGTTAGGTCATAGCTATTGGTAAGTATCCTACCAGTAGTCTTATCCAACCACTTGCGACGACGAATATGTAGATATACAGGCTTGCCACGAAGCGGAAAGTCTTGGATGATACTCTGCTCCGTAAACCCCTTACTTTCGCACACTACAGCATTAGGCGGATTATATGCCTCATCCAAAAATAGATGAACATCGATATCCGACACATCGCTATGCACCAATTCAAAATAGTCGTATATCGCCCCGGGCAACAACAACTTTAATGGATCTTCTATCTTCTCTTTGTGTTTTACCATATCACAAAGATAAAACTTTTTTGTAATACCCCCCCCACCGGAAATTTACAGTGAGCCCAAATATAGGTATTAATTCATTACGTATACCAACGATATAGAGAATTGCCAATATCAATGCAGTTGCCATAAGCCCCCAAAAGGCTATGTGCGCTGTTTTCTTGGAATTCATATTTTTTCGGTCGCTCTCCGATAGCACATTTATTGACTTCGGGTTCAAAAGTACTATCACGGCGCATATAGCAATAAAACAAGCAAGAATTAATATCATTATAAAACCATCATTAGTTAACACTACGGCAAGTGTCACTCGAGCACCTCTTTGCCATAAGACAAAGATAAAACCTTTTCTCGATTTATCAAACTGGAACTTTACAGTGATTTAGGATTATTATGTATGTTAATGGTTATCAACCGTAACAAGTAATCTTTGTTGTATAGAGCTTTGCGAGCGATGTACAGATATACTAATATGAGCATTGAACAGTGGTGTTTTAATATTCAATAAAGGCAAAATCAATCATATAGTATTCATATGCGGTCAATAGTATATCTATAAACGCCCATTGATATTCAGGGTATTGTATAGATTATATAGATATATTATTTTTGTTTTATATAAACAAATAATTATATTTCTATGGATATGATGGAGAAGATGAACACTCCCTTTTGTGGGGCGATGATTGAGTATATCTCACGCGGTTGCGACACAACAGAGGAGTTGGTTACTGTGGGTTACGATATAATGTGTGTACTGAGCGGGTCGTGTAGTTTCGATGTGGCGGGCGAAGAGCGTCGCATATATGAAAATGAGATACACATCTTCAACACTGGTAGTCATCTAATATCTAAGCGTGTGGGTAGTGATGGTGTCTTTCGCAATATTCTTATCCATATAGACAAAGATCAGCTTTTTGGGCGTGTGCGTCACTCTTCGCGTGAGCAGGAGCGTTTCGAGGAGGCGATATTGAAGGGTATATCCTCGAATATATCTATTGATGAGTTAGCCGATATTTGTTGTCTATCTGCATCGACCTTTAAGCGCAGGTTTAGGGAGCGTTATTCGGCATCGCCCCACAAGTGGTTTCTTAGTTGTCGTTTAGAGATCGCTGCGATGATACTCCGCGAGACCGATGTTCCTACCCGCTACATAGCCTCGTTGTGTGGCTTTATCAACGTGTCGCACTTTATAGCTACCTTCAAGCGTCGTTTTGGTACAACGCCATCGCATATAGCGCGACAGGTAGAATAGGGGTAGTGGTTTTACTTGTGCCACTCCTCCAGCTGTTCACCAAGGTAGTTAAAACTTGTTTGTAGTTCGCCATCGTGGACGATACTGATACCGTCTGTAGGGTTATAGTCGATAGAACTATACTTCGGCTCTATGATATAGCGACCATTGCGGTCGATGATGCCCATCTTGCTATTTTTGAGTTGCACTACAGCGCGGTTACATCTAAAGTCGCTTGCCCATAGGTAGTCGTCGGCGATAATCACATTGTCGTTTTTATCCTTAAATCCTACGCCCTTTTTCGATTTAAACCTTCTGCGTGCCTCTACGATAGGGTAGATGGTATTGCCCTCGCCATCTGTAGTGATGCTATATAGGCGTTGCAGTTCAATGTTCTTTGCAGGAGGTGTATCAGGAATAGCATTGTCGTTGATATTGCGCTCGATAGCTATAAAGCTCTCCTTATCGCCACCAAAGCCGTGTTGTAGGTTATAGTTGCAGATAGTATACCATTCGTTGTCGCAATCTATAAAGATATTGTTAAGCGTCAGGTTGTTATGGCTGATATCGAGTTTGCGTAGGCGCGCTTTGAATGCCTTAAAGCCGCGAAGTAGCTTCGATCGAGAGAAGGTATATATCGCCTCACTTAGTCGTACTCCATCTGGGATGCTTTCCATTAGAAGTGCGCAACTGCCGCTACTCAGACCACTATAGGTTATCTCATCCTCTAAGATTCTGATATCACAATACTCTCGTTCTATGGCGCACTCTACAGCCTCGCGCACCATTGTTGAGCCATTAGATGTAATAGGGGCATAGAAGAGGTGTGCCACGCCATCCAAACAGCCCTCCATAATGGTAATATGTTTGTCGCAGAGGAAGGTCTCAGGGTCGCATATAAGGTTGTGTAGTGTGCGTAGTCGGCTCTGCGGATATTTCAAGCTACACAAAAATTGTGATGTTGTACAGATATTCATATTACCTATATTTATTGCACCCCTCTGTGCCTATATCTGTTGCTGTGAGTATTTCGCATATCGCGGCATTGCGGGCAAAGCATTTGTAGGGTCCCATGTCGTTACATCCTACCATATCCTTGATAATATGCTCCATCTCAGTGGGCAGTATGCTTGACATTTCGTATAGCATCTGGCTGTCGGGATCATCGCTAAAGAGATCACCCACTGGCGGGAAGAGAATATTTTCGGTGCTATCAATCTCGTTTGCAAGGTGGATATTTACAAGCAGTGTTGCGCCATCCTTAGTTCCAGTTTTTTGTATCTCATTGGCGATATCTATGAGTTCTGCGCTTTCAGCATCGCTACAGCATCCATCCGTAATATTTATAACTATAGGTGGGAAGCTCCTGCGATTGAAGGAGTCGTTGCACCACTTCGTAATAAGATCTTTGATATGTACAAGCGCCTCATACATAGGAGCCATACCGTATGCTTGGGGTGTTACCCATTCGTGTAGAGCTATAGGTATGGTGCTTTGCGCGCCATCCTCCTCATCTTGCACGATGTTGTAGCACACGGGTTGTGGCACTCTCTCGTGAAGGGTATTGATATGCACCAGACCATCCTCCTCGCTTGCGATAATAGACTCTATGCCATCCTCTGAGTAGCGAAATACAGCAATATCGTAGTAGTCGCGTATGTTGCCAGCGCGTGTTGTGCGCATAACAAGTTCATCGATGGCGAAGTTGGCGATAAGGGCTGCAGCCTCCATCTTACGCATGCGGGTATTGTAGAACATAGTCCACTCCTGCATAGATATAGAGCCATCTATGGCAATGATTATCGCGGAGCGAGACATTCGGGTTATACTACGCTGATACATAGGCTATAATATACGGTAGGTGCGAACATCTGGGGTTAGACGCATAGTTTTATAGTCTACACCCTCGACTATAACTAAGCCTGGGCGCTTGCCAACCTCAATACTACCCTTGGTAGCTTCGATGCCGAGAGCCTTAGCTCCATTTATGGTGGCGTAGCTAAGGAGTCGTTCGAGTGGTATATCGCCCAAGAGGAGCATATTATCTACCATTGATAGCTTACGTGCCGAGGCAAAGGAGTCTGTACCAATGGCAATATTTACACCCATCTCGTCGAGCATCTCTACTGGTGGGCGCAGGTTGGAAATGTAGCGATTGGACTCGGGGCATAGCACCCATGTAGCACCGCCCCTGAGTGCGCTCTCAATGGTGGTAACATCTTCCTTCGTTGCGCAGGTGGCGTGTACAAGGAGAAGACGACTATCTGCAGGCAGACTATCAGCTACACGCTGTGCAGGGGTGGTGTGGTGCAGAAACTCGCACTCCCAGCCCATTCTGCTGTACCATTCCGCGAGAGAGCCTTGGTGCTGATAGAGTAGCGCCTCGTTCTCCGACTCCAGAAAGTGGAGCGATAGTAGAGAGCTATACTTTTGGCATAGGTGGTTGAACTCCTGCTCTTGCACCGAGTATGTGGAGTGTGGTGTAACACTAGCATCGGGATACTGCTCGGCAAGCGATTCGAGTGTTGTGGTATCGTGGTTGTTGAGTCCAAAGAACTCGAACATCGTCTTGTATTGTATGCGTGAGCGCCCCTTTATAGCCATCACAAGCTCGTCATTGGCGATATCTGCCACCGCCTCAATACCCTGTTCCCACATCATGGCATCTGCCACCATAGCGGCATGTAGGCGCTCTTCTTGGCTAAAGTTGCCACGTACACGACCTATCTCGCTGGCGAACGTAGCGTAGCCGCCACCCTCGGCAATAGCACCACGTAGGTAGCTAAGTTCAAGGTGACAGTGAGCGTTTATCATGCCTGGGATAAGGATGCCAGGGAAGAACTCGACATGAGCCTCTCGGTCGATATTATCGTAGCGCTCGATGGCTATGATTGTGCCATCGGCGTCGACATCGACGATAATATTGCGCTCAAAGCAACCGTTAATGAGCGCGTAGTGCGATGCTATCCTGCGTGCCATGAGAGAGTGAATCTATGAGTGTTGAATCGCGCTGCTCGATAATCTTGACCGTATCACGTGTAAAGGCGGTCATAAGATCGTGGTTGAAGATGCTGAGGTTTAGCTGCTCTAAATAGAGGCTATCAACAGAAATCTCTGTTGGTAGTACTCGCACGATCTTAAAATTGCGGATTGTGATATCTGGTAGCTTCGACTCCTCGTTCTGAGGGTGGTAGTACATATTTACATACAACTCCTTATGCTGAGTGTCGATGCTGAATTTACGGGTATATGAGCCATTGCGATAGCGGCTAAGCATCATCGTATGACGTAGCACATGGGTCGTATCGTTGATGACAACGTATGCCTCGACACGCGAGTTGCGGTTTTCGTCGAGGGTGTCGATAAGGTAGTCAAACGACACGGTATATTCTCCCTCGATTAGATCCTTAAGGCGAATCTGGAGCTTTGTGGTATCGCGGAATTTCTTTACGCGGATAAGCGAGTCGCTATAGACGGTGCGCGTGTAGATACGTTTTGCGTAGTTGTCAATGGTGTCAAGAACTATGATTTTACGCTGCTCGACCCTATACTCCTCCTCTAACTTGCGACTTACCTCATACATAATATCGCTTATTCGAGAACTCTTGCGCTCGTTGATTGTTGTGAGAGTGTGTTGCAAGTCATCCATTGTGTAGCCATAGCGCTTGAATATCGGCTCGTAGACATACAATGAGTCTGTAGCGATATTCGCCTCGGTAGTATAGGCATTTGCCAAGAAGGCATCGTGGAAAATATCTGCCAATATCTTATCTGGGATAACCTTAGGACCTGAGCAGGCAGCAACGATAAGTGCTATTATGGCGATGATGACTCTCTTTACTCTCATATCTATCTTAATCTTGATTTTACGGTTAGTGTTGATATTGCTGTTCCCATTGTCATAACTATTGCTACGACAATAACTATATCCATGGCACTTAGACTTACGGGGTAACTCTCCAAGATGCTACCACCAGGGATTTTGACCACACCACAATACTTCTGTACAAGGGTGAAGCCTATGCCGAGTACTGCTCCGAGGAGTGTTCCTGCCGAGGATAGAAGCACGCCCTCGCCTGTGAAGATGTTGCGAATAAGCCTATTCGATGCTCCGATGGCGCGTAGTGTTGCTATGTCGCGGCGCTTCTCGGTCATAAGCATAACCACAGAGCCTACAATCGCGAATGTCGCCACAAGGGCTATAAGTGCGCCTATAAGTACGATGGCGAATTTCTCCATACGAAGAATGGCATTTACCGAGGCATTCTTTCTGTCGCGTGTGATAATGTCAAACTCCTCGCCCGTGATAGTAGATAGCTCCTTTGCTATGCGCTTAGGATCGCTATTGGGTGCTATCTTGATGGCTATGCCAGAGATTCTATCGGTATAATTAAGCAGTTTCTGCGCACTATCTAAGCCGATGAGCGCTACGCTCTCATTTATCTGGTTGTTGGCAGAGATAACTGCTCCCAAGCGAGTTTTATGCTTCGATATGCCGCTTGTAGGGAGTAGCGTGGAGAGCTGTTTGCGGTTAAGGGCATAAAGCTCTATCTCTGTGCCGATGCCATACGCTCCCAATGATGATGCTAACGAGGCTCCAAGAATCATATCTCCCGCTGCAAGCGCATCTAACGAGCCACGTGCAACATAGTTCTCAAGTGCCATAACATCGAAGTAGCTCTGCTCCACGCCACGAATACGGATAGGGTATTGTCGCCCAGTAGCGGATGCCATAACGCTCTGCTCGATATATGGCGTTATGCACACAATTCCATCTATGGCACCGAGATTCTCGGTGTTGATTTGCTCTTGGTGGAAGGTTTGACCGCGCGTGGCAACAATCTCGACATCGGCATCTATGGCGGTGTTTAGCTCCTCGATACTATCGGTAAGACCGTTGAACATCGCGAGCAATATTATCATTGCTGCGGTAGGCACTGCCACAGCTACAAGGCTTACCCACGCAATGATGTTTATCACCGAGTGTGATTTCGGTGAAAACATATAGCGCAACGCAAACCTACTCCAAAGCATACCTTTATGGTGTTACTCCTTTAGAAGGTGGTCGATATTCTCGATATACTCCAACGAGTCGTCGATAAACCACTCCAACTCTGGCACAATCTTGAGCTGGTTACGGATGCGACCGCCGAGCAACTTACGTACATACCAGCTCTTCTCCTTGATAGCATCGAGGATGGCTGTGCTACGCTCGAATGGGAAGATGCTGATGTATAGCTTAGCGTATGCCAAATCGGGAGATACACGCACGGTGGTTACTGTAACGAGTGAGCCACGTATTGTATCTGCCAAATCCTTCTGCAAAATCTCTGCGATATCGCGCTGTATCTGTCGCGCAATCTTCTGCTGTCTTGTTGAATCCATAATTATATCTTTTTTAGTTTTAATCTCTTGTTATCTTCGTGTTGTTCCTGGGCGTGAGTTCTTGCCTCCGCCTATGTTTCCTTTTTGCTGACCACCCTTGTCGCCCTGCGAGCCTGCCTGCTGTGAGAAGTTGAAGGAGTCTAAGCTACGCTCCTTCTTAGGACGTACAGTAAACCACTCGTCGAAGCCACGGGCGTTGAAGCGCCAACCTACGGTCATAAGGAACGTAAGGTTGTCTACTGGAGAGCGTAGTGGCTGATATCCGAAAGGGTTCATGCTACCATATCCGCCATCGGTGTCGTATGAGTAGTACTTATTACGATTTTTAAGGATATCCGAGTAACCAAAGTCATATTTAGCCTTTAGACCGACCTCCAACTGACCAAAGAGTAGGGCAAATCCTGCTCCTCCCGAAAGACCGTAGCCAAAACGGTTATCTCGCGGAATCTTCCACTCATACTTGCCACCAGGGAATCTGTCGCCCTGATATTCGTATGTCGACGAAATGTTATATGAGAACACAATCGCCGCCTCGACAAATAGTCTGAGGTGGTTGCGCGCTGCGTAGACATGTGGTTGCCATACGAATGGCATCATCAATGAGTTTATTCTACGCGTGTAGTACTCGTAGTGGTGTATAATCTTCTGGTCGCCATACTCATCAATGATGGTCTCGGGGTTGTCGTAGTAGGCAAAGGAGAAGCCGCGCTGCACATAGTCTAAATCGAGACCTACAGCGCCTACAAAGCGTGGCTTAGGGCTGTAGAAACGCCATGACACACCGAACGACTCGCATCCCCAAATCCACTGTGTTACCTCAGCAGGGTAGAAACGTGCGTATGAAGCACCACTACCACCAGTTACGGATAGTGTGTGCTGTGCTGTGGCGCGCTCCGAGCATAGTAGGACTATGGCTACAAGCACCACCGATAAAATAGTCCTTATATTTCTTGTTATCTTTGTCATTGTCATCATCCTTCGTTGCTCACTATCGTTGTATATTACCTCCCATAGAGCCATTGCGTAGACCGCCACTAGTTGTGCTGCTACCGCCAAAGCCGCCCGTTGAGCCGCCACCAAGACCGCCAAGCGCTCCACCTACGCCACCAAAGCCCATACCTGAGCCCTGATTGTTATTTTTGTTGGACTGCTCCTTGCGCTTCTTGGCCTCCTCCTCGGCAAGCTTCTTGAGTCGCTCATCCTCCTTGTCGTTGAGTAGCTTTATCAGCGACTCCATGGTTACTGGAGCAAATAGTTTATCCATATCTACCTCTAAGTCGTACTCCCAGTTCTCCTTTGTGGTGATAAGCTCCACGCCATCCTCGTTCTTGAAGATCTCGGTACGCTCTGGCTGGCGCATAAGCACCATATCGCCAGTATCCCACTTGCCATTGGCGTTCATATCCTCCACTACACGAAGCATAACATCGCCAGGTGTTACATACTCGAACTTATACTTGCCGGGAGTAACGTTGCTAATCTCCTTTTGCACCTTGCCCTGAGCATTTGTAAGCTGAAGAATATACTTCGCCTTAGGGTGTGTGCCACTAACCTTAACATTCACAAGCGCGAACTTTTCAGGGTTAGAGCCAGTGTATGAGTATTTAAGTGTGTCGTTGCTCTCACGAGCCACATTCTCGAATACACCTGCAGGGATTAGTAACTCATATTTAGCATTTGGTGTCCACTCCGTCTGTAGGCAATACTTCTGACGGTTGAGCGTATCTTGGATAAAGTGGAAATCAACACTTTGAGGCTCGGTAATCTGATCCGAGGTCATTGTGAAGGCTATAGCCGCAGTGTCGAACTTAGTAAGTGGGTAGTCGAACTCCATGTTGAATACCTTATCCTTGTTGTAGTCGCCAGAAGATGGAATGGTTATTTTAAATGGGTTTGGTTGCTCTGGCTCTACCCACTCCTCGCCATTCTTCTCTGCCTTTTCGCGCTCCTTCTCCAACTCCTCACGCTTCTTGCGCTCCTCCTTAGTCTCGGTCTTTACCCATGCAAGGCGTAGCTTATCGGTAGTCTCCACCAGATTGTTTATAGAGTCGTGTTTGAAGTATGTAATCTCGCCCTTAATGGTGTCGGGAAGCTCCTCTGGTGCCATATCGAACCATAGGGCTACTGTGTCCTTACCAACGGTCTTAGGGTCGTAGATAACCTTGTCCTCAGGGATAGAGTCGAAGCGGATGCTTGTAACCTCTGGGTTTGGCGCACCGAAGTAGAGCATCGCCTTATGTCTGTTTAGGCGCTCCTGCGCAGATAGTGTCTGGCGGGCAAAGCGACGATCCTTAAACATACGGAAGTAGAGCTGTGGGTCTGCTGAAGGGTAGCGACGTAATGAGTCGAACCAGATATAGAAGCCTGGCATATTCATCGGGTTGTAGACCGTGTCAAGGAAGCCAATCTGGTCGATGGATGGCTCATACTCCATGTTGTTGTTGGTATCCTCGAAGGCGTAGATGCGGTAGTCTACAGGCTTAAGGTTTTGTGCGATGAAGATACCATTCTTCTCGGCACGCGCAATAACAGCAGGCTTGTACTTAAACATCGTAGAGTCCCAATCCTTAGGCTGCTCCACTGAGTCGGCGATAAAGAAGTAGATAAAGGACTTTCCTACAGAGTCGGCTTTGTAGGAGTCGGCAGTATAGCCCGACATATACATCGAGTCGATCTCGGGACCAGTAGAGAAGACATAGCGCATCGAGTGTAGCGGGTTGCCCTCGTTGTTATCCAAAATCGACGAGCCAAAGTTTATCGCGTAGGTCGTATTAGGGATTAGAGTATCCTTTATCGTTACCACGATACCCTGACCACGACGCACTACCGATGGCTTCTTCTTCATGGCTGGCGATGTGTACAACTCCTTTTGCAAATCCTTGATTTGGACATACTCATTAAAGCCAATAAATATCTTTGGCGGGTGGAGCGTGTCGATATTTGTGGTAAAGTTATTAGGCTCCATCAACACGATAACTGGGGGAAGGGTGTCTTTAGGACCTCCCGTAGGTGTCATCGTCGAGGCACACTTTGTTAGTAGTGCGCCACCAAAGAGCAGAACTATCGCCACAGATATTAGGCGTGTGATGCTTCGTGCTATGCTATTTTCGTGTCTCATTACGTAATGTTTACTCGTTATTCTCCTCGTTCTCATCCTCCTCCACTGCTACAAGTGGCTCACGTGCTTCGTCAGGGAAAGGATTTACCATATCCCAACCATTAGCTGTACCACTCTTCTTGTAGGCGTAGAGGTGTAGCTGCACCATAACCTCTGGAAGGTTTACTGGGGTCTCGTAGAAGCGCGAGGCGTATATTCTGTTGGTCTTATCCACAACTACAATGAAGGTGTATTGATTCCATAGCTCCAACGAGAGCTGATACTCGGCAGTGGGGTCGTAGTCGCCGTACAAGTCTGGCACAGATAGGACGATATTGGCGTTCTCCTTGTTTGTGATAACGCGGTTAAGGGCATCATCCCATGTCTTTACCTCCCATTTCGATCCCTTTTCGACATAGAACGCATAGGCTTCGATATCGTGCGTGGTCTTTAGAATTGGGTCGGTAGATACATTCTGCGAGTGTAGGGCGATGCGCATACGCGTACCCTGCTTCTCCTCCTGAAAACATCCAACCATTGCCATAAGGGCAACGATGATGGCTACTATTTTAGTTAACTTTATCATAATCAAACTACTTTTTACTATTCAGTGCCTCAAGCATCTGTTGCGGTGTCTGCGTTAAGGCTGGGTGCTTGCGCTCTGGTGCTATATCTGCCACGGGGCGCAGGGCATACTCCCTTTCGTCCAAGAAGTGGTAGGGGATGGTAAGCCTGCTATCCTCAAACGTCATATCGCCATAGAAAATTATATCTATGTCGATAGGTCGTGAGGCATAAGCCTCGCCACGCTCCGCCTTTACTCTACATTCCACCTCGCGATCACGACCCAAAAGTGCCTCGATAAGGTTTATGCGGCGTAGCACCTCGTAGGCATCGAGAGTCGTGCTAACCTCGATAGCCTGATTTACAAACTCTCTATCGGAGCTAAAACCGTAGGCTTCGCTTCTGTAGCTATGCGATATTTTTCTAACCTCGCCCACTGCAAGAGCGATGATATCGACCGCCTTGCTTACGATGCTTTGCGCCTCGATATCGTTCGAGCCTAACAACAATATGACACTCTGCGTTTCCATTATTATAGACGGTTTATCTGTTTCGACACCGCGAGGGCGAAGTGGGTAAATACTATGCGTGGTGCGCCATTTTGCGCTATTTGGAGCATTGCACGCTCTATCTCCTCCACCAGAATCTCGATGTTCTGGTTGCCAATAAATGGGGCAAAGTTGCGGCAGAACTTCTCCTCCTCGCCCCAAAGGTAGCTTAGCGAGCCAAGACCCGCATGGAGCATATAGCTCTCGCGAAGCAGTCGCACGGAGTGAAGAAAGAATTGTCGCTGTCCCTCGCGCGATAGTGCCGAGATGTCGTCTGCCCACTCGAAGAGTTCGAGATGTTTATCGTTGTAGCTTAGGCGCATAAGGCGCACAAAAAGCTCGAATGACGTGGCGCGTATCTCGTCGGTCTCGCCCTGTAGAAGTTCTCGTAGCTCGAGCATCGAACCATTAGCTAAGCGTGCCATAGTGTGCGCCTCGTGTTCGCTCTTGCCTGCTGCTATAGCGACTTCTTTGAGGGTCTCGATGTCGATACGACCTACCGATACCTCCTGCGTGCGGGATGTTATGGTCTGCAAAAGTAGCTCCGTATGCTCCGAGACAAGGATAAAGAGGGTCTTCTCCCAAGGCTCCTCTAATATCTTCAAAATTTTGTTTGCTGCCTCCTGATTCATGGCTTCGGGTAGCCATATAATCATCGCCTTGTAGTCCGACGAGAAGCTCTTAAACTGGAGCTTGCGGATTATCTCCTCCGACTCCTTCGCGGAGATTAGACCCTTCATCGTCTTGCCAAGGTCGAGCATTGAGTACCACTCCTCGGCAGAGAATATGCCCTGCCTTTGTTGCCATATCTCGCGCCACTTCTCGATAAACATATCGCTGGTAACCACCTCGCCCGACTTCTTCTCGCGCTTATTCACGGGGAAGACAAAGTGTAGGTCGGGGTGGGCGAGAGCCTCAATCTGCTGGCACGAAGGGCATACGCCACACGAGTCGCCATCGTGGCGATTTTTGCAAAAGAGATATTGAACGTAGGCAAGAGCCAAGGGTAGCGTGCCAAAGCCCGCCTCGCCACTAAAGAGTTGCGCGTGGCTCACACGCCCAGCATCTATCTGTGAGCGTAGTCTCGCCTTAAGTTCGTCGTGTCCTATGATATCAGCAAATCTCATCGTATAAATCTCCCAATTATAGACTTTCCAAGTCTCTTAACATCAATCTTCTCGCGCCATACTGCATAGCATGTAGCTATGATAAAGAGTGCCACATTTCCCGCTACTGCAATGCTACCACCTAATGGCTCGACAAAGCTGTTCGATACAAAGTAGATGACAGCACCAAGGGCGAAATACTCGCCTATGCGTTTTAGGTCGTAGGGTATAGGGTAGTGCCTCTTGCAGAGCAAGTAGCTCCACACCACCATAGCGCCCTCTGCCACAAGGCGCACCCACGCAGCACCGCGGTAGCCCATCTTTGGCACAAGCAGGAAGCTTAGTGCCACGGTGATAATAAGTCCTAAGAAGGTTATCGACATCGCATATTTGGTCTTCTCCTCGCGCTTATACCAGAACGAGAGGTTAAACCATATACCTGCCAAGACATTAGAGAGTAGCACTATAGGGAGTATGTCGATGCCCTCGCGGAAGTCCTTGCCTACGATTAGGGCAAACATATCGCTAAAGAGTGTGATGCCGAGGAATATCAACATCGAGGCGATAACAAAGTACTTCATCGATGCGGCATTTGCCTCTTTGAACTCCTCCTTCTTAAAGCCTGCAAGGAAGAATGGCTCGGCAGCAAGGCGGTACATCTGCGTAAAGAGGGTCATAACAACAGCAATCTTCACGATAGCACCGTAGATGCCAAGCTCAGCCATAGCTGTAGCCTCGGGTGTGAGGTACTTGATCATCTGACGGTCGATAAACTCGTTCGCTGTACCCGCAATACCGCTGATAAGAAGTGGCAGAGAGTAGACCATAATCCTGCGCACAAGGGCTACCTTAATGCGAGGGATAACGCGATTTGTCGATGGTAGCAACGCCAAAAGGGTTACCGCACTGGCTATAAGGTTGGCGATAAGCACCCAGCCAACACCAAAGGTTGTGGAGTAGAGTCCTGCAATGCCAAAGCCTATGGCGAGCGTTACGTTTAGCAGTACGCTGAGAGCCTTGAGTAGCACAAAGTGCATGGCACGACCCTGCTCACGTAGGCGCGAGAAGGGTATCATCGCAAAGACATCGAGCATAACGATAGCCGCCACGATAGCGACATACTCGGGGTGTGCCACGTAGACAGCACCCATTGCTCGCGATATAGGCGCACTAAAGAGCAGTACCGCAACGAAGAAGAAGATGGCATTTAGCGATGTTAAACCCCATGTTGTGGCGAATACTTCGCGCTTCTTAGCGGCAATATCGCCACCCTCCTCCTCGGCACGTGTGGTAAAACGGAAGTAGCTCGACTCCATACCCATAGATAGCAACACCAGTGCAAAGGGTATCAGCGCATATATGTCGGTTACGATACCATACTCGCCTTGGTCAAAGATGCGGGTATAGTATGGTGTTAGCAGATAGTTCAGAAACCTTACAACTATCGTGCTGATGCCATATATTGCTGTCTGTTTAGCTAACTTCTCTAACATATCTCTTTCATGCACCTAAATATATGCGCATATCGCGACAAAGATAACAAAAAAATGTGGAAAGTGAAAAGGTTTTTAAGGGTTATTAAGAGAGAACAGGGAGAGCAGAGAGAGTAGAGAGGACAGAGAGAGCAGAGATTTATTTTATATTGTGATACTCAGTTTCACTGCTCTCCCTATTCTCCCTGTCCTCTCTGCCCTCTCCTTAATCGCAAAGTCGCAAAGTTCACTTTTCACTTTATATTATCTCTTCTCCCCAGTAACGCCAGTAACATCGGTAACAAAAGTAACATCAGTAACATCAGTAACATGGGGAACACCCCGTTCCGTTGTTCCTTTGTTCCCTCCGCAGGCTCCAAATTGTCAACTCTGTATAAATCAATATATTTAACTTTTGACATGAAAATATTTATTAAAATACTTGACAAAGGTGTTTTGATGTTGTATATTTGCAGTGTCATTTAGCACCAATCTATATGTCTTAAGTGCGTAAATAACACTCTATTAAAATATATTAACATCTTAATATTAAACATTATGGATAGTAATACTATTACTAACCCTACTGAGGGTATTGTCAAATCGCCTAAGTTAAGCCATTTGACTAATAATGCACTGCTAAAAGCTATGCAGTATGATATGGTTGAGGAGCGCATATCACCATATATTGTTGATATGACCAAGGAGCTACCCGACGAGCAACCACTGATATCTATTGATGGTAGTTGTATCTGCTCGCGCGGTAATATCTCGGCTATATGTGGCGAGGCTAAGAGTAAAAAGACCTTCCTTGCCTCAGCACTTGTAGCCTCAGCGATGGCTATCCCTCTCGACATGCTTAATAATTTTAAGAATGTCGATAAGGATATGAATATGAATGTATTGTGGGTAGATACCGAGCAGGGCGAGCGTCATGTGCGCAGAGTCATAGAGCGTATCTCCGTAATGACGGGCGCTAAGATGGGTGGCTTGGTTGCAGAGCCACGTCTTATGACGCTATCGCTCAGAGAGTTATCGCCACAGGAGCGATATACGATGATGGTCGAAACTCTCTATCACTACCCATTTGATTTGGTAGTTATAGATGGTATTGCCGACCTCCAACGTAATACTAACGACCTCGAGGAGAGTGATGCGTTGGTAGGTGCGCTTATGGCACTGAGTACCAAGACAAATACACATATTTTATGTGTGTTGCATACCAATCCTGGTAGCGATAAGGCTCGCGGACACTTAGGCTCGGCACTGCAACGTAAAGCCGAGTCGGTGGTATACGTACACCGCAACGGCGAATGCTCGGTGGTAGAGCCTCAGTTCTGCCGTAACGAGCCATTCGAGCGCTTTGCGTTTCACGTCTCTGAGGAGGGCATACCCGAGATATGTGATATCCCTAAGAGTGAGAGCCTTAGCGTCAACGACCGCATTATAGATATACTTAATAGTGAGTATGGTGGCGCGGTGGAGCGAGTAACGCTACGAAATAAGATTGTTGAGGTGTTGGGACTAAATACCGATACCGCAAAGATGCGCATTAAGCGACTTATTGATAGGAATATTCTCTCTGTTGATGGCAACCTTGTCCGCACCCCAGGGAACAAAGGAACAACGGAACAGGGTGTTCCCCATGTTCTCGATGTTCCTAATGTTCTCGATGTTCTCGATGTTCCTAATGTTCCCGATGTTCCTGATGTTCCCGATGTTCCGCGTGTAGCAGAGCAGGCGACCCTTGCCCTGGACTGCCCACCCCCACAACCGCAGTACTATGGACACTACGACGAAGACTGCCCGTTCTAAGGGTTTTAGCACGACTAACTACTAATTCCTCTCTACTAATTGGAATTTTTCTTATCTTTGCCTAATAAAACTTTTTCAAAGATGGGCATAACACTTAAATATAGTCGTAGAGCTACTCACGAGGTTAGCTTTGCAGGAGTAAAGGTGGGTGGTGGCAACCCGATATCGGTGCAGACGATGACAAATACCCCAACCGCAGATGTGGAGCGCACGGTGGAGCAGGTGGTGAGCGTGGCGAATAGAGGTGCGGATATCATCCGTCTTACGGCGCAGGGTAAGCGTGAGGGTGAGGCGCTCGGACCTATTATGGAGAGTCTTAGAAATCAAGGTGTTAACAGCGCTATAGTTGCCGATATTCACTTCACGCCTGAGATAGCAATGATGGCTGCCGAGGTGGTGGATAAGGTGCGCATAAACCCTGGTAATTTCCGCACTGCTAATGGCGAGCTTAGTCGCCTGATAGAGATATGTCGTCGTCGCGGTGTGGCGTTGCGTATAGGTGTAAACCATGGCTCGTTGGCAAAGCGCATCTTTGATGAGTATGGCGATACCCCAGAGGGTATGGTAGCTTCGGCGATGGAATTTTTGAGAATGTGTCGCGAGGAGCAGTTCGACAATGTTGTTGTGTCGATGAAGTCGAGCAACACCCGCGTTATGGTGCACGCCTACCGCCTCTTGGTTGAGGCTATGGAGCGCGAGGGTATGACCTATCCTTTGCACTTGGGCGTTACCGAGGCTGGCGATGGCATCGAGGGTCGCATTAAGAGCGCTGTGGGTATCGGTGCATTGCTTGCCGACGGTATTGGCGATACGTTGCGCGTGTCGCTTACAGAAGCCCCCGAAAATGAGGTGCCTGTGGGTCGTATGATTGTGGAGTATATTGCTAAGCGAGAGGGCGAGTTTGAGGTGGAAAATCTCGACCAATACTCTCCTACCGAGTTCCGTCCTTGCACATCGGCTAAGCCTATTATCCACAGCGAGATAACATCGGAGTATAAGGTTATAGAGGCGCACACGGCAAACCCTACGCATGAGTGGCGTGCAGCGATACTAAATAGTTCATATGGCGCCCCTGTGGTGCTACGTCGTCGCTATGACGAGGCAGACAAGGAGCGTGTGGCGATATATGCGGCGATAGATATGGGCGGTCTGCTTATAGATGGTCTTGCCGAGGGTGTTTGGATTGATGCCCCAGCCTTGAGCGAGGAGGAGATAAGGGATATAGAGTTGATGTTATTGCAGGCATCGCGTCTTCGTTTCTCGCGTACCGAGTATATCGCGTGTCCGAGCTGTGGTCGCACTCTCTACGATATTCAGACTACGCTTGCGCAGATTAAGGCACGTACCTCTCATTTGAAGGATTTGAAGATTGGCGTTATGGGTTGCATCGTAAATGGTCCTGGCGAGATGGCAGATGCCGACTATGGCTATGTAGGCTCGTCGCCAGAGCATATCACCCTATATCGTGGCAGGGAGGTTGTGGAGCGCAATATCCACCAGAGCGAGGCTATAGACCACCTCATAAATATCATCAAGCGCGATGGTCGCTGGCATGAGCCAGAACATCAACTATAAAGTATAGTAGCTACCGATGTCGTTTAAGTCGTATAAGGCGCGTGGCGTAGTGCTTGGCACCCTCAAGTATGGCGAGAAGGGGGTTATTGTGCATATGCTTACCGATGTGGCGGGTCGTCAGAGCTATATGGTGCAGGGTCTGCGCTCTACAGCCAAGGGGTCGAAGATGGCGATGCTACAGCCGATGTTTGCTGTGGAGTTCGAGGGACTTGTGTCATCGAAGATGTCGATGCACCGTATGAAGGATCTCACCCCAGGTATCGTACTACACTCCACCCCTTTTGATGTGCGCAAGTCGACAATGGCGCTCTTTATGGCGGAGGTCTTGTACCGCTTCGTGAAGGATAACGAGCAGACCGCAGAACTCTTCGACTTTGTCTGGGCATCGGTAGGAGCGCTGGATGCCCTCGAGGAGGGAATATCTAATTTCCATCTATGGTTTCTTGCTAACCTCAGCCGATTGCTTGGCTTTGCTCCTGATAATGAGTATATTGACGGCGCGTGGTTTGATATTCGCGAGGGTCATTTTACCCCCCATGCTCTCTTCCCAAGCATGGCTCTGACCCCCGAAAATGCACGTCTATTGCACGATATGCTGGAGTGCGATGTCCGTTACTTAGGCGAGATAGGTCTTAACCACAACGAGCGCGCGAGCTTTCTTGATGCTATGTTGAGGTATTATGCTTTTCATTTCGATGCTATTCACTCGGTCGAGTCGCTTCGTATACTAAGGGAAGTTTTCTAAAGAAAAAATGTGTAACATCCCTATATTTTTGTTATATTTGCGTGGCGTATTGTTGATTATAGTGTGAAAACAGAGTACTACATAGCACAGAGACTCTCTCGAAAAGAGGTGGGTAACAAGGCGGGCGTTATGGAGCGTGTGGCTGTCGTAGCTACCGCTGTGAGTCTTGCTGTTATTATCATTACCCTCTCTGTAGTTATAGGCTTTAAGCAGGATTTGCAGCAGCTTATCTCTGGAGCTACAGCCGATGTCGCTATCACAGCACCACAGAGTGGTGGCGTGGTGTCAAGTGTCGGAGTGCCACGCTGTGATGCGGTGGAGGCGCTACTTTGTGATGAGCGTATCGAGCGTAAGAGTTGTTTTACCACAAAGGAGGGCGTGCTAAAGAGTGATGACAACATTGTTGGCATTCTGCTAAAGGGCGTTGACAGCCTCTACAACACCGATTTCTATGCTGAGCGCCTTGTTGAGGGTCATCTACCAGCGCTTGGTGGCGAGCCTCGCAAGAAGGAGATTATGCTCTCGGAGCGTGTGGCGCATAAGATGGATGCTAAGGTGGGAGACCGTATCGAGATGGTCTTTGTGGATGGCGAGAGTGGCATTCTGCGTGATAGGTTTGTCCTCTCGGGACTCTACAATACGGGCGTGGAGTTTATCGACAACAGCTACGCTATAACAGATATTCGCAATGTGGCACGCCTCTATAACAAGGATATGATTACGGGCTACGACCTCTGGCTTAAAGAGGGTGTCGATGCCGAACTCTTTGCCGAGGATTTCGACAATAAGACGTTGGAACTATACTTTGAGGAGGGGATTAATATCGAGGCATTCTCGATGCAGCGCATCTTCCCACATATCTTTGGCTGGCTGGCTACGCACGACGTTACAGCCTTGGCGGTAGTTGTGATTATGCTTATTGTGGCGTTGCTTAATATGACAACCTCGTTGCTAATCATTGTCTTGGAGCGTCAGCGTATGATTGGCGAGTTGCGCGCTTTGGGTATGCGTCGAGGCTCGGTTATACGACTCTTCGTGTTCCGTGCGTTATTTATCTTGCGTAGGGGTGTCGTGTGGGGCGTCTTGATAGGTCTTGTGTTGGTTGGGATACAGCACGTTTGGGATGTTATCCCGTTGCCTTCGGAGGGCTATTTGCTTGATGCTGTGCCTACAGCGATGTGCTGGGGCTGGTGGATATTAGCGGTAGTGGGTGTAATGGTGGCAACGCTACTCTTTATGCTTATCCCCGCAACACTATCGACGCGTATATCCCCTTCAACTATAATGCGTTACGAATAGAAATAGTTATACTATGAAACCATACAACCAGGAGCAGAGTAAAAAGGAGCAGGTGGAGCAGATGTTCGACAACATCGCACCTACATACGATAAACTAAACCACATTATGTCGCTAAACATCGATCGCGTGTGGCGTCGACGTGTGATGCGCATTGTGCGTCGTGCGAAGGCGCATAAGATTATGGATGTGGCAACAGGCACAGGCGACTTGGCTATAGCTATGGCTAAGCGTGTTGACCGCACCCAGATATTGGGTGTCGACCTCTCGGAGGAGATGTTGGCTGTAGCACGCCGTAAGGTGGAGAAGCAGGGGTTGGAGGAGCGCATAATGCTCGAAAAAGGGGATGCCGAGAATCTCGCAATGGTGTCTACGGAGAGTATAGATGCCGCTACGGTAGCCTTTGGTGTGCGCAACTTCGAGAATATCGAGCGCGGTCTTAGCGAGATATACCGCACCCTAAAGCCTGGGGGTAAGTTGGTAGTGTTGGAGTTCTCGATGCCTAAGAATAGGCTTGTGCGTTGGATCTATAGTCAGTATGCGCATCGCCTTTTGCCACGTATCGGTGGTATGATTTCAAAGGATAAGCAGGCATATACCTACCTCCCCGACTCGGTGGAGGAGTTCCCAGCGCCTGAGCGATTTGCCGAGATGTTGCGCAGTGTAGGCTTTACAAGGGTCAAGACCCGCTCGCAGAGCTTTGGTATCGCATATATCTACGATGCAACGAAATAGCATGCTATGCAGAGGTGGCAACAAATAGTGCTGGTTACGGTAGTCGCACTGCTCTCTGCTGTGCGTGTCGAGGCGTGTGGTGTGAAGGAGCGCATCGTGTTCGATGGTTTTGAGCGTGTTACGCATCTCTCAACGTCGGGGATGAATCTCTGGGTTGAGGCAACAAATCGCAGTTGCTGGCGTATGGTCGTTGCCGAGGCTGAGGTAGATATCTTTGTCAGTGGTACAAAGCGCCTTACTCTGTCGCTAAGAGATCGGGTTGTAGTACCCCGCAAAAGTAGTGGCGAGGTGTTAGTGCCAATACGCATAACGTCGCACTCGCTCTTCTCGATAGTGGGTATTGTCGGGCGCATAGCAACAGGAAATAGGGACGATATAACCATTAGCTACACTCTGCGCGTGGGAACTCCGCTCTTTAAGCGCACGTTCGCCGAAGAGGGTGTACCTATAGAGATGCTATTGCGGCAGCTCGCGCTGTCTGATAGCGAGATTGGTGTTTTGAAACAGCTTATGGATTAGTAATTTAGAATATTATGAGATACTTTGTTTTTCTTTTAGCTCTCGGCTTTAGCCTCTCGGCATCGGCGCAGAGTGTGGAGCAGGTAAGACGTGGTTTGCTTAACGCTACTGAGAGTGGCGGTAATGTAGTTGTCGTTGAGGGCGATGGTGTTCGTGATGCCGTGATGGCTGTTGAGGCTCAGCGTCGTAGCAAGGAGGTTAGTGGCTTCCGTATCGTTATCTATTCGGATAATGGTCAGTATGCTGGCGATAATGCCGAGACTGTGCTTAAGGAGTTTAAGACGCTATATCCCCGTATCAACGCATACTTGGTCTACGAGAGTCCATATTTTAAGGTCTCGGTGGGCGACTGTCTATCTATGGAGGAGGCACAGATCCTTATGGCGAAGATTGTGGCTAACTATCCTAAGGCGTTCCCTCGCCGTGAGAGTATTGCTTTGGATGCATTAACAGCCCCTCTAACAGCGGTTGTTGAGCCAGTGGATAGCTTGGCAATACCTATTGTTGTAGAAGAATAGTTGCCATAAAGAGTAGTTTTTTGTTCAAAAAGTTTGTGCGATAGAAATTATTTGCTACTTTTGCCAGCGTAATCGTGGTATACGATATGGTGTAAACGACAGATTTTAACCTATTAATACATTTATTAATTATGAAGAAGATTTTTACATTGGCAGTATTGTTCGCTGCAGTAGCAATGGTTGCTTGTGGTGGTCAGACTAAGAAGGCTAACAACGCAGAGGAGCAGGCTGCAACTGAGTGCTGTGCAGAGTGCTGCGCAGAGGAGCAGGCTTGCACTGAGGCTTGCTGCGAGGAGTGCGCTGAGAAGCAGGAGTGCGCTGAGTGTACTGAGGCTAAGGAGTGCTGCGAGTGCTGCGCTGAGACAGCTGAGGTTGTTGAGGCTGAGGTAGTAGAGGTTAACGAGTAATTTCTGCTAAGCCAAAATAATGGGGCGTATCCGAAAGGAGGCGCCCCATACTTTTTTATCTGTAGTAACTCTACTTCTGCTTATCTAACTGCTGTCGCACTGACTCTTCGTGGATGGCACTAAAAATCTGACTGATAAATCGCGACGATAGATTCATCGCCTCGGCACGTGCCTCCGCGGCAAGAAGTAATTCGTTGTAGCGGTCATGCTGTACAACTGCCATATTATGAGTGTGTTTATATTCGCCAATGGCGCGTGCTACATCCATACGCTCAGCCAATAACTCTATAATGCGATTGTCGATAGAGTCGATATGTAGTCGGTACTCGTTTAGAGCATCCCTGCCTACGGGTGTGCGACGCCATTGCAATCGCGCCAATAGCTCCTTCAGTTCGGCAGGTGTTATCTGTTGTGCCGCATCACTTAATGCGCATTCTGGGGTGGGATGGCACTCTATCATTAGTCCCGAGAAGCCAATGTCGAGCGCCTGCTGTGATAGCTGTGCTATAAGGTTGCGATGACCGCCAATATGGCTCGGGTCTGAGAGAATGGTTAGTTCTGGCAGACGGCGGTGTAGCTCGATAGGCACCGACCAGTGTGGGTCGTTGCGGTAGAGTGTTGTCTGCTGTGTGCCGAAGCCACGATGTATAGCTGCAAGACGACGTACACCACTATTGTATATTCGCTCAATAGCACCTACCCAAAGGTCTACATCTGGGATAACTGGATTTTTGAGCATCACTGCGATATTCACGCCGCGCAATGCATCCGCAATCTGCTGTGTAGCAAAGGGGTTCGTTGTTGTGCGAGCGCCCAACCATACACCATCGATGCCACTCTTGAGTGCCTCCTCGAGGTGCTCGGGTGTAGCCACCTCGGTTATGACCTTCAACCCATACTGCTCCTTTGCCTCACGCAACCACTCCAACGCCTCAGCGCCGATGCCCTCGAAGGAACCCGGCTTGGTGCGTGGCTTCCATACGCCAGCACGGAAGATGTTGATGCCCGTAGCGGCGATGTCGCGAGCAGCAGATAGTATCTGCTCACGACTCTCAGCACTGCAGGGACCTGCAATGTATAGTGGTTCGGCGCTTATCTCCGAGAATAGTGGCTTAAGGTCTTTCATGCGTCTACTCCTCTACGATTGTGATAGAGAGAATAAGATCGCCAGGACGAATATCGTCGATAACATCTACGCCCTCTACTACCTTACCGAAGCAGGTGTGAACACCGTCAAGGTGCTGGGTGTTCATGCGGTTGTGGCAGATAAAGAACTGTGAGCCACCAGTGTTAGGTCCACGGTGTGCCATCGAAAGAACACCGCGATCATGGTACTGACGCTCGGCACGAGTCTCGCAAGGAATAGTGTACCCTGGACCACCAGTGCCATCGCCCTTAGGGCAACCACCTTGAATAACGAAGTCTGGAATAACGCGGTGGAATGTAAGCGCGTCGTAGAAGTGGCTCTCAGCGAGCTTAACAAAGTTGCCAACAGCGATAGGGGTCTCCTTCTCATAAAGTTCCGCCTTCATATCGCCCTTCTCAGTAGAGATAATTGCGTATTTCATAATCTGTAGTCTTTACTAATTTTTAAGTATAATTTCGGTGTAAAGATACATGTTTTGTTGCGGAGTACAAAATATTTAAACCAGAATCTAATCATATTCGATTAATGTTATGTTGTTATAAAGACGTTATATATAACCTAATAAAAGAGTATAAATGTCTAAGTATTGATAAGATAATTCTTGAAAGATAAGCGTTGAAGGTTGTGTGTGTGGTCTCGCTTTATTGCGGATTAAGATATTTTGACTATATTTGTGCTACGGAGAATCTTCTTAAAGAAGATTTCTCAGGTTTAAGCGATGCAAAATCAGCACAACGGGAATATGAAGGGAATAGTTTTAGCGGGCGGTAGTGGCACACGACTCTACCCAATCACTAAGGGCGTAAGCAAGCAGTTGCTCCCGATATACGATAAGCCGATGGTCTACTATCCAATATCGGTGCTTATGTTGGCGGGAATTAGGGAGATACTCATTATCTCTACGCCATATGATATTGATGGCTTTAAGCGATTGTTGGGCGATGGCTCAGACTACGGTGTTCGCTTCGAGTATGCTGTGCAGCCTAAGCCCGAAGGCTTGGCGCAAGCATTTACTATCGGTGCTGAGTTTATTGGCGATGATAGTGTCTGCTTAGTTTTAGGCGATAATATATTCCACGGTGCGGGCTTTAGCCCTATGCTTCGCGAGGCTCGTCGTGTGGCAGAGGAGGAGCAGCGCGCCACAATCTTTGGCTACTGGGTGAACAACCCTCAGCGCTATGGCGTTGCGGAGTTTGATAGTACGGGTCGCTGTATCTCTATTGAGGAGAAACCTCAAACGCCTAAGTCTAACTATGCTGTTGTAGGGCTCTACTTCTACCCCAACAGGGTTAAGGATGTCGCACGAAATATAGAGCCATCGGCACGTGGTGAGTATGAGATAACATCTGTAAATCAGGTATTCTTGGAGGCTGAGGAACTGAGTGTGCAGACACTTGGTCGTGGCTTTGCGTGGCTCGATACTGGTACTCACGACTCCCTCTCTGAGGCGTCGACATATATCGAGGTCTTGGAGAAGCGTCAGGGTCTTAAGGTGGGATGCTTGGAGGAGATTGCCTACACTCAGGGTTGGATATCTGAGGCTAAGTTGCGAGAGCTTGCCGAGCCTATGAGGGGTAATCAGTATGGCGAGTATCTGCTCAACTTAATTGGCAAAAAGGGTCAAACATATTAGTCTGTTATGAGGGTTATAAAAACAGATATAGATGGGGTTTTAATTGTTGAGCCTGAGGTGTTTGGCGATAGCCGTGGCTACTTTATGGAGAGCTACTCACAGCGAGCGTTCGACAGCGAGATCGCACCTGTGCGCTTTGTGCAGGACAATCGTAGCTCCTCGCGCTATGGTGTGGTGCGTGGTCTCCATTATCAAAAGGAGCCATATGCGCAGAGTAAGTTGGTTAGCTGCATCGTGGGCAAGGTCTTGGATGTGGCGGTAGATATTCGTGAAGGGTCGCCAACATACGGTAAGCACGTGGCTGTGGAGCTGTCGGCAGAGAATAAGCGTCTGCTATTTATCCCGAAGGGCTTTGCGCATGGCTTTGCGGTGCTTAGCGAGGAGGCTCTCTTTGAGTATAAGTGCGACGAGTTTTACCACCCCGAGGCGGAGTGTGGCATCGCGTGGGATGACCCACGTATCGGTATCGACTGGAGACTTCCAAAGGAGGATATTATCCTTTCAAAGAAGGATAGCGAATATAAAAATTTGTAGTGCGCAATGAGGGTCTTGGTTACAGGTGCAAATGGTCAGTTGGGCAGTGAACTTGGGGTCATCGCCTCGGCAGACTATCTTTTTACGGATATCGCAGAGTTGGATATTACGAATGAGGATGCTGTAATCGCGTTTGTTGAGCGCAACGAGATAGATACAATTATCAACTGCGCTGCCTATACCAATGTCGATAGGGCAGAGATGGAGCCTGCGGTTGCCGAGCGTGTAAACACCACGGCGGTAGCGCTATTAGCGAGAGTAGCAAGGCGCTATAAAGCGAGATTGATACATATATCCACTGACTATGTCTTTGGTGGAGAGAGGTTTAGTGCTCCTATTGCGGAGAGTGCAGCGCCAGCGCCGTTGGGCGTATATGGCAGAACAAAGTTCTTGGGTGAGAGACTTATCGAGGAGTCGGGATGCGACTATATTATCATCCGCACCTCGTGGCTCTATTCGACCTATGGTAAGAACTTCGTAAAGACTATTTTGCGTCTTGCTGCGGAGCGCGATGAGTTGCGTGTGGTAAATGACCAGATAGGCTCGCCTACCTATGCTCGTGATTTGGCTCGAGTGATAGTGCAGATATGCGAGCAAAAGGGTTTCGAGTCGGGTGTCTACCACTACTCGAATCGTGGCGAAATATCGTGGTGCGACTTTGCGCGTACGATAGTGGAAATTGGTGGTATGGAGTGTCGTATAAAGCCTTGCACTACAGCAGAGTATGGGGCAAAGGCTCCCCGACCAGCCTACTCGGTGCTTGATACCTCAAAGATTTGCAATGCGTTGGGGGGTGAGATTCCTGAATGGAGAGTATCGCTTGAGGAGTGCATAAATAAGATGTAATATGGCAAAAAGAAATATAATAATCACTGGTGGCGCGGGCTTTATTGGTAGCCATGTTGTGCGCCTCTTTGTGAATAAGTACCCAGAGTATAACATCATCAACGTAGATAAGCTAACCTACGCGGGCAATCTTGCCAATCTGCGCGATGTGGAGAAGATGCCCAACTACAAATTTGTAAAGTTGGATATCTGCGATTACGATGCGGTGCTACGCCTAATGCAGGCGGAGAGCGTGGATGGTGTTATCCACCTTGCTGCTGAGAGCCATGTAGATCGCTCTATAGCCGAACCGTTTGCCTTCGCTCAGACCAATGTTATGGGTACTCTTTCGCTTTTGCAGGCGGCAAAAATATATTGGGAGAGTCGTGAGGAGGGCTATGAAGGTAAGCGCTTCTACCATATCTCCACCGACGAAGTATATGGTGCGTTGGAGTTTGATAATACCCTCTTTACCGAGCAGACAAGCTACAATCCGCATAGTCCATACTCGGCAAGCAAGGCGTCGTCAGACCACTTTGTACGCGCCTACCACGACACGTATGGTGTGCCTACGATAGTTACAAACTGCTCGAATAACTACGGTCCAAATCAGTTTCCAGAGAAGTTGATTCCGCTCTTTATAAGCAATATCCGCCAGCGTAAGCCACTGCCAGTATATGGCAGGGGCGAGAATATCCGCGACTGGCTCTATGTCGAAGATCATGCTCGCGCTATAGATACGATATTTCACGAGGGCAAGGTTGCCGAGACCTACAATATAGGCGGCTCGAACGAGTGGCGCAACATCGACCTTATAAAGGTCATCATCAAGACGGTAGATAGATATCTTGGCAACCCTGAGGGCTACTCGTTGGGGTTGATAGAGTATGTTACCGACCGCCTCGGTCACGATGCTCGATATGCTATCGACTCGTCGAAGCTACGTAGCGAGCTTGGCTGGGAGCCTTCGATACAGTTTGAGGAGGGTATCGATCGCACGGTGCGCTGGTATATGGAGAATGGGGCGTGGCTCGATGATATAATCTCGGGCAACTACCAACGTCGTAATAATGAATATTAAGCAAAAATAGAATATAGAGTTATGCAAGCAATAATCTTAGCTGCAGGAATGGGTCGCAGGTTGGGCGAGCTAACCAATGACAACACAAAATGTATGCTTCAGGTAAATGGTGTGCGTCTGATACACAGAATATTAGATTCTATATATGAGACAGGTATCCGTAAGGTAGTCCTTGTGGTGGGATATAAAGCGGAGAATGTTAAGAGTCTTATTGGTGATGAGTATCGCGGGATGGAGATAGTCTACGTGGAGAATAGCGTCTACGACAAGACTAATAACATCTATTCGTTGTTTCTTGCAAGGGAGTATCTTACTGCCGATGATACTATATTGTTGGAGTCGGATTTAATATTCGAGAGTCGCATTCTTACAAAGATTATCAACGACCCATATCCAACCCTAGCCCTTGTGGATAAGTATGAGAGTTGGATGGATGGTACAGTAGTAACACTCGATGAGGATAATAACATTGTGGAGTTCCTTACTAAGGATAAGTTCAAATATTCGGATATCAACTCCTACTATAAGACTGTGAATATCTACAAATTCAGCAAGGAGTTCTCAGCAACGCACTATGTCCCATTCTTGGAGGCGTACTGCCACGCTTTAGGTAAGAACGAGTACTATGAGCAGGTATTGAAGGTTATCACACTGCTCGACGACTCTCCTTTGAAGGCGTTGCCTTTAAGTGGCGAGAAGTGGTACGAGATAGATGATATTCAGGATCTTGATATCGCATCGAGTATGTTTGCACCTACCGACGAAGAGCGATATAATGCCATCGCATCGCGTTATGGTGGCTACTGGCGCTATCCACATATGCTCGACTTCTGCTATTTGGTAAACCCATATTTCCCACCACAGCAGATGGTCGACGAACTTAAGGCGAGCTTCGACATACTATTAAGAGAGTACCCATCTGGTATGCGTGTAAATAGCCTCTTGGCTGGCAAGTACTTCGGTGTTAAGCAGGAGTTTATTGCAGTGGGTAATGGTGCTGCGGAGCTTATCAAGGCCTTTATCGAGAGGCATACCTCAAATATAGGTGTTATCTATCCAACATTTGAGGAGTACCCTAATAGAAGTGATAAGGATCGCATTGTATCCTACCTGCCCACAAATGCAAGTATGCAGTATGATGCCGATGATATTATCGCGTACTTTGGCGATAAGGAGATTGGAACACTCCTTCTTATCAATCCAGACAACCCTTCGGGCAACTATATCCCATACGCCGATTTGTTGCGCTTGATCGAGTGGACTAAGCAGCGCCGTGTGAACTTTATTGTAGACGAGTCGTTTGTGGATTTCGTCGATACAGAGGGCGAGTTCTCGTTGCTACATAATGCGGTGTTGGAGGGTAATAAGCATCTCTACGTTGTAAAGAGCATCTCGAAGTCGTATGGTGTGCCAGGCTTGCGCCTTGGTGTCTTGGCGAGTGGCGATACTGAGACCATTGCACGCCTAAAGAAGGAGGTGGCGATATGGAATATCAACTCCTTTGGCGAGTTCTATATGCAGATTTACGAGAAGTATCATAAGGACTATCTCAAAGCGTGTCAGCTGTTTAGAGAGGAGCGTAAGCTCTTCTTTGAGGAGTTGCAGCAGATACTATACTTGCGTGTTATACCGTCGCAGGCAAACTACTTCCTCTGTGAGCTTCTAACCGATAAGTTCAGCTCTAAGGAGTTGGCTGTGCGCCTACTTACCGACCACGATATCCTTATCAAGGATTGCTCTGGCAAGTCGGCATTTAGTCGAGGTAGTTACATTCGTCTTGCAGTACGCGATAGAAAGGATAATCACAAACTTACCGAAGCATTAAAAGAGTATATCTAATATGAAGAGCATAACAAACAGCGAGATAGTAGCACTAAATATCTCGGCAACAAAGTGTGTAGATTGGGTGCGTGAAGCATTTATTATGAAGAGCGAGTGCCAGCTCCCAGCAAAGATATCGGTGCATCCTACAGGAAACGACTTTTTTACTACTATGCCATGCCTACTACCAAAGGAGTATGGTCGCTTTGGTGCTAAGGTGGTGTCGCGTATTGTGGGTCGTGTGCCAGCACTTAAGAGCGATATGATGCTCTTCGACTCTAACAATGGAGAGTTGTTGGCATTGGTCGATTGCGATTGGATTACGGCTATGCGCACTGGTGCTGTGGCAGCACTTGCCATTAAGACCTTCCGTAACTCTGTGGCTAAGGAGTATGCCTTTATTGGTCTTGGAAGCACTGCCCGAGCAACGCTTACTTGTCTGTTGGAGAGTTGCAAGGATGAACAACTAAATATCCGACTCTTTAAGTATAAGGATCAGGCAGAGAAGATTGCCAATGAGTACAAACACTATCCAAATGCGACGTTCTCTATAGTTGATAACACATCTGATTTAGTTTGTGGCGCAGATGTCGTGGTGTCGTGCATTACCGATGCGAGCGGTCTCTTGGTTGAGGATGAGAGCCTCTTTAAGCCTGGTGTCTTGGTTGTGCCTGTGCATACACGCGGTTTCCAGAATTGCGACACTACTTTTGATAAGGTGTATGCCGATGATACAGACCATGTTAAGGGTTTTAAATATTTCTCTCAGTTCAGAGAGTTTCACCAGATTGAGGAGGTGCTAAAGGGCGAAGTTAAGGGTCGAGAGAACGACTCGGAGCGTATCCTTTCGTACAATATTGGTCTTGGTCTGCACGATGTGTTGTACGCTTCACGTATCTATGATATGTTGAAATAGGGATCGGTTGTTATGGCTTGGTGGGCGAGGTTTGTTGCGATTTTTGGGTTGCTGATATTGCTATGTGGCAGGGTATCAGCGCAGGAAGTCGATTTCGACTACCGTGCCTATAAATTCTATAAGGAGGACGAGCCGCTACTTATCTCGTTGGAGGATACTCTTCTAATGGAGCTTCCACGTGCGGGCTATGTGGCAAATATTGCCCAGAAGTCGGAGTACGCGTTGCGCGTGTTGAACTACCGAAATATGGGCGAGTGGGGTGCTGAAGAGTATGCTATAGATAGGCATCCGATAGATTATACTACTGCCCGTATGCTCTCGCAGTTAAGGCTATATAGCGAGGTGGATAGGGGTGATCTTAGCTCTTCGATATACTCCACAAAGGTCTTCGATCCTGATGAAAGGCTCTATCGAGGGCAGTTGCTAAGAGCTGAGTTCTTGAATAAGGGCTATACGGCAGGATTTTCATACTATGCTGGCTATAAACCTGAGTATAAGGGTGTGTTGCTAAAGGATGGCTGGGCGTATAGGACTGCCGTGCGCGTGGCTGGTGGCGACGATTTCTATATTGAAGGTGTCTATGCTAATATTCTCGACCTTTCAGTTGGTGCAACCTGGACAGATAAGCGTAATAAGCTCAATATATTTGCTTTGTTGCCCCTTTCGGAGCGAGGTTTGCGACGTGCCTCTGTTGAGGAGAGTTACTCGCTTCTTAGGGATAGATTGTACAACCCGCTTTGGGGTATTGATAATGGGGAGTTGCGTAATTCGCGCGTGGCAAAGATGCTTCGTCCAGAGGTCGTGTTAGCGTGGGATTATAGGGTGGCAGTTTCGACTACGATGCACCTCACCGCAGACCTCTACTATGCTAAGGAGGGTGTATCGTCGCTTGGGTGGTTTGATGCTCCTACACCTCTGCCTGATAACTATCACTATCTCCCATCATATTACGACCATCCATCGGATAAAGCGCCTGTTACTGATGCGTGGCTAAGAGACGATTTGCGTTATACGCAGATTGATTGGGCAGGTATGCGCCATACTAACGCCCTGCAACTGGATGGTCATGCAAAGTATGTTGTGGAGTCGCGTAGAGAGGATATTGCCAATGGAGATCTACTCCTTGCCTTTGATTCGAAGTTGCAGGGCGTAAATGTAGAGTATGGCGTGCGCGTGAACTTTGCTAACTACCATAGATATAAGGTGTTGGATGATCTGCTTGGGGCGACTCACATATTAGATCTGGACTACTACTTAGTGGATGATGCCACCCACTATAACGGTACGAAAAATAATCTGCAAAGTAAGGATTTGGAGATTACCCAAGGGGAGACCTTTGGCTACAACTATGCTTTGCGAAGATTCAAAACCGAGATTTTTGGTAGTGCTGACTGGGAGTGGAATGATATGCGCTTTGCGTTGAGTGCAAATATAGGTTCTGAGCGTATCTGGCGTATGGGATATTTTGAAAAGGAGCTGTATAGTGGTGAGAGATCGTATGGCAGGTCGCATAGTGTGGCGCTATTGCCCTATGCCTTTTCATTCGCTTGGAGCTATGTGAGGGATAATCAAACCTTTGCTGCCTCTGCACTCGTTGCCGAGGAGAGTCATGATATGGACAATCTCTTCTTCAATCCTGAGTATAATAACCGTGTTGTAGCAGATATTGTAGCCTCAAAGCGTCGCGTGGCGAAGCTGTCATACTCGGTAGTGCCAAGTATAGCGCTCCGACTAAGTGCCTTGCTCTTTGCGAACTACTTCGAGGATGGTGTTGATGTAGTTCGATATTATGATGACCTCTCGGGCTTGTACTCCAATGGCATTATTCGCGGTATCTCGTGGCTTGGCTATGGCTTGGATTTGGGTGCTGAGATAGGCTGGAATGCGATGTTCTCATCGAATTTCAGGGCAATTATCTCATCGTACCGTTATGTGGATAATACGCAGATAGATCTCTATTCAAATCGTGATAATGCTCTTATCGCCAATTCTAACGTGAATATTAAGGGGTGCCATCGAGGCAGTGCGGAGTTTGTTGCCTATGGCGATATCTCCTTCCGTCATAGTGGCTGGAGCGCTACAGCTTCGCTTGCATGGTGCGACGGTGGCTATATCACTCCATCGTTTGTGCCACGCTCAGAGCGTGTGCTGAGCTTTGCTGTCTCCGAGGAGGAGCGCTCGGCACTTATGGCACAGCATAACCTGCCCTCGGCTACGGTCGTAGACTTATCCTTGTCGCGTCGATTGAAGTTGCAGAGTGGCACATCGCTTAACGTTATGCTTGCGGTAAGAAACCTTTTGGGTGGTAGCTGGGTGGCAAGTGGCTATGAGTCTAACCGCATCCGATGCGTCGATCGAGACTACTATTCTCGTGTTTTTAAGTCTGCTGAGATGCATAGCTACTCCTATCCTCGTATGCTCTACCTATCGCTAAATCTCTGGTTTTAGGCGAAAAATAGCCCTAAAAATAGGAGAAATTAAAACAATTGAAAAAATTATTGAAAATTTTTAATAAAATATTTGGACGATTAAAACATAATGCTTACCTTTGCAGCGAAGTTTTAAGGTTCATTTAGGTTAGTAGTTTTAGGTTGGCGAGGCTAATCGGAAGGTTGTGTCAAAAGTTGCATACTCCAGAGGGGTTGCAAGTTTTGATACTAAGGTAGCAAAAAGCTACTGAAAACCTTTCGGTAGTCTCTTTTTTTGTGCCTATACTAATCCTCGATTTCTCAGGTTGTTAAAACCCGATTAGATTTTGTTATTTGTCCAAATTTTTGCTACCTTTGGGACAAATCTGCTAAACACAAACAATTATTCTTATGAAACGACTACTTGTACTTTTGTTTTCATTATTGATATTTGTGTCCTGCGACTACGTCGAGGATTACATAAATAATCAATATGTTAGGGTTTTGCCAACCTCGGAGTTGAGTTTTACAAGCACAGCATCGAGTGCTACGCTGACCATTGAGAGTAGTGGTAAGTGGAGTATTAGCGGGGCAAATGATTGGTGTACTGTAACCCCTGCAGAGGGTGTGGATGGTAAAGAGATAGTAATCTCGGTTACAGACAATGAGTTTGAAGAGGATCGAAGTTTGGAATTGATAGTGTCGAGTGGATTTGCTCGTACTACAATATCTGTTGTACAGGAGAAAAAGTTAGAAACCGACTATGTAGATATGAGGTTTGACGATTCTGGCACCACAACGCAATACGATGCTAATAGCGGAGTTCTTACGATTACCTATTCCGATGGTGATGTGCCAGATGTTGAGGTGGGTAGTGCTGTTGTCCTCTCTGCGGAACATAAGTTTGATATTCGTGTGGTTGAGGATGTTGCAATAAATGGTAATACCGCAACGCTTGAGACTACTCAGGGAAATATGTGCAACCTATTCCGCAATACAAGTTTTACGCTCTCAACCAATAGCAATACTCGAGCTTTGGATAGCAATGGTCGCCCCGTTATTACTCCTGCTGCTGTAGGTTATTTGGATGAGCATGGTAATTATATTGAGGTCTATAACGCTTTATCGCCATCGCCTATGGCGAGCTATCCTATTAACGCCGAGTTATGGTCTTATGAGCAGAATTATAGTGGCGTTACATTGTTTGAGGGTGGCGGAGGTCGTCTATGGTGGGATAAGTATGTTATCAACGCAGGGTTAAATGGTATATTTGAGTTTGACTTTGGCGAACAGTCTGGCAATGGTACATTAGGTAAGGTTGGCGAGTTAGAGTATTTTGCCTACAAAATGCATGGCTCAATGGGTGCAGATATGCTTATGCATTATCGTTATGAGAATAGTGCCACCTTTACAGATGATCGAATTTTGGCGCGTAATGTTATCCCAACCAAGGTATTTAAGTTTAGGGTTGGTGGCGTTATAGTCCCAGTCGTTGTTGATACACATCTTGGTCAGTATGTAGAGCTTGGCGCAAGTGGTAGTGTCGATGTCTCGGGCGGCGTAAAGCTTAGTTTGGATCTCGAGGCGGGTTTGTCTTGGAGTAAAACTGGGGGTACGAATATTATTAAGGGCGCAACTCCAAAGATGGAGATATATCACCCAACTATTCAGGCAGAGGCATCGGCACACGCAAAGCTCTCTTACTATCCTCAATTAGAGATAGGCTTTTATAAGTTTATAGGACCGTGGTTTGAGCCACGCTCATATATTAAAGAGGAGGTAAAGGCAGGTTTTAGAGCCTCTACCGATGGCGAGAACTATGTTGGATGGACAGACGAGTATTTCAGTGGCCTGGATATGCGCTTAGGTCTTGATTTGGACTTTGGTGTATTGGGTGAGATAAGTGTATTTGAGTCGGATGTGTTTAATGTTGTGGATGACACCCTGCTTATAACCTCGCCTAATCGTATTACATTGACCTCCCCTTCGAGCGGTCGTAAGCAGGTCAAGGATGGCGAGAGTGTAGATTTGATATTTAAGGTAGAGACCTATAGCCCTCTTACCCGTAAATATTCAGCTTGCGAGAATGCTGCTGTTGTCTTTGATGTAGAGTGTGGCGAGTTGTCGGATTATGTGGTCTTGTCTGATGCCTCGGGCATTGCTCGCGTTAGTTGGACACCATCTGAGACTCGTGCAAATACAAAGGAAAAGAGACTTACTGCCCGTATCTATCGTTGCGATGGCGAGATTATTGATGAAGCAGTATTTATTGCCGAGATGGAGGCCTCTGCTTGTAATAACGAAAACCATCCACACGCTGTAGACTTGGGCTTAAGCGTCAAGTGGGCTTGCTGCAATGTAGGCGCAAATAGTCCCGAGGATCATGGCGATAACTTTGCTTGGGGCGAAACAAGTCCTAAGAGTATTTATGTTTGGGAGTATTATCAGCATTGGGTTGATTACGATGGTGATGATTATTGGGATGAAGGCGAGTTAGTAGACCTTGGTGATATTTCGGGCAATCCACAATACGATGCCGCGACGGCAAATTGGGGTGGCGCATGGCGTATGCCAACCTATTCAGAACTAAGCGAGTTGAAAAACAATTGCTCTTGGGAGAGGACCTCGCTTAATGGCGTTAATGGTTACAAAGTAACAGGACCTAACGGTAATAGTATCTTCTGGCCTGCCGCTGGCTATTGGAGTTCTACGCCTTACGAGGACAATGACTACCGCGCTTACCGCCTCTACTTCAGTAGCGATGACTATTACTGGAATTGGGGCAATCGCTGCTACGGTCAGTCTGTTCGCCCTGTCTTAGAATAAAAGCGTAGCGCATTCAATTTATTTAAGGGAGGTTCTATAAATTAGGTCGAGTTGATTTTGTTGGATATTTCGAACAGATTTTTTATCTCTTTCGAGGGCGCTATGCGAGCATAGCAACCGAGGAAAGATGAGAAAGATGCCGAAATAGACACAGAAGCGACCGAAATATAAAATAAAACTACCTATTGTTAAACTTAATTTACTAATTTATAGAACATCCCTTAACGATTTAATTTATTTCTGCGGGCATAATCAAGCCCGCAGTTATAAGAGGCTGAATAAAAAGTTTATTTTGTCGTTATGCTCGTCCTCAAAATGCTCATTTACGATTAGTAAACTGCGCTTTTCGGTCTTCGCAAGCCTAAAACTAAATCTTTTTATTCAACCTCTAACTATAAGGAAATTCCTCTGGCGAAATTGTCGTTTTTTACTGCAATTTCGCTTTCTTTGATAAACCCCGTCATTGCGAAGAATTGCATCGTATACCGTACTGATACCCACTCAGTTTCTGTGCAATTCTGTGGCAATCTACCTTTGTGAACAGCCGAGCTGATACGTAATATTACAACCCACAACGCACTAAAACAGCGGTAGATCCTCACGTCGGGGCATAGGGGCTGGGTGCAACCCTTATTGTCTTGGTTGCCCCTCCTTAGGGTGACGTAGTATCTCTCTTTGCTCTGCAACAGCCTCCATTTTTGCGCTTGTGGGGAGTATAAAACATCCAAAAGTTAGCGAAATTTTGAGAGTTTAGGAATTTTATGCTATCTTTGCACTTTGTACGCGCGCGCGTTGCGTGTGTGTTATATATGTGAGTGATGAAGAGGAGTTATACCATCGGCTTTGATGCCAAGCACGCCTATAGGGGTAACACGAAGCAGAGTAGCTATGCGCGCTTCGTGATAGATGCCCTCTCTAATGCTTGTCCCAAGAGCGCATATTTTCGTATGTATATCGAGAAGAGCGAGCCTCATAGCGACTATGATGCCTTGGCTGAGCGTGCAAATGTGGAGTCTATGGAGCCAGATGGCATCGTATGGCGTAAGCTGTCGTGGTTGTGGCGTATGTGGCACATAGGACGCGATATGGAGCGTGGCGATGTGGATCTCTATCACGCACTTGCAGGCTTGGTGCCTTTGGGTCTTGAGTTTCGTAATATCCGCTCGGTGGTTACCGTGCATAGCCTTGAGTTTTTGCGACTCCGCAGACTTTTTACTCCGATATACAACTTCTACCGTCGTGCTATAATGCTCTCGTCGATGCGCCGTGCTGATAGGATTGTCGCTGTGAGTGAGTGCGTTAAGCGTGATCTTGTGCGCTATCTTCATATCGATGCCGATAAGATTGATGTTATCTACGGTGGTTGTCATTATCGTTTTAGCGAGCCTATTACCGAGGCTGAAATGGAGCGCGTAAGGGAGCGATATAACCTGCCTAACCGCTACCTTCTTGTGGCGGGAAGGCATAATGCCCGCAAAAACCTAAACCATATTATCGAGACCTTGCCACAGATGGATAGCAGTGTCGATATCGTTATTGTGGGTCGTGGCACAGAGCAGACAGCCAATCTTGTGCGCAGGATGAAGGCACTCGGCGTGGATAGTCGTGTGCGCCTATTGTATGGTGTTGCCGACGAGGATATGCCAGCGATATACAAGGGGGCTACAGCCTACCTTATGCTCTCGCTCTACGAGGGATTCTCGACGACTATTGTCGAGGCGTTGACTGTTGGTGTGCCTGTAATTGCAGCGCGTGGCTCAAGCCTTGAGGAGGTGGGTGGTCCCGACTCGATATATGTCGGCGCAGATGATCGTGAGGGTCTGTTGAGGGCTATTAAGCGCGTTGTGGAGAGCGAGGAGCTACGAGCTACGATGGTAGAGCGTGGTTGGGAGTATGCCCAGAGATTCCGTCCAGAGGTCATAGCATACAACCTACTCAACTGCTATCGTCGCATTGGAGTAGATATTCCGATGTAGTAAAAGAGTAAAATTGGCGCTGTGTGCAATGTGTTGGCATACAGTGTGTTGTGAAAATTGATATAATTTTTGAGCCATATGATATGGTGATTTTGACAAAATTGTCGTATCTTTGGCGGTCGCTACATGAGATAGCGCAGGAAAGAAAATAGTGAAATACAATAGATATTGTTATGGAAAAAGTTACTAAAATAGTGGTTATGGCAAAGCAGGTACCCGACACTCGCAATGTGGGTAAGGATGCTATGACCCCAGAGGGTACGGTAAACCGTGCTGCTCTTGCCGCAATCTTTAATCCAGAGGACTTGAACGCCCTTGAGATGGCGCTTCAGCTTAAGGATCGTGTTGGCAACGCTACAGTTCACATCCTAACAATGGGTCCACAGCGTGCTGCAGACATCATTCGTGAGGCTATGTTCCGTGGTGCTGATGGCGGCTATTTGCTTTCAGGTAGAGAGTTTGCAGGATCTGATACATTGGCTACATCGTACGCATTGGCTTGCGCACTTCGTAAGATAAACCCAGATATCATCGTTGCAGGTCGTCAGGCTATCGATGGCGATACCGCTCAGGTAGGTCCTCAGGTGGCTGAGAAGCTCGACCTCCCACAGGTTACATATGCTGAGGAGCTTGTAGATGTTAAGGAGGGCGAGATTACTATCAAGCGTCGTTTGGAGCGCGGTACTGAGGTTGTGGTATCTCCACTTCCTGCGGTTATCACCGTAAACTCTTCGGCTAAGGAGTGTCGTCCTCGTAACGCTAAGCGTGTGATGAAGTTTAAGTATGCACTCGCAACATCTGAGTTGGCAGAGGCAGCAGAGGAGCGTAAAGCATTTGTTGCTGAGCGCGACTACCTACATATCATCGAGTTCTCGGCAGCAGATGTAAATCCAGACCCTGAGCAGCTTGGTTTGGCAGGCTCGCCTACAAAGGTTAAGAAGATTGAGAATGTTGTATTCCAGGCTAAGGAGGCTAAGACTCTCACTGCAGAGGATAAGGACATCGAGGCTTTGATGCAGGAACTTATTGCGAGCCATACGCTCGGCTAATCAAAGAGTTAGAAGGTATGAATAACGTATTTGTATATATCGAGATTGAGGATAAGGAGATTGCCGACGTATCGTTGGAGCTTCTTACCAAGGGACGCGAGTTGGCAAACACTCTTGGCGTGCAGCTTGAGGCTGTGGCTATCGGCAAGGATGTAAAGTGCCACGCTAAGGAGTTGGCAAAGTATGGCGCTGATGTAGTTTGGGTTGCAGACGACGAGATTTTTGCCCCATTCCGCACATTGCCACACACTGCTGTTATGGTTGGTCTTATCGAGCAGGAGAAGCCTCAGATTGCACTCTTTGGTGCAACACCTGTAGGTCGTGATTTCGCACCACGTGTATCATCGGCTCTTCACAGCGGTCTTACAGCAGACTGTACAGAGCTTGTTATCGGCGAGCATAAGGATGCTAAGACTGGTAAGGAGTACGACTCATTGCTCTACCAGATTCGTCCAGCTTTTGGTGGTAACATCATCGCTACTATCGTAAACCCTGAGTGTCGTCCACAGATGGCTACTGTTCGTGAGGGTGTTATGCGTAAGGAGGAGTTGGCTACCCCTGCTGCGGGCGAGATTCGCGAGATCAACTGGAAGCCAATGGTTAAGGATACCGACCTTGCAGTGCGCATCGTAGAGCGTCATATTGAGGAGCGCAAGATTAACATCAAGGGTGCTTCGATTATCGTTGCTGGTGGTTATGGTGTAGGCTCTAAGGAGGGCTTCGGTCTTGTTCACGAGCTTGCTACGGTTCTTGGTGGCGAGGTAGGTGCTTCACGTGCCGCTGTAGATGCTGGCTTTACTGAGCACGAGCGCCAGATTGGTCAGACAGGTGTAACTGTTCGCCCTAAGCTCTATATCGCTTGTGGTATCTCTGGTCAGATTCAGCACACCGCAGGTATGGATGGCTCGGCAATGATTGTATCTATCAACACCGACCCAGAGGCTCCTATCAACAAGATCGCAGACTATGCTATTGTTGGTAGTGTTGAGGAGGTTATTCCTAAGATGATTAAGTATTACAAACAGAATTCAAAGTAGTAAGCGATGGCAAACTTTTATTTAGATAATAAGGATCTACAGTATCACCTCTCTCATCCTTTGATGAAGAGAATTATCGAGCTTAAGGAGCGTAATTTCGCCGATGCTAAGGAGTTCGACTATGCACCACAGGATGCTGAGGATGCATTGGACTCATACCGTCGTGTATTGGAGATCGTGGGCGATGTTTGTGGTGAGGTTATCGCCCCAAATGCTGAGGGTGTAGACCACGAGGGTCCTCGCGTTGTTAACGACCACGTAGAGTACGCTTCGGGTACTGTTCGCAATATCGAGGCTTTGACCGAGGCGGGCTTGGGCGGTATGACCCTCCCACGTAAGTACGATGGTTTGAATATGCCTGTAACTTGCTTTGCTATGGCTAACGAGATGGTGGCACGTGCAGATGCTGGCTTCGAGAATATCTGGGGCTTGCAGGACTGTGCTGAGACTATCAACGAGTTCGCTACAGAGGAGATTAAGGCAAAGTTCTTACCTCGCGTATCTGCTGGTGAGACTTGCGCTATGGATCTTACTGAGCCAGATGCAGGTTCAGACCTTGGTGCTGTGATGCTCAAGGCTACATGGGATGAGGCTGCTGGCGTATGGCGTTTGAACGGCTGTAAGCGTTTTATCACTAATGGTGATGGCGACATCTCGTTGGTGTTGGCTCGTACTGAGGAGGGAACAAAGGATGCGCGTGGTCTATCAATGCTTATCTACGATAAGCGCGATGGTGGCGTAAAGGTACGTCGTATCGAGAATAAGCTTGGTATTAAGGGTTCGCCTACTTGTGAGTTGGTATTCAACAACGCACCTGCAGTATTGGTTGGTGATCGCAAGATGGGTCTTATCAAGTACGTTATGTCGTTGATGAACGCTGCGCGTTTGGGTATCGCGGCACAGTCTACAGGTTTGTCGGAGGCTGCATACCGCGAGGCGTTGAAGTATGCCCAGGAGCGTGAGCAGTTCGGTAAGCCTATCATTAAGTTTGCTGCTGTATCGGAGATGCTGAAGAATATGGAGGCTAAGACTATCGCATCGCGTGCCTTGCTATACGAGACAGCGCGTTTTGTGGATATCTACAAGCAGTTGACTCATATCTCTCACGACCGTTCGTTGGAGGCTGAGGAGCGTGCTGAGATGAAGTTCTACAACCGCCTTGCTGATGGCTTCACTCCATTGGCTAAGATGTTCGCATCGGAGTATGCTAACGAGGTTGCTTACGACTCTATCCAGATTCATGGTGGCTCGGGCTATATGAAGGACTACGCTTGTGAGCGCCTATATCGTGATGCTCGTATTATGAACATCTACGAGGGTACAACTCAGTTGCAGGTAGTGGCTGCTATCAACCATGTAACTAAGGGTACATACCTCGAGCAGATTATGCGCTACGAGGAGGTTGAGCATAGCGAGGCTACTGCGATTATGGCTGAGAAGCTTATCGAGCTACGCAAGGTTTACGAGCAGGTTGTTGAGCGCGTAGAGACTCTTGATAAGGAGGCTGCGGGCTACAAGGACTTCCACTCACGTCGCTTGGTTGAGATTGCGGGTTATATCATCATCTCTCACATCCTTCTTCGTCAGGCTGACGAGATGGCTGAGGAGTACCTTAACCCAGCTAAGATCTTCGTTAAGTACGCATCGAAGAAGATTACTGAGGCGGCATCTTATATCAATGAGTCTGAAGCCTCAGATGTAGAGTTATTTCGCTAAGAATTTCTTGTGATAAGGGGTCATTCTCGACCTCTCAATCATTGCCCCAAATGGGAAATACGCTCAGTATGTCCCATCTGGGGCAATTTCTTTATCGAGGCCAAGCCTGACCCCTTCTGACAAGAAATTGGGTAGTGCTGACTGAGTTTCCTGGCAGACCACTTTGTTGCATATGCGCATATTTTTAGGTGTAAGTATTAATTTTTGACTAAATTGTTTGGAAATTTAAAGGGGGGGGGTAAATTTGTGAAATCAAACACAATTAAAACTTTTAAGCTATGAAGAACTTTATTATCTGTATGATGGCGTTAATGTTTGTGGGCTGCGACAGCGAGGTGCTAACAAATAACAAGAGTGTAACCCTTTCGAATCTCTCTATCGAGTGTATCGGAGAGGCAATAATTAGCAACAACACCAGCGCTAATGGGTCATTTACCAAGCACACATACCTCTGCCGTGGCGAGATAAGTAATTATAGAGGAGTATGCTATATCGATGTTATGCACCAAAATTTTATCGTGCATCACAACCATGAACTATTAGTCTCAGGCGAGAAGATGCCTTTCGAGTTTACCTTTGCGCCTGAGTGGGGGTATCTCGATGCCAAGCATAATAACTTCAAGGTTATAGTAAAGGGTGGCGAAGATGACTATCTTTGCCAGACTACAGTGGTAGTTACTAAGCATGCAGAGTAGAAGAATCAAGTACTATATGGGCTGTCTGAGTCTCTCAGGCAGCCCATATTTTATTGTCTCATATAAAGGTATGTGATATATAATCAAAAAATGCTATCTTTGCACATCTAAGAGTTTAATAGGATGACATTTGTAAAGCACATATATAGAATTTTAGCATTGGCGCTGTTTGCAGTCGCTATGGTGGGGTGTGATGAGAAGGTAGAAGAGGATAGACCTATTATAGAGATTGAGATACCTGAAGAAGAGAAGGAGGTCTCTACATATACGGTTATGTACTATGCCTCGGGTGGTGGTGCAGCGGATGTCTCTGCGGGACGTGGCTTGGATCTTGCGATTGAGATGAGCATGGAGTATTTCGAGCGTCGCCCGCTTAAGAGAAATGTCAAGTTCACAGCCTGCGTTAAGTGGTCGAAGGGCTACGATGGTAAGTATACTGATGGTGATGGCGAGACCTGTCGTCTCTACTTGGATAGTGAACACAGAGAGTTCGATTTCGAGCTATTGGGTGATAACAACTACGCGATTAACGAACCAGAGAACATTGCAAAGTTTATCAGATGGAGTAAGGAGGTTGCACCATCTGATAGGTATATCATCATCTTCTCGGGTCATGGTAACGGATGGCATCCTGAGGTCGGTATAAACGATGCTATAGATGGCACTCGAGGCATCCTCCGCGATACCGATACGGGGCGTTATGTGAGTTGCGAGGAGCTAAATGCCGCACTCGATATGGCAGATACCCACTTTAGAATGATATTCTTAGGCTCGTGCTTGATGAATACCATGGAGTATGTAACAGCTCTGTCGCTGTATTGTGATTATATCCTCGCCTCAAGCCATATCTCGATAATGTTTACTACTGAGTTAAACTACCTTGTTCTAATGCTTGAACGAGATTTGGAGGATGATAGTGATAAGGTCTTTGTTGATGGTATATATAACTATCTATATCAGGATATTAATACGACAATCACGAATACGGACTATATATACGAGAGTATCGACTTTGTGCTTACCGATAGCCGCAAAGTAGATAATATTGTGCAGGCTACCAAGGAGTTTACCGATGCTATTATGGCGCTCTACGACGAGAATGATGCTATTGGCGAAGAGCTCTTTGCAGCGAAGTATGGCGCTACAATATCGGATATGGAGCAGAAGATGGCTGGAGCCTACTTCTTTTTAGGTCGTTATATGAGTGATAAGGAGATCTACGAAACGGAGTATCTACGTCAATCCTTTACCTACGACATTGGAGATATCGCCAGCAAGGCGGCTTCGGTGTTTAATCTTGAGGAGTTGAAAGCCAAGGCAGATGCAATCCATAAGGCATCGAAAGAGTCTCAGTCGGTCTGCTATGCTACAATCACGGTAGATAAGAACAAACTTCATCATAGCGTAACCTTTACAAATGCCGACAAGTGGGCGGAGCGCAACTACGACGAATCGGGCTACGAGGATAGCATCTTTGATCAGCGTACTGGCTGGAGCCGTTTGCTAAAGCGTAATAATGTGCCGCTAAAGTTTTAGATGACCTCGTAAGGAATCATAACACGCAACGCTACACGCGAGGATGCTGAGATTATCGCTCAAGTTGTCGCTATGGCTATTGGCGATGAGTGCGCGCTGCGCAACTACTGTGGCGAGGACTATATGTGTGTGCTTGCCGAGATTGCTCGTGGCGATGCCACGCAGTATAGCTGGCGTAATGCTATCATAGCTGAGATTGACGGCAATGTCGCGGGTGTTGTGGTGGGGTACGATGGTGCGCAGTTATATGCGCTTAGAGAGGGTACTTTTGCTGTTCTTCGCCAAAGCGTAGGACGAGTACCAAATATTGTCGACGAGACAGAGCCTGGAGAGTACTATCTTGACTCTGTGGGTGTACTTCCAGAGTATCGCGGATGTGGCGTAGGCAGAGCCTTGGTCGAAGCATTTTGTGATAAAGCCTTTGCGGAGGGACGCCCCCGCGTGGGACTTATCGTCGACTACGATAACCCCGTTGCTGAAAAATTATATACTTTACTCGGCTTCAAACGCATCAACACAAAACCCTTCTTTACTCATCAAATGTGGCATCTGCAACGAGAAAGGTTGTAGTCGAGATTGTCTATTATGGAGCGAATCCTACATAAATTATGAAATTATATGTTATTCAGCATACCATTAGGTGAGCTGAATTTTATTTTGCCTCTACCGTGCGGGTTTTGAAGGACTCGCGGGCTTTGCGGATGTAGAGCTTTATAACATCTTCGGGTAGGTGGGATGAGTGGACAAAGGTGCGAGTTCGGTCGGGGAACTTCGCCAAAGCAGTCGCCAACAACCACGCAACACCCATTCGCACATAGTATGGCTCTGTGCCTTGTACCGTGCCTTGTTGAGCAATTTTTGGTTTGCCTTTTACGGTTTTGTACTTGGATTTGATGCGACTGAAATCGATGCTGTCGATGCGCTGAAAAACTCTATCAAGCCACTCTTCGTTGAGGAAATAGGTCATCGCTACAATCACCGCAAAGCGCACCTCAAACTCACGCTCAGAGTCAAACCACTGCTCCAAAAACGCCCACAGAGCCACCTTATCGGCACGCGCCATCCACTTTGCGTGAGCGCAATAGGAGTCGCACACTGCCCAATTATCGAGCACCGGCACATAACGCTCTAACATCGCCAAACGCTCCTCAAACGATGGCTTTTGCAGATTGATAAGGAACCCCCAAATAACGGTCTCTTCGTAGCAAAGATTATCGCTCGCTACCGCCTCAAAAGCGCGAATAATCTCAGTTCCATTGGCGCAATGTTGACATTCTCCATCGGGCATAATAACCTCGCAACCCTCGCGCGCGAGCCGTTTTGCCATCTGCTTCATCTCGGGCGAATGAAGTCCCAATACGCGCCTCTCGGGTAGCGCATTCACCACGCGCAAATGCCCATCACGATACCGCGCATCACTCTTGAAACGCTCACAAATCAGTGGATGTAAGAGGTATTCAATCATAATCATTACCCACTATGCTCCAAGTGTAATTTAGACATAATCGCTATTTACACAATTTCTCTATCTTATCGAGAAAGTACTGATATTGTTGTTCGTAATAAGATGGGGCCAATGGTGTTAATCCTTTGCGTCGAAATGGAAATACTTTTACTCCTAGTCGCTCTAATAATGCTTTCTTTTTATTTCCCACATTGCCATAAAAATAGATCTTATTTGTAATTAGTTTTTCATTGGCATACCTTTTAATATAGCGTTGCCTTCTATTTAGAATCCACCATAAATCTATTTCCTCAAATTGCAATCCAAGTCCAATTATATGTATGTCATGAGTAAAAAATAAGTCTATCCAAGAAAGGGGATTCTCGCATTCTTGGTTCTTTAAACGCGCAATTAAATCCTTAAAATGCCTTGATTCTCCATCTGAGCTGTATTCATATTTGCCTTTGATAAAATCGTTTATTTTACCTACGGAGCCGCAATAATGATCCAGCCCAAGCATTATTGATTTAGGATGTTGAATTGTACCGTGTATGGGCCAAATGAATTTACTTTTACCGTCTTTGCTCTTTAATCCAAATTTTCTTCTAATACTATATAAACTTTCAGTGTTATTTGAATCGCCCTTTTTGAATGTGTCTTTACATAATTGGCTATACAGTGTGTGGTCATAATTAGTTGTAATGTAATGTTCCACATTCAACCTACCTAATCGTTCATATGCAAAATTGGATTTAAAGTTCTCTAATGCTTTTTTTATTTTGTTTTTAACCTCTTCTTCGGCTGGCTTGTCTATAACAAAAAGTTCCTCTCCATCTGAAGTAATTAAACTATCTCCATTGGCATCTATAAGAGGCTCATATAGGTAAAATTCAGTAGCTAAAATAATTGTTTCATATTGTAATGTGTTTGGTATCCCAGTTAACAAGGTGCCGCTAGAAATGTTTTTTAAGAGATTACTCCAAGAAATACCACCATTCAATAGATTTAATCCGTTACCAAATAATACCGCATGTTTTTTCATAATGGTATAATATTAAATAAATACTTTTCCAAAGTTACTCATAATCTCTAAACAAAAAGAGAAAAAGCCGAAACTTTTTCTCTACTTATTTCTTTGATGCTTTCGCTATGCTATCAGAATCTCTTTAGATAAATATAGGTTAGGTAATCATTAGTGTCGGTCGTCCACTAGTCACTCTTGAACTCGGCAACCTTTTCGACGTTGTTGCTCCAATTCTTTATACGCTCGATGATACTTTTGCAAACGCTTGAAGTCTTTTTCTGTTAGTTCATTAAGGCGGCGTATATCCATATTATCGGCAAGATCTTTTATCTTAACTGCCACAGCCAATGGATTTGTCTTGACACGCTCAATAAATGCATCATAAGGCTCATCTTCCGATAGTTTGGTAACACATTTCAACGCCTCAATAATTTCGGTTGTAAAACCCTCTGCTTCTAACCTCTCAAAAGTCCAGTCGGTATCTTCGATCACATCGTGCAGTACTCCGACAATCTTCTCACTGACACTATGGACAGCAGCCATCACACGAAGAGGATGGTCTATGTACTCATTGCCAGCCTTATCAACCTGTCCTTTATGCGCCTCTTTTGCTATATCAATCGCTCTACGCAGAAGCTCACTCGTTCTCCACACATAGTATTCAGGCTCATTATGCTGTACAACATCTCTTGGAATCTTCCAGAGGTCAATATAGTTCCATCCTGCTAATCGCTCATATTCGTATGCTAAATCAAACTCACCTCGATGTAGGTACAAACGGAATAAATCTTCATACCTTTCTATTTGAGTTGTTGTCTGGTTATACTCTTCCTCTGTTATAGGAGCCTTTTCCCATTGCCGTATCAATATCCATTTTTCATCTTCCGTCAAGGCTTTTAGATTTGATGCGTAAAAAGCTCTCTTTCGATAATCAAAAACCTTACGCTGATTGATTGACATAAGTTCATCTACGGTGAGGTCATCTATCTCAAATATTGATTTATATGGAATCATGATAGTTGTATTTTTAGCAACTTAGTACATAATACTATTGTTGCAGTTTACCTGTTATAGCCATATGTTATTTATGAGTAATTATTGCTCTGTATTTTACGGGTTCTGCATTTATCTCGTCAAGACCTGTTTTCTCTATAATTGTTAAATTTGCAGTGTCATCTGCCGACTTAAAATTATAGACTCGATAAATGTAGTAATGCTCTTTATGATCCATACTAAAAGCCAGCTCGTTTTTAGTAAAATATATAGGCTGAGTTTCATCACCAGTTGTGGTTTTCACTTCTATGTATCGAGGAGTTTTACCGTCATTTTCAACAGACTTAATATCATAGCCACATCCATCACCGTCTTCCTTAGCTGCATGGCGTACTAAATCTGTGTCTATGTTTAGTTCCCTAAGTCTATCCTTTTCAAAATTTATTACCCATAACTCACCAAAATTCCCATACATTTTGTTTTGTCTGTCAATCTTATCGTATTCAATACCTTTTACTCCAACGAACGAATGTTTATTCGAAGTAATGGTTGATTGTAAGTCATCAGCACTTACAATATTTAGTTTTTTCACTCTCGATTTTTTGCCCTTAATTTTGCTATATGTATCGCTATTAAGATGCACTGCAATAGCATAAATAAAATCTTGGGTTAGAAGATTAAAATTATTATCTTCATATCCATCCTTCTTCAACCAATCTTTATAACGATCTATTAATTCTCTATTTCTTAACAATTCTACTTTTACATCATCGCATAATCGTTGATATTCAAAAAGTCTATCAACAGCATTTTTACTACGAATAGTATAATTAACTTGCCTAGCAAACTCTTTAAAGATATTGAACTTGTATATGTAAAAATCATTTGGATAGAACAAAGATAGATATACTGACACCGCACGCACATCTTGATATGAGTTTAGGTTTTTTCTTCCTTTCCAATTCCCATATCCTCTATCTGCCATAGTTAGCATTATAGATTTTGCTCCAGCTATAAAATCTCGCACTCGGTAATCAGTGGGTACAGAATCCTCTTGAAGCAAAGTGCTGAAAAGGCTCTTTAGTGCAATCGGCTCGCCATCAGTTGTTGCAAACTCTTTAATCATCCCTAGTGGAAGATATTGCTTTGATGATAATAAATTATTAGTCTTACAGAATACTGTACTAATCCATTCTCTTATATTAGCATAATCTTTATAGCAGTTGTCTTTAAAATGCTTGAATGCTAGCCATTTATACGACTCCCATTCTGATACTCCATCCCAATTGTTGAAGTAGTGCTGTATAAGAAAGTGCAGATTAATCATAATGTTAATTGTTTGGATTCCTACAAAGTTACAACTATTTTGGCAGATGTGCTAATTCTTTGATAGCTTATTGAGCTTCTTAATAAGCTGAGCATTCTCTGCTTCTAATTGTTTAACCCTCTTCTCCTTGCGTTTTAGCGCACCTTTTAATCGCTGAAAGTCCTCGTGTGCTGGACTTGGCGCAAAAAGATTAATTAAGATTTCCATCTTTTGGTCGCGTTCCCACTCTGGGAGTGCAGCCATCCATTTTACAAATTCTTCTAACATATGTAAGTTGTTTTGATTTTGGTACAAAGTAACACCGTGTTTTTGACAACTTATGACAATCGGCAATAAAAAAGAGAAAAAAAACTTGGCGGTTTTACACAAAACGAAGATTCGCAATCAGATGTCCGCGTTTGGTGTATATCCCCATCACCGATTGGTTCGGGGTGTGCGTGCGATATGTCGTAATTGAGAGGGGCGAGTGGAGTCGCTTTGTGCGGGTCATCGTGTCAAACAAAAAAGCAGTCCGTTTGGACTGCTTTTTCGTTTGAGCGGAAAACGAGACTCGAACCCCCGCATCGCGTGGGTTTTTTCGCGAACTATATTTACACCCCCGACCCCTGAGAGGGGCGACTTGGGGTCGCTTCGTGTGAGGCGTTGTTTTAGCAGTACAAAACGAAAAGAGACAGCCTGAAGCTGTCTCTTTCATTTTGAGCGGAAAACGAGACTCGAACTCGCGACCCCAACCTTGGCAAGGTTGTGCTCTACCAACTGAGCTATTTCCGCAGTTTTATGACTGCTGCCTTCGCGGGCAAAAAAAAGACAGCTACTTGAACTGTCCGATTTTGAGCGGAAAACGAGACTCGAACTCGCGACCCCAACCTTGGCAAGGTTGTGCTCTACCAACTGAGCTATTTCCGCAACACTAACACCTTAAAATTTTACGATTACAACCTTTCGATTGCGAGTGCAAAGGTACTACATTTTTTTTATCCTGCAAATTTTTTTGAAAGAATTTTTAAAGTTTTTTTATTTTGTTACTCTTGGTGTTAGCTATGTATGTTGTTAATATGTTGTGTATCATTGTGTTGTGTTTGGTTTGTGTAAATCGGTTCAAATTTACTTTTTTCTAGCCCAAAGCCCCTCTTACTCACAAATTGCGAGTAAAAACGCAGTATCATCGATGTGTGATTTTGTGAGCTTTCGTTGAAAATATCGCGAAAAATAATTAACTTTGCATAGAATTAGACCTCTGTAGAATCAAAAAGGGGCATTACATAAATATGTAATATGTCAAAAACAGCTATCCGTTGAATACTTTTTGCTAAAATAATTTGGAAATTTAACGGGGGGGGGTAAATTTGTGAACTGAATAAACCTAAAACCTTTAGACTATGAGAAGATTTATTTTCAATATAGTAGCGATATGCAGCGTTCTGCTTGTTGTAGGATGTAGCAAGTGTGATGAGCCTTTCTGCACCAATCCTAAACACAACCATACGAAGTCTTTGATTGAGATGTATGTTACTAGCGAGAGTTTGGGGCTTGACAATGCCCATATATACACGCCATATCTTAAAACGGAGTATGAGCTTATAGGCGATTATTACACCGGAGAGTTTGCTATGGTTCGCAATCTAAATCTTCAGTCGGGCGTTACATATTTCAAAGCTCATAGAGAGGAACTTAAGTATGTCGCTCCTGATAAGATCCGCGAGGCGCAGATAACTCTTAGTCTTTTGCTTCCGAGCGACATCCCCTTTGAGCTAAATAAGAAGTACTACTTTGGTGATGTCGAGGGCATAAATACCGATGATGGTGTGGTTGTTCCTGAAAGCACAGATGGGTGGTATGAAAGTAAAATAGTCCTTGTCTATATGGGTTACTGGCTTGAATCTACCTCTGGCTGGATGATGTTCACGCGTTTGGATGAGGTGTCGAGGGATGAGAATCGCACGCGCAGTATGTTGAATATGGAGTTTGGCTTTGAGGGTAGAGATAATACGGGCGAGCATACTGTAACTGTTGAGGGCGGTAGGATTGTGGGTAATCCTGGCTATGTTGCGGATGAGATCGCCAAGCCTACGTGGGGCAATGGTAAGTTAGGTGCAATATATCATAATATTATCTACGCTAATACGAGCGTCTACAATGCTGACGAGATTGCCTATATGTGTATGCCATATTCGGAGTTCGATTACAGCAATCCAACAACAGCCGAGGAGGTTTTTGCAAGAGGTGTGGTCGTAGACCTTGCTCCATATAAGGAGGGTAAGGGCGATAATCCTTATCCAATAAAGCTATACTACTATATAGATGGTCTTGAACCCGACACGGAGTATATGGAGTTTTGTGCGTCACTAAACAAGTCTACGGGTTTATATGCTTTGTATTATGGTAAGATAAAGACTCAAGTTGTTGGTGGTGAGGAGTATAAACCGCTGGTACATTATCTTCCAAATGAGTCGCAGATAACTGCAAATGGCGCAACGCTGAAGGTGCTACTCCGCTATGCTGACACGCTAAACTACACTATCTGCGAGGGCGATAGTTGTGATGGTGTTGAGCCGACCATTCCCGTAACCTTTGATAGCCTTGTATCGTTTGTCGATATTATATATCCTGTAATAGAGGTTGATGGTCTTAAACCAAATACCACATACACCGTTCTCTTCGAGGCTAAAAATAGGGCTTCGACCACTCAGATGGAGGTGGTCTTTACAACAGAGGCTGAGATGGAGTAGGTCGATTGTGAAACGCAAAAAGGGTTGCCCGCGAAAGAGCAACCCTTTATTGTGTTAATCACAGGCGATTAGAATGCCTTGCCGATGCCGAGGAAGTCCTCTGCCTTCAAAGCTGCGCCACCGATAAGACCGCCGTCGACGTTCTCCTTAGAGAAGATTTCGCCAGCGTTAGATGGCTTGCAAGAACCACCATATAGGATAGCGCACTCCTCAGCTGCTGCACCGAACTTTGAGCGTAGCACATTGCGGATATATGCGTGAATCTCCTCTGCCTGATCTGCGGTTGCAGTCTTGCCAGTACCGATAGCCCAAACTGGCTCGTAGGCGATAACGAGCTTTTTAAACTGCTCCTCAGTAAGGTTGAATACTACCTCCTCGAGCTGCTGCTTGCACACCTCGAAGTGGCGGTTTGCCTCGCGCTCCTCAAGGTTCTCACCAACGCAGTAGATAGGAATAAGGTTGTTCTCGTAGGCACGAACCATCTTCTTATTCAAGGTCTCAGAGGTCTCGCCGTAGTACTGACGACGCTCTGAGTGACCCAAGATGACGTACTCGCAGCCGAGTGCAGCGATCATCTCTGCCGATACCTCGCCAGTATATGCACCCTTAGTCTCTGTAGCGCAGTCCTGAGCGCCAACAGCGATATTTGTACCCTTGAGAGTCTCCACAACACTGTGCAAGTGTGTAAATGGTGGGCATACGATAAAGTTTACGCAGTCGCAAACCTCGCCCTTACCAGCAGCTACACCCTTTGCAAGTGCAACACCCTCAGCAGGGAGTGTGTTCATCTTCCAGTTACCCGCAACAATCTTCTTTCTCATATTTAGGTATATTCTATAAAATATTATTAATTACTCAGCCTTCTGTGCCTCTATCCATGCCTTTACATCAGCAGTAGGCAAGCCGAGCTTATTCTTCTTATTAAAACCGCAGAGGTCGTTAAAGAGCTTCATGCCACCAGTCTGGGCAGTGTTCTTGAATGCCTCAAGTGTGATATAGCCCATCTTCTGGATAACAGCCACCCACTCCTGTGGGATGCCAGCCTCGGTGTATACCTCCTCTGAGTCGGCAACAACCTTCTTCTCAGGGCGCATAGTTGGGAAGAACAACACATCCTGGATAGAGGTCTCGCCAGTCATAAACATTGTAAGACGGTCGATACCGATACCCATACCTGAGCAAGATGGCATACCATACTCCAATGCGCGAACGAAGTCCATATCGATAGTCATAGCCTCGTCGTCGCCCTTCTCCGAGAGTCGCATCTGCTCCTGGAAGCGCTCAAGCTGGTCGATAGGGTCGTTAAGCTCTGAGTATGCGTTACATAGCTCCTTACCATTTACGAACAACTCGAAACGCTCGGTAAGCTCGTCGTTATCGCGGTGGCGCTTACATAGTGGCGACATCTCGATAGGATAGTCGGTAACGAATGTTGGCTGTACGAGGTGCTCCTCGCAGTACTGACCGAAGATAGCATCAATAAGCTTGCCCTTACCCATAGTGTCGTCGATCTCCACGTTAAGGCGCTGGCACGCCTCGCGAAGCTGCTCCTCTGTCTGACCAGTGATATCGTAGCCAGTCTTCTCCTTGATAGCGTCGGTCATAGTAACACGACGGAATGGTGCCTTGAACGAGATAGTCTTGCCATCGAGAACAACATCTGTAGTGCCGTTTACAGCCATTGCTACGCGCTCAAGCATCTGCTCGGTGAACTCCTGCATCCAGATATAATCCTTGTATGCAACGTAGATCTCCATACAAGTAAACTCTGGGTTGTGAGTACGGTCCATACCCTCGTTACGGAAGTTCTTACCGAACTCATAAACACCGTCGAAGCCACCAACGATAAGGCGCTTTAGGTATAGCTCAGTAGCTATTCGCATATAGAAATCGATATCGAGGGCGTTGTGGTGCGTGATAAATGGACGCGCCGCAGCACCGCCAGGGATTGGCTGCAAAATAGGGGTCTCCACCTCAAGGTAGCCACGCTCGTTGAAGAAGTCGCGCATAGTCTGCATAATCTTTGCGCGCTTAACGAAGGTATCCTTAACGTGTGGGTTCACCACAAGGTCGAGGTAGCGCTGACGGTAGCGCACCTCAGGGTCTGTGAGGGCATCGAATGTCTGACCATCCTTCTGCTTAACAACAGGCAATGGGCGTACTGACTTTGATAGTACGGTAAACTTCTGGCAGTGTACCGACAATTCACCAGTGTTAGTGTGGAACGCAAAACCCTCAACGCCAATGAAATCGCCGATATCAAGAAGCTTCTTGAATACGGTGTTGTATAGTGTTGGGTCGCCCTCTGGACAGATATCATCACGACGGATATATACCTGAATACGACCTGTTGCATCCTGCAACTCGAAGAATGATGCCGAACCCATAATACGGCGACTCATAATACGACCAGCGATAGAGACCTGCTGGAAGTTGCCCTTCTCAGGGTCGAACTGCTCGGCAATCTCGCGTGCTGAGGCATTCACCTCGAAACGTGCTGCTGGGTATGGGTTGATACCAAGCTCGCGCAACGCCTTAAGCGACTGACGACGCAATACCTCCTGTTCACTAAGTTCAATACTCATAATATCTTTGTGTTAAATTAAATTTCTAAGTGGACAAAGGTACAAATAATTTTTGAAATATCTGCAACTGTACCTATGTAATGGTGAAAATTGCCGAAGTGATAGTTCTTGTTGCTTCAAATGCCTTAAACCCAAATGGTTTGTATGTTTGAAAAATTTTGCGTAGTTTTGTGGGAGAATTGAAAAATTATTTAAACAAAATACATTATGAAAAGATTGTTTTTACTTGTTGCGCTATTTAGTGCGCTTTGCATTAGTTGCTCAGACAAGGATGATAACAAGGGAAAGAAACCACAACAGCCTGTCGAAAATCCTGGTAACGGAAATGATGAGATTGTATCGATACCAAATAACGAGATTTGGTATACTACATCCGATAATAAAAAACTGTTCCCAAACAGCACTGAGCCAGTAAACTTTGGAGCTATTTTGCTCTCAAATACATATGTTGATGGTCAGGGAGTCCTTGTTTTCGATGATGATATCACACTAATTGGTGATTCTGTGTTCTCTGGTTGTAGTACACTTACAACGATATCTATTCCTAATAGTGTAACTGTGATTGGAAGTTCTGCATTCTCTGGTTGTACTAGTCTAAAAGGTGTATATATTTCAGACCTGTCTGCATGGCTAAGAATAGACTTTGCTAACTCATCTGCAAATCCACTATACTATACTGAGAATCTTTATCTTAACAACAAAGCGGTAGCAGAGCTTGTTATTCCAAGTGATATTACAGAGATTAAGTCATATGCATTCTTTAGTTGTAGCTGTCTGACAAGTGTAATTATCTCAGATAATGTAGTTGCAATTGGAGAAGGCGCATTCTATAATTGTAGAAGCATAGAAAGTGTAACTATCTCAGAAAGTGTAAATACAATTGGCAATTATGCATTCCGTGGTTGCAGTAGTCTAATCAATGTAAACATTCCAGATAGTGTAATTACAACTGGAGAGGGTGTATTCTGGGGTTGTAATGATCTATCAAATGTAATTATTGGAGACGGTTTAAATGCCATTGGCGATTATGCATTTTATGAGTGTTATAGCCTAACTAATGTAGCAATAGGAGATGGTGTAACTGCAATTGGAGAAAATGCATTCTATCATTGTACAGGTCTAACAGAAGTAACGATTCCAGATATTGTAACTACAATAGGATGGCATGCTTTTGATGGATGTAGTAAGCTAATGAGTGTAACGATAGGAGATGGCGTAACTACAATTGGAAGTTATGCGTTTGAAGAGTGCATAGGTCTAAAGAGTCTGACTATTGGAGATAGTGTAACCACAATTGAATATGCAGCATTCTCTGGTTGTAGTAGCTTAGTGAGTGTAACTATACCTGGTAGTATAACTGCAATTGCAGGGGATGCATTCTATAATTGCGGTAGCTTAACAAGCGTATATTGCAAAGCTACAACACCATCTATGGGAGCAGCTTCTATGTTCCATAATAATGCTCCTGATCGTAAGATTTATGTGCCAATGGAGTCTGTTGATGCTTATAAGTCTGCATCGTATTGGAAAAATTATGCCGATGCTATCGTCGGTTACGACTTTTAGTGGAAGTTGTTAAGCAACTTTTTCGTCATACCCGCACTATGGTAATCGCGATTACTATAGTGCGGGTATTATTTTTAATGTGAGGACCTTTTGGTGTGGGGGCTATGGCTTTTCCCAAAACTCTTCCAAATAAAATATAGAGACAACAGATACTACAGCGAAACGGACTATTAAAACATCTTCCTGCTGTCTTAAAAAAGAAAGACAATAAGATAAAGCGACGTTGGGTGTTACATTTTGTCCGCAACCATCATTCTATTGAAATAAATTTTTTGCTCCAAATCGACTCAATATTAAGAAAGTTTACGTATCTTTGTATGATTAGATAACAAATGTTGAATTTAAGTATAAACTATATAATATAAAAACCTCCCTTTTTATGGAAAACAACAAGCTTCAGCGCGCAGCGGACAACATCCGTATCTTGGCAGCTTCAATGGTTGAGAAGGCAAAGTCGGGACACCCAGGCGGTGCTATGGGTGGCGCAGATTTCATCAACGTACTCTACACCGAGTTCTTGCACTACGATCCAGACAATATGGCGTACCCACATCGCGACCGTATGTTCCTCGATCCGGGTCATATGTCGCCTATGCTCTACGCGGTGCTTTCGTTGGCTGGCAACTACTCAACAGAGGATTTGCAGTCGTTGCGTCAGTGGGGTAGTGTAACTCCAGGTCATCCTGAGGTTGATGTTATGCGTGGTGTTGAGAACACCTCTGGACCTCTTGGTCAGGGTCACGCTATGGCTCTCGGTGCTGCTATTGCTGAGCGCTTTATGGTTGCTCGCTTTGGCGAGTGGATGGCGCACAAGACATACGCCTTTATCTCTGATGGTGCTGTTCAGGAGGAGATTTCGCAGGGTGTAGGTCGTGTTGCCGGTCACCTTGGCTTGTCTAATTTCATCATGTACTATGACTCGAACAATGTTCAGCTATCTACTAAGTGCGACGAGGTTGATACTGAGGATATCGAGGCAAAATATAAGGCTTGGAACTGGAATGTAATCACAGTTAACGGTCAGTCTATCGACGAGATTCGTGCTGCTTTGAAGGCTGCGAATGCAGAGACTGAGCGCCCAACACTTATCATCGGTAAGACTATTATGGGCTATGGTGCTCGCAAGGCTGATGGTTCATCATTCGAGAATATGGTATCTACACACGGTCAGCCACTTACAGCTGCAGGTGCAGACATCGCTGCTACAATCAAGAATCTCGGTGGTAACCCTGAGGAACCGTTCGCAGTATTCGAGGAGTCTAAGGAGATCTACGCACAGCGTCGCGAGGAGTTGCGTGCTTGGGCTAAGGGTATGCAGGCTACAGAGGCTGAGTGGCGCAAGTCTAACCCCGCGTTGGCTGAGAAGATGGATAACTTCTACTCTGGCAAACTCCCAGAGATCGACTACTCGGCTATCAACATCAAGCCAGACGATGCAACACGTTCAGCATCATCAGCTATGCTTGGCTATTTCGCAGAGCATGTTGAGAATATGGTGGTATCATCTGCAGACCTTTCGAACTCAGATAAGACCGACGGCTTCCTAAAGAAGACTAAGGCATTCACTAAGGGCGACTTTAGTGGAAACTTCTTCCAGGCAGGTGTTGCCGAGCTTACTATGGCTTGCGTGATGAATGGTATGGCACTTCACGGCGGTACCATCCCTGCTTGCGGTACATTCTTCGTATTCTCAGACTATATGAAGCCAGCAGTTCGCCTATCTGCTCTTATGGAGAAGAAGGTTGTTTACATCTGGACACACGACTCATTCCGCGTTGGTGAGGATGGTCCTACCCACGAGCCTGTTGAGCATGAGGCACAGATTCGTCTTATGGAGCACCTTCGCAACCACTCTGGCGAGCGCTCAATGCTTGTTCTTCGCCCTGCGGATGCTGAGGAGACCGTTGCAGCGTGGAAGATGGCTATGGAGGAGAAGCGTCCTGTGGCTCTTATCCTATCACGCCAGAATATCAAGTCGTTGCCAGCAGTTAATGGCGAGTCTCGCCGCACCGAGGCTATGAAGGCTGAGAAGGGTGGCTACGTAGTATTGGAGAATAAGGATGCTAAGGTTACTATGATTGCAACTGGCTCAGAGGTATCTACACTTATCGAGGGTGCTAAGCTTCTTGCTTCTGAGGGTATCGCAACTCGCGTTGTCTCTATCCCATCAGAGGGCTTGTTCCGTGACCAGTCTAAGGAGTATCAGGCAGAGGTTCTTGGCAACCTACCACGCTACGGTATGACATCAGGTCTCTCTGTAAACCTTCGCGGTCTTGTAGGCGAGAATGGCTTTATCCACGGTTTCGACCACTTCGGCTACTCAGCTCCATTTAAGGTGCTTGATGAGAAGTTTGGTTATAATGGTGCTACAGTAGCAGCAGAGGTTAAGGCTATGCTGTAATTTTTTGTGATAAGGGGCAACATCTTCGCCCTATCCCAAAAGTAAGAGACCTGAGGCTGTACGTCTTGTACTATCCTCAGGTCTCTTCTTTTACGATAGAACAAATCTGACCCCTTCTGACAAGAATTTGGGTTGTGGGGCTATCCGAAAGGATACGCTTTATTCAAAAATTAATTATAACTTTGCATATAACTTTAAAAATATGAATATGGAGGATAGATTAATTATCGCTTTTAATATCTCCAAGACGTACGACCTTTTATTGCAAGGTAAGGGTGATCGTACATCTATCTATGACTGTACACGTCGCTACTGGGGACGAGTAAAAAAGCAGAGAGCAGAGCTTGCAGAATTGGCATTTGGCGTTGCTCATGGGAAAATTGTTGGTGTCTATAAACCAGTGACTTGGCGATATGTTGATTATAACGGTGGCACTCGAATTGAATTTGAAGGAGTAGAGATTTCAGATAGCCCATATCTCGGTTTAGATATTTCAGAATATTTTCATAAAATACAGAACCCTGTGAGATATATAGGTCGTTGGTAGGGTATATTTCAACGAGTGTAACTTGTCAAATAAGACTTATATAAGAAAGGTGCGATTCCAAATAGACAGTCCTCTTTCGGCGGTGAATTTTATTTCACCGCCGATTTTGTTGATATACATTGCATTAGGTTGTTGCGTTGTGAAACGACTTTTTGTGCAAAAATGGTTTAAGCGTTGATTTTACCCTTTTGCGTGTAGTCTTCTATGTAGTATAAATTAAGTATAATTAAGATAAAAAATCACTTTTTGTGATACATCGTATCAAAAAAAGTATTACCTTTACACATTGAAATTGAGAGACTTGGGCTATGAATAACTTTTTGGCGACATACCGCAATGCTGTGAACTGCACCTCTTGTGCAGTCGTTGCATCGTGTGCTGCAAATACCCCCCCCCTCCATTACTCAAAGTTCTAATAATCAAATAGTTATAGGATATACACCATCTTATAGTTGGCGTTATGGCTTATCGTGAGTCGTAACGCCTTTTTGTGCTTACATATCAATAAACATAACAATTAAAAAAAGAGTAATTATGAAGACATTCAGAATGATTGGAATGGCCCTGGTGGCTGTGATGCTCAGCTTTACTATGAGCAGTTGTGACAACGACGATGACGAGGTAGACCCTTACAAGGATTATCCGCAGTTGATAGTGGGGCAGTGGTTTAATTTTAATCCCAATTCAAGTGTATTTATTAATTATGATGCGAATGGCAAGATGACACTTATTGGTTGGGATAAAGTTTGGGGTTGGATGAGTCTCGAAGGCACTTATAGTGTAGACGGAAATACCGTTATTGAGAAACACCCAGTACAAGATGTGGAAACACATCCAGACCAAGTCGACGAAATTATAAAGACAATAGAGGTTAATAATAATATATTAACTTTTAAGACGCACTCTCTTCGACCTGATTATACTGAACAAGTTCATTACCGTGT